>CABSNU010000004.1 GCA_902479135.1 uncultured Collinsella sp. | reverse complement strand
CCTCCAACATCGGCTGGATGGCCTGGGCCAAGGACGGCGAGGAGGCCGGCACCACCGGTATGTCATGCTCTCTCGAGGCTGTTCAGATTAAGCTCATTAAGAAGGGTACCTCCCATCCTGATACATCGGGCTATCCCCATCTTGAAATACCTACGGTGACGTATTCCGCTCAGGTGAAAGGTGCTTGGCAGAATTATGTCCCTGCCGGAGAGGTGTCCGGTACGACCGGTCAGGGAATTCCCATCACCGGGTTTTCGGCTAAAACTACTTCATCTGTTGCCGGCGGGATTGCTTATCAACTGCATCTTTCGAATGTAGGCTGGACTTCTGGCAAGACAAACGGGGAGCAGCTTTCGTCTACCGCTGAATCTAATTCGGTTGAGGCTATTAAAATTTCTCTTTCTGGTGACTTAGCAACCTATTTTGATGTTTGGTATAGGGTCCATGTCGATAATGTCGGCTGGCTTGGTTGGACTAAAAATGGTGCCGTTGCCGGTAGCACTGGCTATGGGACGCATGTCCAAGCTGTTCAAGTTCGACTTACAAGGAAGGGCGCCAATGCCCCCGGGAGCACCGTTTCGCCATGTTTGCTTGGGCAGCCTTCTGCGTTTGCAAATCCTATGCAGAAGAAGATTGTTGATCTTGCCCGACAGGTACCGTCTCCTGGCCCGGGATTGTGCTCCGAGTGGATTGCAGATATCTACGAGCGTGCCGGATTTAGGAACGTCCATACAGATGCCTGCGATTACTACTGGGATTATTGTAAATTCACCGATTATTCTCAGCTGAAAGTTGGAATGGTCATTGCCGTTCCTTCGCATACGCATACCCGCATGGGCAGCATTTACGGTCACGTTTGTCTCTATATTGGCAATAACCAGGTTATGGATAATGTCGGTCAGATCAGGACGCTCGATATGGCGTACTGGTTGGATTATTATTCCACCTCATATAAGCCAAAGTGGGGTTGGTATGACAACGTGCCGCTTGCATAGCTGATCGAAAGTCATGCCTTCGCACAGGTTCTAGCAGTTACTCTGGTTAAAAACGAACGGGTCGTTTTGCAACGGTCCGTTCGTTTCTATTTAAGTGCCATTCACGTTTTCGGTATTTAAGCAATTGCCGAAACGATAAATAATGATGCTAAAGATGGTCGATTGATGGGGAAGTCGAATGAAAAAGACGCAACGACTGCTAGCAACGGCAATGACGCCATTACTGATTCTTCATTGTCTTCTGACGCCCCTTTCTGTCTGGGCTGATTCTTTACCGGTGCAGCCGGAGTCTACTGATTATTCCAATAGCGCCGCCAGCAGCTCGGAAGACGAGAGTTTCGTCCTAAATGATGAACAGCAGGGGGTTGAAGTCGAGCAGCCGACTGTGTCAGACAATGATTCTCCCTCATCCGTTTCTAGCGAGTCTGCTTCCAATGCGACTGATTCGCCGAAACCCGAAAATGATGTATCCGCTGTCTTTGGTTCTGTTTCATACCAGACTCATGTACAGGATATTGGCTGGCAGGCTCCCGTTTCAAATGGAATGACGGCTGGCACAACAGGTCGTGCTAAGCGCGTTGAAGCCCTCAAGATCAATCTGCTTTCACAAGATGGCACCCCTTTGGGGAATGACAGCATTTCGGTCCAATCACACATTTCCGGGATCGGCTGGGAGCCTCAGCCGGTGGGTAACGGGCAGACATCTGGAACAGTTGGACAGTCGCGAGCCATCGAAGCGATCAAGCTATCTTTGTCGGGCGGTCTTTCTGACTCGTATGACATTTGGTATCGCGTTCATTCTGCAAATGTTGGTTGGCTTGGCTGGGCCTCAAATGGTGAGCCTGCTGGAACACAGGGCTATGCTTATCAGATCGAAGCTATTCAGATAAAGGTGCTTCCAAAAAATGCTCAAGATGCGCCAGCGCGAGGCGATGCCTTTAGGGACCATTCCCAGGAACCGCCTACTGTTTCCTATCGATCTCATATCTCCAATGTTGGATGGATGGGTGTTGTCGCGGACGGAAAGACATCGGGGGTCATTGACTCAAGAAATGCAATCGAGGCACTGTCGCTTAGTGTTAATTGGTATGGCCACGGAGGCTCTATTTCCTCTCGCGCGCACGTCTCTGGCATTGGTTGGCAAAGCTGGTCTTCAGGTACTGTTGGCACGACCGGGCAGTCTCGGTCAGTTGAGTCCGTTCAGTTTAAGCTCAATGACGAGATATCTGCAACTTACGACATTTGGTACCGTGTGTATGCTTCCAAATTGGGCGGATGGTTGGGCTGGACGTCCAACGGGTCTCCTGCGGGCTCGGTGGGGAAGGGTGCCGCCATTCAGGGTATTCAGGTTATGTTGGTCGAAAAGGGCTGCTCTGCTCCTGGAGATACAGCGAATCATTTTATTGGAGCTACGGATGTTCTGAGTGGCAGTTCGTATGGCCTTAATGGCAATAGCTTGGGCACTGTGCAGGGTAAAACGATTTTAATGGGTTCCGAGAGCGGCTCTGAGCCTTTAACATCGCTTTCTATTTCGTTTGATAATCAAGAGACTTCAGGTTCAATCGGTTATTCAGGCTGCTATGAATTTAGTGGATGGAGCGGAGTTGTTTCTGACGGTGCCGCGCTCAATTCTAAAAATGATGGCCGTACTTTGAAGGCCGTGAGATTGACTCTTACTGGTGATTTGTCTAATGCCTATGACGTTTGGTACCGGTGTTTTGACTCCAAAAAAGGATGGCTTGGCTGGGCGTGTAATGGCGCGGATGCGGGGGCAACGATACCGGGTTCATTCCTTAAGGCTGTCGAAGTAAGGATTATCAGTAAAGGCAGTGGCGCTCCCGGAGTAACGGACGGAGCATTTGTTTCCGATACTTCCGTCGATTGCGCTCATGTTGTTTATCAGGCCCATTCCGCTAACCGTGGGTGGTTTCCATCTGTTTTAGATGGGCAGGATGCCGGCACAACGGGAAAATCGCTTTCGCTTCAAGCTCTGAATGTGGTGCTGGCCGGTGTGGATGATGATTCTCTGGTTGAGGCACGAGCTCATGTTGCCAATATTGGTTGGCAGGAATGGCGGTCTGCCGGTTATGTTGGGACCGTTGGACAAGGATTGGCCATTCAGGCTCTTGAGCTGCGCATTAATGGTCCCCTCGCGAATCAGTATGACATCTACTATCGAGTTCATTCGGCTGGTTATGGTTGGTTGGGTTGGGCCAAAAACGGCGATTCCGCTGGAACTACCGGGTTAAATATCCAGATAGAAGCTGTCCAAATTAAGCTTGTCGCGAAGGGCGGGAATCCTGGCTCATCGTCTGCGCCCGCATTTATCTCTGCTCCAGCTCTAACGCTCCAGGCGCATGTCGCCACGCTTGGTTGGATGAATCCCGTTGGCAACGGTGGTGTTGCGGGCACAACCGGCAGATCGCTTGCTATTGAGGCGCTGAAGTTGAATGTCTCCAGTAGCGTATCGGGCGGTATTGAGTACTCCGCCCATGTACAGGATGTGGGCTGGCAAGGTTGGACTTCCAATGGGAATGTCGCTGGCACAGTAGGCTGCGCAAAGCGTATCGAGGCTCTTAAGATTAAGTTGACCGGTGATTTATCGAACTACTTTGATGTTTGGTATCGAGCATATTGCCAAGACTTTGGGTGGCTCGACTGGACCTCAAATGGGCAGCCTGCGGGTACGTCTAGGATAGGCTGCAGAGTCGAGTCTGTTCAAGTGAAGATTGTTCCCAAGGGCGCTGGTGCTCCCGGTTCTACTGCGCGTCCGTTTACTGACCAGCCCTTGTTGCCGGCAGATATGATGACTATGCTTAATCGAGCTAATAGATATTCGAGCAGCACAAGCTGGCTCATTATGGTTGACAGGCAAGCATGCCGCCTTGGAGTTTTTCGTGGACAGCGCGGGTCGTGGAGTTACGCTCAATACTGGACTTGCTCTACCGGCGCCCCTAGTACTCCAACGCCTACGGGTGAGTATACCGTCACCGGCAAGGGCTACTCGTTTGGACATGGGTATACCTGCTACTACTACACGCAGTTTTACGGTGACTATCTGTTCCATTCAATACCGTACTACCAGGGAACTTTTAATCCCATGGACAGCCGAATGGGAATGCATATTTCACAAGGCTGCGTGCGTTTGCCCATCGATCGCGCTAAATGGATTTGGGATAACGTGCCCCTTGCTACCAAGGTGGTAATCTACTAACTATTCCCGTAAGCGGTGAGAGCTTGTTAGAGGGCCCTTTCCTGTTGCCGTAGTCTTGGCAACAGGAAAGGGCCCTTGCCGTTGGATTAGGCTCCTTTTTCTTCGTTCACCTAATTGGTGACATTAATGAAGCTAACTCCCGATAGTATGGTTATTGACGACCGTCTATCTAGGAGGCGATTCTTTTGAAAAGGCAATTTAGAGCATTTATTGTTCTGATTTCCTGCTTCATGACGATGCTGCTTTTGAGCCCTTTGGCTTGTTGGGCAGATCAAAATGTTGGTTCCAACGAATATGAATCCGTTCCAGAGACCCAATCCGACCCCTCGGATCAAACTGCTGCTGTAGCCGATGAAACGGCGCCTTCGATTGATGCTACCGTGGAGCCCAAAGAGGCGGCCCCGGACGTCAGCTATAAATCTCACATTTCAGGCATTGGTTGGGAGCCGACGTTTACATCGAATGGCTCGACTTCTGGCACAACAGGCCAGTCCCGTAGGCTTGAAGCACTCAGGGTTTCCCTCCCTAATTCAGAAGACCTTGGTATCGAATACCGCTCTCATGTTCAAAATGAAGGCTGGCAGGATTGGGTTTCTAATGGAGCCGTCTCCGGCACAACGGGAAAGGGCCTTCAGATTGAAGCCGTCGAGCTCAAGCTGACGGGCAACAGGGCGGCTTCTTATGACCTGTATTATCGCGTTCATGCTTCTAATTTCGGCTGGCTTGGATGGACTTCAAATGGGTCGACTGCGGGAACCACCGGTTGGTCTTATGCCGTTGAAGCAATACAGATCGTCATTGTAAAAAAGGGTGACGCGGCGCCCGGCGATACTGCTGGTGCCTATGTCCCATATGTCTTTAATTGCTCTCTTTCTCAGGTTGGGGAGACGACTAAAGTAACCCTGAATATTCCGCAGATCGAGGATATAAAACGACTCGGGATCGCTGATTCGATAAAGGTGGCAGGCTCCATGTCGTATGGAGGGAGGGTCACCCGTTCCGTCTCAAGCACGATTGCACTCGGAGATCTGGGCTCTAGCTCCAGTGAAATTGAATTTAGCGATTATGGTCCGTTTGACGTTACGTTGCAGTATTTGAAGAACGGAAACATCGTTCAAGAGGACCATCAGTCAATTG
Source organism: uncultured Collinsella sp. (assembly GCA_902479135.1). Classification (GTDB taxonomy): domain Bacteria; phylum Actinomycetota; class Coriobacteriia; order Coriobacteriales; family Coriobacteriaceae; genus Collinsella. The sequence continues at coordinate 112,722 of CABSNU010000004.1, read as the reverse complement.
GCATTTCTGCGAGTGAGTACAACCTTGCCCCTTTGAGTGCTTCTTTCCCCGTTGTTCTCTATTCGCTATCTTTCTGGGATATCAGTACCTCTTCTGCTGGAACGACCGTTCCGTCAATTGTAATGCTCGATCGTCCAAGTGCCTATAACTGGAACTCGCTTCCATCCGGGATGTACGGTCTTCCGTATCTGACTCATGAGGAGAATGCTTCTAGTTCGAGCTATCAGGCGTTCGCGGATTATGTCGCTGCTCTCTACAAGATCAATCCCAAGGCAAAGTTCAATCTGTATATCAATGACATCACCTGTTCGTTGATCCATAGGATGATTTACGCCAACAAGATTCCCGCAGGCCAATACTCCATTCGGCTGTTGTCCGATGGATCCGCCCCGTATGTCTTTACCAACGAAGCCTTTGACGTTAAGGATCCAGATTCTAAGCAAGCGGAGCTGATTACTTTATGGAACGCTGCCAAGAATAAGGAATACGAAACCGGTGAGGTCTCAAAGTCGTATAGCGATTATCACGATCACTGGGATTCTATGTATGCCGTGCTGAGTATTGAGCCTGGCACTCAGTGGTGGATGACTCGAACGAATCTGTTTACGAGTGGTGACGATAATGCCTTTGCGAATAAGATCGCGTCCGATCCCGGCGTTAAGAAGGTGAATGTTTCGGGCATGCTTACGAGCCTGCAGAATAGGGGAGAGGATACAGTCCAAGCGTTTAAGGCGCTGTACAACTTTAACGATGGCTATTTTGATGCGGCGACTCAGCAGGGCAAAAAGGTAATGATGCTGCTTGGAACGTACGTTTCTTACGAGCAGAATTTTGACGACTATGCCAACTTGACCGAAGTTATCTATGGCGATGACTATTTGTATTATTACAAGGGGCATCCAAACACACCGACGGGTATGTATCCCCAAAAGCAGGAACAGCTTGACCGTCTTGGCATTACCGATGTCGATTCTTCCGTCGCTGCAGAGCTGATCCTCTTCTTTAATCCGGAGATCGGTCTGTCTGGTTATGGGTCTAGTACGTATAACTCGGCCAGTGTCGATGCTGCTGGTGGACTTTGGAATTCCACAAAGGCCGAGGCCTTGAAGCCGGGTGCCGTCATCGATTATTCCATTATGGATTGGTTTGCTTCTCCGATTACCGAAGATACGGATGCTGCTATCAGATCCCTTTGCAAACAGGGAGACTCTTGCTATCTCGTAGAGTTTTCGGATTCCATACTTGCTTCGGCAAATTACGACTTTGCTATCTATTCGCACAATAGCGGTGCTCTGACTTATTTCAAGAAGGGCGAGTCGGGCTATGATGTTGTTAAGGTGTCACGAGGCCCTCTTGACGTCTTGGCAACTTCGCATGTTTCAAATGACGGCTGGCAATCGGCCTCTAAGGGTGGAAATGCTTCCGGTACCGTTGGGCAGTCAAAAGCCGTCGAGGCTATTACTCTCAATCTGCAGAATGCTCCCTATGATGGTGCATTGGAGTACAGGACACATGTTTCCGATTATGGCTGGCAGGGCTATGTGAAGGAGGGGAAAGTTTCTGGTACTACGGGCCAGAGCAAGTCTGTCCAGGCTATTCAGATTCGCCTGACTGGTGAGATGGCCAATCACTATGACGTTTATTATCGAGCTCACGTTCAGGATAAGGGATGGCTCGGTTGGGCCTGCAATGATCAAGTTGCCGGAACGACCGGTTTCGGTTTGAGGCTAGAGGCATTTCAGGTCGTTTTGGTCGAAAAGGGTTCGCCCGCTCTTGGGGATACGAGTCAGCCCTCTATTCAGAGAGCGTTTTCAATCAAGGCACATGTTTCAAACCTTGGTTGGCAGTCGCCTGTTTACGAAGGCATGACCGTTGGCACAACTGGCCGAAATCTTGCTGTTGAGGCGTTGACGATTAGCAAGCCTGACCTAGGGTATTCCGGCGGCATCGAGTATCGAGCTCACGTTCAAAATATCGGCTGGCAAAAGTGGGTCAAAAATGGAAAGGTTGCCGGTACTACGGGGAAGTCTCTTGCTGTTGAGGCTGTTGAAATAAAACTGACGGGAGATCTTGCCAAGCATTATGACGTTGTCTATAGGGCACACGTTCAAAGCAAAGGTTGGCTAGACTGGGTTAAATCGGGCGAGTGTGCCGGTACAACTGGTGAGGCTCTGCATCTAGAAGCGCTTGAGGTTAGGCTGGTTGAGAAAAGCTAAATATAGATCCAATTTGCCTATATACCAACGCTAATGAAGTGGGGGTGAATTGATGGGGTTGTAGTCCCCTCAATTCACCCCCCTTAGTTGCAAGTTATTTGAAAGAGACAAACCGTGCTAGACTTTATCCTTTGTGTAAGGATTTCGTTTCGGCCTCTTTCATTAAGTCGTCATCATTAATTTCTATTGGGTGAATTAAGGTGAAGTTTGGTAATCATGAATTTGCTTTATACGGTTGATAACAATTTTGTCCCACAGTTGGCCGCCAATATTTGCTCGGTTGTTTCAAATCATTCCGGTATTCAAGACATTACTTTTCATGTCTTCTCTAATGGCATTACAGAGGATAACCAGCGTTTGCTCCAGGAGATGGTGACCGAATACAACCAAAACGTTGTATTTTATGATATTTCGAACTTCAAAGATGCTCTCGGGTTTGATTTTGATACATCGGGATGGAATGAAATAGTTCTTGCTAGGCTTTTGATGGCACATTTTCTACCTAATGAGATCGAAAGAGTTATTTACCTCGATGGCGATACGATTGTTCTTGGGGATATTGCTCTTCTTTGGAATCAAGATCTTAAGGGTTGCGTGGTTGGAATGGTTCCCGAGCCAACGGTCGGCCCATCTCGACTTAATGATTTAGACTTAAATGGCTGTCTGTACCACAATGCTGGCGTGTTGCTCGTTGATTTAAAGCAATGGAGATCAACTTGTTGCGAAGATCAATTATTGGATTATTGCGAGCGCCGCTCAGGACGCTTGTTTGCGAATGATCAAGATGCTCTAAATGCAGTACTTAAAGATAAGATTTGCAGTTTATCCCCTGCGTTCAATTATTCCAATATCTTTGACTACTATCCGTTTATATTCTTAAACTCGTTAATGCCGGGCTTTTCGGATGAAAACAGTTTTAATACCGCAAGATCGAAGCCCATCGTTGTCCATTATCTCGGCGAAGAGAGGCCATGGCGGCGGGGGAATACTCATCGCTTCAATAATGAGTATCACTTTTATTTATCAGAAACGTTCTGGAAGGACGCGAAAGATGAAGATGGTTGGGGCGCTTATTTTCTTGCTTGGCGGACTTTTAATTTCCTAACCAGGCCTTTTCCTCAGCTTCGTTATAAAGTGATCAGCGGGTTGATTCCCGCATTTCTTAAATATCGTGCCTCGCAAAGAAATAAATAGGATTATGGATAAAATCAAAGACAAGTCTGTTTGCATTGTTTTACCCACATATAACGGCGGAAAGTATTTGGCCAAACAGCTTGATAGTATCTTGGAGCAAACTTGGCCTAATTGCTCCGTCTATATTCGTGATGATGGTTCAACGGATGAAACTGTTGAAATTGCACAATGGTACTGTCGGTCAAACTCCAGCATTCATTTAATTCAAGATTCAATCGGTAATCTTGGGTGCCCAAATAGTTTTTATGAAATTATCAAACGGGTTCCCGAATATGACTACTATGCATTTGCCGATCAGGATGATATTTGGAAGACCGATAAAATTGAACGGGCAGTCAGGGCAATTGAAAATAGTGGAGACAAGGTGCCGACTGTCTACTTTTCTTCCTTTTCATATGTAAACGAAGATGGCGAGACGATACGCGAGTCGGCTCCGCAGGACAAGTACCTCTCTTTTCATAACACCTTGTTTTATACTCCCGGACTAGGCTTCACGATAGTATTTAATCGCCTTGCCTGCAGGGCCTTTATTCTTGAGGTAGATCCAGGGAATGAAATGCATGATCGCTGGCTGATTCGGTGTGCTTCGGCATTTGGAAAGGTATTGTTTGATTCCGTCTGTACGGCTTCACATGTTCGTCATTCCTCTGCGGTCACGTCTGGAGATAATCGTTATTTTGATCTTTTAAAGACCTATTTTAAGGACGAGCTATTTGGTGATAGATCGAAAGATGAGAGTAAAAAGTTAAGCCATTTTTCTGCGGTGTTTTATGATGAGCTTAGTTTTGAGCAGAAACATGAGCTTGATATTTTCACCAATGATGATGGGATTATTTCAAGACTTAGGAAAGCATTTTTCCCAAAGCGTCTGCGACCTACTTTGATTTCTGATTTACTTCTTCGCGTTTTGTTTTTATTCAACAAGGCCTGATGATCCACTGCTGGAGTGATTGTGTCTAATAGAAAAACGAAAGAACTCTCTGTTGAGCAGAGTCTTGTTTGGAACAGCGTCGGCTCGATGGTGTATTTGATTTGCAACTGGCTGATTACTGTTCTTGTGGTGACACTTGGTTCCGACATTAGCATGTCTGGTAGCCTTGCTGTGGCTATGTCTGTTGGTAATATTTTTGCGACCATTGTTTTGCTTAGAGCGCGCCCCGTTCAGGTTTCTGAGAGCTATTCTGATTTTACGACTGGGAATTTTATCGCTCATAGAATCGTTGCAACAATACTTGCCTGTGTAATTTGCTTCTTCTATTGTTTAGTCTCTGTTGCATTCAACGATTGGGCAGTTGTTGCTGTTTATTGCCTATTTAAAGCTGGTGATTCATTTGTCGATGTTCTTCACGGTGTGGATCAGGTAAACAACAGATTGGACATTGCGGCTATCTCTCAAATAGTTCGTGGCGTAGGAGTTCTAGTCTCCTTTTCGTTGTGCTTGTTGCTATTTGATAACTTGGTAATAGCCGTTGCTTCAATGGCTTTTGTTACCATAGCTGTTGTGCTTACATATGATTTTAGAATGACAAAACGGTTTTGTGCCGTTATACCTGATTTTGATTTTACTTCCCTTATCAAATTGTCGCGTATCTGCTTTCCCGGTTTTGTTGCATCTCTTGCGTGCACGGCTGTTGTTAGCGTAACAAGACAGTTCTATGGCCTTTCCTATGGAAATGAGGCGTTGGGTTTTTATGCCGCCGTTGCCACTCCGACTGCCGTAATTCAGGCTCTCGTATCTTATCTATATGCCCCCCTGCTTGGACCTATTTCGGCAATGTGGCGAGAAAACGAAACTCACCGATTACGCTTAGTATTTATTAAGATGCTCGTTTCCGTATTCGTTTTGACGGCGATGTGTGCCATGGCTAGTGCTTTCATGGGCGAACCTGTGCTTACTGCTATTTATGGCAAAGAAGTTGGCCTTCACTCAGATTATCTTCCGTTGGCACTCGTTGCTACCGCATTCACTGGTTTGAACTTTTTCACTATTGATGTCTTTATTGCATTTGGGAAACCGATTATTGGCACGATTTCTGGTGCCGCTTCGTTAGCGTTGGCCGTGTTTCTTTCTCGTTATTGTTTTGTGAATCCGGTATTTGCTTCTGATGCAAATGTCATCAATATCATTATCTTGGTGGCATACGGTTTTGGATTATTATTTTCCTTCCTTTGTATAATTAACCTATTAAATCGGAAGGCGAAGCAATCTGTCACATCCGAACTGTAAATTCGCTCTCCTTGTTTCGATAGGGTTTTTCAGTTCGACTTGGGCTGTTTGATTGATATTTTGTACTGAGGATTCAGATGATGCATGAATTAAGAGCGCTGGTTATCATCCCAGCTTTTAATGAAGAGGCGAACATTTTAGATACGGTTTCTTCTGTGGAGGAAGCTGGATACGATTATGTAGTTATTAACGATGGCTCCACTGATGACACTTTGCGTGTTTGTCGCGATGCGGGGGTTAATGTCCTGGATTTACCGCAGAATCTTGGCATTGGAGGCGCGGTTCAAGCCGGACACAAATATGCCAAACGCTTTGGATATGATGTAGACATCCAAGTTGATGGTGATGGGCAGCATGACGCCCATTACATATCGCGCTTGCTTGATGAAATAAATAATGGGTCTGATTTAGTTATCGGATCGCGATTTCTTGAGGAATCTGAAGGCTTCAAGTCAACCTTCTTGAGGCGTCTTGGAATTAGATGGCTCTCTGCGGTAATTCATCTTACAACTCACGTTCGTGTTAGCGACCCCACTTCTGGTTTTCGCGCATGTGGATCTAAGGCCATAGATCTGTTCTGTAAAAAATATCCCGTAGACTATCCGGAGCCGGATTCTGCTGTTGCGGCTATGGTTAAGGGCCTTCGCGTTACAGAAGTGCCTGTCGTAATGAAAGAACGACAGGGGGGAAAGTCGTCAATTTCTGGTTTTAGTAGCATTTATTACATGATAAAGGTTACTTTGGCGATTATCATCTCTTCATTCTCGAATTAGGACGGGTTGTTATGCATATTTCCTTACAGTTTGGTGTCATTACTGCTTGTTTAGTTTTGCTTTGTTTTGTGCTGCGTCTTGTATTAAAGGATAGCCTTCAGCTCAAGTATTCACTTCTTTGGATTGTTCTTGCATTGGTTTTGTTGGTATGCGGCCTCTTTCCGCAACCTCTTTACTTCATTTCAAGTTTATTTGGTTTTCAGACTCCAGCCAATTTTGTTTTTGTCTTAGGGTTTTTATTTTTGATATGCATTGTTCTTTCTATGGCATGTCTGTCAAGTAAACAATCTTCTGCAATTGCTAACTTAACTCAACGAATTGCATTGCTTGAAAAAGAGCTTGAATCAAAAAATAGGGAGTAATGCCATGTGCTTGGCAAAAGATCATACATTTGTATTGTGCGCATACGGCGAGTCTCCGTACTTGTCTGACTGTTTAGATTCTTTAGTGAACCAAAGCACCCGAAGTAATATCCTTATATCGACGTCAACTCCTAATTCCTATATTGATCGTATAGCGTCTAATTATTCGATTCCGGTAATTGTTAACGAGGGGTCGCCTAGCATATCTCATGACTGGAATTGTGCTATTGCGAATTCAAATACAAAGCTTGTGACTATAGCTCATCAGGATGATATCTATAGCTCTAGTTATACGGAAACTATGCTGCGGGCTATGAAAGAAGCGGATCGACCTTTAATCTTCTTTTCTAATTATGGTGAGATAAGAAATGGCGTATATGAAGAAAACCTCCTTATTCTGAAAATTAAGAGAATTTTACTTCGTAAGTTTGCTCGCCACGGCGCTCTTTCATCGGTTAAGGATAAAAGGGATATCCTGAGGTTCGGTTCCGCCATCTGCTGTCCTTCTGTGACATTTAATCTAAGCATCTTACAGACACCGTTATTTATGACAGACATGAAATGTGACTTGGACTGGGAGGCATGGGAAAGATTCTCGAAAATCGACGGATCTTTCGTTTATTCTCCCGAGGTTTTAATGTTTCATCGAATTCATGAAGGCTCTGAGACCACGGCGTTGATTAAAGATGATACAAGGAGGTCGGAGGATGAAACTATGCTTCAAAAATTCTGGCCCAAGTGGTTTGCTCCAATAGTCTGTAGCCTGTATTCGCTTAGCATGAGAAGCAATTCTTTATGACGCTGCAACAATGCCGGCGTAAGTTGAACATTTATCGAGACGGAGTTGTAGAGTTATGAATCTAGATACCTTTACTGGTCATCTGAAACTATCTGATAGTTATCGAAAAGCTCTGGCGTTTATCGTTTATCCACTTATAGCTGCACTCTCTCTTTGCTTGGGATTTTTCTACTATTGCGCCTTTAAAGCCAGCGCTATCGGATTGCCTGGGCTATGGCTCTCGGCTCTGCCCTTAATCGCCTGCTTGTTCGTTGGTGTCCTATTATTAATTAAAGAGCAGCACAATCCCGCAATTTGCTTTGTGGTGATTGGTGTGCCCGCTGTAACTGCTTTTGGCCTTTTCATGCTGCCCGCTAATGTTCCAGACGAGGCTTCTCATATTTGGCAGGCGGCCGCCTTATTGTCTCGTAACGGCAATGGCTTTGATGTTGTCTCTTGCTTCCAATTGGGTCAGTTTCCTTCATCGTACGCAGATTATTTTAATGCAATGACTCAGCCTACCGATTGGTCTAGCGTCTTTGTGTGCCATACGTATTTGGGGAGCTATTACCCTCATCTTTATTTAATTCCGGGAGTAATTCTAGGATTTGCGCAGCAAACGGGTTTCAATGCCTTTGTGGCCCTTTCAGTTTCGCGCGTGTGCGCTGGATTAATATATTGCTTCGCGGCTTATTGGATAATCAAACTGATGCCAGTTGGTAAAAATGCTGTTTTGATTTTTTTACTAAATCCCATTTTATTGCAGCAGGAAGCGTCTGTTTCGGCTGATTCTGTCGCAAACATTGTTGCCATTTTGTACGTTGCTGTAGTTGTTAAGATTTATGCGGACTCGTTGTACTCATATCGATCTCTGCTGGCGTTAATACTGCTATCCGTTTTACTGCTTCTTTCAAAGATAATGTTTTTCCCGTTGGTACTCTTGAATCTTATTCACTGGAAAAAACTTAAAGGAACAGACAGCTATATAAAGTTCATCTTTTCCTTCTTTGCGATAGCTTTTGTTGCGAGCTGTGCGTTCGTGTCTCTTTATCATGGTAGTTTCATGCCAGATTCTTTTGATTTGATGCGAGCGCCGCTGCATTGCGCAAAGGTCTTTATTAAGTCTATTTGGGAGATGGGGCCATTCTGGTTTCAATCCTATGCAGGTTACAATCTTGGCGCTCTTTCGATTAATGTTTGGCCATTTTGTTTTTGGCTTTACATCATTCTTCAGTCCGTTGTTCTGTTTTATAACGATGAGAATAATAAAAAATTATTCTGCAGTACGGATCGCTTTGTAATGATTGCTGTTGTATTCGTCAATTTCTTCCTGATTGTTATGACGATGAGGAACTGGACTCTTACTGTTGATAAGCGTGAAGATATTATCATGGGGGTCCAAGGACGATATTTATTCCCACTGGTCCTTCCGGTTCTGTTGAATATCTTGCGACCGATAAAATCAAGTTCTGAAGGACATGTCTTGCTTGGTTCTTCATTGATAATGAGTACTATTCTATTTGTTGACTTTATTTCAATTCTTTCTGCGTTTTAGGAGTTAGTGTTTCATGTTGAACCTTCTTGAGGGCATTGGTTACACCGTTAAAGAAGAGGGCTTTTATAACGTCCCCAAGAAGGTCTCCCATGTACTCTCAATGCATAGGCCTCGATTTGATTTTGGCTCTCGCCAAGACAATTCTTTTTTTGATGTTATTTTTATTAATGGATGTGATTATTCCGTTCCGCATCCTATTAGGTACCGTGTCGATCATCAGATTGAGGAACTTGAGGCTGCCGGCTTAACGGTCCAAAAGGTTAATGCCTGGGAGATGGAAAAGGATATTCTTAGGCATGCGCGTACTTTTATTATTTTCCGTTGTCCCCTAAGTGATGAAGTTGAATCTTTAATTAGGCAGGCAAAAAAACTCAATAAGCGTGTTATTTATGACATTGATGATTTGGTTATCGACACTGCTTATACCGATTCTATTCCGTTCGTTAATGCAATGACTGCTCATGATAAGTCTTGCTATGACGATGGAGTCAGGCGAATGGGTGAAACACTGAAGCTTTGCGATTGCGCTATCACTACTACTGAGGGTATGGCGGAAGAACTAAAAAAATATGTTCCCAGGGTCTATATAAATAGAAATGTAGCATCTGAATCGATGATTGATTATTCGAATATTGCTATCTATCGTCGAGATGTACTCCCCAGCTTGCAAAGCTCAAGCGTCTTGCCCGAGGATAGGGTTCCCTATAAGCGAGCGGTTGAGCGAAGGGATGAAAAACAGAAAACTCAGGAAATCAGAATCGGCTATTTTAGCGGAAGCATTACCCATAATGCAGATTTCAATTTAGTGCTCCCAGCATTATCTAAGGTAATGGAGACTCATCACAACGTCACCTTGATGGTGGGCGGGGAACTCGATGTTCCTGATGACTTGATGCCATTTTCCGAACGCATTGTCACATTCCCATTTTGCGATTGGCGTCGGCTTCCAAATTATATTGCTTCCTGTGATATCAATATCGCTCCTTTGGAGAATACTCTATTCAATCGAGCTAAATCCGAGAATAAATGGATTGAATCATCGCTTGTTAAGGTTCCTACGGTTGCTAGCAATGTTGGCGCCTTTAAGAAGATGATTCAGGATGGCGTTACTGGATTTCTCTGCGATGGTGTTGAGGACTGGTGTGCTGTCCTCAATCGTCTGATATTAGATTCTGATCTTAGGAAGAGCGTCGGCGAATCTGCATATTTATACTGCCATGAGCACTGCACTACTGTTTCGGCTGCTAAAGCAATCCGAGATATTATTGTAAAAGAACAATCTCCCAATCTCGCAATGGTCATGCCGAGCGTGAATACTAGCGGTGGTGTCTTAGTCGCCCTTAGGCACCTGTGCATTCTTCAGGACGCTGGTGTTGATGTATTAATACTTAATACAGACGATTCAACAAAGTGGCTTGAAGTTTTCGGACATCGTATTCCTGTTCTTAATCGTGTCGTTCCAAGCGGCAAGCTCGATAAATGCCCTTTGTCGGGTGCAATTGATACTGCGGTTGCGACCCTTTGGGATACTCTTGATTTTGTTAAACGCTATCCACGTATTGGTAAGAAAAAGTACTTGGTTCAGAACCTGGAGACTGATTTTTATCTTCCAGGAGATAGGCTGCGTCTTCAGGCGAATTCTACTTATTTAAATAATGATATTGACTACCTGACGATCTCGCCTTGGTGCGAGGAATGGCTTCAGGATAGGTTTGGTCAGAATTGTAAGACGGTTCCGAATGGACTCGACCTTGCCTCGTTCCCTCATTCTGAGCGTGATTTCTCTATGCCCAAAATTCGGATACTTATTGAGGGGGATTGCGGTTCTGATTATAAAAATGTTGATGAAGCTTTCAGGGTAGTGGAAAGGCTTGACTCTGAAAGATATGAGATTTGGTACATGAACTACACTGGAAAAAAGAAGCCTTGGTACCGTATTGATAATTTCCTCGGTAGAGTGCCACATGATCAAATATCTGGCATCTATAACCAGTGTCATATTTTATTGAAGACAAGCATTCTCGAAAGTTTTTCATATCCCCCGTTGGAGATGATGGCGACCGGCGGCTTTGTTGTTGCTGTTCCCAATGGAGGTAATGCAGAGTTCCTTCGCGATGGATCGAATTGCTTACTTTACGGCCGTGGAGATATTGATGCTGCAGTGAGCTGCATTAATCGTATTGTTAATGATCACGGTCTTCGTGAGACGCTGTATGACGGGGGATTGAAGACTGCGGAGGAGAGGGACTGGTCAAAACTGACGGATAAAGTCGTTCGCTTATATGACTGATACTATAGTTTTAATTTGATGGATGCATAGTTGCCGCAACGTAGACCTTTAAGCTAACGTTGCCGCAAGTATGCAATGTCTGGCTGCTTTATTATTAAGGAGTTATGTTATGAAAGGCATCATCCTCGCCGGCGGGTCCGGCACGCGCCTGTACCCGCTCACGCTCGTGACCTCCAAGCAGCTGCTGCCGGTCTACGACAAGCCCATGATCTACTACCCGCTGTCCACCCTCATGCTGGCGGGCATCCGGGACATCCTGGTCATCTCCACCCCGACGGACCTGCCCAACTTCGAGCGCCTGCTCGGGGACGGCTCGCGCTACGGCGTGAACCTCACCTACGCCGAGCAGCCCAGCCCGGACGGCCTGGCGCAGGCCTTCACCATCGGCGAGGAGTTCATCGCCGGCGAGCCGTGCGCCCTCGTGCTCGGCGACAACATCTTCTACGGCAACGGCCTGTCGCGCCACCTGACGCGCGCCGTCCAGAACGCCGAGTCGGGGAGGGCCACGGTCTTCGGCTACCACGTGGACGACCCCGAGCGCTTCGGCGTCGTTGAGTTCGACGGCGAGGGCAGGGCCGTGTCCATCGAGGAGAAGCCCGCGGAGCCCAAGAGCTCCTACGCCGTCACCGGCCTGTACTTCTACCCGGGCGACGTGGCCGCCAAGGCGCACGAGGTGAGGCCCTCCGCGCGCGGCGAGCTGGAGATCACCACGCTCAACCAGATGTACCTGGAGGAGGGGACGCTGTCCGTCGTGACCCTCGGCCGCGGCTACGCGTGGCTGGACACCGGCACCATGGAGAGCCTGCACGAGGCCGCGGAGTTCGTCCGCGCCGTGGAGCACTCCCAGGACCTGCCGGTCTCGGTCCCCGAGGAGATCGCCTGGGAGAACGGCTGGATCACGACCGCCGAGCTGGAGGAGGCCGCGAAGGCCTACGGCAAGTCGGTCTACGGCCAGCACCTGAAGAAGGTCGCCGCCGGCGAGATCGTCAACAGCCCGCGCGAGTACTAGCGCCAGCTTGTTTTCTTTTAGGGGTCACCGTTTATCTGGTGGCCCCTTTCGTTATGATTACGTTGACCATAAAGACAATATGATTGGGAGTGGATGTGTTAAGCGTCTACTTTGGCGATATGCCAGAAGCGATTTACAACACAGCGACATATTTCAAAAACTCTTACCGGTCTACTTGGATTACGGATCCCTATGCAGTCTCGATAATTAAAGATGTCGATCGATCGGATGTTGTCTCCGAAAACGTCATCGAAAGCCCCGTGCTTGGATCCATCTCCCCGCTCCAGCTTTCTGGTGGCGTGAAAACGCTGCTGCTTATGAGATTTGATCGTAAGCATATTTTTAACGCCTCTACCTGTGGTGACAACTGTGCCAAGTGGATTCTTGACATGGCGAAAGACCGCAAGCTCGTTGTGAATCTCTATCATGTGATGGACTTTGGTCGCGAGGATTTTAAAATCAAAGTCGTGAATAGCGGCCGAATCGTTCACAACATGGCCGAATTGATTCACGAGTCGATTCCGTATCTGTAGGTACTGCTTATGAACGGTTCGCATCTCGTTAAGATTTCCCGCCGCAGGGGAACTAAGTACGCATTTACCATCAAGCGGAACATCACTATTGTGCGTGGCGATAGCGGCACGGGTAAGACGACACTGTTTGACATGGTCGCAGACTACATGCGAACGGGCGAGCAGTCGGGTGTCTCCTTGCAATGCGATTGTCCCTGTGTCGCCCTGACCGATTATGATTGGCGAAACCAGCTTTCGTTCGTTCATGACTCGATTGTATTTGTCGATGAGGGCTTAAAAGAGATCCATTCTGATGAGTTTGCCCATCATGTGCTGTATTCCTCGAATTATTTCGTGCTGATCTCAAGGGCTGATTTCCCCAATCTTCCGTATAGCGTGGATGAGATTTACAAGATTAAGACGAGCGGAAAATACCATTCTTTCGTCCCTGTTTATCAAGATCGCGGAAATCATCGTTATGCTATTTCCCGATCGGCGCCAAAACAGGACTTTTCTATCCTTCTATGCGAGGACAGTAAGTCTGGTTTCCAGTTCTTTGAACGGCATTTCGCTGATAGTGAGCTTACCTGTGCTTCGGCCATGACGAACAGCGCGATTTTGGGCTGGTTGGATCAGCATTTCGACGATCGCGTGTTTGTTGTCGCGGACGGAGCGGCATTTGGGTGCTATGCGGACCGCGTCCTTAAGCTGCAAGACATTCATCGCGATACTGTTACGGTTTGTCTTCCCGAGTCATTCGAGTGGCTTCTACTGAGCTCTGGCGTAATTTCAGGGTTAGATGTTAAGGCGGTTTTGGAAACCCCAGAAGCCTTTGTAAACAGTGAGAAGTTTAAAAGCTGGGAAGACTTCTTCTATAAGTACTTACGCGATAAAACTGGGAATTCGGTCTTCCGGTACGACAAAGACTGCATTCCGGAGGCGTTTTGTAGGGGAAGTAATTCTGCGAAGGTCATGGCTCTTATCGCATGCCGAAATGTCCGATAGTTTTGTTGAATAGCGCCGCGGCGTCACTTCCTGCGGCATACTAAAGAAGCTGTACTTGCTTCAGATTGGATTTTCATGTCTGAGATTTTTGAACCTAAGAACATCATCGTCACGGGCGGCTGCGGCTTCATCGGCAGCAACTTCGTGCACTATGTCGTGAACAACCACCCCGACGTCCACGTCACCGTCCTGGACAAGCTGACCTACGCCGGCAACCCCGAGAACATCGCCGGGCTGCCGTCGGACCGCGTGGAGCTCGTCGTGGGCGACATCTGCGACGCGGAGCTGCTGGACAGGATCGTCCCGGGCCACGACGCCATCGTGCACTACGCCGCAGAGAGCCACAACGACAACTCCATCGCCGACCCCGAGCCGTTCCTGCGCACCAACGTGGAGGGCACCTTCCGCCTGCTGGAGGCCGTCCGCAAATATGGCGTCCGCTACCACCACGTCTCCACCGACGAGGTCTACGGCGACCTGGCGCTCGACGACCCCGCCAAGTTCACCGAGGAGACGCCTTACCACCCGTCCTCGCCGTACAGCTCGACCAAGGCTAGCTCCGACATGCTCGTGCGCGCCTGGACCCGCACCTACGGCCTGCGCACCACGATCTCCAACTGCTCCAACAACTACGGCCCCTACCAGCACGTGGAGAAGTTCATCCCGCGCCAGATCACCAACATCATCGACGGCGTCCGCCCCAAGCTCTACGGGAAGGGCGAGAACGTCCGCGACTGGATCCACACCGAGGACCACTCCTCGGCCGTCTGGGACATCCTCACCAAGGGCCGCACGGGGGAGACCTACCTCATCGGGGCTAATGGCGAGAAGAACAACATCACGGTCCTGCGCATGATCCTGGAGGCGATGGGACGCGACCCCGAGGACTTCGACTGGGTCGCCGACCGCCCCGGCCACGACCGCCGCTACGCCATCGACTCCACCAAGCTCCAGCGCGAGCTCGGCTGGAGGCCGGCGCACACCGACTTCGCCGGGGGCCTGAAGCAGACGATCGACTGGTACGTCGCCAACGAGTCCTGGTGGCGCCCGGCCAAGGAGGCCACCGAGGCCCGCTACCGCGCCCAGGGGCAGTAGGCCAAAACCCGGTTTCACAACCTCTTCGATAGGAGCTTTTCCCACATGGCAGACATCGCATTCGAGAAGGACCTCTCCGTCACCGAGACCGGCATCGAGGGCCTCAAGGTCGTCGACCTGGCCGTCCACGGCGACTCGCGCGGCTGGTTCAAGGAGAACTGGCAGCGCGCCAAGATGTGCGCGCTCGGGATCCCGGACCTCCGCGTCGTCCAGAACAACATCTCCTACAACGACAGCCGCGGCGTCACCCGCGGCATCCACGCCGAGCCCTGGGACAAGTTCATCTCCGTGGCCCGCGGCTCGGTCTTCGGCGCCTGGGTGGACCTGCGCGAGGGCAGCGCCACCTACGGGAAGGTGTTCACCTGCACCCTGGACCCGAGCAGGGCCATCTACGTCCCGCGCGGCGTGGGCAACTCCTTCCAGGCCCTGGAGGACGGCACCGCCTACACCTACCTGGTGGACGCCCACTGGTCGCTCGAGCTGAAGAGGACCTACACCTTCGTGAACCTCGCCGACCCGGAGCTCAACATCCAGTGGCCGATCCCTCTCGACCAAGCTGTTGTCTCCGAGGCCGACCTCAACCACCCGATGCTGAAGGACGTCGTCCCGATGGCGCCGAAGCGCACCCTCGTCACCGGCTGCGACGGCCAGCTGGGCCGCGCGGTGCGCGCGCTCGCCGAGGAGCGCGGCGTGGCGAAGGACTTCGACTTCTGCGACATCGACACCTTCGACATGTCCGACCCGGAGGCCTATTCGCAGTACGACTGGTCGCTCTACGGCACCGTGATCAACTGCGGCGCCTACACGGCCGTGGATAAAGCGGAGACCCCCGAGGGCCGCGTGACCGCCTGGAAGGCCAACGCCACGGGGCCGGCGCTTCTCGCCCGCACCTGCGCCGGGCACGGCATCACGCTCGTCCACGTGTCCTCCGACTACGTCTTCGACGGCACCGCCGAGGTCCACACGGAGGACGAGCCGTTCAGCCCGCTTTCCGTCTACGGCCAGACCAAGGCCGCCGGTGACATCGCCGTGGCCGGGTGCCCGCGCCACTACATCATGCGCTCCAGCTGGGTAATCGGCGAGGGCCACAACTTCGTCAAGACCATGAAGGCGCTCTCCGACCGCGTCGCCGACCCGGACGACAAGCTGGAGCAGATCACGGTCGTCGACGACCAGCTGGGCCGCCTGACCTTCACGCGCGACATGGCGGAGGCCATCTTCCATGTGCTGGACGCGAAGGCCCCCTACGGCACCTACGACTGCACCGGCTCCGGCGCCGTGAAGTCCTGGGCCGACATCGCCCGCGCCGTCTTCGAGGCCGCCAACGGCAACGGGGACAAGGTCGTGCCGGTGTCGACCGCCGACTACTACGCGAACGCCGCCGGCCCCATCGCCCCGCGCCCGGTCCACTCCGCGCTCGACCTGTCCAGGCTCGAGTCGGTCGGGTTCCACATGCCCGACTGGGAGGAAGAGCTGGGGGAGTACCTCAAGACGCTCTAGCCGATATCAACTTTTCGAGAGCAAAAGCCGCCGCTTGTTAACGGCGGCTTTTCTTATGCCTGGTGAATAGCCCCGCTGCAACAAGGGCGGCGGCGGTCGCCAGACTCACTGCAAGCCCCGCAAGGGCGCCCGGAGTCTTGTAGGTCATCACGATCCTATTCGCGCCTTTCTGCATGTTCAGGGATGACAGGCCCTTATCGGCGGCGGGCGTTAGTTCTGCGGCGGTTCCGTTTACCGTTACGTTCCAGCCCTCATCGTACGGAACGCTCAGCAGCAGGTTGCCGTCATCCTTGGCGGTATACTCGCCTTCGATCCTTCCGTCCTTAAAAACCGTCGGAATAAACTCGCTCATCTTAAGCTCGCTAATAATCTGCTCGAAAACGTCCAGATTGAGAGCGTAAAAGACCAGCTCATTGTCTTGGGGCATGTCTGTATAGCCCTCTGCGACTCCGATTGCCACCGTATGCTGGCTCGGGGTGTCCGATGCGTCTGCAATCTGTCGGATATTGTTGTCGAATCTCCAAGCCTCGTTTTTGATTGTTCGCTGGTCGATGGTGAGGGCGACGGGCCAATAACTGCCGGCGGTCGCATCTTTGTTGATGTAGAGATACCCGATGGAGCTTGCCGGTACAGTAACGCTCCATTGCTTTAAGCTATCGCCATTCTCCGTGCTCGTGGCCTCGATCTTGGTATAGAGCTCGACCTCACGGCCTAGGATTTTGCTGTAGAGGTCGTTCTGCTTTTCGAAGGGGTTCCCGCTCTTTAGCGTGCTGTTTTGGATATCGCTTGAGGCTGCGACGCCAATGCTGAGCGCATAGGGGTTCTCGTACACCGCGCTTGTGGAGTCGGCCTTATTCGTCTTGGCCGAAACGTATCCCGCAGGCGCGTTCTCGGCAATGGCGTACTTAACTCCCAGCAGGGCATCGACGGCAAGAATGGGTTCGGCATAACGGGTCGAAAACTCGCCGACGCCGCTGTATCCAAGGGAGTTGAGCAATGCAATTGCCTGCGGGTTATTTGCGGATGAGTAGGACGACAGCTGGTTGTACCCAAGCGTTAAGCCCTCGTTGAGGGCGGCGCTATCGGCGCGCGTGGTCGTTCGATCGATGCGGTAGAATGACGCAGAATCCTGGTCTTGAATGGCTGTGATCGTGTTGGTTGCGGTAGTCACATAGGTACAGTTGGCATCTTCGGAATAGCCTGCGTACAGTTGGTTCCACATCACATGGGCGTTGGCAAATAGTTCAATTGCCGTGAGTGCCAGGAGCGGCATGATGATGGCCGGACGATGGGCTCGACGTAATGTTGGCTGCTCATTGAGTTTCTGCAACGCGTATCCTGCAGCCCACAGCGCAAAGAAGCTAAGCAAAAAGGCCGTGCGCGAGTAGAAGCCGTTAGGAACGCGCATGCCGCACCAGATGTACTCGAGCGGGCTCAAAACGGAGCTTGCGACCAGGATTATCGTGACGACGAGTGTTGCGATGCGCGTCTTGATTGAAACCGTGCGGTTAACCAGCAGGCTCATCGCAAGCAGCATCATGATGATGCCGCAATAGAACTGCGGTGTGCTTTCGTTGCTTACCCACATGCAGGGAAGAAAGCCCCTGATGAGCGACTTGAGGCTGGTTTTAAGTAGGGGGCCGAGTGCTAGAACGGGACCGCCCTTGGACATGGCAAGGATGGTCGGCAAAAAGGTCCAAGCGGACAGAAGCAGTCCAAGCGCGATGGCCCCGGCGAATCGCAGGGCCCGATCGAGCATGAGCTTCCAACTAAATCCTTCTTCTGCAACATAATCGACAAATTCGACCAATACGAAGATGCAGAGGAACAGGATGCTGATGTAGGCCGTATACCAGCAGAACATGACATTGAGCGCCGTTGCGATGACGAGACAGATCATGCGCTGCTTGCGGATGAGCTCGTAGCATCCGTAGGCGCAGATGGGCAGCAGGATCAGGCAATCGATCCAGAGCGGGTTGCGCATGTTGCTGATGGTCCAGCTGCAAAACGTGAACGAGAGGGAAAGCAGGAATATGGAGGGTTTAGACAGGTCAAAGCGCTTTTGCACATACCAAGCGCTGCTGATGTGGATGCAGCCCAGTTTGAGCGCGGAGATAACAAACACGAAGAGCGTCAACTTGTCTGCGGGAAACAGCGCGCAGAGCAGGTTGAAGGGGCTGGCGAGGTAGTAGCTATAGAGCCCCCATGTGTTCATGCCGAGTCCTTGCGAGAAGGAATAGCGAAGGTTTGCCTCACCTAAAAGGACGCGCCGGAACCAAGCAAAGAAGTCGATGTATTGGTATTTGAGATCGTTGGTGAGAAACGAGTTGTCGCCAAAGGGGTAGACATGCCCTGCCGCTGCAAGTGCGACAAAGAGTGCGACGGAAAATGCGAAGCAGGCGGCGTAGAACGCCACATTCTTGAGCGTGCTGTTATTGGGCCGTGTCATCAGATTCCTCGTTGGATTCTCGAATGATATAGATGGGACGTCGCTTGGTTTCCAAGTAGGCTTTTGCCAAGTATTCACCTATGATTCCTAAGCACAGAAGCTGCATGCCGCCAAACAGCGTTATGAGGCAGGCGAGCGACGGCCATCCGCCGACGGGGTCGCCCCAGACAAGCGTCTTTACTAGGATGACGACGAATCCCAGAATAGCGATGAGACAGAAGACGATACCTGTGAGGGCGGCGAGGGAGAGCGGTGCCGTGGAAAACGCGACGATGCCGTCGATGGAATAGAGGAGCAGCGACCAAAAGCTCCATTTGGTCTCGCCGGCCACGCGGTTGACGTTTACGTAGGGGAGCCATTTGGTCTTGAAGCCCACCCAGCCGTAAATGCCCTTGGAGAATCGGTTGTATTCGCCCATGGAGATGATGGCGTTGACCATAGGCCGCTTCATGAGCCTAAAATCGCGTGCTCCGTCGACGATGTCGGCCTTGGAAATGCGGTTGATGATTTTGTAGAACATGCGGGCGCAGAACGACCTGATGGGAGGCTCGCCTTCGCGGGTGGTCCTGCGCGTGGCGACGTTGTCGTAGTCTTCGGTTTGCAGGATCTCGTACATTTGCGGCAGGAGCGAGGGCGGGTCCTGCATGTCGGCATCCATGGTGGCAACATAGTCGCCCTTTGCGTGCTGGAGTCCGGCAAACAGCGCCGCCTCTTTACCAAAGTTGCGCGAGAAGGAGTACCAATGAATGGCATAAGGATGCGATGCCGCGGACTCGGCTTTCATGACGGCGAGCGTTGCGTCCGCTGAGCCATCGTCGACGAGGACCGTTTCGAATGAAATATCGGGGTGCGTTTGCGTCATGGCGTGGACAACGCCATCGAGCTCTTTGAGAAAGATCGGAAGTGATTCCTGCTCGTTGTAGCACGGAACGACGATGGAGATGAGCGGCATGGCGATTTACCTCGCGTTCGTTTCGTCGCTGCGATAGTCATCGAAAGCGTATTTGCTGTACACGTTGACTTCCCACTGCTTTTTTTCGACCTTTGCCACGGAGTCGAGGATGAATCCGGTTGCGAGACTCAGGCCGCACAGGAACATAAACGAGGCGGCGAGCATGGCGGTGGGGAAGCGCGGGACGAGGCCGGTCTGGAAATACTCCACAACGATGGGCATGCCCAGGGCGAGGCCGATAAGCGCGAATAGGATTGCGACCAGGGTGAAGAACTTTAGAGGGCGGTAGTCTTTGAACAGCGTGCCGATCATCGCGACGACTTTAATGCCATCGCTGACGGTGTTGAGTTTGGACTCGGAGCCCGCGGGACGATCACGGTACTCGATGGGTACATCTTTAATGCGCCAGCGGTGGTCGACGGCGTGGATCGAGAGCTCGGTTTCGATCTGAAAGCCCTCGGAAAGCACGGGGAAGGTTTTGACGAACGGGCGGCTCATGGCGCGGTAACCGGTCATGACGTCATCGAAGCTGTAGCCGTAGATCCACTTGATCATGGCTCGTACCAAGTTGTTGCCAAAGCCGTGGAAGGCGCGCTTGTTTTCCTCGGCGTAGGTGCCGTTGGAAAGGCGATCGCCCACGGTCATGTCGGCCGTGCCGCTAAGGATGGGGTCGCAGAGGGCCTTGGCCGCCTCGGCGGGGTAGGTGTCGTCGCCGTCGACCATCAGGTAACAATCGGCTTCGATATCGCGAAACATCTGGCGGCAGACGTTGCCCTTGCCCTGACGCGGCTCAAAGCGGACCGTCGCGCCATGCTCTGCTGCGATGCGGGAAGTCTCGTCCGACGAGTTATTGTCATAGACATAAACCGTCGCCTGCGGAAGCTCGCGGTGAAAGTCGTCGATGACCTTACCGATCGTAAGTGCTTCGTTGTAGCAGGGGATAATGACGGCAATGGATTCAGAATTCACTCAATGCTCCTTTGAATTTCAATCTCTGAAAGTATAGCCGTTTGCGCCTGGCATCCTAAGATGTGGGTTAGTTCTCCAGTTTTGTTGCGCGATTCGTTTGCCTGTCTGTCGGGTCTATACTGTTCGTTTGTCAACGATTACGAGTAAAGGAGTTGCATCCGTGTCGGATCAGACAAAGCAACAAGAAACTCGCAGTCTGCCTGCGACGTTTGCTAAGAACGAATTTGAGAAGGACGCGTTTATCCTTCGTCAGCTGGTTACCAAGGATTTTAAGATTAAGTATCGTCGCAGTGTTTTGGGCGTTGCGTGGTCGGTGCTCAACCCGCTGCTGATGATGATCGTCATGGCCATCGTGTTCTCGACGATTTTTGCCCAGGGTCGCAACGGCTCTATTACGCCCGAGATGTACCCGCTGTACTTGATCGTGGGTAACGTCACTTTTGCCGTCATGTCCGAGTCTACGAACCAGGCGCTGACGTCGATCGTGGGCGCAGCTCCGCTGCTCAAGAAGGTCAAGGTTCACCGCTGGGTCTTCCCGGTGCAGAAGGTGCTCTTCTCGCTGGTCAACTTTGCCTTCTCGCTGGTCGCCGTCGCCATCGTTATGCTGTGGTTCCGCGTTATGCCTTCGTGGCACCTCATTCTGCTGCCTGTTTGCTTGTTCTTGCTTATGTGCTTCTGCATGGGCCTGGGTATGATGCTTTCGGCGCTCACTGTCTTTTTCCGCGACGTTATGCATCTGTGGAGTGTCGTCATCACGGCGTGGACCTATATCACGCCCATCTTCTGGACGACCGACTTCGTTGCGCAAATGCCCCATATCGTGCGCATCCTGGTCTATGCGAACCCCATGTACAACTACCTGCAGTTTATGCGTGACATCTTCCTGTTCCAGACCACGCCTTCGTTCTTGACGCTTGGTATGTGCGTCGCTTGGGCGGTTCTTGCGCTTGCTATTGGCTACACCGTGTTCCATAAGTCCGAGCGCAAATTCATCCTCTACATCTAAGGAGTGCTGTGATGACTGAATCTGTTGTTGATTACAGCGAGCAGCCTCTGGCTGTCGAGGTCGACGACGTCACCATGATCTTTAACATGGCGTCCGAGTCGCTGACCAACCTCAAGGAGTATTTCATTAAGCTTGCCAAGCATGAGCTGTTCTTTGAGGAGTTTAGGGCGCTAAAGCACATCTCGTTTGATATTCATCGAGGCGAGGTCGTGGGCCTGGTGGGCACTAATGGTTCCGGCAAGTCTACGATGCTTAAGATTATCGCCGGCGTGCTCGAGCCCAGCGAGGGCAGCGTTAAGGTACATGGCAACATCGCGCCGCTGATTGAGCTTGGCGCTGGCTTTGATCCCGAGCTGACGGCACGCGAGAACATTTATCTGAACGGCGCTCTGCTCGGCTATACCAAGGAGTTTATCGACGCCAACTTTGACGGCATTATCGAGTTCGCTGAGCTGCAGAACTTTGTCGATATGCCGCTTAAGAACTTTTCCTCGGGCATGGTGGCGCGTATCGCCTTCGCAATCGCGACGATTACCGAGCCTGATATTCTGATTGTTGACGAGACGCTGTCTGTCGGTGACGTGTTCTTCCAGCAAAAGTGCGAGGCCCGCATCCAGCACTTTATCCAGAGCGGCGATGTTACGGTTCTGTTCGTTTCGCACTCCATGGAGCAGGTTGAGCGCATCTGCCAGCGCGCCGTTTGGATTGAGAAGGGCGACCTTCGCATGGACGGCCCGGTTGATGAGGTCTGTAAGGCGTACCGCGAGCAGTTCAACTAGGTTATAATAACTTGCGCTTAGCTGATTTGCTTGGCTGGGCGTGCGGTTATATGCTCCATTAGCTCAGTTGGATAGAGCAGGGGACTTCTAATCCCAAGGTCGACGGTTCGAATCCGCCATGGAGCACCATCGTTTATTAAGCCCGGACCGCTTGGCGGTCTGGGCTATTTTCATCTTGTGTACTGCTGGAGCCGAGCGCGAGCATGCCGCTGCTGTTTGTTGGGTTTGGCATTTTACTTTTCGAGATGCTCCCTCAGCAGCTCCAGCGCGTGGGCGTAGCCCTGCAAGCCTTCGCCGGTGATGGTGGCGAAGCAGGCCAGGCGTGCATAGCTCACCTGGCGGAAGTCCTCGCGGGTCTCGACGGCGCTGATGTGGACCTCGACGGCAGGGATGGCGACGGCCTTGAGGGCGTCGAGGATCGCCACGCTCGTGTGCGTGTAGGCCGCCGGATTGATGACGATGCCGTCGACCTTGCCGTAGGCCTCCTGGATCTTGTCGACGATGCTGCCCTCGTGGTTGGACTGGAAGACCTCGACCTCGTCGAAGCCCTGTGCAGCGCCCGCTTCCTGGCAGATCTGCACTAAGCGGTCGTAGTTGTCGCTGCCATAGATGCCCGGCTCGCGAATGCCAAGCATGTTGAGGTTGGGACCGTTGATGACGAGTGCTTTCATGGTTGCTTCCTTTGCAGTCGAGAAACCACCACAAAGGTGCCTGTCCCCTTTGTGGTGGTTTTGATTAGAGAGCGGATGGGAGGGTGTCGAGGAGGGCTTGGGCGGTGTTGGCGGCACAGTCGCGTGAGTCGATGATGTAGTCAGCCCAGGCGCGGTAGCGCGGCATGCGCTGCTCGGCCAGCTTGTCGATGCCATCGCGGGCAGTGATGGGGCGACCCTTGTGGGCGAGTTCGTCGAGCTTACGGTTGAGCATCACGATCTGGCTGTTCTGGTGCAGTAGCGGGCAGTTCTCGTCGCGCGTGACCACGCCGCCGCCCGTGGAAAGCACCAGGCCGCTGCGCTTGGAGATGCCGGCCAGCGCCGCCGTCTCCTGCTCGCGGAAGGCCGCCTCGCCGCGCTCGACGATAAAGTCGGCGCAGGGCATGCCCAGGCGCTCCTCGAGGGCGCGGTCCAGGTCGATGTGCTCTCGCCCCGTGAGCAGGGCAATCTGCTCGCCCACGCGGGTCTTGCCCGAGCCCGGCATACCGATCAGCGCGATGTTTTGTTCGCGGCGGGACAGACGCTCCGTTGCGTCTAAGATGCGCTTGCGCGGGGTGACTTGGCCGGTATAGCGCTCGACGGCCTGTGCCGCTTGGGCCACGAGCATCAGTAGGCCGCCGATGCAGGGGATGCCGCGGCGCTCGGCCTCGAGCATCAGGCCCGTGCGGGCGGGGTTGTAAACAATGTCGATAACGCCCTCGAGCGCATCGAGCCCTTCGAGTGTGCAAGGCGCGTCGGGGCAGTGGGGGAACATGCCGGCAGGCGTGCAGTTGACGAGCAGGGCGGCGTCGGACTGCTGCGCGATGTTGCCGTAGTTGACCTCGCTCGTGCGACCCACGGGTACGACGATGGCGCCCAGGTCTCCCAGCACCATACTTGCCGTGGTGCCGGCGCCACCAGTGGCTCCGAGCACGAGAGCCTTCTTGCCGGCGACCTCAACGCCCAGCTCCTCGACTAGGCACTGAAAGCCGAAGTAGTCGGTGTTGTCGCCGCGCAGGCGGCCGTCGGGCAGGCGCGTGATGGTGTTAACGTTTCCCATACGCTCGGCGAGTGGACTCAGCTCGTCCAGGTATTCCATGACGGCGCGCTTGTAGGGGATGGTCACGTTGGTGCCCTCCCATTCGTCGCCTGTCATAAAGGCCTCAAGATCCTCGGGCTCGCGCTCAAATCGTACGTACTCGAGCCCCGCGAGCTCCTTGTAGATGGTTGGGGTGTAGCTGTGGCCCAGCACGCGGCCCAGCACGCCGTAGGGGCGGGTTGCGGCGACATCGGTCATCTAGAGCACCTCCGTGTAACTGCCAAAGTAGGTGAAGCTCTCGCACACGTCGTCGATGGAATCGAGCAGGTCATCGAGGGCCTTGCTGCCAAAGGGGCAGTCCAGGTCAAAGTAGAACATAAACTCAAAGTCGTGCCCGGGGATGGGGCGGCTCTCGAGCTTGATGAGGTTGATATTGAGCGCGTAGAAGCGCTCGAGTACGCGATAGAGTGCGCCCGGCTCGTTGGCCGTGGTAATCATGAGCGAGGTGCGGTTGGCGCCGGGGTAGACGCGTGGCTCGCGGCTGATGACGACAAAGCGCGTGTAGTTGTTGTCCGAGTCCTGGATGTTGGGCTCCAGTACCTCCAGGCCGTAGAGTGCCGCGCAGCTGCGCGATGCGATGGCGGCAACATCGGTGCGCTCGGAGCTGGCGACCATCTCGGCCGACATGGCCGTGTTGGGGTACTTGGTGGCGTGCAGGTCGTGCGCCTCGATAAAGCCGGCGCATTGGGCAATGGCCTGGCCGTGGCTGTAGACCTCGTGCAGGTCCGCAAACTTGGTGCCGGGCTTGACGAGCAAGTTGTGGTCGATTTTGAGGCGAAGCGAGCGCACGATGTGGAAGTCGAACTGGGCGAGCAGGTCGTAGACGGCGTTGACCGAGCCGGCGGTGGAGTTCTCGATGGGCAGCACGCCAAACTCGCAGAAGCCGTCGCGCACGGCGCACATGACGCCCTCGAAGGTCTCGAAAAACGCGATGTCGGGCACGTCGAAGAGCTTGCACGCGGCGATTTGGCTGTAAGCGCCCTCGACGCCCTGGCAGGCGACGGTGGCCGTTTGAGGGAAGGGCGTGTCGGAGGCTGCAGCCGTGGCGCGGGCCTTTTGCGAGACGGTGATGCCCTTGAGCTCGTTGATGTAGCGCTGCTGCTCTGCCTTGCTCATGCTCATGAGGAGACGGAACAGGGTGATGGTCTGCGCCTCGTAGCGCTCGGGCGCGCGGCTGGCGAGGTTGTTGAGCTTGGAGCGCTCACGGGCGGGGTCGAAGACGGCCTTGCCCATCTCGATTTTTGACTTGGCGACCTCGGTGGCAATGTCCATGCGCTCGACAAAGCTGTTGAGGAGCGTGGTGTCGATGCCATCGATGGCCTGGCGGATGTCAGCAAGGTCCATGGAGACCCCTTTCACGTGTCGGGGGATGTTGAGGGGTGGGTAGTTAGCGCTGGGCGGCGTCTTCGAGGAGGGCGTCCCAGATGGCAAGGGCGGCGGCTGCCTCGGCTACGGGGACAGCTCGGGGGACGATGCAGGGATCGTGGCGGCCGTGGACCGAGAGCTCGGCATTTTCCATAGCGTCCATGTCCACCGTCTGCTGCTCGCGGCCAATGGAGGGCGTCGGCTTTACGGCCATGCGCCACATGACGGGCGCGCCGGTCGAAATACCGCCCAGGATGCCGCCGGCGTTGTTGGACTCGACCTCGATCTCGCCGGTCTCGGCATCGATGCGATACGGATCATTGTTCTCGTTGCCGCGCATGGCGGCCACGGCAAAGCCCATGCCAAACTCCACGCCCTTTACGGCGGGAATGCCAAACGCGATCTGCGCGATGCGGTTCTCGATACCGTCGAACATGGGGTCGCCGATGCCCGCGGGAAGCCCGTAAATGCCGCACTCCACGATGCCGCCGATGCTGTCGAGTTCGTCGCGCGCGGCTAGGATTTCCTCGCGCATGCGGCCGGCTGCGGCGGCGTCAATGCACGGCAGATCGTTCGTAAGGATCGCCTTGCGGTCGGCCTCGCGATAGACCATGTCGTCCATCGGCAGGTCGGAGATGCCGCCGATCTGCGCCACATGCGCCATCACTTTAATGCCGCGGGCTTCGAGTGCCAGCAGCGCAATGCCGCCGGCGATGCACAGGGGTGCCGTTAGGCGGCCGGAGAAATGCCCGCCACCGGCGACATCGTGCATGTTGTGGTACTTCACGCGCGCTGGGAAATCCGCATGGCCCGGACGGGGCTTACGGCGCAGCTCGGAGTAGTCCTTGGAGCGCGTGTTGGTGTTCTCTATGATCGCGGCGATAGGCGCGCCGGTGGTGTGTCCATCGACCACGCCGGCGATGATGTGCGCGGCGTCGGCCTCGCGGCGCTTGGTTGCGGTCTCGTCGCGACCGGGGGCGCGACGGTCAAGGAAGGCCTGCAGCTGCTCCTGGTCCACGGCGATACCTGCCGGAATGCCATCGAGCGAGCAGCCGATAGCGGGGGAGTGCGACTGGCCGAAGATGCTCAAGTGCAAAACGTTGCCAAAGGTCGAGGACATGCTATTCCTCCTCGAGTGTGACCTTGCCGCCCAGCAGGCGGTAGTGGTCGAAGAAATCTGGATAGGACTTGTTGACCGCCTCGGCGCCGTGGATCACGACCTCGCCGGTGGCGCGGCTCGCGGCGATGGCGGCCATCATGGCGATGCGGTGGTCGTTGTGCGAATCGACCTCGCCGCCGGTAAAGGCATCGACACCCTTGATGATGAGGTCGTCGCCGGCAATGCGCACCTGTGCGCCCAGCGCGGTGAGCTCGCGGGTGGTGGTGACTAGGCGATCGGATTCCTTGATGCGCAGACGTGCGCAATCGCGGATAAAGGTGCGGCCCTGCGCCAGCGAAGCCACGGCCGAGATAACGGGCACCAGGTCGGGAATATCGTGGGCGCTCATCTCAAAGCCGGCGAGCTTGTCGGACTGTACGGTGGCGGCGTTGGTGGAGCGCACGATGCGGGCACCAAAGCGCGAGAGCGCGGCGAGCACGTTGCGGTCGCCCTGTGCGGAGCTGAGCGACACGCCCTCGACGGTGATGGGGTCGGTGCCGATGGCGCCGGCGCACAGCCAAAAGGCGGCGTTGGACCAGTCACCCTCGACGGCTACGCTGCCGGGCGTGCGGTACGAGCCGCTGCTCACGCGGAAGTTCGTGACCTCGGGCTGGCCGCCCTTGGCGGGGATGCGCTCGACGTTGACCTCGACGCCGAAGGCCTTCATGGCCTGGATGGTCAGGTTGATATAGGGGCGGCTCTCGATAAGGCCGGTTACTTGCACGCAGGAGGGCTGGGCCAGCAGCGGGGCTGCCAGCAGCAGGCCCGAGATATACTGCGAGCTCACGTTGCCCGGCAGCACAAAGGTGCCCGGGCGCATGCGGCCGCTCGTCTTGAGCGGAAAGCCGCCCAGGCCCTCCAGATTGCAACCGGCGGCAATGATCTCGTCCGAGAGCGGGGAGAGCGGGCGGGCGCCCAGGCGGCCCTGGCCCACGAAGGTGGCATTCGCACCCAGCGCGCAGGCGACGGGCAGCATAAAGCGCAGCGTGGAGCCGCTTTCGCCGCAGTCAAGCGTGCCGCCGGCAAGGGCCTTGAGCAGGCCAAACTCAACACTCTTCATGGTGGGGTGGACCTGGAAGCCGTCCTCGACGGTCTCGATGCGAGCGCCCAGGGCCGTGAGACAGCGCACCGTGGCCTCGATATCGGCGCAGGTGGTGTTGCAGGTGACGTGCGTCTCGCCGTTGGCAAGCGCAGCGCAGATGATCAGGCGATGCGCCATCGACTTGGACGCGATGGCGGGAACGGTGCCCTTGAGCGGGGACGGGGTGATGCGGGCTAGCATGCGGATGCGTCTCCCTTCTGGCCGAGGCCCTCGGCAATGAGTTCGTGGAAAGTGGAAAGCGGCGTGCGGTCGATGCTGCAACGGCCAATGTCGTGCGGAATTACCAGGTCGATAGTGTCACCGGCGCGCTTTTTGTCGTGGAGTGCCTCGGCAAAGACGGCGTCGGCCGAAAGCCTGCAGCGGGTCTTGAGGCCGTGGCGCGCGCAGAGCTCCTCGATGCGAGCGGGAAGTTCGGCGTCGCAAATGCCGTGCAAGGCCGCGGCGCGCGTGATGATGCCCATGCCGATCGAAACGCAGTTGCCGTGCCCCAGCTCAAAGTTCTCGCAGGCCTCGACGGCATGTCCGGCGCTGTGTCCAAAGTTGAGGAGCTTTCGCTGGTTGGTTTCGCGCTCGTCGACAACGACCACGGCGCGCTTGATGTCGATATTGCGGGCGATGATGAGCGCTACGCGGGCGACGTCACGGTTCAGCAGCTCCAGCGTGAGCGGAGTCTTCTCCAACTCGTCGAACAGCTCGGGGTCGGCGATTACGGCGTGCTTGACGACCTCGCCGCAGCCGTCGGCGAACTGCTCGGGCGTGAGGGTGGCGAGGCACCCCACGTCCGCGATAACCACGCTCGGCTGCCAAAAGGCGCCGGCGAGGTTCTTGCCAGCAGCCAAATCGATGGCCGTCTTGCCGCCGACCGACGAATCCACCATGGCGAGTAGGCTCGTGGGGATCTGTACAAACTTACAGCCGCGCATGTAGGTGGCGGCCACAAAGCCGGCCACGTCGCCCACGACGCCGCCGCCGAGTGCCACGATCACGTCGGAGCGCGAAAGCTCGTGCTCTGCCACAAACTCCAAAATGGCAATGTAGGTCTCGGCGCGCTTATGGGCCTCGCCGGCCTCGAAGGTGCAGATGCTCACCTCGTAGCCAGCTGCCTCAAGGCTCTGCTTAACGGGCATCTGGTAGAGCGGGCCCACGTTGGTGTCGGTCACGATGACGGCGCGCGAGCCGCCGGCGGTGGCGCGCACAAGCTCGCCCGCCTGTTCCAGCAAAAACGTGCCCACGTGCACCTGGTAGGGACGCGCGGTGTCGATATCGATGGTAATCGCCATAAGCTTCGGTCCTTTCGACCTGGCGTGATAGGTGGTCTAGTGGGAGCTCTCGTCGTCGAGCGCTCGCTTGATGCGGTCGCCCTCGGCAAGGAGGTTCTCCAGGTAGCGCTGGTCGCGGTCCTTGAGTGCGCGGCTGTAGGCGTCGAGCGACTCGATCAGATGGTCGATCTCGAAGGCGAGCGCATCGGCGTCGTCGATCATGAGCTCGGACCACATCTGCGGGTTGAGATGCGCCACGCGGGTGAGGTCGCGATAGCTGCCGGCCGAAAAGCCGTGGTGGACCTGGGCGGTCGGGCTCTTAACGTAGGCGTTGGAGACGACGTGCGCGAGCTGGCTCGTAAATGCGATGACGCGGTCGTGCTCGGCGGCGCTCGTTACGCTGAACTTGCCAAAGCCTAAGGGACGCACCATCTCGCGCACCTGGCCCAAGAGCTCCAGCTTAAGGGCATCGTCTACCGCGGGCGGAACGAGCACGAGCGGGGCGCCCTGGAACAGGTCGGCGCGGGAGTGCGCATAGCCCGAGAACTGCGTGCCCGCCATGGGGTGCGCGCCCACAAAGTAGAAGCCGTGGTCGCGGGCGAGCTCAAAGGCGCGCTCGCACACAATGCCCTTGACGCCCACGGTGTCGATCACCACGGGGCCCATGATGGCCTCGGTATCGGTGGCGTCGGCGAGCGCCTGCGCGTGCGCCTCGAGCCACTCGATGCATGCCTCGGGGTAGCAGGCCAGCACGATAATGTCGCACTCGCCGAGCGTCTCGTCGTTGAGCTCGCCGGCGACGGTGCCCATGCTGGCCGCCGTCATGACATCGTCATCAGGATCCCAGGCCAGCACGCGGACGCCCGCCTGCGCATAACCGCGGGCAAAGCTGCCGCCGATGAGGCCCAGGCCCACAATGCCGGCGCACTTGGGGCCGCCCTGGTTAACGCGTGCGTTTCTCACCGTTCCCATGGACTACTCCATGGTCTCTTGGCAGACGACCTCGCGGATGGCGCGGATGCGGCGCATGGTGTCGTCGAACTGATCGGGGGTGAGGGCCTGGGCGCCGTCGGACCAGGCTCGGCTCGGCTCGTCGTGGACCTCGATCTCCAAGCCGTTGGCGCCGCAGGCGGTCGCGGCGAGCGCCATGGGCTCAACGTAGCGGGTGTAGCCGGTGGCATGGCTGGGGTCGGCGACGACGGGCAGGTGCGACAGGTGGTGCAGCACCGGCACGGCGTTGAGGTCGAAGGTGTTGCGGGTGCGGGTCTCGAAGGTGCGAATGCCGCGCTCGCACAGGATGACGTTGTCGTTGCCCTCGCTCATGATGTACTCGGCAGCCATGAGCAGCTCGTCGATCGTGCCGGACATGCCGCGCTTGAGCAGGATCGGGGTCTTGGTCTTGCCGACCTCCTTGAGCAGGGGGAAGTTCTGGGCGTTGCGGGCGCCGATCTGCATGACGTCAATCTTCTTGTCCAAGAAGATTTGCACGTCGCGTGGGTCCATGATCTCGGTGACGATCGGCATATCGAGCTCGGCAGACGCCTCGCACAGCAGGTCGAGGCCGGCGGGGCCCATGCCCTGGTAGGCGTAGGGGGAGGTGCGGGGCTTGTAGGCACCGCCGCGCAGCATCGTGGCGCCGGCAGCCTTCACGCGGCGGGCGATGCGGATGAGGTTCTCGCCCTCGACGGAGCAGGGGCCGGCGATGACCTGGAACTGGTCGCCGCCGATCTTGACGCCGTGGCCGCAGTCGATGACGGAGTCCTCGGGGTGGAACTTGCGGTTGGCGCGCTTGAACGGCTCGGAGACGCGCTGCACGCGCTCGACGACATCCATGGATTCGAGCAGGAACGGGTCGATCTTGGTCGTATCGCCCACCAGGCCGATGATCGTCTCATTTTCGCCGCGCGAGACGTCGGTCTTCAGGCCCTTTTTCTCAATCCAGCTGACGATATGGCCGACGGCCTCGTCGCTGGCGCTCTGCTTTAAAATTGCAATCATGGTGTGCCTCTCACCTCGATGGATAACCCTTGCAAAAACGGCCCGCATCGCGAGCCGTGTATATATGGTGCATGAGAGTTTATACTATCTGACTCGCTTTTGCCTTCTAAAGTGGGCCGTTGCACCGCGTCTTCCTCGGAATTGCAAAGCTTTTTCTTTTATTTTGATAGCCCGTGGTGCACTTGGGTATAATGCCAAACGTTGGCCCTATTAGCTCAGGGGATTAGAGCGTCTGCCTCCGGAGCAGAAGGCCGTTGGTTCGAATCCAACATGGGGCACCATCGAACGTAAGACCGTCCGAACCTCGCATGGTCCGGGCGGTTTTTCTTATACCGACGCGACGTGATGGGACGTGGTATGGCAGCAACGGATATCGAGCGCGGACTCTCGACCGCCGAGGTCGAGGAGCGCATCGCCGCCGGTAAGATCAATCGCAACATGGAGCTCAAGATCAAGTCGGTCAAAGAGCTCATCATCGAGAACCTCTGCACGCTGTTCAATTTGATCAACGTGATCTTGGCGTTCCTGGTCATTTTGACCGGTTCGTTTAAGAATCTGACGTTCCTGTTCGTGGTGTTCCTCAATACCGCTATTGGCGTCATTCAGTCCATGCGTTCCAAGAAGATGGTCGATAAGCTCACGCTGCTGACCTCCAAGAAGGCCATCGCGGTGCGCGACGGCGCCGAGGTGGAACTCGACCTGGACCAGATCGTGCTCGACGACATCATCCGCCTGGGGCGCGGCGACCAGATTCCCGCTGACGCCGTAGTGGTTTCGGGCGAGGCGCTCGTGAACGAGAGCCTGCTTACAGGCGAGAGCGACCTTATTAAGAAACAGCCCGGTTCCGAGCTCATGAGCGGCAGCTTTATCGACTCGGGCCTGCTGCGCGCCCGCGTGATCCATGTCGGCGCCGACAACTACGTGGCTAAAATTAATAACGAGGCCAAGTACGTCAAAAAGGTCAATTCCGAGATCATGAACGCGCTGAACGCCATCGTGCGCTTTGCGAGCATCATCATGATCCCGCTCGGTTTGGCGTTGTTTGCCTCGAGCGTGAGCGAGCTGTGGGATGCCGCGGGAACCCCGGGCGATAGCGCGCTTTCGTGGTGCTTCTCCGAGCTGTTGGCTGGCCATGTGCCTTCGTCGGCGCTGCTGTCCACGGTGGGCGCCCTGCTGGGTATGATTCCGCAGGGTTTGGTGCTGCTGACCTCGTCGGTGCTCGCGATCGCCACGGTGCGCCTGGCGCGTCGCAAGGTGCTGGCCCAGCAGCTCTACTGTATCGAGACGCTCGCGCGCGTCGATGTGCTGTGTCTGGACAAGACGGGCACTATTACCTCGGGCCGCATGGAGGTCGAGGGCACCTATCCGCTGTCGGTTGAAGGCGTGAGCGTGGGAGAGAGCGAGGCGGCCGTTCCCGTCGATACCACGGTGCTCGACTTTGCACTTGCCAACGTGGCGCGCGCGACCTCGGCCGATGCCAACGAGACCTGCCAGGCGCTGCTCAACTACTATGCCGACCGCCCGGTCGAGGTTTCCGAGCCGCTGTCGGTCATTCCATTCTCGTCGTCCAAAAAGTGGAGTGGCGCTTCGTTTGCGCAGGGCTCCTATGTGATGGGCGCGGCGCAGTTTGTGCTTTCGGATCGCGCGTTTGCCCAGGTCGAGAATCGTGTTGCCGAGCTTGCCGACACCTGCCGCGTGCTCGTGGTAGCGCGTGTTGACGGTTTTACGCCCGACGGCGATATGTTGGGCGAGGCCGAGCCCGTGGGCTTTGTGACCATCCGTGACGAGATCCGCACCTCGGCTGCCGAGACCATCGGCTACTTTAACGAGCAGGGCGTGACCCTCAACGTGATCAGCGGCGACGACCCCCGCACGGTGTCGTCGATCGCGCGCGTGGTGGGCGTGCCCGGGGCGGACGCTTACGTGGACGCCACGACGCTCGATACGCCGTCCAAGCTCGATGCCGCAGTGGACCGCTACCACGTCTTTGGCCGTGTGACGCCGCAGCAGAAGCGTGAGCTCGTGCAGGCGCTCAAGCGCCGCGAACACACCGTGGCCATGACAGGCGACGGCGTCAACGACGTGCTGGCGCTCAAGGAGGCCGACTGCTCCGTGGCGATGGCCGCCGGCTCCGATGCCGCGCGCAACGTGGCTGAGATCGTGCTCGTCGACAACGACTTTGCCTCGATGCCCGCCGTGGTTGCCGAGGGCCGTCGTTCCATCAACAACCTGCAACGCTCGGCTTCGTTGTTCCTGACCAAGACGCTGTTCTCGATGGGTCTGGCGGCACTCTGCATCGCGCTGCCGCCATATCCCTTTGAGCCCATCCAGATGACGCTCATCAACTTCTTCTGCATCGGCGCGCCGGGCTTTGTTTTGGGCCTTGAGCCCAACAACGCCCGCGTGAAGGGGTCGTTCCTGACTAACGTGCTCAAGCGCGCGCTGCCGGCGTCGATTGCGGTCATTTTGGCCGCGGCGCTCGATATCTTTGTGGCTCGCGTGTTTGGGTTTAGCCAGCTCACGCTTTCGACCATGTGCCTGATCACGTCGTTCGCGGCAAGCGTCAGCCTCATCTGGCGAATTTCGCAGCCGCTCACGCCCTTGCGCGTGGTGCTCTTCGTGTTCGTTGTTGCCGGCATTTTGACGGGTGTTATCGGCTTCCCGGAGCTGCTGTCCATTGCCAACCTGTCGGTGAGCCAGATGGTTATCTTGGCGGTTATCGTCGTCTTTACCTGCTCGGTATTCTTTAAGCTCGCCACGATGATGGATTCGCTTAAGCCGCGTCGCCGTCATGCGGCCACCGGCTTTGGTCGCGGTGTACGCGTGCGTCTGGGCCGCGGTGGTGGCAAGGTGAGCTCGACGGGTTCGACGGCTGGACGCTTTGCCAAGCGCGTTGCTGCCGATATGGCGCAGCGCCGCGAGGATCGCACCGCGCGCGAGGCCGAGGCCCGCGCGCTCGAGGGCGTGGCCCAAGGCCAGCCACAGCCCAAGAAAAAGAAGAGCACGGGCGCTAAACGCTCCCGCGTGACCAAGTCCGCCCAGGGCATCAAAGTTTCGATGCCGAGTAAAAAGAAGAAGTAGCCCAAACAGGCTGCCCCTGCGATGTTGAATTGGTGCCTTGGCCCTGTGGGGGCTTAGCGATGTTATGCTCTAACCTCGATTGTTTGAATTGCTCCGAAAAGAGGATGCCGTGATCTGTCCGCATTGCCTTAAGAACATCGAGGACGGCGCCTCGTTCTGCCCCTACTGCAACGCCTATGTGGGTCCGGGCGATGGCCCCGAGCATACCGAGTTCGTGTTCTGTGAGGGCTGCGGTGCCCGTCTTTCCCCGCATGATCGCACGTGTCCCAAATGTGGACGCCCCGCTCCGGGCATCCTTTCCGAGGACG
Organism: uncultured Collinsella sp.; assembly: GCA_902479135.1. Taxonomy (GTDB): domain Bacteria; phylum Actinomycetota; class Coriobacteriia; order Coriobacteriales; family Coriobacteriaceae; genus Collinsella. The sequence continues at coordinate 77,991 of CABSNU010000004.1, read as the reverse complement.
CTGCCGCATCTGACCTGGCGGCGGGCCGTACCGCCGGTTTTCCGCGCTTGACGCAAGAGCAGATCGATACCGAGGTGCCCCATGCGTCCGCTTCGGCTGCCGCCGTGCTTTCGGATGCCGCCGATCCCAATGAGACCTGCGTGCTGCCGGCTTTCGATAAAGACTTCGGTATCCCCAAGGTCGATATCCCGATGCCGGTTTCCCTGCATGACGATGCCCAAAAGTCCAAGCGCAAAGTGCACCCCGACGAGGATGCCTATCATAAGCACAAGCGTCATATCCCCAAGCCGCTCATCGTCATCGCGGTTCTTGCCGTCGTGTGCGGTGGCGCCTATTGGTTTGTGACGGCCGATCCCATGGGTGTCATGCCCGGTTTCTATGACCAGTTTGGACAGGCTGCGCAGACTACCTTCCCCACGCGTCAAAAGGGCGAGGCGACCGAGGACGACGCCAAACAGGACGATCCTGCCGAAGTGGTCCAGGAAGAAACCGTGCTCACCGATGACCAGCTCTATACCAGGCTCGACGGTCTGTATCAGACCATCGTGTCCTACGGTGACAAGGACCAGATCGGCGAGGTCATCGATTCCTTTAACAACGGCTATCTCCAAACGCCGCTGTCCACCCGTCAGGAGCTGTCGCAAAGTGCCTACGCCCTGCGCGACCAGATTAAAAAGACGCAAGATGAGCTCAGCAACCTTAAGTATCAGGACGATACTGTCTATGCGGACGACATCGCCCACTTAAAGCAGCTTGCCGAGTGGATGTATGAGCGCGTCGACGTGATCTGCCAGAGCTGGGATATCTCGCTGGCCATTCCCGATGGCGAGTCGATGAGTTCCCACCAAAGCGAGATCCTGGCGCCCATCGCACAGGGCGGCAGCAGCGCGCTGGAACAGTACGACGACAACGTGGGTTCCTGGAAGCCGCAGCAGCGTTCCTAAAATTAGTTCGCCATAGTCGGCATAACCTACGTGCGCAATTGATGTAAGCCTGTGCTTATTGCTACAATTCGTACAAATATGCTTTAAACGCACGAGGAAGGAACCACATGTTTGGTTTTAAGAAAGAGCTCTACACGCCCGAGTATCAGCTTGCCGGCGACGAGTGCGCCGTTATCGAGACGTCGAAGGGTGCCATCAAGGTCAAGTTTGACGGCGAGGGTGCCCCCATTCATGTCGCGAACTTCTGCGAGCTTTCCACGATGGGCTTTTATGACGGCCTTAAGTTCCATCGCTATGTGCCCGGTTTTGTCATCCAGGGCGGCGACCCCAATACCCGCGATATGTCCGGCGCGGACGTCGCTGCCGGTCTTGAGGGCCCCGATGGCATGCCTGGTACCGGTGGCCCCGGCTACTGCATCAAGGGCGAGTTTGCCACCAATCCGCGCAACAGCCATGTCGATGGCGCCCTTGCCATGGCACGCTCCATGGACCCCGATTCCGCGGGTTCGCAGTTCTACTTCTGCTTGGGTGCCCAGCATAACCTCGATTCCGGTTACACCGTCTTTGGCACCACGGTCGAGGGTCTCGATGTGATTTCGCAGCTTCGTGCCGGCGACGAGATCGTCCATGTCGAGATCGTTCACGAGTAAAGGGGACTTTCTTGAATAGCCAGCTGATCCAACAGGGCCGCGCCGCTTACCGCGCGGGTGATTTTTCTGCTGCAGCCCAGATGCTTGGGGCGGCAAAGACTCCCGATGAGATTATGGGCGAGGCCGATCACCTTCGTGGCAACGCCTTGATGCATCTGGGCATGTATGCCGAGGCTGCCGAGGCCTATGCTGCCGCCCTCAACGACGGCACCTACGGCAAGCGCGGCGCGCTGCTCACCAACCGCGGCAAGGCGCTCGCCGCCGTGGGCGACTACACGACGGCCGCCCAGGCTTTCTCTGCCGCTACGCAGGATGCTTCCTATGCCACGCCGTTCAAGGCCTATCTGGGCCTGGGCAATGCGCTGTTCCAGTCGGGCGACTATGCCAACGCGGGAACCGCCTTCCGTCAGGCTGCCATCGACGGCGCCAATCCGGCTCCTGCCGCCGCACTCGGCGAGCTCGGTCGTTGCTTCATTAAGCTCGGCCGTCCGGCGGATGCCGTGGAGACCTACCGCACGGCTATCGACTTTGCCGGTCCCCGCGACGACACGCGTGCGCTCAACGCCGGCATGGGTCAGGCGCTTTCTGCCGCCGGCCGTCCCTCCGACGCACTCGATGCCTTTAACGCCGCTACTGCCGATGGCATCTACCAGCTCACCTCCGAGCAGGCCGACGAGCTTGCCCGCGTGCACGATTCGCTTGCCGCGCTGTCTGCCCAGACGGCCATGGCCACGGCTCCGGCGCCCGCGATGGACGCTTCTGCCGTCGATCCGCTCGATCCTACCGGCGCGACCGGTCAGTTTATGCCCGATCCCTCGGACACCGGCTTCTTTACGCTGTCCGAGTCCGAGATGGTCCAGCAGGACCGTCAGGATCGTAAGCAGGCCAAGGTCCGTCGTCGCCATCGCCACACGGGTCTCAAAGTCTTCATCGTGCTGCTTCTGCTTATTTTGATCGCCGCGGGCGGTCTGGGCTTTGCCTACACGCGCGGCTTTGGCTTCCCGTCTCAGGAGTCTGTCGTTACCGATCTGTTCCAGGCTGCCGGCGACGGTGACGCCGCAAAGGCCGAGTCTTGCCTGGCCTCGAGCCTGTCCGAGGACGCTAAGTCGATGATCATCTCCTCGATTCCGCAGGGTGCCACCGTGTCCGTCGAGGGCATGGATCAGTCCATGACCGAGACGACCGCTAAGGTGAAGGCATCGCTGTCCAAGGGCGGCGAGCAGGAGTACACCGTCAAATTCGTGCGCTCCGACAACCATATCGGCTGGGCCGTTTCTTCGCTCGATATGGATTTCTCGGCTGCTGACAACCAGTAGTGACCTTATGGGATTTAGCTTTGCCCGGCGCTTCACCGCAAGTGAGGTGCCGGGCTTGCGCTAGTATCATGAGCTAGTAGTTTTCCAGCAATCATCCAACACATCAGGAGTTGCGTTGTTTTCTTTGATGGATATGTTCTTCGGTAGCTATGCGGGCGATCTTGCCATCGACCTCGGCACCGCAAATACGCTTGTCTCCGTGCGCGGCAAGGGCATTGTCATTCGCGAGCCCTCTGTTGTCGCCATCGACAAGAACGACGAGCGCATCCTGGCGGTCGGTATCGAGGCAAAGCGCATGCTCGGCCGTACGCCCGGCAACATCGTGGCCGTTCGTCCCCTGAAGGACGGCGTCATCGCCGACTTCGATGTTACCGAGGCCATGCTTCGCTACTTTATCGACAAGGCTTCCGAGAAGCGCTATCCGTGGACCCCGCGTCCGCGCGTTGTCGTTTGCGTTCCCTCCGGCGTCACGTCGGTCGAGAAGCGTGCCGTCTTTGAGGCTACGATCCAGGCCGGCGCTCGCCAGGCCTACCTGATCGAGGAGCCCATGGCTGCTGCTATCGGCGCCGACCTGCCTGTCGAGGAGCCCACCGGCTCCATGGTCATCGACATCGGTGGCGGTACCACCGAGGTTGCCGTTATCGCTATGGGCGGCATCGTCGTCTCGCAGTCCATCCGTATTGCCGGCGACGAGTTCGATCAGGCCATCCTCACGCACGTTCGCGATGCCTACAACCTTGCCATCGGCGAGCGTACGGCAGAGGACATCAAGATCAAGGTCGGTTCCGCCGTGCCGCTCAAGGACGAGCTCGACGTCGAGGTCAACGGCCGCGACGTGATCACCGGACTGCCCAAGACCGTACGCATCGAGAGCGAGGAGATTCGTCGCGCACTCAACAAGCCGCTCGACGAGATGGCCAAGGCCGTCAAGGACGCACTCGATGCCACGCCGCCCGATCTTGCCTCGGACCTTATGTACTACGGCATTTTGCTGACTGGTGGCGGCGCGCTGCTGCGCGGTCTCGACGTGCGCCTGCGCGATGAGACCGGCGTTTCGGTCAACGTCAGCCCCACGGCGCTCGATAACGTCGTTAACGGCTGTGCCCGCGTGCTCGAGGCCAATGCGTTTGATGGCGGCTTCGTCCAGACCAATGCTTAATTTCCAAAAGGTGGATTCCATTTGGCACGATCTTCGGGTTTCTCCACAAATCTGAATACCAAGCGACAATCAACGGGTATGCGCCCGTTGATTGTTTTCAGCCTGATTTCGGTGTTGCTGCTCACGTTTTACATCCGCGAGGGCGAGGCAGGACCGATTCATGCCGTGCGTTCGGGCGTAACGACGATTACCTCGCCGGTGCGCTTTGTGGGCTCGGCTGTGGCGGCTCCCTTCAATGCGATCGGCAACGTGTTCTCTAACCTTACGGCGTCGCAGGACACGCTTGACGATCTTAAGAAGCAAAACGAGGAACTGACCTCTAAGGTTGCTGAGCTCTCCGAGGCTCAAAAGACCGCCGAGCGTCTGGAGGGGCTGGTCGGCCTGCAGTCGACCTATAACCTCAAATCGACCGCAGCTCGTATTGTTGGTGCCTCGGGCGATGCCTGGACCTCGACCGTCACCATCGACAAGGGCTCTGCCGACGGCCTTACCATCAACATGCCTGTGACGAGTTCGGCCGGTGTTATCGGCCAGATCATCGAAGTCTCGGCCAAGACGTCCACCGTGCGCCTGATTGGCGACGAGAACTCGGGTGTGTCCGCCATGGTACAGGACACGCGCGCCCAGGGCATGCTGCAGGGTCAGGCTGACGGCACGCTGCGTCTTGAGTACGTGAGCGTCGACTCCGACGTTAAGGTTGGCGACATCATCGTGACCTCGGGCATCGGCGGTGTGTTCCCCAAGGGTCTACCGCTCGGCACCGTCTCGTCGGTTGAGAAATCGGCAAACGACGTGTACTACACCATTGTGGTGCGCGCTCAGACCACGGCCGAGAACAACGAGGAAGTGCTGGTCATTACCTCGCTGACCGATGAACAGTCGGCCTCGGATGAGGACGTGAGCACGGCCAACAGCACGCCGCAGGGAACGTCGCGCGATGCTGCAACCAAGACGAAGGACGAGAGCTCGGATGACAGTTCCGACACGTCCGAGACGACCGATTCTGGCTCGAACGAATAGGGGGCATGTCCATGGATCTACACGAGCAGGGGATGAGCTCCCGCACGTTTGTGATCGCCGCCATCGTGTGCGTGCTGCTGCAGGCAGGCCTGGCACCGCAGATCTCCATTGCGGGTGGTCGCGTCAACTTCATGATTATCTTGGTGTGCCTGAGTGTGTTCTCGGGCGACCCGACCCGTGCCGTCGTGTGCGGTTTTTGCAGCGGCTTGTTTTATGACCTGTCCGCTGCCGTGCCGGTGGGCATTATGTCGCTCCTGCTGACCGTGGGTTCTTTTGCCCTGGTGCACAGCGCCGTCGGTCAGACGGGCGGTACCCCAAGTGCGCGCGGCGTCACTGTGGGCGCCTTCGCGCTCGTCATTAATGTGATTTACAGCATCATCTTGCTGTTTATGGGTTTGGAGACGAGCTTTGTCGTGGCGATCTTCGGCCATGCGCTGCCGTCCTCGATCCTGACGGGTCTGGTTGCCATTCCGTTTTTGATGTCCGGCGTCGTGCCGCAGTCCGGCTATGGATTCTCCGCACGTGGCGGACGCCAGACGGGTATGCGCTTTAAGCCCAAGACCCGCAAGCTCAAATAGGGGAGGCCCGTAGATGTCTTCCCAGTTGACGGTTATTATCGCCGGTATCGTGCTAGTTGTGGCCATCGTGGTCGCACTGGTCATCATGCGTCGCGGCGATTCCCGTTTTACCTACGATACGCAGCATGGAACGACCCCGCGCGCCACCGAGGGCGAGGGCAATACCGCGGTGACCGCCTTTAAGGGCCGCTTTTCCATCCTCACCACGGGTGTGGGCGCGATGTTTGCGGCGCTCGCCGTCAAGCTGTGGGGCATGCAGATGGTCTCGTCGGACTATTACGAGAAGCAGGCCAATAGTAATCAGACTCGCACCGTTACCACTCCTGCTGTGCGCGGCCGCATCCTCGACCGCAATGGCGTGGCGCTTGTCCAGAACCGTCCCTCACTTGCTGTCGTGGCCTACCGCGACCTTGCCGAGGATGAGGTCCTGGTTCGCCATCTTGCCAACGTGCTTGGAATGCCTTACGTGGCGGTCCTTCGCAATATTCAGGACAATACAGAGGGCGCTCAGAGCCTGCATACCATCGCGACGGACGTCCGTCGCTCCACGGTTGCCTATATCAAGGAACACGCCGGCGAGTTCCCGGGCGTCAAGATTGCCGAGCGTACCGAGCGCCAGTATCCATACGGCGAGACGGCATGCCATATCTTGGGCTATACCGGCACCATTACCTCCGAGCAGCTCGAGGCCCAGAATAAGAAAACCTCTGGCGATGATGATGCTTCTGCTGGCAAGATTACGTACCAGTCGGGCGATATCGTGGGCCAGGCGGGCGTTGAGAGCTACTACGAAAACCTGCTGCAGGGTATTCGTGGCGAGCAGACCGTCAAGGTCGATGCCTCGGGCAATGTGACCGGTCAGGCCGGCGCCGTGCCCGCGAAGGCCGGCTCCGACATTAAGCTCACGCTCGACCTTAAGATCCAACAGGCCTGTGAGACGGCGCTGGCGAGCGCTATCGAGCTTGCCAAGACCACTGGCTACAGCAATGCCGGCAACGGCGCTGTGGTGTGTCTCGATCCCAACAATGGCGAGATCCTGGGCATGGCGAGCGAGCCCAAGTTCGATCCGTCCGTCTTTATCGGCGGCGTCTCAAATGACGTGTGGACCGAGCTCAATGATGACAAGGGTTCGCACCCGCTGCTCAACCGCGCCATTAGCGGACAGTACATGTCGGCCTCGACCATCAAGCCGCTCTCGGCACTGGCCGGTCTTGAGTTTGGAACCTACACTTCAACGCAGACAACCAACTGCACGGGCTATTGGACGGGCCTGGGCAAGGCTTGGGGCAAGCGCTGCTGGCTGACGTCTGGCCACGGCACCATGACGCTGCAGTCGGGTATCGCCAACTCGTGCGACCCCGTCTTCTACGACATGGGCAAGGCGTTCTTTTATGACGAGCAACATTCCGAGGGCCTGCAGGAGGTCTTTCGTCGCTGGGGCCTAGGCAAGACCTGCGGTATCGATCTGCCGAGTGAGGGCGCGGGCCGTATTCCCGATGCCGAGTGGAAAGAGTCGTACTTTACCGACGCCTCTGCCGAGGACCGCAAGTGGAATGCCGGCGATATGACCAACATTGCCATCGGCCAAGGCGACATCCTGGTGACGCCCCTGCAGATGGCGTGCGCCTATATGGGTCTTGCCAACGGCGGCAAACAGTACGTGCCTCACGTGTTTTTGTCTGCCGTGTCGCGCGATGGCGACGGCGATGCCTATAAGTACAACGGCAAGGGCAAGAAGAAGCGCCTGGAGGCCAAGATCAACAGCGATTCGGATTTGACTCTTGTTCGCAACGGCATGCACGACGTGATTTACACGGCATCGACGTCCCTGGCGGCTCACTTTGGCACCCTGACGCCGCAGGTGTACGGCAAGTCGGGCACGGGCGAGAAAAGCGGCGAGGACGAATACGCGTGGTTCTGCGCCTATGCACCGGCCGATGATCCCAAGTATGTCATCGCTACTGTCCTGGAGCAGGGCGGCGGTGGTTCGGATACCGCGATGCATGTCGTGCGCGACGTGCTCGGCGTGATTTATGACGAGCCCGATACCTCTTCGGCCTCGGGCGATTCTTCGGTTCGATAGGAGGTTGCGATGGATTTTTCTCCGGCGGATCTGTTCCGTTCAACCAAGACCGGCTCTCGCAGCAGCCTGGACCGCGTCAACAAGCAACTTTCGGCCTCGCGCGGTACGTTTCGCCAAAAGGTGCATATCGGTGTGCTGCTGGCTACCGTCGCGCTCGTTGCCTATGGCGCCATCATTATTTGGTCGGCGTCACAGTTTAAGGCCGACGCCTCATTCTCGCGCCACCTGCTGGGCATTGGCATTGGCGCGGTGCTTGCGGTGCTCGTCTGGCGTACCGATCTGCGCGGTATTTCCAATTTTTCGACGGCGTTGCTCGTCATCGACCTGATCGTGATCTTCTCGCCCAAGATTCCGGGTCTGTCCTATACGGGCGGTCTGGGCATGACGGGCTGGATCAAGATTCCCGGTATCGGCTTGACATTCCAGCCGGTCGAGCTTGCCAAGCTCATCACCATCTTCTTTATCGCCACGCTTGGCTCGCAGTATAACGGCCGCATCGATACCGTTCGCGACTACGTCAAGCTCTGCGGCATGCTGTCCATCCCGTTTTTGGCCGTCGTTGCCATGGGCGACCTGGGCTCGGGCCTGGTCGTGCTGGTCTCGGGCGCCATCGTCATCTGCATGAGCGGTGCGCGCCGCGAATGGGTGCTGTCGACCCTGGCCCTGCTTGTGGGCCTGGTGGCCCTCGTCCTGGCGCTCGATTCGGTCTTTGATTCGTTGCTCGGCCACGATGTGCTCATCAAGCAGTATCAGATGAACCGCCTGACGGTCTTTATCGACCCCGATAATGCCGATTCGGACGATGCCTACAACCTGCAGCAGTCGCTTATCGCCGTTGGCTCGGGCGGCTTCTTTGGTAAGGGTTTGGGCCATGCGACGCAGTCGGCCGGCGGCTTTCTTCCTGAGTTCCACACCGACTTTGTCTTCGCCTTCCTATCCGAGACCTTTGGCTTTTGCGGTTCCTTTTTGCTCCTGTGCCTCTACGTGCTGCTGATCTTTTCGACGATTCGCGTCGCCTTTAAGTGTGAGTCGCTGTTCTTGCGTCTTTCGTGTGTGGGCATCGTTGGCATGTGGGCGTTCCAGACCTTCGAAAACATCGGCATGTGCATCGGCATGATGCCGATTACCGGTATTCCGCTACCGTTTATTAGCTTCGGTTCGTCTTCGATGATGATTCAGCTGCTGACAGTGGGTATCGTACAATCCATATGGCGGCATCGTTCGGGCGCCGCGTAACCGCTGGAGGGGTTTGCTATGAAAATTCCCGTAGATAAGCTGACCCGCGCTTTTAAGATGGGCGCGTCCGTTAAGAAGGATTCCGATACGCCGGTGCGCGTCTCGGTCTATCTGGATTCGTCCGCCTCGCGCTTTCTGGCCGAGACGGTGCGTGACGCCTTTGTGCCGCAGACGACCTCGGGCATTGTGCGCGTCGAGCGTCTGGGGGAGGAGCGAATTGCTCCAAAGACCGATACCGATGTGGTACTGGTGCTCTCGTGTGGTTCCGACCGCCTGGAGAGTGCCGTGCAGGAGCTCGTGATCGCCGGCGCGCCCGTGTGCGTGCTTGCCGAGTCTGCTGTGGAGGTGCCGTTTATCGAGGAGTCCACGCCCATGCTCGGCGTGGTGGCGGCAACCGATAAGACGTATCTGCTCGAGACGCTTGCCCGCTGGATTCTCGATCGCACCGAAAAGGAAACCGCTTTTGCGGCGAACTTTGCCTTCATGCGCATCGCGGCGGCCAATCGTATCATTACCTCGTGCGCGCTCACCAATATGGCGACCGGTGCGCTGGTGTTTTTGCCGGGCGCCGATTATCCCGTTATGGCGCTGGCGCAGGTGGGCATGCTCTTTGAGCTCGCTGCCGTCTTTGGACGCGGCATTAAGCCTGAGCGCGGCTATGAGGTCGCGGGCGTGCTTGCCGGCGGTCTTGTGATCCGCGCGGTCACCCGCGCACTCGTCAAGCAGACGCCGCATATTGGGTTTGCCGTCAAGGCGCTCACCGCTGCCGCGGGCACCTATGGCATGGGCCGTGCGCTCGTTTCGCTCTACGAGCGCGATGTCGACTACAGCCGTGCCAACGAGGTGGTCACTGCCACGTTCTCCCGCGTTCGCGATCTGGTGACCACGGTCGCGGGTGCTACCCGTCCTATGGCGTCCTACCAAGACGCATCCGATCTCGCTGCTTAGGGGTTTTCCGTTGCGCGTTGCATACCAAGACTGTTTTCATTTAATTGAGCCGCTGCTCGCCAAGGTCGAAAAGCCGAGTCGCTATATCGATCACGAGTGGGGCACGCTTTCCAAGGCCGATGCCGACTACCGTTGCTGCTTGATCTACCCGGATGTGTACGAGGTTGGTCTGCCCAACCAGGGTATCGCCATCCTCTACAACATTCTTAACCAGGCCGAGGGCATCTCCTGCGAGCGCGGCTATGTGCCGTGGCCCGACATGGGTGACGCCATGCGCGAGGCGGGCATTCCGCTGCTGTCGCTCGAAGGTGCAGCGCCGGTCGCTTCGTTTGATATCGTCGGTCTGCATGTGCCGCACGAGATGGCGGTGACGAACTTCCTCGAGGCACTCGATCTCGCTGGCATTCCGCTGTTAGCGGCCGACCGAGGCGAAGACGACCCCATCATCATCGCCGGCGGTCCCTCGGTGTACAACCCTGAGCCGTACGCGGCCTTCTTCGATGCCATCCTCATCGGCGAGGGCGAGGAATCGCTGCTCGAGACCTGCCAGCTGCATCGCCGCCTGCGTGACGAAGGAGTCCCGCGCGCGCAGATTGTTGAGCAGCTTGCATCCATTGCCGGCAACTACGTGCCGTCGCTCTATGAGGTTCGTCACGATGAGCCCTGCTCGCCGCATGGCTACACCGTGCCGCGTGAGGGCAAGGATGCTCCGGTCGTGGTCTGCAAGCGCGTCGTCGAGGATTTCGGCGCCACGAATCCGCTGTCGCAGTCGTGTGTACCCTATGCGCAGCTGGTCCACGACCGCCTGTCTATCGAGATCCTGCGTGGCTGCGCTCGCGGCTGTCGTTTTTGCCAGGCCGGCATGACGTATCGCCCGGTGCGCGAGCGCTCGGCCGACCAGATCGTCTCGTCGGTGATTCAGGGTCTGGAAAAGACCGGCTATGACGAGGTGTCGCTGACCTCGCTCTCCACGACCGACCACTCCTGCATTCGTGACGTGCTCGGCAGGCTCAACCGTCGCCTGGAGGATACGGGTATTCGCGTGTCTATTCCGTCGCAGCGCCTGGATTCGTTTGGCGTGGATATGGCCGAGTCGGTCGCCGGCGAAAAGAAGGGCGGCCTGACGTTCGCACCCGAGGCCGGCAGCCAGCGCATGCGCGACATCATTAACAAGAACGTGACCGAGGAGGACCTGGACCGTGCGGCCAAGGCGGCCTTCGAGGCCGGCTGGAACCGCATGAAGCTCTACTTTATGATGGGCCTTCCCGGCGAGCGCGACGAGGACATCGTGGCCATCGCCAATCTGGCCGATCACGTGCTGGAGCTCGGTCGTTCCGTGGTGCCCAAGGCTCGTCGCGGCTCGATCTCGGTGTCCATTTCGGTTTCGGTGTTTATCCCCAAGGCTGCCACGCCGTTCCAGTGGTGCCCGCAGCTCGACTACGACGACGTCAAGCGTCGCCAGAAGCTGCTTATCACGAGCGTTCGCAACCGTGCCGTCCGCGTGCATTACCACGATGCCGAGACCTCGCTCATCGAGGCCGCGCTCTCCCGCGCCGGTCGTGACATGACGCCCGTCATCATCGATGCTTGGCGCTCGGGGTCTCGCTTTGACGCCTGGGTAGAGCATTTCTCGCTCGATAACTGGAAGGAGGCTGCTGCCAAAAACGGCATCGACCTCAATGAGCTTGTGCACCTGCCCTACGAGTTGGACTGGCGTCTGCCGTGGGAGCATGTGAGCCCCGGCTGCACGCGCGGCTTCCTCGAGCGCGAGTACCGTCGCTCGCTCGAGGGTGTCACGACTCCCGACTGCACCCGCACGTCGTGCACCGGCTGCGGAATCTGCCCCACGCTCCACGCAAAGAATGTATTGATGGGTGATCGCGCATGAGTGAGCGCCTGACCGACAGCCCCACGCTCTTTAGACTTCGTGTTCGCTATGGCAAACGCGATCGCCTTAAGTACCTGGGCCATCTCGAAGTAATCCATACCATTGAGCGCATCGTGCGCCGTGCGGGACTTCCCTATGCCGTCACGCAGGGCTTCTCTCCGCACATGCGCGTGGGCTTCTCTTCGGCGCTACCGGTGGGTACGTCGTCGACCTGCGAGTGGTATGACCTGTTTATGACCGAGTTCGTGGCGCTCGACGAGGCGTTTGGGCGCCTGGCTGCGGCCTCTCCGGCCGATCTGGCGCCCATCGAGGCGGCGTACATCGACGTGCGCACGCCGGCGCTCACGGCTCAGCTTACGCGTCTGTCGTACCGTATCGACTTGCACCTGGACCCCGAAGCCCCCGTGAGCGCCGACGAGGTGCGTCGTGCGATCGACACGCTGCGCGCGGGTCATGGTATTGACTATGCGCGCGGCAAAAAGAGCAAGCGCTTAGACCTTGACCACACACTGGTGGGCTATGAGATTACGGCGGGGGAGCGTCCGGACCATCTGGTGCTCATGCTCGACACCCATGCCGACAACGAGGGCTCCATGCGTCCGGAGATTTTGCTTTCTGCTGCTGATGTTTTGTTGCAGGGCTTGACCCCGGGCGTCGATGCACCTATTGTTTCCACCGGTATGCAAGACCTCGTGACCATCTGCTCCTACGATGTCGAGCGTCAGAATCAAGCATGCGAGGACGACGAGGGCCGACTCGTCAGCCCCATACCTGTGCGAACTTGTGGATTTGCTCCACATACTCGTTGACGGGGGTATTTTCGCCTGCTACTATATTCGGCTGTTGCACTAACTGATGCATGAAGGGCAAGTAAACATGTACGCAATCGTTAACACGGGCGGCAAGCAGTACAAGGTCGCCACCGACGATGTCATCACCGTCGAGAAGATCGAGGGCAATGAGGGCGACAAGGTCACCCTGCCGGTCATCTTCCTCAACGATGGTAAGAAGATCGTCACCGATCCCGACAAGCTGGCCAAGGCCAAGGTTACCGCTCAGATCGTTGAGCAGTTCAAGGGCGAGAAGCAGCTGGTCTTCAAGTTCCACAAGCGTAAGCGCTATCGTCGTCTGAAGGGTCACCGTCAGCAGCTCACCAAGCTGAAGATCGTGAAGGTCCAGGCTACGTCCCGCGCCAAGAAGGCTGTCAAGGCAGAGGCCGAGGCTGTTGCCGAGGCTCCCGTCGCCGAGTAGATTACACTCGTAACGAAAGAGTAGGTATACACAATGGCACACAAAAAAGGACTCGGTTCCTCCCGTAATGGCCGTGACTCCCGCGGTCAGCGCCTTGGCACGAAGCGCTATGCCGGCCAGACGGTAACCACGGGCACGATTCTCGTCCGTCAGCACGGCACGCACATCCATCCGGGTGAGAACGTTGGCCGTGGCAAGGACGACACGCTGTTCGCGCTGGTCGACGGTACCGTTGAGTTCCACAAGGGTATCAAGCACAGGGTCAGCGTACGCCCGCTCGCGAACGCGTAATTCACCCTTCATAGAGCACATATGTGGGAGGCACTTGAGTTTTAGGATTCAAGGGTCTCCCTCTTTTTGTAGGAGGCGATTCTGTTGTCACAGTTCACCGATATCAGCCGCATTAACGTGTGCGGCGGCGACGGCGGAGCCGGATGCATGTCGTTTAGGCGCGAGGCATTTGTCCCCAAGGGCGGCCCCGATGGCGGCGACGGCGGTCGTGGCGGCAATGTCGTCATCCAGGCCGATGCTCAGCTGTCTTCGTTGATCGATTACCGCTTTAAGCATCACTTCCGCGCCGAACGCGGCACGCACGGGCAGGGTGCCCGTCGTAACGGCAAGAGCGGCGAGGACCTGATCCTGAAGGTTCCCATGGGCACCGTGGTGCGCGAGCTCGACCCCGAGACGCAGACCCCGATGTTCGAGATTGCTGACCTGGTGCACGATGGCGAGCGCGTTGTCGTGGCGCCCGGCGGTGCCGGTGGCCTGGGCAACACGCACTTTGTGACGTCGGTGCGCCGCGCGCCCGCGTTCGCTCAGCTGGGCGAACCGGCCGAGGAGCACTGGATTGAGCTTGAGATGAAGCTTATGGCCGATGCCGCACTCGTGGGCTTCCCCTCGGTGGGCAAGTCCTCGCTTATCGCGCGCATGAGTGCCGCCCGTCCCAAGATCGCCGACTATCCGTTTACAACGCTCGTGCCGAACCTCGGCATGGTGCGTGCCGGTGAGTATTCTTACGTCGTTGCCGACGTTCCTGGTTTGATCGAGGGCGCAAGCGAGGGCAAGGGCCTGGGCCATCAGTTCCTGCGCCACATTGAGCGCACGGCGCTCATCATGCATGTCGTTGACATGACGGGCGGGTTTGAGGATCGCGACCCGGTTGAGGATTACCGTATCATCAACCGTGAGCTCGAGCAGTATGGCGCCGAGCTTTCGGAGCGTCCGCAGATCGTCGTCGCCAACAAGTGCGATGCGCCGGGCACGGCCGACAAGATTGCCGACCTCAAGCGTGCGGCACTCGACGACGGCCATATGTTCTTTGCCGTGTCCGCCGTGACGGGTGCCGGTCTCAATACGCTGATGCTTGCCGTAGGCGAGCAGGTGGCTAAGCTTCGCGCCGAGCTGGCGGTCTCTGATGAGCCGGTCGATCTGCGCGACGAGGAGTGGGAGCGCCGCCGTCTGCAGCGCGAGAAGCGGTTCCGCATTGTCCAGGAAGAGCCCGGCGCCTTCCGCGTGGTCGGTCGTGCCATCGAGCGCATGGTCATCCAGACCGACTGGGAAAACGAGGAAGCCGTCATCTACCTGCAGCATAAGTTTGCGCGTATGGGTGTTGACGACGCGCTCGAGAAGGCCGGTTGCCGTGCGGGCGACGAGGTCCGCATTTGCCAGCGCGCCTTTGACTTTGAGGGCGCTGAGGACTTCTCGGAGTACGAGGAGCTCGAGGACGCTGGCGAGGACGTTGCCGTTGAGGCCATTGACGTGGCCGATGCTGCGGATGAGGGCGTCGAGGCTATCGATGCGGCGGATGCCGCGGACGATGCCGAGACCTCGGAGGGCGAGTAAGCCATGTCGCTGCGCGGTGGAATCGGTTTGCCCGAGCTTCCCATAAAAGAGGGCAAGGAGTTTCGGCTTGGCATTATGGGCGGCACATTCGACCCGATTCATTACGGGCACCTGGTGACTGCCGAGCAGGCGCGCGAGTCGCTCGACTTGGACGCTGTGCTCTTTATGCCGGCGGGCTCTCCCGCCTTTAAGCTTGACAAGCCGGTTACGCCTGCCGAGGACCGTTATGCCATGACGGTCCTCGCCACCGCCGCGAACCCGGCCTTTTTGGCGAGCCGGTTCGAGATTGACCGTCCGGGTGTAACCTATACGGCCGATACGCTTCATGCCCTTCGCGATTTTTACCCGCCGCAGGTAAAGCTCTACTTTATTACGGGCGCCGATGCGATTATCGATATTGTGACCTGGCATGATGCCGAACGAATCGCTGAGCTTGCTACCTTTATTGCGGCGACGCGACCGGGCTTTGATATCGATACGGCGCGTGCCCGAATCAAAGAGTCGGGGCTGCCGTTCGACGTGCGCTATATTCAGATTCCGGCGCTAGCGATCAGCTCGACGAACATTCGTAAGCGAGTTGCCCGCGGCATGAGCGTGCGCTATCTTACGAGCGAGTCCGTGCTCGGCTACATTCGCAAGCGCAGTTTGTATGTCGATCTGGGTCAAGAAGATTTTGAGTGATGGGGGCTACGTTGTCGGTAGAGGATCAGTTTGAGGGCGATGAGCGCGCGCTGCTCAAGCGCATTCAAGAGCTGCTCGATGTTCGCATGAAAGATAAGCGCAAGCGCTATGTGCATTCGCTGGGTGTTGCCGAGACCGCACTTCATCTGGCCGAGGTCTACGGCGTTGACCGCTTTGATGCGGCTGCCGCCGGCTTAATTCACGACTGGGACAAGGTTCTTTCCGATGACGAGCTCGTGGCCCGCGCGCTTCACTATGGCATCAAGGTTGCCGGCTCTCCTTCCGCCGCGACGCCGCTTTTGCATGGCCCTGTTGCCGCCTATGAGCTTCCGCAGCTTTTTCCCGAGCTGTCGCCGGCTGTTTTCCAGGCTGTCGACCGTCACACCGTGGGTGCCTGCGACATGACGCCGCTCGATATGGTGGTCTTTGTGGCAGATGCCATCGAGCCCAACCGTCACGGCGACTATGCCCATGCGCTGCGCAAGATGGTGGGGGAGTCGACGCTTGACGAGTTGTTCTTCTCCTGTTTTGCGCAGGGTCTGGTCTATGTGATCCAGTCCGGGCGCTATCTTTATCCCACGGCTATTACGATTTACAACCATTACGCCCAGCTGCGCTAGCTCGGGTGTGTCTAGAAAGAGGTATTCCATGGCCGACGAGACCATGACTGACGAGCAGATTCTTAAGGATGTGGAGCACAAGAGTTTCGTTGCCACGTCCGACCGCACCGCCGCCTCGCTGTCCGCGAGCGGTGTCGCCGCCGAGGATGTCGCCCGCGCCGCCGCGCAGGCCGCCTACGACAAGAAGGGCGAGGACGTGCAGGTGCTCGACCTGACCGAGCTTTCCGACGTGTGCGACTACTTTGTGCTTGCCACCGGTACCAACAACCGCCAGGTCGATTCGATCGTCGACGAGATCGAGGAGAAGGTCGCCGAGGCTTGCGGCGAGCATCCGTTCTCCATCGAGGGCCGCGAGCAGAAGACCTGGATGCTCATGGACTACGGCTCGGTTGTCGTCCACATCTTCACTCCCGAAGCCCGCGACTTCTACCGCCTAGAAAAGCTCTGGGGTGACGCCCCCCAGCTCCCCCTCAATCTCCTCTAGTAGCTCATTTGATACGGGGATTTTTAGCTAGCTTCGCGCATTTCGCCGGGCAGTTGCGGTTTTCCGCACCTGCCCGGCTTTCTTTTTGCCTAAAGGCGGTTAATCGTTGAAGCGGGATTGGCGGCCGAAGGATAGGGCGGTGTCGCCGAACTTGTCTCGGACGGCGTCGATAGCGACCGAGAGGTCGCGGCGGTCGCTGGATTGGGCTCCGCGGTCGTCGACTTCGCAGAACAGGTCGGTCTGGATGCCGCCTTGGTGGTCGAAGTCGCTCATGCCGATGCCCGCTAAGCGAACATGCGTGCCTTCCTGCCAGATGTTGTCGAGCAGTTCGAGCGCAACCGCCACGAAGATGTTCTCATCGTCGGTCGGATGAGGCAGCCGGCGCTGTGCCGTACGCCCGCTGCCATACGAATACTTGAGCTTGAGCGTCACCGTGGCGCCCGTCAGTCCCTGACGGCGCAGGCGGCGTCCCACTGACTCGCCCAACAGCGCAATCGCCGCTTCGATGTCCCCGCGCTCAGTCAAATCTTTCGCAAAGGTGCGCTCATTGCTCACCGATTTAACCTCACGCTCTTCATCGAGACTTGTGACTTCGGAGATTTCGAGTCCCAGCGCACGCTGGCGCATGCGTTCGCCGTTGACGCCAAAAATAGAGGCCAAGGTGGATTCCGGTGCACGTGATAGCTCGCCGAGGGTGTAGATGCGCATGCGGCGCAGTCGTTCCTCGGCCGAGCGCCCGATGCCGCTCATGGCAGACACTGGTAGCGCGGCCAAAAAGCGCTGTTCCGTCCCGGGGCGCACAATCGTCAATCCAAACGGCTTGTCACGCTCGCTAGCGATCTTTGCGACCGTCTTGTTGCAGCCCACGCCAATGGAGCAGGTCACTCCCAGCGCTGCCACGCGGTCGCTTATACGCCGCGCAACCAGTAGCGGGTCTTCGGGCGCAAAGCGACCCGGTGTGATATCGATAAAGGCTTCGTCGATGGATACGCGCTCTACGCGCGGCGTTTCCTCGGCAAGAATCGCCATGACCTGCGCGCTCACCTCGCGGTAGCGATCAAAGTGCCCGTGCGTCCAAATGGCTTGCGGGCACAAGCGCCGCGCCTCGGCCGAGGCCATGGCAGAGTGCACGCCAAAGCGACGCGCTTCATACGAACACGTGGACACGACGCCACGCGAATCGGCGTCTCCGCCCACGATGAGCGGCTTTCCGCGCCATTCGGGATGATCGAGCATCTCCACGCTAGCAAAAAACGCATCGAGGTCCATGAGGCCCACCGCCGGACCCGTCCAGGGAGGTGGCGTGACGCCCATGGCATCCTCATAACCGTATGTATGTTCGCGTCTTTCCATGTCATGAGTATACCGCGCAGCTCATGTGGGGTGCGTGTATGTGCTTGCAAATCCCGAATTCTTGTCTAAGATATGGATTTGCCCTCGACTACACCGAAGAAGTTGGTCTCACGGACTTCACCTGCCCGCGTCGATGGCGTATTATGTTCAACTGTTTGTTTGTAGTTGCAGCCTAAAGCTGCTTGGTTGGAGGAGTTTCCTTTGGCAGTCAAGATTCGCCTTGCTCGTCACGGCGCTAAGAAGCGTCCGTACTACCGTGTCGTCGTCGCCGATTCCCGCGCCCCGCGTGACGGTCGTATCATCGAGGAGGTTGGCCGCTACAACCCGATGACCGCCCCCAAGACCATCAACCTCGACCTCGAGAAGATCGACGACTGGCAGTCCAAGGGCGCTCAGCTCACCGACGCCGTCGCCGCTCTGGTCAAGGCCGCCAACGAGGGCGAGAAGGCCGAGACCGTCGTCAAGAAGTCCAAGAAGCAGCTCGCCAAAGAGGCCGAGGCTGCTAAGGCTGCCGCTGAGGCCGCTGAGGGCGCCGAGGAGTAAATCGTGCCTGAGGTTGACGCTGCACAGCTCGAGGGTGAGGCAATGCTCTCAGATCGCATCGCCGATCTCGTCGAATATCTCGTTGTTCAGATCGTCGACGACCCGGATTCCGTGAGCCTTGAGGTCATTGATGGTGATGACGCCTCTACGATTGAGGTTTCTGTCGCCGAGGATGACGTCGCTAAGGTCATCGGCCGTCGTGGCCGTACCATCAAGGCCATTCGCACGCTCGCCCGTGCACTGGCCGCTCGCCTCGACACTGCTGTCGAGGTAGAGGTTCTGGGCTAGGACCTTGAGGTCCCAGTACAAAAACATCGCCCGTGTGGTCAAGCCGCACGGAAGGAAGGGGGAGGTCCTCGCGCAGCCGCTGCGGGGGCTTCCTTCTGTATTAGAGCCGGGTATGCGCGTCGCCCTGACGCCGCCGGCGCTCAAGCGCGACCGCTTTTGCACGGTCGTGTCCGTCACCGATACGGGCGATGGCGATCTGGTCTCGTTTGAGGGCATTGACGACTTGACGGCCGCCGAGGGCATCACGGGATGCTATGTGTTGGCAAATCGTGACGATTTTGAGCTCGATTCACTCGACGCCGCCTATACCGACCTGATGGGTCGCGAGGTGGTCGACGAGCGCTTCGGTTCGCTCGGCACGATCGTCGAGATCATGTCGACGCCCGCTAACGATGTTTGGGTTGTCGAGGGTGATCGGTACGGCGAGGTACTGATTCCCGTGATCGAGCAGGTTGTGCTCGATCTTCCCGACACAGGAGCAATTTTCGTCCACGTTATGGACGGCCTGATCGATATGGACAAGTAGGGAGGACAACATGCTGATTGAGACCCTTTCGGTCTTTCCCGAGATGTTTGAGCCCGTCATGTCCACATCGATTTTGGGCCGCGCCCGCAAGGCCGGCCTTTTTGATTTTAAGGCGTATAACCTGCGCGACTGGACGCACGACCGCCATCGTACCGTCGATGACGAGCCGTACGGCGGCGGGCAGGGCATGCTCATGAAGGTCGAGCCTATTGCCGAGGCCATCGAGGCTATTAGCTCCGAGGGTCCTAAGCCCACCGTGGTGTTTTTTACCCCCTGTGGCGAGCCCTTTACACAGCATGTGGCCGAGCGCCTGCTCAAAAGCGAGCGCTTGCTGTTTGTGTGCAGCCGTTACGAGGGTGTCGACGAGCGTGCCTATGCGTATGCCGACGAGCGCCTGTCGATCGGCGATTACGTGCTCACGGGCGGCGAGCTTCCCGCTATGGTCGTTGCCGATGCCGTCGTACGCCTGATTCCCGGCGCCCTTGGTGACGAGATGAGCAACGTCGACGAGTCGTTCTCGACCGCCGAGGACGGAGGCCTGCTCGAGTATGCGCAGTACACTCGCCCTGCTGAATTCAACGGCGAGGGCGTGCCGCCGGTGCTCGTGAGCGGTGACCATGCCAAGGTTGACGCCTGGCGCCGTAAGAATGCCATCGAGCGCACCTGCCGCTGGCGTCCCGACCTGATCGAGACGGCACGGCTTACGCCCCAGGAGCGCGCATACGCGCAGGAGATTCTGGACGCTTCGTATTCGCAGAGCGAGGAGTGAGAATGGTTCCATCGCAGCATTCCGCGTTGAGGGGCGCTTTTGAGTGGGTCGCGGTCATCGCGATCGCGCTCGCCGCCACCTTCTTGATCCGCACCTTTGTGGTCGAGCCCTTTGTGGTGCCCACCGGCTCCATGGAGGATACGATCGAGATCGGCGATCAGATTCTGGCGCAGAAGGTGACGCTCGAACTCGGTCAGCCCGTCAAACAGGGTGATATCGTGGTGTTCCACAACCCCGATGGCACGTCCGAGCATGACGTGCTGGTAAAGCGCGTCATCGCCACGGCCGGTCAGACGGTCGACCTTCAGGACGGCAAGGTCGTCGTCGACGGCCAGGCGCTCGATGAGGACTATACGACCGGCATGAGCTGGCCGCTTTCGGTCCAGGCGCCCGCCGCCCAGGTGAGCTATCCCTACACCGTCCCCGACGGCTGCGTGTGGGTGATGGGCGACAACCGCGAGAACTCAGCCGACTCACGCTACTTTGGTCCCGTCGATCGCTCTGATTTGATCGCCGTGGCGCTCGTGCGTTACTGGCCGCTTAACCGTCTGGGCGCTATCGACTAAAAACCGCTATAGTACAGTACCTAACCGTGTAATCGTTTCGACGAGGGGATATTAGAGGCATGAACGCTTCATCGCTTTCCTTCCAAGACATCATCCTGCGCCTCCAGCAGTACTGGGGCGAGCAGGGCTGCGTCATTATGCAGCCCTATGACTCCGAGGTCGGTGCCGGTACCTTCCACACCGCGACCACGCTGCGCTCGCTCGGTCCCGCCGAGTGGCGCACCTGCTATGCGCAGCCCTGCCGCCGTCCCGCCGACGGCCGCTACGGCGAGAATCCCAACCGCATGCAGCACTACTATCAGTTCCAGGTGCTCATCAAGCCCTCGCCGGTCAACGC
This sequence comes from uncultured Collinsella sp., assembly GCA_902479135.1. Taxonomy (GTDB): domain Bacteria; phylum Actinomycetota; class Coriobacteriia; order Coriobacteriales; family Coriobacteriaceae; genus Collinsella. Next base: position 56,909 of record CABSNU010000004.1, on the reverse strand, counting down.
CCAGGAGCTTTACCTGGGGTCTCTTGCCGCCATTGGCTTGGACCCCAACGACCATGACGTTCGTTTTGTCGAGGACGACTGGGAGAGCCCGACCCTGGGCGCCTGGGGCCTTGGCTGGGAGGTCTGGCTCAACGGCATGGAGGTCACGCAGTTTACGTACTTCCAGCAGGTGGGCGGTATCGAGGTCGACCCCGTGCCCGTCGAGATTACCTATGGCCTGGAGCGTATCGCCATGTACGCCCAGGGCGTCAACTCGGTCTACGATCTGGTGTGGAGCTACCTGCCCGACGGCACGCCCATGACCTATGGCGACGTGTTCCTGGAGAACGAGCGCGAGTTTAGCGCTTACAACTTTGAGGTCGCCAACGTCGAGATGATGCGTCAGAAGTTTGACGACTACGAGGCCGAGTGCCATTCCTGCCTGGAGCGCAAGCTGCCGCTGCCCGCATACGACTGCGTCATGAAGTGCAGCCACGCCTTCAACCTGCTCGATGCCCGCGGCGCCCTGTCCGCAGTCGAGCGTGCCAACTACATCCTGCGCGTCCGCGCCGTCGCCAAGGCGTGCTGCGAGGCCTATATGGCCGAGGTCGCCGGAGTCAACGAGAATGCCGACCAGGAAGGCGAGGTGGCGTAAGCCATGGCAGACGCTAAGGATTTCCTGTTTGAGATCGGTACGGAGGAAATGCCCTCTGCACCGCTGAACAATGCCGTCAAGCAGCTTGGCACCATGATCGCCAAGGGTCTCGACGAGGCCGGTCTGGCCCACGGCGAGGTCCGCGTGATCTCGAGCCCGCGTCGCCTGGCTGCGCTCGTTGCCGACGTTTCCACCGCGACCGATGAGGTTCACGAGGTCAAGCGTGGCCCCGCGGCAAACATCGCCTTTGATGCCGACGGCAACGCCACCAAGGCTGCCCAGGGCTTCGCCCGCAAGTGCGGTGTGGCTGCCGAGGACCTGGTCCGTCGCGAGGACACTGACGGTCGTGAGTACGTCTTTGCCGAGAAGAACATTCCCTCCGCACCGGCTACCCCGATCCTGACGGCCCTGTGCGAGAAGACCATCGCCGGCCTGCAGTGGCCCAACTACCGCTCCCAGCGCTGGGGTCACGAGCATGCGACCTTTGTTCGTCCGGTCCGTTGGATCTGCTGCCTTTTGGGCGAGGATGTTGTGCCCGTGTCGTTTGCCGACGTGACGAGCGGCAACACCACGCGCGGCCATCGCGTACTTGGCCCTGGCGACCATGTGGTCGCCAGCCCCGCTGTTTACGAGCAGGTGCTCGAGGACGCAGGTGTGCTTTCTGCCGAGCGTCGTCGCGAGGCGATTCTCGCCGGTATCGCCGAGGTCGAGGCTGCCCGTCCCGGCTGCCATGTCGATACGCCTAAGAAGGTTTTCGAGGAGGTTATCAACCTCTGCGAGTGGCCGACGGTGCTCGTTGGTACTTTCGACGAGGAGTTCCTCAAGGTCCCGCACGAGATTATCTGCGAGTCCATGCTCACCAACCAGCGCTACTTCCCGATCTATGACGGCGAGGGCAAGCTCACGCGTGAGTTCGTGGTCGTCTCCAACAGCAAGCCTGAGAATGCCGAGCGCGTGATCGACGGCAACGAGCGCGTCGTGCGCGCCCGTCTAGACGACGCTAAGTTCTTCTACGAGGAGGACCTGAAGATCTCCCTCGACGAGTTCCGCGAGCGTCTGGCCAAGGTTGCCTTCCAGGAGAAGCTCGGCAGCGTGCTCGCCAAGTCCGAGCGCATCGAGCAGCTCGCGCTCGCTATTGCCCGCGAGGCTCATCTGGGCGCCCATCTTGCCGCCGACGCCGCTCGCGCCGCGCACCTGTGCAAGGCCGACCTGGTGTCCAACGCCGTCGTCGAGTTCACGAGTCAGCAGGGCGTGATGGGCGGTTACTACGCCACCGCGATGGGGGAGAACGACGAGGTCGCCCACGCCATTCGCGATCACTATCGTCCCCGTTTTGCCGGTGACGAGCTGCCTGAGGGCACCGCTGGCTGTATCGTGGCCTGCGCCGACAAGCTTGATACCATCGCCGGTATCTTTGCCATCGGCGAGCCCCCGACTGGCTCCTCCGATCCCTACGCGCTGCGTCGTGCCGCTATCGGTATCATCAACATCCTGCGCGACCGTCTGCCGATCGATCCCACGTCGCTCATCGACTTTGCGCTCGAGCTCTATAGCGAGCAGGGCATTGAGTTCGACGCCGCCGAGGTCGCCCAGCAGGTTCGTGACTTCTTCCATGGCCGCCTGGTGAGCATGGCCCGCGACGAAAAGATCCCGGCCGATACCGTTGCCGCCGTCTCCGCGGTGCACATTATCGCCCCGTCCGTCTTCTTCGCCCGCTGCGCCGCCCTCGACGAGGCCCGCAAGAACGACGCTGAGACGTTCGACAACCTGGCGACCGCCTATGCCCGCGCCGCGCATATCTCCAAGCCCGAGCTTGGTGCGGAGTATGACCGCAGCCTGATGGGCGAGGTCGAGCTCGCGCTCGCCGACGCCTCCGAGGCCGCTCAGACCGCTGTCGATGCCGCCCTTGCTGTCGAGGACTACCCGGCCGCATTTGCCGCCCTCGCCGCCCTGCGCGCGCCCATCGACCGTTTCTTCGATGAGGTCATGGTCATGGACAAAGACGAGCAGCTTCGCGATAATCGCCTTAAGCTGCTCAACCGCTTCGAGGCCGTTTTCTCCGGCATCGCCAACATCGGTGAGCTTGCCCGCAAAAAGTAAGCCAGCCTGCGCATAAGCGCAAAAGGAGCCCCGCATGGATTGCCCGGTCACCGCTCGTCCCACCGTTATCGTTATCTCCGACTCGCTCGGTGATACCGCTTGTGAGGTGGTGCTTGCGGCGTCCGGGCAATTTGATGAAGGGGCTTTTCGCGTTTTGCGTCTGCCTAAGGTGACCTCTGTGGAGCAGGTCAAGTCATTTGTGGGGCCGCGCGTCGATGCGGACCATCGCGATATTGCCGTGTTCCACACCATTGTCGATCCGGCGCTTCGCGCCCGCCTGCTCGATTACCTGGGAATGCTGCATATCCGTTCGGTCGACCTGATCGGCCCGACGCTTGCCGTGCTGTCGTCGCTCATCGGTGTGCCGCCCAAGGGCGTTGCGGGCGTGATTCACAAGACCGATGACCGCTATTTCCATCGTATCGAGGCCATGGAGTATTTCGTTGAGCACGATGACGGTCGTGGTTGCGACGATCTGTCGGGTGCCGATATCGTGCTGCTGGGTGTGTCGCGTACATCCAAGACGCCGCTGTCGATGTATTTAGCCTATCAGGGCTACAAGGTCGCCAATGTCCCACTGGCGCATGGCATGGAGCCGCCGAAGTCGATTTACGAGGTTGACCCGATGCGGTTGTTTGGTCTGATCTCGACCGTCGATGTGATTTCCGAAATTCGCGATAGCCGCTTGGGCGATGACTACGCCCGTGCCGTTGCCGGCTCCTATGCCGAGCCCGAGAGTGTGCGCAGCGAGCTTGAGGAAGCCCGTGCCCTCATGAAGCGCCTAGGCTGCTTTGTGGTGCGTACCGATGGCAAGGCCATCGAGGAAAGCGCTGCCGAGATCATTAGCCACTTGGAGGAAATCCAAGATGCCCGTGCCCGCCGCGCCGCCCGCCGAGCCCAGCAAAGCTAGCTTATTGGGGTAGCTAAAAATGCCCGTCTCTAAAAGACTACCTAAAAATAATGCACGATATTGGTAAAGCGATTTAGCAATAAACTAGCATTTGACCTGCAAGCATCTTGCATTGGTATCTTCATAAGGTAACCAACTTTACCTACCGTTTACCGCCATATTTACCACGTTTACCAACCCCCGCGCCCTCTGCGCAAGCCCGCCCAAAACCCGCCGTATAGTACCCTCACGGCTCGCATTCGGCGGGTCGATTCGTTACCACGGTCGTGCGCGTAAGTGCATGGAAGGGGAAGTATCGTGAGCGATTGCAAGAGGGTTTACCGTTTTGGAACCGACGCCCAGGGCACCTGTGTCACTGAGGGCGACAAGTCCATGAACTTCGTGCTTGGCGGCAAGGGCGCAAACCTTGCCGAGATGAGCCGCATCGGCCTGCCGGTTCCCGGTGGCTTTACCATTACCTGCCAGACCTGTGTCGAGTACTCCGGTGCCGGCAACGTCTGGCCCGAAGGCGCACTCGATGAGATCGTTGCCGCCGAGGCGGACCTCGAGGCCCGTTGCGGCAAGAAACTCGGCGATGCCTCCGATCCGCTGCTCGTGTCGGTTCGCTCGGGCGCTCCGTTCTCCATGCCCGGCATGATGGACACGGTCCTCAACCTGGGCCTCAACGACGATTCCGTCCAGGGTCTTATCGCGCAGACGCAGAACCCGCGCTTTGCCTGGGACAGCTACCGTCGCTTTATCCAGATGTTCTCCAACGTCGTCATGGGCGTCGACGCCGACCTATTCGAGAACGCCCTGACCCAGGCCCGCCTGGTCGCCGGCGTTCGTGTCGATTCCGAGCTTTCGGCCGAGGACCTGCAGGAGCTCGTCGAGACCTTTAAGGGCATCTTCTCCGAGAACGTCGAGGCGACCCTGTATCCCGAGCTCGAGGTCGCCGACGGTAAGCCCGTTTTCCCGCACGATCCGGAGCTCCAGCTGCGCCTTGCCATCCAGGCCGTCTTTGGCAGCTGGATGAACGAGCGCGCCTGCATCTACCGCAAGCAGCACGGCATTTCCGACGAGCTCGGCACCGCCGTCAACGTCCAGGCCATGGCCTTTGGCAACAAGGGCGAGACCTCTGCGACCGGCGTCGCCTTTACGCGCAACCCGGCCGACGGCACCAAGGAGTTCTATGGCGACTTTTTGGTGAATGCCCAGGGCGAGGACGTCGTCGCCGGCATCCGAAACACCGAGCCCATCGCCGACCTCAAGACCACCTCGGGCCTCGAGTCCGCAGGCGAGGAGCTCGAGCGCGTGTTCCTGACGCTCGAGGATCATTACCGCGATATGTGCGATATCGAGTTTACCATCGAGCAGGGCAAGCTCTGGATGCTCCAGACCCGCGTGGGCAAGCGCACCGCCACTGCTGCCCTGCGCATTGCTATCGAAATGGTCGAGGAGGGCCTCATCACCCGCGAGGAGGCTGTGAGCCGCATCGATCCCGCGCAGCTCGACCAGCTCCTGCACCCGCAGTTCGACGCCTCCAAGAAGTACGAGGCCCTGGCCAGCGGCCTTAACGCCAGCCCTGGTGCCGCCGTGGGCGAGGTCGTGTTCTCGAGTGATGACGCCGTCGCGCGTTCCGCCGACGGCCACAAGGTCATTCTGGTCCGCTGGGAGACCAACCCCGACGACCTGAAGGGCATGGTCGCCGCCGAGGGCATCCTGACCAGCCACGGTGGCAAGACGAGCCATGCCGCCGTTATCGCCCGCGGCATGGGTACGCCCTGCGTTTGCGGCGTTGAGCGCTTCCACATTGACGCGGCAGAGAAGGTCGTGCGCATCGAGGGCAGCGACCGCGTGCTGCGCGAGGGCGATGTCATCTCCATCGACGGCACCCAGGGTATCGTCGTCGACGGCGCGGTCGACCTGGTCTCTGCAGAGCTCACCGGCGACCTGGACACCATCCTGTCTTGGGCCGATGAGATCCGTTTGGACGAGACCGACGGTCACGCCAACCACGTGCGCGTCAACGCCGACAACCCCGAGGATGCTGCGCTCGCGCTCGAGTTTGGCGCCGAGGCCATCGGTCTGTGCCGCACCGAGCACATGTTCCTGGGCGATCGCAAGAACATCATCCAGAGCTTTATCCTGTCTGACGATGAGGCCGTGAAGCAGCAGGCCCTGGCCGACTTGCTCAAGGTTCAGACCGAGGACTTCCTGGCGATGTTCAAGACCATGTCCGGTCGCGATGTGGTCGTCCGCCTGCTCGATCCGCCGCTTCATGAGTTCCTGGATAATCCTCGCGAGCTCGAGGTCGCCATCACCAAGAAGGAGGCCGCCGGCGCTCCCGAGGAGGAGCTCACTGCCCTGCGCGCCCGCCTGCGTCGCATTGACGGCATGGTCGAGTCCAACCCCATGCTGGGCTTGCGCGGCGTGCGCCTGTCCGTCGTCTTTGGCGATCTGCCGCTCATGCAGGTTCGCGCCGTCGCCACGGCCGCTGCCCGCCTTATCAAGGAGGGTGTCGACCCGCGCCCCGAGATCATGGTTCCGCTCGTTTCCATCACGGCCGAGCATGTCCAGACCCGCGAGGTTATCGGGCGCGTGATCGCCGAGGTTTCCGCCGAGGAAGGCGTCGAGCTCAATATTCCCGTGGGCACGATGCTCGAGCTGCCGCGTGCCTGCATGGTCGCTGACGAGATCGCCCATCATGCCGACTTCTTCTGCTTTGGCACCAACGACCTCACCCAGACGACCTTTGGCTTCTCGCGCGATGACGCCGAGGCCAAGTTCATCCCGCTGTACATGCATAAAAAGATCCTGAAAGACAACCCCTTCGAGACCATCGACGCGGCGGTGCTGGAGCTCGTGCGCTTGGCCGTCGAGAAGGGCCGCGCCACCAATCCCGACATGCACTTTGGCGTGTGCGGCGAGCACGGCGGCGACCCCAAGTCCATCAAGGGCCTGTTTAACGTGGCCGACGTGGACTACGTGTCCTGCTCGCCCTATCGCGTGCCCCTCGCGCGCCTGGCTGCCGCTCAGGCCAAGCTCGAGGCCAAGCGTTCCGCCTAACGTTTTGGGTTTAGACGCCTAGCGTAGCCCCCTTCATGCCGCCCGTCTCATTCGTGAGGCGGGCGGTTATCATGTGCGGGTTTTGTCTTTTTGTCTGCGTAAAAAATTGTTCTTGCAGCAGAAACCCGCGCGTGTATACTCGAATACGTTTGTTCAACTACGTGCCGGCCAAGATGGTACGGCACCTCTAGAAGAGTAAGGAATTGCACATGGATTACATCCGCGCAATCGAGCGTCAGCAGATCCGCGAGGACATTCCTCAGGTTCGCGTCGCCGACAACGTCAAGGTTCACTACCGCATTAAGGAAGGCGACCGCGAGCGCATCCAGGTCTTCCAGGGCGACGTCATCCGCATGGCCGGCGCCGGTGCCCGCGAGACCTTCACCGTCCGCAAGATGTCCTTCGGTGTCGGTGTTGAGCGTACCTTCCCGCTTCACAGCCCCAAGATCGCCAAGCTCGAGGTCGTTCGCCATGGTCGCGTCCGTCGCGCCAAGCTGTACTACCTCCGCGACAAGGTGGGCAAGGCTGCTCGCATCCCCGAGAAGCGCTAAGAAGATCGCAGCGTCTGTCCACTCGTTTGGACACAAGGGTCACCTTCGGGTGGCCCTTCTTTTTATCTGATTTGCATGCAAGGAGGGCCTGGTATGGCCAACATGACGAGCTCGGTTTCGGCATCGCAGGTTGCCGGTGAGTTGGCGAGCGCTACGTTTGAGGAGATTCCCGCCCTCGTGGAGCATTATCGCGAGGACCCGCGCCAGCAGGTGATCAAGGCTTGTGAACGCGCCCTCAAACGCCATGCCAAAGAGCTTGCCGAGCGCGAGCGCGTCAATGACATGTACGAGCTTATGCACGAGCTTGGCGGCGATGGGGTGGTCGTTGGTGTCGACGAGGTGGGTCGCGGATCGGTGGCCGGTCCTTTGACGGTATGCGCCGTCTGTCTTCCTATGGAGCCGCGCGTCTGGGGTATCAACGATTCCAAAAAGCTCACGCCCGCGCGCCGCGAGTTGCTCTCAGTGAAGATTGCCGAGGTGGCGACGGCGATCGGTTTTTGCCATATCGCGCCGAAGGATATCGATGAGATGGGCATGGCCCGTGCTATCCGTGCCGCCGTTGCGGGCGCCGTGGCCGATACGGGACTTGAACCCGACTGCGTCCTCATGGATGGCAACCCCTTGGGCGCCGTTCCTAACGAGCGCGACGTGGTCAAGGGCGATGCCAAGATCGCCTGTATCGCCGCGGCATCCATCATGGCCAAGGTCACGCGTGACGAGATGATGGTCGAGTACGACGCCGAGTATCCCGAGTACCATCTGGCCGAGTCGAAGGGCTATGCAAGCCCCGAGCATATCGAGGCCATTCGCAAACATGGACTTTGTCCACTGCACCGCGTGAGCTTTTGCGGAAACTTTCTGCAGACTGAGCGCCTTTTCTAGGTCAATTGTGGAGACAGGGACCTCTGGGGTTTTATAAACCTGCTGGTAGCGGGCCGTATGCAACACCATTGCTGCATACGGCCCGTTTTTTGACGGTATTTGGTTAGCTTTTGGTTTGCTTCCGGTACTTACCCGCATGAAAGGTGCCCTCATCATCGGGGCAATTCAGTGTGCGGGAAAGGAGACCCCATGAGTGCCGCAAGCAAAAAGAGCAAGACGCAGCAGCTCAAGGAGCGTTGGGAAAACGGCGAGCTCGACTGCGGGGCGATGACGCCCGAGTTTATCAAGGGACTCAGTCCCCGCGAGCTGGGCATGCTGGGCGAGCTGATCACCATCGACTATTTTAACGAGCGCGGCTACACCTTGCTGGAGCAGGGTTATCGTTGCACCGAGGGCGAGGCCGATCTGGTGCTGCTCGATGAGCTCGACGATGTCGTGGTGATGGCCGAGGTCAAGACCAGACGCGTTGCACTGGATTGCGACACGCGGGTCTTTCCCGAGGAGGCCGTGGACGCCCAAAAGCAACGCCGTTACCGCCGCATCGCAAGTTGCTACCTCATGGAGCATTATCCGCTCAAGGCGATTCGCTTCGATGCCGTGGGTGTCACCATTCGTGGCGGGCATATCGCCGAGATCGAGCATCAGTACAACGCGTTCGATTGGCAGGTGTCGTGATGGCGTTCGAGACGTTTGCCGTTCACGCGGCCTGCATCCGCGGCGTCGAGGCGATTCACGTCACGGTCGAGGTCTCGCTTGCCGGTGGCGTTCCGGGCATCCAGATGCTCGGCATTCCGAGTATGGAGGTGATGGAATCTCGCGGGCGTATCCGGTGCGCCATGCGTTCGGCAGGCTTCGAGATTCCTCGGTCGGGCATTACCGTCAACCTGGCACCTGGCGATATCCGTAAAACCGGCAGCGGCTTCGACCTGCCGATTGCCATCGCGGTGCTGGCGGCCGATGGGCAGATTCCCCGCGACAACCTCGATCGTTGTCTTATCGCTGGTGAGCTTGGCTTGGACGGTACGGTGCTTCCTGTCAAGGGCGAGGTGGCGTTTCAGCTATTGGCGCGTGATATGGGGCTGTCCTTTATCGCCGGCAGGTCCGATCAGCATGTGCCGCTTGCGGGCGTTGATTGCGGCTTTATCGACCATCTGTCTCAGCTTGCTCGCGGCATGGGCGATGCCGTGCGTCATTATCTGGATTCCGAGGGTGTTGAGGCGACCTTTGAGCCCGAACTCGACTATGCCGATGTGCTGGGGCAGGAAGTCGCTAAACGCGGCATGGCGCTTGCGGCCGCCGGCGAGCTCGGCTTGCTCATGATCGGCTCGCCCGGATCGGGTAAGACCATGCTCGCGCGCCGTATGACCGGCATTCTGCCCGAGCTTTCCGTTGAGGACCAGCAGGAGGCGCTGTGCATCCATTCGGTTTTGGGTGAGAACATTGATGGCTTGTTGGCGGGACACCGGCCCTTCCGCAGTCCCCATCACAGCATTTCAACGGCGGGCCTCATTGGCGGAGGACGCCCGGTGCATCCGGGTGAGATCAGCCTTGCTCATGGCGGCGTGCTCTTTTTGGACGAGCTTGCCGAGTTTCCCACGGGTGTGCTGCAGACGCTGCGTCAGCCCATCGAGCGCGGCTATGTGAGGATCGTACGCGTCGACGGGGCCTTTACCTTCCCGTCGCGCTTTCAGCTGCTGGCTGCGAGCAATCCCTGCCCCTGCGGTTTTTTGGGCGATCGCGAGGTACCGTGTCGCTGCTCGGCGGCGATGGTCGAGCGCTATCGGTCTAAACTGCGCGGCCCTTTGGCCGACCGTATCGACATGATGATCGATGTGACCCGTCCCGACCCCCAGGTGATTATCGAGGGAGCGGAGGGTATGTCGTCGGCCGAGTTACGTGACTACGTTGTGCGCGGTCGCGCCTTTCGCGCCTGGCGCGAGTCCCGTATGGACGATGCGGATGCCGAGGCCGAGGATGATGAGACGCGGTCCATTGACGGCGTCGTTTCGACCTTTGAGCTCGATGATGCGGCGGAGAAGTGTGTGCTCGGCCTGTCGAAGCGCACGCATCTCACGGGCCGCGGCATCGTGCGCCTGGTTCGCATTGCGCGCACGATCGCAGATGTCGCCGAGAGCGAGCAAGTGACGCAGGACCACGTGCTCGAGGCGGCGATGTATCAGGGAAGGAGGGACCAATGATGGCAGAGGGGACCTTTGAGCTGCATCCAGGTGATGCGTTGTTTCCCGAGACTGTTTTGGAGCTTTCTGATGTACCCCAGACGCTTTATGTGCGCGGCAACCCCGAGGTGCTTTCGACGCCCGCGCTCTCCATCATCGGCGCGCGCAAATCCTCGCCGTATGGTCTTGCCGTGGCAGAGCTTGCGGCAAAGGTGGCGGTCGAGGCGGGAGTGACGGTAGTTTCGGGCGGCGCGGTCGGTTGCGACCAGGCCTCGGGTTGGGCTGCGGTCAACGCTGGCGGCAAACACGTCGTGGTGCTGGGGACGGGCGCCGACGTGGTCTATCCGCGCTCGAGCGCGGGGCTTATTACGCGCACGCTCGATACGGGTGGCGCGGTCGTGTCGATCTCCCCGTGGGGCATGGGTCCTCGCAAGTTTGCCTTTCCGCGCCGCAATCGCGTGATCGCGGCCCTGTCGCAAGCCCTCTTTGTATCCGAGGCGGGTATGCCTTCCGGGACGTTTTCTACAGCCGAGGCTGCTATGGATTTGGGGCGAGAACTTCTTGCCGTACCGGGGTCGATCCTATCGCCCGAGTCGCGTGGCACGAATTACCTCATTGCGAACGGTGCCTGCTGCATCATCGACGAGGAATCTATCGAGATGGCTATCTCACGCATCTATGGAACCCTGCGCTACTCGCGCCCCGATGCTCCCGGCATTGCCGACCTGGATTCAACGCAGCAGACCGTGATGCATGCGCTCATCGCCTCTCCGCTCAAGGTCGACGACATCGCGGCGCTCGTCTCGCTCGATGCTGTCGGCGTACTCAAACTCTTGGGTTCGCTTGAACTCGAGGGCCTTATCGAGCGCATGATGGATGGAAGGTATGCGCCCTCCAAGTTTGCCCTTCACGCCCAGACACCCTTCGGTCACAATGGAAAACGTGTCAATTAGAAAGGTGTTTGCAGATGCAGTTCGATCAGGTGACAGTTATCGGTGGCGGTCTGGCGGGTTCGGAGTGCGCGATCCAGCTGGCAGATCGCGGGTTTGCCGTAAAGCTGTGCGAGATGCGCCCCCAGGTGAGCTCCCCGGCCCACCATACCGATCACCTGGCAGAGCTCGTCTGCTCCAATTCGTTTAAGTCGACCCGTCCGGATTCCGCGGCTGGTTTGCTGAAGGCCGAGCTTGAGCGCATGGGTTCAGTTCTGCTCGATTGCGCCCATCGCGCGGCTGTTCCCGCCGGTGGCGCCTTAGCGGTCGATCGCGTCAAGTTTTCCGAGCTTGTCGAGGCCGAAGTTGCCGCTCGTCCTAATATCGAGGTCGTCCACGGCGAGGTCACGCAGATTCCCGAGGGCCACGTGGTCATTGCCGCGGGCCCGCTGTGTTCACCTGCGCTGAGCGAAGAGGTCATGAAGCTCGTCGGTGGCGACGCCCTTGCGTTCTTCGATGCCGCGGCGCCGATCGTCGATGCCTCCACGCTCGATATGGACGTGCTGTTCTCGCAGTCGCGCTACGAGGAGCAGGGGAGCGGCGACTATCTCAACGCTCCGCTCAACAAGGAGGAGTACGAGGCCTTTATCGAGGCGCTTACCACGGCCGACCGCGTGGTGCTCAAAGACTTTGAGGGCGGCGATCTGTTCCAGGCCTGCCAGCCCGCCGAGGAGGTCGCGCGCACGGGCAAGGATGCCATCCGCTTTGGTGCCATGAAGCCCGTCGGCCTCACCGACCCGCGTACCGGACGTCGCCCCTGGGCGGCGATTCAGCTGCGTGCCGAGAACAAGGAGAAGACCGCCTATAACCTGGTGGGCTTCCAGACCAACTTGACCTTTGGCGAGCAGAAGCGCGTCTTCCATATGGTGCCGGGCCTGGAGAACGCTGAGTTCTTCCGCTACGGTGTCATGCACCGCAATACCTTTGTCGACGCCCCGCACGTGCTCGATGGCACCTTTGCCGTGCCCGGTACCGGCGTGCGCCTGGCCGGTCAGATTACCGGCACCGAGGGGTACATGGAAGCCGTGGCGACAGGTCTGCTCGCGGCGCTCAACACCTATGCCGAGGCTATCGGTGCCGCGGGCGTCGAGTTGCCGCGTGTGGGCGCCCTGGGTGCGCTCGTGGGTTATGCGACCGATCCTGCCACCGTGGGCTATCAGCCTATGCATGTCAACTTTGGCCTGGTGCCGCCACTCGAGGATGGTAAGCGCCGCAGCAAGCGCGACCGCTACCAGGCCTATGCGGACCGTGCGCTCGAGGCCCTTGATGCCTATCTGGCCACTCGCCCCGATCTGTTTGGAGGCGACCGGTCATAGCCTTTGACCTGTACGACACCGTCGACTCGTTTATCGCCTATATCTCACGTGTCGAGGGGCTTTCTCCCAACACGGTGACGGCCTATGGCTCGAGGCTGGAGCGCTTTGCTGCCTGGTGCGAGCGCGAGGATATAGATGCTTTCGCTGCCGACGTGCGCACCATTCGTCGCTATCTTGCCGAGCTTTCGCGTGGGCAGGTGGCTCCCCGAACGCTTGCGGCGCATCTGTCGGCTATCCGATCGCTCTATCGATGGATGGCTGCCGAGGGGGTCGTGGAGGGCGATGTGGTCTCGGCAATTTCCTCGCCCAAGCTCCCGCGCGATCTACCCGGTGTGCTGACGACCCAACAGGTGGAGGCGCTGCTCAAGACGCCTGATACCTCAACACCCGCGGGACTGCGCGATGCGGCGACGCTCGAGCTGCTCTATGCCTCGGGCGCCCGTATCTCTGAGCTCGCAGCACTCAATGTGGAGTCCATTGCGTGGTCCGAACGCACGCTGCGCCTGTGGGGCAAGGGGAGCAAAGAACGTATCGTCCCTCTGTATCGTCGTGCGCTCGAGGCGACGCGTCTCTATATTGAGGAGGGGAGGCCGGAGTTGCTCGCTCGGGCAAAGCGCCGTGACCCCGCTACCGGGGCGCATCCGCTGCTTATATCGGCGCGCGGCAATCGCATGAGTGCCGCCATGCTCAGGCGGCGGTTCCATACGCTGGCGACACTTGCCGGCATTCCGGCCGACATCGCCCCGCATGCGATGCGCCATACCTTTGCGACCGACTTGCTCGAGGGCGGTGCGGACCTGCGCTCGGTTCAAGAGCTGCTGGGTCATGCGAGCCTGTCCACGACGCAGATCTACACGCATCTCACGCCCGATCGGCTTAAGCGGGCCGTGGCTCAAGCCCATCCCCGCGGCGAATAGTGGCTGGTCCGTCCCGCGCCGCACTCAGGTGTGTGGTTTTGATTGCGGGTTGGCAGGAAGAAGCATTCCTGCTATCATTCATCGGGTTGCTTCACGGCAACAGGTTTTTATCACGCACGCGCGGCTACTTCATACCGTGGTGCCCGGGCTTTGGTAGCACATGTCCGGGTTGGTTTTGGAGGATGACCCCGCGCGGAGGCAAACCACAGGAGGTTTAACATGGCTACCAAGATTAATATCCGCACCCTGCTCGAGGCCGGCTGCCACTTCGGTCACCAGACCCGTCGCTGGAACCCCAAGATGAAGCCGTTCATCTTCGGTGAGCGCAACGGCATCTACATCCTCGACCTCAAGCAGACCATCCTCGACGCCGACCAGGCCTATACTTTCGTCAAGAACGTCGCCAAGGGCGGCAACGTGCTGTTCGTCGGCACCAAGAAGCAGGCTCAGGAGGCCGTCAAGAACGCTGCTGAGCGCGCCAACATGCCTTACATCAACCAGCGTTGGCTCGGCGGTATGCTGACCAACTTCGTTACCATCCGCTCCCGCATCAACCGCATGGAGGAGCTCGAGGCCATGGTCGAGGACGGCCGCATGGCAGTGCTCCCCAAGAAGGAGCAGGCTGTTCTCGGTAAGGAGCTCACCAAGCTCCAGACCAACCTCGGTGGCGCCCGCGACATGAAGGGTCTGCCCCAGGCTCTCTTCGTCATCGACACCAAGCGCGAGGAGAACGCCATCAAGGAGGCCCAGCGCCTGAACATCCCCGTCGTCGCCCTGATCGACACCAACTCCGATCCCGACGAGGTCGAGTACGGCATCCCCTGCAACGATGACGCTATCTCCGCTGTCACCCTTATGTGCGAGCTCATGGCTGACGCCTGCCTCGCTGGCTCCGGCAAGGAGCAGGTCTCCGAGGCCGAGATGGCCGCTGAGCCCAAGGCCGAGTAAATCAGTCTTAGTTAATTCTTTTTCATCTCTTTGAAAGGAACCACAATGGCCCAGATTACCGCCGCTATGGTCAAGCAGCTCCGCGAGATGACCGACTCCCCGATGATGGAGTGCAAGAAGGCTCTCGTCGAGGCTGACGGCGACATGGACGCCGCTGTCGACGTTCTGCGCAAGAACGGCCTTGCCAAGGCTGCCAAGAAGGCTGGCCGTGAGACCAACGAGGGCGCTGTTGCCGCGTTCGTCTCCGAGGATGGCAAGACCGGCGCTCTGCTCGAGCTCTCCTGCGAGACCGACTTCGTTGGCTCCAACGCCAAGTTCACCGGCTTTGCTTCCAAGGTCGCTGAGGTTGTCGCTACCACCGAGCCTGCTGACGTCGACGCTCTGCTCGAGAAGCCGATGGGCGAGGAGACTGTTTCCTCCGAGCTCACCGAGATGATTCACATCATGGGCGAGAACATGAAGATTTCCCGCTTCGCTGCCCGCAAGGCTGAGAACGGCGCGCTCGCTTCTTACATCCACATGGGTGGTAAGATCGGCGTCCTCGTCGAGTTTGCTTTCGAGAAGGCCGAGACCGCTCAGGCTGAGTCCTTCAAGACCTTCGCTCACGACGTTGCCCTTCAGGTTGCCGCCGTCGCCCCGATCTGCGCTACTCGCGATCAGGTTCCGGCCGAGACCGTCGAGCACGAGAAGCAGATCTACATGGCTCAGGCTGCCGAGTCCGGCAAGCCCGAGGCCATTCAGGAGAAGATGGCTGTCGGCCGTCTGGAGAAGTTCTACAAGCAGTCCGTGCTCACCGAGCAGGAGTTCATCAAGGACAGCTCCCTCACCATCAAGAAGTACGCTGAGCAGGTCTCCAAGGAGCTCGGTGACACCATTACCGTCGTTGCCTTCGACCGTCTGGTCCGTGGCGAGTAAATAAGCTCTTGTAGCTGGTAATGAGCAGGCTGTGGGTTTTACTCACAGCCTGCTTTTTCATGGCTCTTCTTAGAGCCTTTGATAGAATGTTGAGAGTTCAATCTAAAGGAGGATCGCTTTGTCCGACATCCGATATAAACGCGTGCTTCTTAAGCTTTCCGGCGAAGCGCTGATGGGCGACGGCCAATATGGCATCGACCCCAAGGTTACCGACCATCTTGCCAAGCAGGTCAAGGAGCTGCTCGCCGTTGGTCATGAGGTCGGCGTCGTTGTCGGCGGCGGCAATATTTTCCGCGGCATGGCCGGCGCTGCCGGTGGCATGGAGCGTGCTCAGGCCGACTACATGGGCATGCTGGCAACCGTTATGAACGCGCTCGCCCTGCAGGATGCCTTCGAGCATAACGATGTTCCCTGCCGCGTGATGAGCGCTATCCAGATGAACGAGATCTGCGAGCCCTATATTCGCCGTCGCGCCATCAACCACCTTTCCAAGGGCAACGTCGTTATTTTTGCCGCCGGTTCGGGCAATCCGTACTTTACGACCGACACCGCCGCGGCTCTTCGTGCGTGCGAGATCGGCGCCGAGATTCTGATTAAAGCCACCAAGGTTGACGGCATCTACGACAAGGATCCCGTCAAGTGCGCCGATGCCGTCCGTTTTGACAAGATTACCTATCACGAGGTTCTCGTCCGCGGCCTGCAGGTTATGGATTCCACGGCTACGGCACTGTGCCAGGATAACCGTATGCCGATTTTGGTCCTCAACATCGATGGCGAGGACACCGTCAAGCGCGCGCTTTCGGGTGAGCCCGTCGGCACGCTCGTCTATCAGGAGGATTAAGCATGGCAGAGAACATCACCGCCCACATGGACAAGTCGCTCGAGTCCCTCAAACATAACTTCTCCAAGGTCCGTACCGGCCGCGCCAATGCCAACATTCTTTCCGACATCACCGTCGATTATTACGGTGTTCCCACGCCGATCACGCAGGTTGCCGCCGTCAAGACCCCCGAGGCCCACATGCTTCTCATCGAGCCGTGGGACAAGGCACTCATCAACGCTATCGTCAAGGCCATCGGCGCTTCCGATCTGGGTATTACCCCCAACTCCGATGGCACCGTCGTTCGTCTGCCGTTCCCGGCTCCCACCGAGGAGCGCCGTCGCGAGCTCGTCAAGGAGTGTCGCGAGTACGCCGAGCAGGCCAAGGTGTCTATTCGTAACATCCGTCGCGACTTCAACAACAAGCTCGAGCGCGATGAGGAGCTCACCGAGGACGATGTCCGTCGCGAGCAGGCCAAGGTCCAGAAGCACACTGATGAGTATGTCGCCAAGGTCGAGGAGCTTCTGAAGGAAAAAGAAGCCGAGGTCATGGAGATCTAAGGTGCAATACGACGAGCATAAACTGGTCGAGTACTTTGCCGACGCCCCTGCGGGCGTCGGTTTTTCCGACCTTGACCTCAATAACATTCCGCACCATATCTCGTGCATCATGGACGGCAACGGTCGTTGGGCCACGTCGCGCGGTCTTGTACGTACCGAGGGCCATAAGGCGGGTATCGTCTCACTGCGCGAGATCATTACCGCCTGCGTTCGTCTGGGCGTCGACGTGCTTTCGGCCTATGCGTTTTCTACCGAAAACTGGAACCGTCCGCAGCATGAGGTCAACGTCTTGATGCATCTGTTTGCTAAGACGTTTATCGATGAGCTGCCGCTTCTGAAGCGCGAAAACGTGCGTGTTGTCTTTTTGGGTGACATTTCCGCGCTGCCCAAGAAGACCCGCGACGTTTTTGAACGCGGTCTTGCCGAGTGCGCCAATCACACCGGCATGACGCTGGCGCTTGCCGTCAACTACGGCGCGCGTGCCGAGATTACCCGCGCTGTCCGTCAGATCGCACTCGACGCTGCCGCCGGTAAGATCGATCCTGGCGCAATTGATGACGACATGGTGGCTTCCCACCTCTATACCGCCGGCCTTCCCGATCCTGAGCTTGTGATTCGCACCTCTGGTGAGCTGCGCCTTTCGAACTATCTGCTGTGGCAGGTGGCTTATTCCGAGTTCTACGTCACCGATACCTATTGGCCTGACTTTGATCGTTGGGGCCTTGTCGACGCCATTTTGGCCTATCAGGGCCGTGACCGTAGGTTTGGTGGACTGAGCAAGACCGAGGAGGCTTAATCGTGTCCGATCGTCCCAAGACGCCTGCGCGCAAAGCTGCCACTGCTGGCGCGCCTGCAGCGAAGAGCGGCACCGGTTCGTGGCTGGCGGGCTTTATTACCCGTGCCGCCGCCGGTATCGTCTACGCCGTTGTCTTTATCCTGTGCCTGGTTTTGGGCATCGTGCCCACGGCCATCTTCGTTTCCGTCATGAGCGGTCTGTGCTGCTATGAGTTTTTCCGTATGACAAGGCTTGATGGCAAGATGGCTAACGAGCGCATGGGTATCGCTGCCGCCGTACTCTTTCCGCTGTCGGCGTTGGGCGATTCGATGCTGCTGAATGCCCTGCTTTTTGCCCTGATGCTCGCTGTGGGCATTTGGTATGTCTGGTCGCCGCGTACCCGCATCTCTGATGTGGCCGTGACGCTCATGGGTCCCATCTACACCGGTTTTATGCTGTCGGCTATCGTGCTGCTGCGCGATGCCGTGCCTGGTTTTGCCGGCGCCCTGCTTTCGGTGGGTGTTTGCGCGTCTCTTTGGGTATCTGATTCGTTCGCCTATATCGTGGGTAGCCGCATCGGCAAGCATAAGATGGTCCCTAAGATTTCTCCCAAAAAGAGCTGGGAGGGCTTTTTCGGCGGCATCTTGGGCTCGGTGCTCATCTGGCTCATTTTGTGGGCGACGCATTTCTATAAGCTGAGCTTGCCCTATGCGCTGCTGTGTGGCTTGGTCGTGTCCATCCTGGGCGTTATCGGCGACCTCATTGAGTCGCGCATCAAGCGTGGCGTGGGCGTCAAGGATTCCGGCAACCTTATCCCGGGCCATGGCGGCATGCTCGACCGTAGCGACTCGCTTATCTTTGGCTGCATTACCGCGCAGCTGCTTTTGATGATCGGGGGCGTGCTGTAATGTCATTCCAGACGACATATGGCCCCGATGGACGCCTTCGCGTTGCCATCCTGGGTTGTACGGGCTCTATCGGCACGCAGGCACTCGATGTGTGCCGTCAGCATGCCGATCGGCTGCAGGTGACGGCGCTGTCCGTCAATTCCAGCACCTCAGAGCTCGTTGCCGCCGCCCGCGAGTTCTCGGTTCCGGCCGTTGCCGTGGCCGATGTCGCTCATGGTGATGACGCCGTGCTGCAGGAGCTGCCCGAGGGCACGGATCTCGGTGTTGGTGCGCAGGCGGTTTGTGAGCTCGCACGTCGCGATGATGTCGACTGTGTGCTTGTTGCTATTGTGGGCGCCGCCGGGCTCGAAGCGAGCCATGCGGCCCTGACCTCGAACAAGCGCCTTGCTCTTGCCAACAAGGAGTCCCTCGTTGTCGGTGGCGACCTGCTGATGCCGCTGGCCCAGCCGGGTCAGCTCATTCCGGTCGACTCCGAGCACTCCGCCATCTACCAGTGCTATCTGGGGGAGAATCCGCGCGAGGCCCACTGCATTTGGCTCACCTGCTCGGGTGGTCCGTTCTTCGGCCGTACGCGCGACGAGCTCGATCGCGTGACTCGCGCCGATGCACTGGCGCATCCCACGTGGTCTATGGGCGCTAAGATCACGATCGACTCCGCTACCCTCATGAACAAGGGCCTGGAGCGTATCGAGGCCATGCATCTGTTTAACTGCGACCTCGACTTTATCAACGTTGTTGTGCAGCGCCAGTCCAAGATCCACTCTATGGTTGAGTTTGCCGACGGCTCCGTGATGGCGCATCTTGGTGCTTCCGATATGCGTATTCCCATCCAGTTTGCGTTCTCGTATCCCGAGCGCTGGGATACTCCGGCGCCTCGTCTCGATTTTCGCGAGCTGGGGCAGCTCACCTTTGATGCCGCCGATATGGACACGTTCCGCTGCCTGGCGCTGGCCGAGCGTGCCGGCAAGACGGGCGGCACCATGCCGTGCGTGCTCAATGCGGCCAACGAGGTCGCGGTCGATGCGTTCTTACACGACGGCTGCAGCTTTACCGATATCGACCGCGTTGTGGAATCCTGCATGGATGCGCATGACACGCAGGCGGTTTCCTCGTTTGAGCAGCTTCGCGACATCGATGCCTGGGCGCGCGAAAAGGCCGCGCTGGTGCTCGCCGCAACCCATTCCTAATCATAAGGATTGCTTTTTCGATTTATGGATACTGTTCTGAGCGTTCTCTCATCGGTCTTTTGGGGCCTTCTGATGCTTTCCGTCCTCGTGTTTTTGCACGAGGGCGGCCACTTTTTGGCCGCGCGTGTCTGCGGCGTCCGTGTGACCGAGTTCTTTTTGGGCCTGCCGTGCCGTTTTGACATTCATCACACGTCGCGTCGCATCGGAACCAAGTTTGGCGTGACGCCGCTACTGCTGGGCGGCTATGCTGCCATCTGCGGCATGGATCCCACGGACGTCTCGTGTGCCGATCGCGTGCTTGCGGCTATCTATCGTCACGGTCGCGTGACCGTGGCCGACCTTGCCGCCGAGCTCGAACTGCCCGAGGAGGACGTGCTCGAGGCCTGTGCCTTGCTGCTGGGGTGGGGTTCCATCGCTCCTTGGTACGAGGAGGGGGAGAAGCCCTCGCCGAGCTATTACCCCACCAAGTACCAGACGCTGCCGCGCGATGAGGTGGGCTACACCACCTTTGACGGGCGTCGGTTTGATCGCGAGCATGCGACCGCTGAGGGCGACGTATGGGAGCTGCCGTGCGATAAGGCCGAGTTCCTTGCGCAAGAGCGCTCGCACACCTATCTTGGCCAGGGTTTTCTCAAGCGCGCCTTTATGTTGCTCGCGGGCATTGTCGTCAATATCCTGACGGGCTTTTTGCTCCTTATGAGCATCTATTCCATTGCGGGTGTCACCGTGCCGATGGATACCAACGTAATTGGTCAGGTTGACGAGGGGTCTATTGCCGCCAAGGCGGGTATCGAGGCCGGTGATGCGATTCTTTCGGTTGACGGCGTCTCATGTTCCACTTGGATGGACGTCTACGATGCCATCGGCAAGGCCGCCGGTAAGGACGATATTGCCATTGAGTATGAGCGCGATGGCAAGCAGTGCTCGACCTCGGTTGCACTCAAAGAGAACGAACGCCTGGGCGTTTATGCCTCTACGCAGGTGGTTCGTTTGGACCCCATCACCTCGGCGCGCCTCTCCTTCTCCTATGTTGCGCAGACGGCGGAGGGCGTGCTACGCCTGCTCCAGCCACAGCATACGATGGAGATCCTCGATCAGTCCTCCTCGATCGTGGGTATTAGCGTCATGTCCTCGCAGGCAGCTGCTGCCGGCCCCATCACGTTCTTGTCGTTTGCCGCGCTCATCTCGTTCTCGCTCGGCTTTATGAACCTGCTGCCCATCCCGCCGCTCGATGGCGGCAAGCTGGTTATTGAGATCATTCAGAAGATTGCGGGCCGCGAGCTTCCGCTCAAGGTCCAGACGATTGTGAGCTATGTGGGCATTGCGCTCTTTGCGCTGCTGTTTATCTACATGCTTCGTTCCGACATCCTTCGATTTATTCTGTAGGGGAGTGTTTGGATTGTCTTTATCCCATCCTTTGCCGCGCGAGCTGACGCGCCCCGTGCATGTGGGCGGCGTGCAGATCGGTGGCGGCGCGCCGGTGGTGGTCCAATCCATGACCTGCACCGATACCGCTGATGCCCAGGCAACGCTTGCGCAAGTGCGCGCGTTGGCGCAGGCTGGCTGCGACATCGTGCGCGTGAGCGTGCCCACCGAGGCCGCGCTCGAGGGCTTTCGCACGATTTGTGCCGAGTCGCCGGTGCCGATCGTTGCCGATATCCACTTTAACCATAAGCTCGCCATTGGCGCCGTTGAGGCGGGTGCCGCCAAGCTCCGCATTAATCCCGGCAACATCGGCGATTGGGCCAAGGTCGATGCAGTGATCGATGCTGCGGGCGCTGCCGGGTGCGCGATCCGTATCGGTGTGAACGCCGGCTCGCTCGAGCAGGATATTGCCGAGCGCGACGATCTTACGCAGCCCGAAAAGCTCGTGATGTCGAGCGAGCGCTTCGTCAAGCATTTTGAGGATCGCGGTTTCACCAATATCGTGCTTTCCGCCAAGGCCCATAGCGTGGCCACAACGCTTGATACCTATCGCGCTCTTTCGCGCGAGATACCACATGTTCCGCTTCACCTGGGCGTGACGGAGGCTGGGACCAAGCTCCAAGGTACTATCAAGAGCTCTGTAGGCTTGGGTATCTTGCTTTCCGAAGGCATTGGCGACACCATGCGTGTGTCGCTCACGGCCGATCCGCTTGAGGAGCCGCCGGTCGCTTGGGGTATTCTGCAGTCGCTGGGCCTGCGTCGCCGTGGCCCCGAGATCGTCTCGTGCCCCACGTGCGCCCGCTGCCAGGTTAATCTCATTCCCATCGCCGAGGAGGTCACCGAGCGGCTTAAGAACTACTCCGCGCCGCTTTCGATCGCCGTGATGGGATGTGCCGTTAATGGCCCCGGTGAGGCTTCCGACGCCGACCTAGGCGTGGCCTGTGGACGAGGTCAGGGCCTGCTCTTTTCGCATGGCCAGATCATTGGTAAAGTAGCTGAGGATCAAATTGTCGACGCGCTTATGGCCGAGGTCGACAAACTTATTGAGGAGAAGTAAATGACTCGAGCAATGTATATGTCTAAGCTCTATGCGCCGACGCTTAAAGAGGATCCGGCGGACGCTGAGCTCGCCAGCCACCGCCTGCTGCTCCGTGCCGGCATGATCCGCAAAGAGGCCGCCGGTCTGTATTCCTACCTGCCGCTTGCTTGGCGCTCGATCCGCAAGATCGAGAATATCGTGCGCGACGAGATGGACGCTGCCGGCGCCCAGGAGCTTATGATGCCCATCATGGTCGATGCCGAGTTGTGGCGTGAGTCCGGCCGCATCGACGCCTATGGCAAGGAGCTTGTGCGCTTTGATGACCGCCACGGCCGCGAGTTTGTGCTCGGACCCACGCACGAGGAGACCGTGACTGCCCTGGTGCGCAATGAGTTGCGTTCCTACAAGCAGCTGCCAGTGAACCTCTATCACATTCAGGATAAGTTCCGCGACGAGTTCCGTCCCCGTTTTGGCCTGATGCGCGGTCGCGAGTTCATCATGAAGGACGCCTACAGCTTCTCTGCTACGCAGGAGAGCCTGCAGGAGGAGTACGACAAGATGAAGCAGGCCTATGCCAACATTTGCGAGCGCTGCTACATCAAGGCTCTGCCCGTTGTCGCCGACTCCGGCGAGATCGGTGGCGATACCTCCGTCGAGTACATGGCTTTGGCCGACGCCGGCGAGGCTTCGCTCGTCTACTGCGACGATTGCGGCTTTGCTGCCGATGACGAGGCCGCAAGCACCAAGGTCGTTGTGACCGAGGGTCCTGGCGACGGTGCGCTTACCAAGGTCGAGACTCCGGGCATGGGCACCATCGAGGCCGTTGCCAAGTTCTTCGGCTTCCCCGAGAACGGCACGCGCAAGTCTCTGGCACTCATCGACGCCGAGGGCAAGCCCGTCGTGGCCATTGTTCCGGGCGACCACGAGCTCAATGACTGCAAGGCCGAGCATGTCTTTGGCAAGGGCTATCGCATGATGACCGACGAGGAGCTTCAGGCGAACGGTCTGCACAAGGGCTTTATCGGACCGGTCAACCTGCCCGAGGGTATCCGTCTGGTGTGTGACGAGAGCCTGCGCGAGTCCAAGCAGTGGGCCTGTGGCGCCAATGAGGTCGACTATCACTTTACCGGTGCCTGCCCCGAGCGGGACTTTACCGTCGACGAGTGGGCCGACCTGGTTACCGTCGTTGCCGGTGATCCCTGCCCGCATTGCGGCAAGCCGCTTTCTGCTGCCCGCGGTATCGAGGTTTCCCAGGTCTTCCAGCTGGGCACCAAGTATTCCGAGGCCATGGGTGCCACCTTTATGGACGAGGACGGCAAGGAGAAGCCGCTTATCATGGGTTGCTACGGCGTGGGCGTGTCGCGCTCGCTTGCTGCCGTCGTGGAGCAGCACAACGACGAGCACGGTATCGTCTGGCCGGTCTCCGTTGCCCCGTACGAGGTCGCGGTGATTCCGCTTGACCCCAAGAAGGAAGAGTGCGCTACCGTCTGCGAGCAGATTGTTGATGGCCTGTGCGCCGAGGGTATCGAGGTCGTCGTCGACGACCGCGATGAGCGTCCCGGCTTTAAGTTTGCCGATAACGACCTCATGGGCTTCCCGTATCAGGTGGTTCTGGGCAAGCGCGGCCTTAAGAATGGCACCGTTGAGCTCAAGGACCGTGCCACGGGCGAGCGCGAGGACGTGGCGATCGACGAGATCGTCGCTAAGGTTGCCGAGCTTGTGAAGGCAGCACGCCGCTAATCGACGATTTCGCTTGTAGTTCGATATGTGGGACGGCCCCGCATTTCTCCAGATCGGGGAGATGCGGGGCCGTCCTTTTATCTTGTAGCATTCTCAATATCTAAAAGGAAAACCCCACAGCCCATATGAGCTGCGGGGTTTTCCTTGTGCCTCCGATGCGAAATAAATCGCTCAGATATTACTGATAATCGACGACGTCGATCCAGTTCTTCAGGAACTCATCGTTCACGTTGCGCTTACGAGCGAGCTCGGAAGCGGCGACGATGCTCGTCCACTGACGCACGACCTGCATGGGCATGTCGGCGCGGTCGCAGTAGAGCTCCAGGTAGGCCTCAGCCTGGTCCTTGCTGTTGAGGGCGAAGAGCAGGTAGGTGGTGGCAACGTCGGCAGCAGGGGAGCCCTGGGTGGCGTGTGCCCAGTCGCACACATAGAGCTGGCCGTCGTCGCCGACGATGACGTTGGAGGGGTTGAAGTCGCCGTGGCAGACCTTAAACTCCTTGGTCATGCCGTCCAGACGCTCCTGAAGGTTGTAGCGCGTGGTGGCATTGAGCTGATCAAGGCTGTCGATCATGCGGGCGAACTTGTCGCGCTGACGGTTGAGCAGCGGGGAGGTGTAGCCGTGGATCTCGATCTGGAGGTCGACGAACATCTCGAGGTACTCACCAAAGCGCTGGGGCTCGGCAGTCATCTTCTCGGCAAGGGTGGTGCCCGGAACCTTCTCGGTCACGAGCGCCCAGCCGTTGGCGTTCTCGAGCTGGGAAACCTCGAGAGCCTTGGGGCTGCGGATGCCGCACTCATTGATGCGGGCAAGATTCAAAGCCTCGTTGAACACGTCGGAGACAGGCTTGATCTCGTTAAAGACCTTGACGATCTTGTCGCCCAGGTCGTAAACGACCTTGTTGCCACGGCGGACGAGCTCGGTCTTGGAATCGGGTAGCAGCATGGTTGCATCCTTTCAACGATGCGATAGAAGCGACGGCGGGGGTGTGTGAAACACCCGTGCACCCCCGCCGTTAAAAACCGTGCTAAAACTAGCAGACGGCGTAGTCCTGAGGCTCGCGGCCGTAGTAGGCGTCCAGGTAGAGCTCCTTGATCTCGCTCATGAGCGGGTAGCGCGGGTTGGCGCCGGTGCACTGGTCGTTGAATGCCTGCTCGGTCATCTCGTCGAGGGTATCGAGGAAGTACTGCTCGTCAACACCGTAGTCGGCGATGGTCTTCTTGACGCCGATGAAGTCCTTGAGTTCCTCGAGCTTCGTGATGAAGTTCTCGAAGACCTCCTTGTCGTCCTTGCCCTCGATGCCGCAGTACTTGGCCATCTCGGCGTAGTTGTGCAGCGCGTTGGGGTAAGGATACTGGGAGAAGGTACCCATCTTGACGGGAGCCTCGGCGGCGTTGTAGCGCATGACGCGGGTCAGGATGACAGCGTTTGCGAGGCCGTGGGGCAGGTGATGGAAGGCGCCGAGCTTGTGGGCCATGGAGTGGTTGAGGCCCAGGAAGGCGTTGGCGAAGGCCATACCGGCCATGCAGGAGGCGTTGTGCATCTCCTCGCGGGCGTGCGGGTCCTTGGCGCCGTTCGTGAAGCTGGAGGGCAGGTTCTCGAAGACGAGCTTGGCAGCGCGCTCGGAGAGGCCCTTGGTGTAGTCGGAAGCCATGATGGAGACGTAGGACTCGATGGCGTGGGTCATGACGTCGATGCCGGAGGCAGCGGTCAGGCCGCGCGGGGCGGTCATGCAGTTGTCGGCGTCGACGATAGCCATGTTGGGGAGCAGCGCGTAGTCGGCGAGCGGCCACTTGATGCCGGTCTCCTTGTCGGTGATGATGGCGAACGGCGTGCACTCGGAGCCGGTACCCGAAGAGGTCGGGACGGCGACGAAGTAGGCCTTCTTGCCCATCTCGGGGAAGGTGAAGATACGCTTGCGGATGTCCATGAAGTCCATGGCCATGTCCTCAAACTTGCACTCGGGGTGCTCGTACATCATCCACATGATCTTGCCGGCGTCCATAGCGGAGCCACCGCCGACGGCGATGATCACGTCAGGCTCAAAGAGAGCCATCTGCTTGGCGCCGCGACGTGCGCACTGCAGCGACGGATCGGGCTCGACGTCGTAGAAACAGTCGTGGGCGATGCCCATCTCGTCGAGCTTGGCCTCGATGGCGCGGGTGTTGCCATTCTTGAAGAGGAACTGGTCGGTGACGATGAAGGCGCGCTTCTTGCCCATGACGGTACCGAGCTCGTCGAGGGCGACGGGCGTGGAACCCTTCTTGAAGTAGACCTTCTCGGGAGCGCGGAACCACAGCATGTTCTCTCGGCGCTCGGCCACAGTCTTAACGTTGATCAAGTGCTTCACCCCAACGTTCTCGGAGACGGAGTTGCCGCCCCAGGAGCCGCAGCCCAGGGTCAGAGACGGCTTCATGCCAAAGTTGTACAGGTCACCGATGCCGCCGTGCGAGGACGGGGTGTTGATGACGATACGGCAGGCCTTCATGACGTGCTCGAACAGGCTGATCTTCTCGGCCTGGGCGGGGTGCACGTACAGAGAGGCGGTGTGGCCCGGGCCACCGGCGAGCACCAGGTGCTCGGCCTTGTCGACGGCCTCCTGGAAGTCCTTGGCGTGATACATGGCCAGGACCGGGGAGAGCTTCTCGTGGGAGAACTCTTCCTTGGCGGGGTCGGTGGAGGTGACCTCAGCGATCAGGATCTTGGTCTTGGCGGGAACCTCGATGCCGGCGAGCTCGGCGATCTTGGCGGCAGCCATGCCGGGGATGCGGTGATCGAGGGCGCCGTTCTTGAACATGGCGGCACGCAGGGCCTCCATCTCGGCACCCTGCTTGACGAAGTAGCAGCCGCGCTTCTGGAACTCGGCCTTAACCTGGTCATAGATGGTGTCGATGACGGTCACGGACTGCTCGGAAGCGCAGATCATGCCGTTGTCGAAGGTCTTGGAGTGGATGATGGAGTTGACGGCGAGCAGCACGTCGGCGGTGTCGTCGATGACGACCGGGGTGTTACCGGCGCCAACGCCCAGGGCGGGCTTGCCCGAGGAGTAAGCGGCCTTGACCATGCCCGGGCCACCGGTGGCGAGGATGATGTCGACGTCGCGCATGACCATGTTGGTCAGCTCGATGGAGGGGACATCGACCCAGCCGATGATGCCCTCGGGGGCGCCGGCCTTGACGGCGGCGTCAAGCACGAGCTTGGCGGCGGCGATGGTGCACTTGGCGGCTGCCGGGTGCGGGGAGATGATGATGGCGTTGCGGGTCTTCAGGCTGATCAGCGTCTTGAAGATCGCGGTGGAAGTGGGGTTGGTCGTCGGGATGACGGCGCCCACGATGCCGATGGGCTCGGCGATCTTGGTGATGCCGTAAGCCTCGTCGCGCTCCAGGACACCACAGGTCTTGGTGTTCTTGTAAGCGTTATAGATGTACTCTGCGGCGTAGTGGTTCTTGATGACCTTGTCCTCAAGAACGCCGCGGCCGGTCTCCTCGATGGCCATCTTCGCCAACGGGATACGAGCCTTGTTGGCGGCCATGGCGGCCTCATAGAAGATCTTGTCGACCTGCTCCTGCGTGTACGTAGCAAAAAGCGCCTGGGCCTCTCGCATCTGAGCGAGCTTAGCCTCAAGCGCCTCTACGTTGTCCACAATTGCGGGAGTAGTGTTTTCCGGTGACTTTTTCACCATTTGTGTCTCCTTGCGATCGGAGATTTACCCTACGCCTTGCATGATAGCAAGAAATTATTCGGCGAACGGTAAGATTCCTTTAAAAGGCACAC
Source organism: uncultured Collinsella sp. (assembly GCA_902479135.1). GTDB lineage: Bacteria > Actinomycetota > Coriobacteriia > Coriobacteriales > Coriobacteriaceae > Collinsella. The sequence goes on along the minus strand of CABSNU010000004.1, from coordinate 29,296 downwards.
TAAAACGCTTCAATAAACTGAAGCGTTTTAACTAAAACTATCTGCCAGTGCATCGCCTCGCTCATTGGGGACAGGCTTACATGAGTGCTTTCACTCATTTGGGACAGACATCGTTTTGCCATTTTGCCGTTCTGGGCCTTTTTTGCCGCTCATTGGATATAAATAGATCACAGGCTCAGCATTTCGCGTTCCTTCTCTCCTTTTAGGTGTTGCCTGTTCAGTTTTGAAAGGAGAGATTTATGCCTCGATGCGCCCGCGCCGTTTCGCTCACCGGCTATTACCACGTCTTTGACCGTGGCAACTCTAAACAGATTATTTTTGAAGATGACTCCGACCGTTATCGTTTCTTATCGGATATCTCGGACAGGTTTGCGCGCCATGACGTGGCGGTGTTAGCTTGGTGCCTTATGGACAACCACTTCCATTTGATGATTGATGACCCATTTGACAACCTTTCAAAGGCAATGCAGTGCGCGCTGACGGCATATGCTAAGTATTTCAATGGGAAAACGGGGAGAACGGGACATCTGTTTGACAATCGCTATTCGCGGGTCGCGGGCGAGTCGGACACGCAGGCGGTGCAGCTGCTCGACTATATTCATCTCAATCCCGTGAAAGGTGCGCTCGACTCGCTCGAGGCGTACCGCTGGTCAAGCTACAAGGCATATCAGCTGGGCTATGATCCCTTTGACATCTGTGATGCGGCCCCTATGCTCGATATTGTCGGAGGCTCCCGTTGCTATTGCGAGCATCTCGAGGAAGTTGCCGGGCGCATCTGGTCAGTGGAGGTTCTTCCACGCCGGCGGATCCCCGATGAGGAGGCCCTTTCCGTTGCGCATGAAGTCCTGCCGAGCATAGATCCTGCGCTGCTCAAGGCCCTGCCACGCCCCGATCGCGATGCCTGTCTGCTGAGGCTCAGGCGGGCGCATCTCACGGTCAAGCAAATTGCCCGTATCACCGGCATCGGCGCTACAAGCGTAACCAAGGCCACCGCGGGCTGGAACGAGGCGGCGTGAGGCAGGGGCCGAACCGCTGCTGGCATGCGTTACGTCTGTCCCCAATGCGTGAAAACACTCATGTAAGTCTGTCCCCAATGAGTGCAAAAAGGCGCCCTCCGTGGGGGAGGACGCCTTTGGTAAGTTCTATGTGAACGCGAGGTCTTTGACCCGGAGAGTCCGAGGTACTTGTTGGTAAGACCTTATTTAGGAGCGCGCAACCTTGCCGGACTTGAGGCAGGTGGAGCAAACGTTCATCTTGCGACGGTGACCATCGACGACGACGTAGACGCGCTGGATGTTGGGGCGGAACTTACGGTTGGTGACGCGGTGAGAGTGGCTGATGGAGCGACCGGCAACGGGGTGCTTACCGCAAACTTCGCAAACTTTGGACATAACTGACCCTCCTTGGGCGACAAACGAACATGTCGCGTTAACAAACAAGCCTGAACTATAGCACAGAAGCAGCTCCCTGTGCGTAATCTACACAGAGATATTCCTCTTTTGGCGATAGTGCCCACGCTACGGCCCTGGACGTAGATCCGATTTGCGTGCAGCAGAGGGGATTATGCCAGCTCGTGCGTGCGTTTTCAAGCTCGTCCCACAAATATATATAGGTTTATGGAGCATTGGGCTCCGTTTACGGATTGCTCTGTATTTATGCTCGCAATTACGCTCTAGGTTGGCTACACTATCCCTTGACCATTAAAGGGGTACGAGATACCCACATGGAATTACATAGCTGCCAAAGAGCAGCCCTTCCTGTGGGTGTCTGGTCCGCTTTGAGCGGTCGGGCATCTATTTTTTTTGACTGTGTCAGCAGTCAAGACATGTGAGGAAGGAGATCGATGGGCACGACTTCCCCCAAGGCGGTCATTATGGACGAGACCGCCGTCAATCGAGCGATGACCCGCATCGCGCACGAGATTCTCGAGCGCAACGAGGGCTGTGAAGACCTCGCTTTGGTCGGCATCGTCACGCGCGGCGACCTTCTGGCAAAGAAGCTCGCCGAGGAGATCAAGGAGATCGAGGGCGTCGAAGTTCCGCTCGGCAGCCTCGACATCAGCTTCTACCGCGATGACTATGCGACCAATTTCGCTCCCGCGATCCACGCTACCAACATTCCCTTCAGCGTCGACGGCAAGCGCGTCGTGCTGGTGGACGACATCCTGTATACGGGCCGTACCATCCGCGCCGCTCTGGACGCCGTTATGGACCTGGGCCGTCCGAGCCGTGTTGAGCTGGCAGTTCTCGTTGACCGTGGCCACCGTGAGCTCCCCATCTCGCCGGACTTTGTCGGCAAGAACGTTCCCTCGTCGCACGAGGAGAACGTGCACCTATATATGAAGGAAGTCGACGGCCGTACCGCTGTCGAGATCAACGACGTCGCGCCGGGTTCCCACGTGGGCTCCGCGCCGCTGGGAGGTGAGTAGTACCGTGGCGTTCAACCATAAGCACCTGATCGACATTACCGAGTACTCCGAAGAGGACATCAAGCTCATCCTTGAGACCGCCAAGGCGTTCTCCGAGGTCAACGAGCGTGCGATCAAGAAGGTCCCCACGCTCAAGGGCAAGACCATCGTCAACATGTTCAACGAGCCTTCGACGCGCACCCGCAGCTCCTTCGAGCTCGCCGAGAAGCGTCTTTCGGCCGATAGCCTCAACTTTGGCGGCTCCTCGACCTCCACGGTCAAGGGCGAGAGCCTCGTCGACACCGTCGAGACCCTCAACGCCTACAAGATTGACTGCATCGTCGTGCGCGACAAGCACGCCGGCGCTCCCTACATCGTCACGCAGAACTCGCCCGCGAGTGTTATCTGCGCCGGCGACGGCAAGCACAACCATCCCACGCAGGCCCTGCTCGACCTGTACACCATCTGGGAGCACAAGGGTGACTTCCACGGTCTGAAGGTCGCCGTCGTCGGCGATATCGCGCACTCCCGTGTCTGCGGCTCCCTGATCCCCGCCCTTAAGATCATGGGCTGCGAGACCTACGCCGTCGCCCCCGGCACGCTGCTGCCGCCGGCGCCCGAGGTTCTGGGCTGCGACCACGTGACGAGCGACCTCGATTCCGTCCTGCCCGAGCTGGACGTCGTCTACATGCTGCGCGTGCAGCAGGAGCGCCTCGAGGGTGCCCCGTTCCCGACCATTCGTGAGTACCACAAGCTCTTCGGCCTGACCAAGGACCGCGAGAAGCTCATGAAGCCCGACGCGATCATCTGTCACCCGGGCCCCATCAACCGCGGCGTCGAGTTCGACTCCTATATGGCCGACCACCCGCAACGCTCCGTCATCCTGGAGCAGGTCTACGCCGGTATCTGCGTGCGTATGGCTATCCTGTATCTGCTGCTTGGAGGTGCCGATAATGGCCTTGCTTCTTAAGAATGCCCACGTCGTCGACCCGTCCGTCGAGCTTGACGGTGTCGTTGACGTCCTGATTGACGGCGATAAGATCGCCGAGGTCGGCGAGAATCTCGCCGTCGAGGGAGCCGAGGTCCGCGACCTTTCCGGCAAGTACCTCGTCCCCGGTCTGGTGGATATGCACGTTCACCTTCGCGAGCCCGGCTACGAGGTCAAAGAGGATATCGAGAGCGGCACCCGCGCAGCTGCCAAGGGCGGCTTTACCGGCGTGTGCTCCATGCCCAACACCGATCCCGTCACCGATAACGGCACCGTCGTGGAGTTCGTCAAGTCCCGCGCTGCCGAGGTTGGTCACTGCCGCGTCTATCCGTCGGGCGCCATGACCCGCGGTCTTAAGGGCGAGGCTATGTCTGAGATGGGCGATATGGTTGCCCACGGCGCCGTCGCCTTCACCGACGACGGTCGCGGCGTGCAGGGCGCGGGCATGCTCCGTCGCTGCATGGACTACGGCAAGATGTTCGGCAAGGTCTTTATGAGCCACTGCCAGGACGAGGACCTGGTCGGCCACGGCCAGATCAACGAGGGCAAGGTCTCTACCCGTTTGGCTCTCGAGGGCTGGCCGGCTGCCGGCGAGGAGCTCCAGATCGCCCGCGACATCGAGATCGCCAAGCTGACCGGTGCCAAGCTGCACATCCAGCACATCTCCACCGCCCATGGCCTGGAGATCGTGCGTGCCGGTAAGGCCGCTGGCGTTCAGGTTACCTGCGAGGCCACCCCGCACCACATGTTCCTGACCGAGAACGACCTGGACGAGACCTACAACACCTCGCTCAAGGTCAATCCGCCGCTGCGTACCGAGGAGGATGCCGAGGCCATCCGCCAGGGTGTCATCGACGGTACCGTCGATGCTATCGTCACCGATCATGCTCCCCACACCCCGTGGGAGAAGGCTCGCGAGTTCGAGCTTGCGCCCTTTGGCATGATCGGCCTCGAGACCTCGCTGTCGCTTGTGCTCACCGAGCTGGTCAACACGGGCAAGATGAGCATGGGCCGCATGGTCGAGCTCATGGCCATCAAGCCGCGTGAGATCCTGGGCCTCGACCAGGTTCAGGTCAAGGCGGGCTCCGTTGCCGACCTGACCGTCTTCGACGCGTCTGCCACTTGGACGGTCGGCGAGGACGGCTACGAGTCGCGCGCCGAGAACTCCGGTTTTGCCGGCCGCACGCTCACCGGTCGTGCCACCGATGTGTTTGTCGGCGGCAAGCAGACGCTCGCCGACGGCTGCATCTGCTAGCATAGCCTTATCGCTTTTGTGCGCGGTGCCCTTGCGGTGCCGCGCTTTCTGTTCGCCTGAACCATGCAACCGCATGGGGGATTGGAGCGTCTATGCCCACACCTTCCACTGCACGCATGCACGACTTCGAGGTCGTCTCGAACCGGGAGATCGCCGACGGCATCTTCTCGCTCGTTATCTCGGCCCCCAAGCTTGCAAGTGCGCTCAAGCCCGGTCAGTTTGTGAACATTGCCGTGCCCGGCGATGCGTCCTCGCTGCTTCGCGTGCCCCTGAGCTTCTATCGCGCCGACGCCCAGGCCGGCACCGTCGAGCTGTGGTACGCCGTCGTGGGCGACGACACCCGTCGTCTGTCGCAGATGGCCCCCGGTTCCACCTCTAATCTGCTGGGCCCTGGCGGCCGCGGCTGGCTTGTGCCCGAGGGCACTAGGAAGGCGCTGCTCGTTGCGGGCGGCATCGGTGTTCCGCCCGTGCTGTGCCTTGCCGGCATGCTTGCCGAGCAGGGTGTTGATGTGGACGTGTGCCTGGGCTTTGGCACCGCTTCCAAAGTCGTGGGTGTCGATGAGTTCCGTGCGCTGGGCGCCACGGTTAACGTGTGCACCGACGACGGTTCGCTCGGCACGCACGGTTTTTGCACCGATCCGGCAGCCGAGCTGCTTGGAGAGGGCGGCTACGACTACGTCGCCAGCTGCGGCCCCGCCGTCATGATGAAGAAGGTCGCCGCCGCTGCCGCCGAGGCCGGTGTGTACTGCGAGGTGTCGCTCGAGCGCATGATGAGCTGTGGCTTTGGCGCCTGCAACACCTGCAATGTCGAGACGGTCGACGGTATGAAGGGTGCTTGTATGTGCGGCCCCGTGTTCGATGCTTCCAAGGTGGTGGTCTTCTAGTGGGTACCGTGAACATGGCCGTCGATTTCGGCGGCGTCAAGATGCAGAACCCCATTAACACCGCAGCCGGTACCTTTGGCTACGGTTGGCAGTTCCAGAACTTCTTTGATGTTTCCCAGCTGGGCGCCATCACCACCAAGGGTTGCGCTGCCGAGCCCTGGCCCGGCAATCCCGCGCCCCGCATGGCCGAAATTCCCGGCGGTATGATCAACTCCGTGGGTCTTCAGAACCCCGGCGTGGCCGCCTTTGCCCGCGAGTCCGGTCCGTGGCTCGAACAGCTGTCCAAGGACGGCTGCCAGGTCATCTGTCAGGTTGCCGGTCACTCCGTTGACGAGTTTGTCCGCGCACTCGAGATGTATGTCGAGCTATGCCCCTGGGCTGCCGGCTACGAGATCAACGTGAGCTGCCCCAACATCGCCGCCGGCGGTGCCGCCATGGGCTCCACGCCCGAGGGCGCCTCTTCCGTTATGGCTGCCTGCCGCAAGGTGACTGATAAGCCGCTGTTCGTGAAGATGGCGCCGGTCAACGTCGCCGAGATCGCCAAGGCCCTCGAGGCTGCCGGCGCCGACGGCCTTTCGGTCATCAACTCCATCCAGGGCATGGCCATCGACGTCCATACCCGCAAGTCCCGCGTGGCCAAGCCCAAGGGCGGCCTTTCGGGCCCGCTGTGCCACCACATCGCCGTGCGCATGGTCTGGGAGGTTGCCCAGGCCGTCGATATCCCCATCAACGGTGTCGGCGGTGTCATGACTGGCGAGGATGCGGCTGAGTTTATCCTGGCCGGCGCCACCTGCGTGTCGGTCGGCATGGCCAACTTCGTCGATCCGTGTGCTTCGCTTAAGATCGCGCATGAGCTCGAGGCCTGGGCCGAGTCCCAGGGCGTAAAGGACATCAACGAGCTGGTGGGTGCTTTCGAATGCTAGAGAATGATGCCCGCGACCGTGTTATCGTCGCCCTCGACTGCGACCGTGAGCGCGCGCTCGAGCTCGCCCGTGAGCTTTCGGGCCATGCCGCCTGGCTCAAGGTCGGCATGACGCTCTATTACGCTGAGGGTCCCCAGATCGTCAAGACCTTTAAGGACCTTGGCTTTAAGGTCTTCCTCGACCTTAAGTTCCATGACATTCCGCATCAGGTGCGCGGCGCTGCCCGCTCGGCCTCGCTTGCCGGTGCCGACCTGCTTTCGGTCCACGGCCTGGGCTCGGGTGCTATGCTCGCTGCCTGCCGCGAGGGTGCCGAGGAGGCGCGTGAGGACCGCGCAAAGCTCGTCGCCATCACCGTGCTCACGAGCATGAATCAGGATGCCTTGAGCGAGATCGGCGTCGAGTCTCCCGTGGCCGAGGAGGCCGCCCGCTTGGCAAAGCTTGCTCAGGCCAACGGCATCGATGGCATCGTGTGCTCACCGATGGAGGCTCACGACATGCGTGAGCTGCTGGGTCCTGATGCCCTGATCGTGACTCCGGGTGTGCGTCCGGTGGGTGCCGCCCTTGGTGACCAGTCCCGCGTGGCGACGCCTTCCCAGGCTATCGAGCGTGGCGCAAGCCACATTGTGGTGGGCCGTCCCATCACCGGTGCCGACGATCCGGTTGCCGCCTTTGACGCCATCGTCGCCGAGCTGGTCGAAAACGTCGCGTAAAAGATTCCCCTAAGTCACCACTTTTGGGTCTCATTAGCACAAAATAGCCCCTGTGCCTGCGTAAACTTTCCCATCCTTTGTGTGGAATCGCAGGTCAGGGGCTTAACTTTGGGCGCAGTATATTGCACTTTTTGCGGGTATCGTCTAATCTATGGAGCCGCGATTAGGCATTTTGTACGTTCTACGTGCTAAAATGCCAATTATTGAATCAGATATAACCCAACTATTTGGAGGTACGAATGGCACTCCCTCAGCTTACCGACGAGCAGCGCAAGCAGGCTCTTGAGAAGGCTGCTGCCGCACGTCACGCCCGCGCTGAGCTTCGCGAGCAGATCAAGAAGGGCGAGAAGTCCCTCGAGTCCGTGCTCAACTCCGATGACCCCATCGCTTCCCGCATGAAGGTTTCCACCCTCATCGAGTCTCTCCCCGGTTATGGCAAGGCCAAGGCCGCCAAGATCATGGAGGAGCTCGGTATCTCCGCTACTCGTCGCGTCCAGGGCCTCGGCGTCCGTCAGCGCGAGCAGCTCCTCGAGCAGCTGACCAAATAAGTGAGCGCTCAGGATTCAAAGCTCTTTGTGATTTCTGGACCGTCAGGCGCAGGCAAGGGCACGCTCGTCACTCGTGTGCGCGAGCGCCGCTCGAACCTGGGCCTGACGGTTTCGGCTACCACGCGAGCACCACGCAAAGGTGAGGTCGACGGCGTCAGCTACTTCTTCCTGACGCGCGAGGAATTCGACCGCCGCGTGGCAAACGGTGAGTTTGTTGAGTGGGCCGAGGTCCACGGTAACTGCTACGGCACGTTGGTGAGCGAGGTCACATCCAAGCTCGCCTCGGGCTCGTCTCTGATCTTGGAGATCGATGTCCAGGGTGCCCTGCAGGTTAAGGAGCGTTTCCCCGAGGCCGTGCTGATTTTTATCAAGCCTCCCTCGCTCGAGGTGCTTCGCGAACGTCTGGTCGGTCGTGGAACCGAGACGCCCGAGACGATTGAGCTGCGTATGGCAAACGCCGCCGATGAGCTTGCCCTTGCCGACCGCTACGACGACGTCGTGGTGAATGACGATCTCGACCGCGCGACCGACGAGCTCGTTCGCGTTCTCGATATGCATGAAAGGATCTGAGGTCCGTGTCCGTTGTAAAGCCTTGCATTGACGATCTTCTGGAGAAGACCGATCACAACCGCTTCCTGCTTGCTTCGCTTGCCTCCAAGCGTGCCTGCGACATCAATAGCATGCTGCGTGGCCAGCACAACCGCGTGCTTGCCGTTCAGGATGTCGATGACATCACCATCGGCCTTTCTGGTGCCGATACCATTTCGATGGCTATGGACGAGATCGTCGACGGCGATATCTCCTACGATGAGGCCCGTTACGAGAAGGCGCTCGGCCACAAGGTTGCTGAAGCCTAAATGGCAGCTCGCGTCTGCCTGGTCCACTATCACGAGGTTGGACTGAAGGGCAAGAACCGCGCACATTTTGAGCATATCCTCATGGATAACATCAAGGCGGCCTTGGCCGCCTTTTCCGTGAATGCCGTGTCTCGAATTTCCGGTTATATCCTCGTGACCTTTAACGAGCATCAGGCCGACGAGGCGGCGCGTGTCATTCGCACCGTCCCCGGCGTTGCCCGTGTGTCCCTGGCGTACCACACTAACCGCGACCCGAAGGAGTATTGCGCAGCCGCCGTCAAGGCGTTGCGCGAGTTCGGTCCCTTCGATTCGTTTAAGGTGCATGCCAAGCGCTCCAACACCGACTATGAGCTCACCTCCATCGATATCAACCGTCAGGTGGGCGAGGTGCTGTGCGAGTCCTTCCCCGATAAAAAGGTCCAGATGCACGACCCCGACGCGATGGTGCACGTGTTGGTGGTCCAGGGCAGCGTCTATGTGTACGCGCGCTCGGAGCGCGGTGTGGGCGGTCTGCCGGTGGGATCTGCCGGCAAGGTCGTGACGCTTCTGTCGTCGGGCATCGATTCTCCGGTGGCGACCTGGATGCTCGCGCGCCGCGGCGCGGTGTGCGTGCCGGTACATTTCTCCGGTCGTCCGCAGACGCCCGATACGAGTGAGTATTTGGTGCAGGACATCATCCGTGCGCTTGAGCCGGGTGTCCAGATCGGCCGCCTGTACGTGGTGCCGTTTGGCGACTGCCAGCGTGAGATTTCGGTCACCTGTCCCAGCAACCTGCGCGTGATCATGTATCGCCGCATTATGTATTCGGTTGCTGAGCGCATTGCACACATCGAGGGTGCCAAGGCCATCGTTACGGGCGAATCGCTTGGACAGGTTGCCTCCCAAACGCTTGAGAACATCATGGCCGTCAACGAGGCCGTGAAGATCCCCGTGTTCCGTCCTCTCATCGGTTCGGACAAGCAGGAGATCATCGCGCGCGCCGAGGAGATCGGTACGTTCGATATCTCGACTGAGGCCGCTCCCGACTGCTGCACGCTGTTTATGCCGCGCCGTCCCGAGACGCATGCCAAACTCGATGCCGTGCATGAGGCCTGGGAGTTGTTCGATCACGAGGAGATGATCGAGCGCCTGCTCAAGCAGACCGAGTACATCGACTTCGAGAGCAACACGTACAAGGCCCCTAAGACCTTAAAACGCAAACATTCGGAGCTTGCTCCGCGTGAGATTTACCAAGATCACGAATAAATTTGTGCATAGACCGACGATGCGCCTGCATCGTCGGTCTTTTGCTATCTGGGCATTAGGCGATAAACGGTTCATTTGTCGACGTTTGCCTGAATAAATGGACATTATTGCGCAAGGTTTTGGTCAGCTTTTGGTTTGACCGCGAAAACCGGTTTTGGGGCGTGGCTGTTGCGGAGCTCCTTTCCTGACACGATGGTGTTGGGAGGTTTTGCTATGGCGCAGCGTGAACAACATGAACGAGTCAAAAAGATGGACCGCTGGGCGGGCAAACTGCTCGGTCATAAGGCAGTGGTGATGGCGATACTGGTCGTCATTGCGATGGCGAGTGGACTGGCAATGGCGAACCTTGGCGGCAGTGCCGGCGGCGTGTCGTTTGAGTGCACTGATGGTTCGGGCTCGTTAGTGGAGCCGGGATCCGGAGATGCTTCGAGCGGAAAGACATCCGAAGGCTCTTCGCCTAAGGCGTCTGCCGCGGTAGAGGTCTATGTCGATGTTGACGGCGCCGTTGTGTCGCCCGGTGTATATCGTCTCAAGGACGGCGCGCGGGTGGCTCAGGCGATTGATGCCGCCGGCGGGCTGGCGCCCGATGCAGACGTCACGGGACTCAATCGGGCATCTAAGGTCGTCGATGGACAGAAGATTCACGTTCCAACGGTAGGGGAGCAGCAGGCGTCCATTGCGGAAGCCGGTGTTGATGGTGGGGCTTCCGCATCGTCGGGCGTTAGTGGCGCAACAGGTCTAGTAAACATCAATACGGCAAGCGCAGAAGAGCTGCAGACGCTCTCGGGCATCGGCCCCTCCATGGCCCAGTCGATTATCGATGAGCGGACAAAGAACGGTGCTTTCGCCTCGGTTGACGATCTGATGCGTGTGTCGGGAATCGGCGAGAAGAAGCTTGCCAAAATCAAAGATTGCATCTGCGTATGAGTGCGACCGAGCGCGAGCACGTGATGCCTTCGCGGCCCCTGATTCCGTGGACGATGGCCCTGTGTGCCGGCATGTGCATGAGCTGCGTCTTGGTGCTCAACATAGCCGCTGATGCGCTGCTGAGGGAGCGGGCGCCGGCGGTCGGGCCACTATGGGCCATTCCCTTTGCGGCAGCGGTATTCGTTGTGCTGGCTCAATCTTGTGCGCGGCTTGCTCCTTGGAAGCGGTGGCTGTATGCCGCTTCCGTCGGTCTCGTGGCGGGAGCGGTCGTCTCGGCGTGGTGGGCTGTGGGTGCGCTCAACTCCTCGAAGGCGCTCGACGGTCGAGCGGCAAGCAGCCTCGAGTTTGTCGTGCAGAGTGACCCATCCATAAACGACGACGTGTATTCCTATACCTGCGAGGCACGCGCGGACGGTAAGAACTTGGCAACGGTTCGCCTATCGTGTGATCGTGAGCTCAAGGTCGGGGCGCACGTGCGTGTTATCGGTCGCGTTTCACGTTTTGAGAACGATGCGTACGGACGATCGCGCGTGCTCCGAGGCGAGGTACGCAATGTTAAAGCCGTTCGGATTGTGTCGGTCGATGAGGGCTCTCCGGTGCCGCTGCTTCGGCTGCGAAATGGGCTGCTTGCATCCATCGCGCCTGCGACCGACCCGGCGCGTGCGCTCATAGCCGGTGTCGTCTGCGGTCGTTCGGCCGAGCTGCGCGCCCAGCCGGCGGGCGACTGGTTTTCGGTGACGGGAACGGCGCATCTTATCGCCGTCTCGGGCAGCCATTTGGCTATCGTGGGGTTTGTAATCGAGGGTGTATTGCAAAAGACTCGGTGCTCACGTGGTCTTCAGCGGGCGATATTGGCGATAACGCTTGTGGGCTATGCTGCCTTTACGGGCGCGTCTCCCTCGGCCGTGCGTGCGTGCTGCATGGTGTTCGCGACGCTTGTCGTAAACGGCGCGGGGCGTCGCCGGCACGGCCTTTCGGCACTCTTCGTAACCATGTCCATCTTTGTGCTGCTGCGGCCGACGGTTCTGTTCGAGATGGGCTTTCAGCTTTCATGTGCCAGCGTCTTAGCCATTCTGTGCTTTTGCCCCTATGCGACCTACGCTTTGGGTGAGCTTAGTGTTCCGTCGGGCGTTGCCGGTATGCTTTCCGTCACGCTGTGCTCGCAACTGGCGACACTTCCCATTACCATTCCTGCCTTCGGTACGTTCTCGCTCATTGCTCCGCTGGCAAATGCGGTCCTCGGTCCGGTGGTGAGCGTACTGCTCGTCGTGTCGATCGTGCTGGTTCCCTTTTCGCTCGTGGCGCCGTTGCGGACTTGGGCGCTCGTTGTGCCCATGATTGCCGCCCGTTGCGCGCTGTTCTTTGAGCAGCTGTTTGCCGCCGTGCCGGGTGCATCCGTGAGCGTGCCGCCCGATAGCATGTGGATTTACCTAGTGCCGTGTTTGCTGGCGGTTCTGCTGGTCTGGTGGCCGCGTCCCCGTGCACGTCCTATGGCGGTGGGGCTTGCATGCCTGGTGCTCTTGGCTGCGATTCCGTACGCCTACTGGGATCGATTCGCTCCGCCTTCGGTGACGGTGCTCGATGTGGGCCAGGCCGATGCGATTCTTATTCGCCAGGGCGGCGCAGTGGCGCTCGTCGACTGCGGGCTCGACGAGCGCGTGGTGGCGGCGTTGGTTCGCAATAACGTGCACCATATCGATGCCGTCTTTGTGACGCATTGGGATGAGGACCACTGGGGTGGTCTGCCTGCCGTGCTCGAACAGTTTTCGGTCGGAACGATTGCCGTGGCGGCGGATGCGCTGGAGGATGCTCCTGCCGAAGTATTGAACCGACCTGGCGTGGAGTATCGGCAGGTGTGCCGTGGGGATACGGTCGACATCGGCTCTTTTTGCGCCCGCGTGGTGTGGCCATTCGAGTCCGTGGATGGCGAGGGAAATGAGGACTCACTTGTCCTGTTGCTCTCTTATGTTCAGGAAGGCAAGGGCCTGCGCATACTCCTCACCGGTGATGCCGAGCTTGACCAAGAACGGGAATTCGTGCAGGAAGTGGGGGATATCGATGTCCTTAAACTTGGGCATCACGGCTCTAAGGTTTCAGTTGATGGTGAGTTGCTGGACGTCCTGAAGCCCGAGCTTTCCCTCGCGAGCGCGGGCGAGGGGAATCGATACGGCCATCCGTCCGATGCCTGCATCGATGCCGTTAAGGAAGCGGGCGGCGTGTTCGCGTGCACCATCGAACACGGAGACATTACCGTCACGCCGACTGCGAATGGCTTTGCGATGCGATGCCAGCGACCGTGACGACGTCGTTGGCGTGTGGTGGGCCCCTGGGCTAGAATGGCACGGAACGAATACGAAGGCCTGCGGGAGGGGAGCGCAATGTCCGAAACCGGTCTGCTGCCGGCATATCTGATTGTCGGTACCGACGGAGTCAAGCGCGATCACGCCGTCTCGCGTATGAAAGCGCGTCTGGAAAAGTCGGGTATGGTTGAGTTCAACCTCGACGAGCGCGACATGACCAAGGACCCCGATATCGAGTCCATTATCGGATCGCTTAACACCTTTCCGATGGGCAGCGAGTTTCGCCTGGTAATCCTTGACGGCTGCTCAAAGCTCGCCAAGGCGGTCTCGGAGCCGCTCGTCGAGTATCTGGCGAGTCCCAGCCCCACAACGGTCTGCCTCATCATCGCCGACTCGCTTGCCAAGAACACGCGCCTGTATAAGGCGATCGCCAAGATCGACAAGAAGGCTGTGATCGATTGCTCCGGCACCAAGCGCTGGGAGCTACCGCGCCGCGTGCAGCAGATGGCGACGCAGCACGGCAAGTCGATCTCGACTGCGGCCGCCGAGGAGCTCGTCTCGCGTTCGGGTGAAAACACTCGCATGCTCGATAACGACTTGGCTAAGCTTGCTCAGATGGTCGAGGCGCCCCAGATTGAGCTTGCCGATGTGGAGCGCTGGATTGTGCGCACTGCCGAGGTTCAACCCTGGGACTTTCTCAATGCGGTCTCGGCCCGTGACATGCGACGCTCGCTCGAGCTTTTCAATCTATTGCCCGCTAAGAGCTACGTGTGGACTTATACATTGCTGTGCGGCCGCATCCGCGAGCTTATCGTCGCCAAGGCGCTCGATGCGCGCGGACAGGGTCGTGAGCTGGCCGCAACACTTAAGCTCCAGTCCTGGCAGGTCAAGAATCACCTGACCTGGGCACGTCGCTTTTCGATGGCAGAGCTCGTTGCCGCGCTCGAGGGCGCGGTCGATGTGGAGCTCGCACTGAAGGGTTCGGCCGATTCTCAGACCGCGCTTTTGCTCTGGATTACGAACATCTTGAGAAAATCGTGATGATACCTGCCTATTTGACAAATTCGTTCTATCCCTTTGAGGGGGAGCGTGCTATAGTAGGCGCTTGCATGACCTCACCGTGTCTCAGAGGTGTCATACATTTTTTGCAAGGAACTCGAAAGGAACTCCAGAAGTGGCAAACATCAAGTCTCAGAAGAAGCGTATCCGCACCAATGAGGCAGCTCGCATGCGTAACAAGGCTGTCAAGTCCGAGCTCAAGACGCTGACCAAGCACGTCCAGTCCGCCGTCGCCGAGGGCGACGCCGAGAAGGCCCAGGCTGCCCTCAAGACCGTCACCAAGCGTCTCGACATGGCTGCCGCCAAGCATGTTATCCACAAGAACCAGGCTTCCAACCGCAAGTCCGGTCTTGCCAAGCTCGTGAACAGCATCAACGCCTAAGTTGTAAATTTCACACCACACAGATTACGCGCATAAATGGAGCCTGTTTTATGGAACAGGCTCCATTTTTTGTATCACTCGGGTAAGATAGTCCGCATGAATACTTCAATTGACATTTCCCACATCCGCAACTTCTCGATTGTTGCGCACATCGACCATGGCAAGTCCACGATCAGTGACCGCATCCTCGAGCTCACCCATACCGTCGACGAGCGCGACATGGAGTCGCAGCTGCTCGACACTATGGATATCGAGCGCGAGCGCGGCATTACAATCAAGTCCAATGCCGTTCGCGTGTCCTATGACGCCGACGATGGCGAGACGTATCAGTTCAATCTGATCGATACGCCGGGCCACGTGGACTTTACCTATGAGGTCTCGCGCTCGCTGGCAGCCTGTGAGGGCGCGGTGCTCGTTGTCGACGCCACGCAGGGCGTCGAGGCGCAGACCGTCTCCAACGCGACGCTCGCCATGAACGCCAATCTGGACATTGTGCCGGCCATCAACAAGATCGACCTGCCCTCGGCCCATCCCGATGAGGTTAAGACCGAGATCGAGGATGACCTGGCGATTCCTGCCGATGATGCCGTGTGTGTCTCGGGCAAGACCGGCGAGGGCATCCATGATCTGCTGGAGTCAATTGTCTTTTTGATCTCTCCGCCCAAGGGCGATGCGAACGCGCCGCTCAAGGCACTCATTCTGGATTCGTACTTTGACGAGTATCGCGGCGTGGTGGCCACGGTGCGCGTCTTTGACGGCTCCATCAAAAAGGGCGATACCCTGCGCATGATGCAGGCAGAGGGCGACTTTTTGGTCGACGGCGTGGGTGTCAAGCGTCCTGCCGAGACCCCGGTTGACGCGCTGACGGTCGGCGAGGTCGGCTACGTGGTCACGGGCCTGAAGGACCCCGAGGCCGTTCGCGTGGGCGACACCCTTACCTGGGCGTCGAACCCCTGCCCCGAGCCGCTTCCGGGTTACCGCGAGGCCAAGCCCATGGTCTATACGGGCCTGTTCCCGATCGATAACAAGGACTACGAGAACCTGCGTGACGCGCTCGATAAGCTGCACGTCAACGACCCGTCGTTGGTGTGGGAGCCCGAGACCTCGGTGGCGCTCGGCTTTGGCTTCCGCGTGGGCTTCCTGGGCCTGCTGCACATGGAAGTCGTCAAGGAACGCCTGGAGCGCGAGTTCAACCTGGACCTCATTGCCACGAGTCCCTCGGTCGACTATCACGTCTACAAGACCGACGGCGAGATGATTGATGTCCGTAGCCCGCAGGATCTTCCCGAGGCCACGCGCATCGAGCGTATCGAGGAACCCTACCTCAAGGCTAAGATCATCTGCCCGCCCGAGTATACGGGTGCCGTCATGCAGCTCGCTATCGAGCACCGTGGCATTACAACCGACATGATCCATCTCACGAGCAAATCGGTCGAGATGCGCTTTGACATGCCGCTCGCCGAGCTCATCCTGGACTTCTTTGACCAGCTCAAGAGTCGTACCAAGGGCTATGCCTCGCTCGACTACGAGTTCAACGAGTACCGTCCCTCCGAGCTCGTTAAGCTCGATATCTTGCTTTCGGGCGACGAGGTGGACGCGCTGTCGTTTATCGTCCACAAGGACAAGGCCTATGGCCTGGCCCGCGGTCTGTGCGACAAGCTTAAGGAGATCATCCCGCGTCAGCTGTTCGAGGTGCCCATCCAGGGTGCTATCGGCAATAAGATCATTGCCCGCTCCACCGTCAAGGCGCGTCGCAAGGACGTGCTTGCCAAGTGCTACGGCGGCGATATCTCGCGTAAGCGCAAGCTGCTCGAGAAGCAGAAAGAGGGCAAGAAGCGCATGAAGGCCATCGGATCGGTCGAGGTCCCGCAGGAGGCCTTTATGGCGATCCTCAAGGTGGACGAGTAGGTCTATGGCGCTTTCTGAATACAGCAAGCGGCTGCTGGGCGCCTATGCCGAGCAGCCGTTCCTTATGGCTCCCATGGCGGGCGTGACCGACCCTGCCTACCGCATCATGTGCCGCCGTCGCGGTGCCAACCTTGCCTACAGCGAGATGGTGAGCGTGGCGGGCCTTGCCTATGCCAGCAACAAGACCTGGCGCCTGGTGCTACCGGCTGACGAAGAGCAGCAGATTTGCGTGCAACTCTTTGGCTCCAAGCCTGATCAGTTTGCGAGCGCCGTCGCCGCCGTCGAGGAGCGCGTTGGCGATCGCCTGTCGCTCATCGATATCAATATGGCATGCCCCGCCCGCAAGGTCGTTACCAAGGGCGAGGGCTCGGCGCTCATGCGCACGCCCGACCTTGCGGAGAAGATCGTCGAGGCCACGGTGGGCGCGGCGCACGTGCCCGTGACCGTCAAGATTCGCAAAGGCTTTTATGCCGAGGACCGCAATGCCGCGACATTTGCCCAGATGCTTGAGGGCGCAGGGGCTGCCGCAGTCGCCGTGCATGGTCGTTGCGCTACGCAACTCTACACGGGCCAGGCGGATTGGTCGGTCGTCGATGAGGTCGCAGATGCCGTCGAGATTCCCGTGATTGGTTCGGGCGATGTGTTCTCGGCCGAGGATGCCGCGGAGCATCTGCGCAGCTCGGGTGCCAGCGCGGTGTTTATCGCGCGCGGTATCTATGGCAACCCCTGGGTGTTCGGCGATGCTCGCGCCCTTGCACTCGATGGCATACCGGTGCCGGCACGCAGCTCCGTCGAGCGCCTGGACGCCCTGCGTGAGCACCTTACGCTGACGCATGAACTCTTACCGCTCATGTCGCGTGCCCGCACGTACGCAAGCTGGTACTTAAAAGGCATGCCCCATGCCGCCGCTTGGCGTGCCCATGTGGTGCGCTGTTCCACTTACGAGGAGTTTATGGCGCTGGTCGATGAGATCGAGCGCGATGTGGTGGCCTGCGAGGCCGCCCTTGCCGCTGGCAAGTCGGTGCCTGCTCATCCGCTGGAGGCCTAATAGTGGCCGTTACCGCGCTGTACGTGCACGTGCCGTTTTGCGCCCAAAAGTGCCGGTACTGCGACTTTGACTCGCGCAGTTTTGCTCCGTGCGACCTGAGCGCTGCGCTCGATGCCTATTTTGAGCAGTTGTTCGCGCGCCTCGATGCTTTTGGCAAAGCTGGGGCCTTTGACCAGATCCGCACCGTCTATGTTGGCGGCGGTACGCCGTCGCTGGCGGGGGAGCGCTTGGTGGAGCTGGCGCGGCGTATTCGTGCGTCGTGTGCCCCCGTTGAGTTTACCTGCGAGGCCAATCCCGAATCGCTGACCGCCGAGCTTGCCGCTGCGCTTGCCAAGGTTGGTGTCACACGCATCTCTCTGGGCGTGCAAACGCTCGATAACGCCGAACTTACCGCCATCGGCCGCATTCACGATGCCGATCGGGCGCTCGCTGCCATCACGACGGTTAAGGACGCTGGGCTCGATGTGTCGTGCGACCTCATGTGTGGACTTCCCGGGCAGACCGCAGCGAGTTGGAAGCGCACGCTCGATGGCGTGCTGGCGGCGGCTCCGCATCATGTGTCGGTTTACCCGCTCACGCTCGAGGAGGGGACGCCCCTTTATCGCATGGCGTGCCGTGACGAGTCGCTCGAGCCTGATGAGGATTTTCAGGCCGCATGCATGGACGTGGCACGCGAGCTCCTGGGTGCCGCCGGCTATCACCCGTATGAGGTGGCGAGCTACGCGCTCGACGGCCATGAGTGCGCCCATAACATTGCCTACTGGACCGGACGGGGCTACCTGGGCCTGGGGCGTTCTGCCGCGGGCATGCTCGATGCCGAGGATTTCGACCGTCTTGCAGGTTTGTTCCCCGGCGCGTCTTCTCTAGGTGATGCGTACCGCGTGCGTCTGGTGCAACGTGACGATGACGCGACGGTGTTCGAGGCCGAATATCTCTCGCAGCGCGAGGCTGCGGCCGAAGACCTGATGCTTGCTTGTCGTATGACGCGCGGTGTCGCGTCCGACCTGTTGGTTCGCGTGGCTCGTGTCATCCCGGCCGATGGGCTGACAGCCGCTTGCGATCGCGCGCTCGAATTGGGTCTTGCCACTTGGGTGCCCGAAACGCTCGGGGTCCATGAGGGACCCTTTACCTCGGCAGATGTCGTCGCGGGCCATGTTCGAGCTCGTTTAGCACCGACACACCTGGGCTGGCTCGATGGAAATATGCTGTTCGAGCTGTTTTGGGATCTAGCTTAGGACGCTCGGGTAGAATTACCGGAATATATACGCTGCTGTGAGCAGGAGGTTGCCGCGCATGGCGACGATGAACGAAAAAGATTATTACGAGATTCTGGGTGTCTCCAAGGACGCTACCTCGCGTGATATACAGAAGGCCTTCCAGCAAAAGGCCCGCAAGCTCCATCCGGACGTCAACAAAGAGCCGGATGCCGAGGAAAAGTTTAAAGAGGTTTCCGAGGCCTACGCCGTGCTTTCGGATGAGCAAAAACGTGCGCGCTACGACGCCATGCGTTCTGGCAATCCCTTTGCCGGTGCTCCTACGGCTTCGCCTTATGGTGGCGGCTACGCCGGCAGCGCAGGCTATGGCAATCCTTTTGAGGGCGGCTTTCCCTTTGGTGGCGCCTGGGGCCAGCAGCGTCGCGGGCAGGCTGCCTACAATCCCGAGAACGGCGCCAATGTGGTCGTCGATATCAAACTCGACGCCAAGGAGGCCAAGGGCGGTGCCCGCAAGACCGTCCGCTACACGCGCTTCGATACCTGTAGCAACTGCGGCGGTTCGGGTTCTGTCTCCTCCGAGCATGCCCATACCTGCCCGAGCTGCGGTGGCCGCGGCCACATCGACGTCGACCTGTCCTTCCTGTTTGGTGCGGGCACGTTCCAGTCGGTCTGCCCCGAGTGCGGCGGTTCCGGTAAAGTCGTGGCCGACCCCTGCCCTGATTGCGGTGGCAGCGGTCGTACTCGCGTAACCTCCGAGCAGACGATTGAGTTTCCTGCCGGCACGCATGATGGCGACGAGGTCCGTATTAGCGGCATGGGTCATGCTGGCACCAACGGTGCCGCGGGCGGCGACCTGGTCGGTCGCGCCCATGTTGAAGCCGAGCGCTTGGAAGGCAAAGCTCGTACCGGTTTTTACCTGATGGGCATCGTGGCGCCGTTTTTGGTACTCTCGGCCATCTCGGGCGTGTTCTCGGCCTTTGCCGTGATGTGCTTTATTCCGTTTACCATGGGCCTGTTCATGGTGCTTTCGGACGGCGTGCTTCATCGCAGTCTGCTGTGGTGGAAGCGCGGTGCGATGCAGTTTGCCAACGGTTTTGCCAACGGCTTCATGTTCGCGCTCGTGTCGGTTTGGTTTGCGAGCTGCTCGCAACGGGCCATGCTTTCGCCGTACCAAATGCAATAACATCAAACCCTCTGTTTGCGGCCGCCCCAGCTTGGGTATAGGACGCACTGTGACAATAATGAAAGTCGGAAGGATTCGGTCGTGTCGGAAAATAGGGATTACTACGAGGTGCTTGGCGTCGACAGGGATGCCGACGCGCGGACGATTAAGCGTGCGTTTTTAAAGAAGGCCCGTACCGTACATCCGGATGTTTCGGACGACCCCGAGGCCGAGGCCAAGTTCAAGGAGCTCAACGAGGCCTATTCCGTTCTTTCCGATGAGCAGAAGCGTGCTAACTACGACCGTTACGGCACTGCCGACGGCCCTGGTGGTTCGGGCTACGTCGATATCAACGATATCTTTGGTGGCATGGGCATGGACGACTTGTTCTCGTCGTTCTTTGGCGGCGGTGCCGGCGGTGGCGCCCACAGCCGTCGAGAGCGTCGTCGCGGACGTGACATGGCCATCTCGCTTTCGGTGACGCTCGAGGAGGCGGCGCTCGGCTGCAAAAAGACGATCAGCTATGACCGCCTTGCTCCTTGCGAGGACTGCAATGGCACCGGTAGAGCAGAGGGCGCACAGGAAAAGCAGTGCGGCCGCTGTCACGGTACGGGCTACGTCACGACGGTTCAGCGTTCGTTCCTGGGCCAGGTTCAGTCTTCCTCGCCTTGCCCTGACTGCCATGGCGAGGGCACGGTTATCGACCATCCCTGCGAGACCTGCGACGGTCAGGGCCGCACGCCTTCGCATGAAAAGATCGACATCGATATTCCCGCCGGCGTTTCGACCGGTCGCCAGCTGCGTGTGAGCGGCTTTGGCGAGGCCGGCCTTCGCGGCGAGCCCTCGGGCGACCTGATTGTCAACGTGCGCGTTGCCGATCATGAGCGCTTTAAGCGCAACGGTGACGACCTGTACCTGGTGAGCGATATCTCGATTGCGCAGGCTGCGCTCGGCTGCGAGATCGAGGTAGAGGGCATTATGCCCGACGAGGTCGTTAAGGTGACGGTCCCTGCTGGTACACAGTACGGCGACACCGTGAGCGTCAATAATTACGGCATGCCGCGCATTGGCGGTGGCGGTTCGCGTGGTCGCCTGATCGTGCAACTGCGCGTGGTCGTTCCCACCAATCTTTCCAATAAGCAACGCGAGCTGCTCCGTGCTTTTGCCGATGAGATGGGCGATGACGTCGCTTCTGGTAAGAAGTCGGTGACCGACCGTATCAAGAGTGCCCTCGACGATATCCTCGATTAAGGAGCCCGCGTGCTCGCACCCCATATTTCCGTCGTCAACCTCGGCTGCCGTGTCAACCGGGTTGAGTCCGACCGTATCACTGCCGATCTTATGCGCCTGGGCTTTGCTATGGTGGAGCCCCAGGATGCCGATCTGATCGTCATTAACACCTGTGCCGTTACGGGCGAGGCTGAGGCCAAGACCCGTAAGGCCGTTCGTCATGCGCTGGCCCATCCAAACGAGCCCTATGTGGTCGTGACCGGATGCGTGGTTAATTTGCATCCCGAGGAGCTGCTGGAGCTTTCGGATCGCGTGATCGCCGAGCCGTCCAAGATCGATGTCGCCGAACGTGTCTGCGAGGTGCTGGGCGTTGAGTCCGATAGCGTTCCCGCCTGCAGCGATGGCGAGGTGGTCGATGCGCTCGGTCGCTCTCGCCTGGGCGTGAAGATTCAGGACGGCTGCAACCACCGCTGCACCTATTGCATTGTGTGGAAGGCGCGCGGCCCCGAGCGCTCCGTGCCCGTCGAGTCCGTGCTCGAGCAAGTTCGCGAGGCCCAGGAGGCCGGCGTGCCCGAGGTAGTGCTGACCGGTGTGAACTTGGGTGCCTACGATGGCAAGAGCGCGACCGACGAGCATGTCGAAATCGATGAGTTGCTCGAGGCCATCATGGAGCGCACGTCTATTCCGCATGTGCGCATTTCCTCGGTCGAGCCCATGGATATCTCTGAGCGCCTGCTTAAGGTTATGGCGCGCTATCCGCAGCGTATCGCCCCGTTTTTGCACCTGCCCGTGCAGTCCGGCTGCGCGGCGACCCTGCATCGCATGGGCCGTCCCTATAGCGCCGAGGCCTTTGAGGACACGGTGCGCATGATTCGCGCCAACTTGCCCCAGGTGTCTCTTTCGTGCGATGTCATCGTCGGCTTCCCCGGCGAGACGGACGAGGAATTCGAGGAGTCGCTGGCGCTATGCCGCCGTGTGGGTTTCTCGCGTATGCACGTATTCCGCTATAGCAAGCGTCCCGGTACCCTTGCTGCCGACATGCCCGACCAAGTGCCGCCCGAGGTTATGGCCGAGCGTAGCCGCCGTATGCGGGCCGCGGCACAGGAGCTCGCTATTGCCGACGCTCGTCGTCGCGTGGGCACGGTCGAGCGTGCCGTGCTCGAGTATGGTGACAACCTGACGCTCGGCTCGTTCCATCATGCCCGTCTTGACGATACCTGTGGACTCACAGCCCCGTGCCTGCTCGATGTTGCTATCATCGGAGTCGATGATTCCGGCTTAGTCCATGCTCGCAGGGAGGTCCATGGAAGCCTCGAAGATTAGACTTACCGTTCCCGAGGGGATTGACCCTTCGCGCGTCTTGGGCGCCGGCGACGCTGTCCTTCGCGCGGTTGAAGACTTGGTTCGCGCCCATGTGGTTGCGCGCGGTGACCAGATTGCCGTGAGCGGCGACCCGGACGAGGTCGAACTCGTGGCGCGTTTTTTCGAACACGCTTTTCGCGAGGCGGCTGCCGGTCGCGCGCTGTCTGCCGACGACGTCTCGCGTTGCTTGGCTGTCCTGCGCGATGGCGAGCACGACGTCTCGTCGCTGCGCGATGACGTGCTGCTGTCGTATCGCGGCCGCGTCATTCGTCCCAAGACGCTCGGCCAAAAGCGCTATGTTGATGCCATCCGCTCGCATACCATCACGTTTGGCCTGGGCCCCGCCGGTACCGGTAAGACCTATCTAGCCATGGCGCTCGCCGTCGCCGCGCTCAAGCGCCACGAGGTGGGTCGCCTGGTCCTTACGCGGCCCGTTGTCGAGGCGGGGGAGAATTTGGGCTTTTTGCCCGGCACCCTCGAGGAAAAAATCGACCCTTACATGCGTCCGCTCTACGATGCCCTGTTTGACATGATGGATCGTGAGCGTACCGACGAGCTCATGGAGCGTGGTGTGATCGAGATTGCCCCGCTTGCCTACATGCGCGGCCGCACGCTGAGTGATGCCTTCGTGGTGCTCGACGAGGCGCAAAATACCACGCCCGAGCAGATGAAGATGTTCCTGACGCGCCTGGGCTTCAACTCCAAGTTCGTGATTACCGGCGACCTGAGCCAGCGTGACCTGGTGGGTCGTCGTGGTGGCTTGGCGGATGTCGAGAAGATTTTGGGCCGTGTCGATGATGTCGCATTTTCGCACCTCGAGCGTGCCGACGTGGTGCGCCATGCCTTGGTGGGACGTATCGTCGAGGCATACGATACTTATGATGATGTGCGCGAGAGGCGCGTACGTGACCGAAAGGAGTCCCGTTGAGTGTATTGATCAGCAACGATGCCGAGCTCGATACGCTGCTCGACGCGCATGAGGTGGAGCACATCTGCGAGGTTGTGCTTGCCGCCGAGGGCGCTGAGCGTGAAGTCGAGATTTCCCTTTCGTATGTCGACGAGGACGAGATGCACGAGCTCAACCACGAGTGGCGCGGTATCGACCGTACCACCGATGTGCTCTCGTTTGAGTGCGACTCTGCCTTTGATGAGGACATTCCCGCTGACGAGACGATTGAGCTCGGCGATATTATCTTGGCGCCGCAGGTTATTGCTCGCCAGGCTCCCGGTTTTGGTAACAGTCCCGCCGACGAGTGCCGGCTAATGCTTGTGCACGGTATGCTGCACCTGCTGGGCTATGACCACATCGAGGACGACGAGGCCGAGGTCATGGAGGCCCGCGAGGATGCCATCCTGCGCGATCTGGCGCTCGAGCGCGGCGAGGACCCCAAGTTGGTCCATGTCGGTCCCATCACCAACCATGCCCACGACTAGGAGCCGTCTATGATTCCCGGATCGAACAAGGACCATCCGTCTTTTTTAAAGTCGTTCTCCTACGCCATGGAGGGCTTTGTCACCGCCGTTAAAACCGAACGTAATATCAAGGTCATGCTCGCGGCGGGCGTGTGTACCGTCATTGCCGGCTGCATCGTCGGCCTCGACATTGCCGAGTGGGCCACGGTTATCATCTGCTGTGGCCTGGTGATTCACGGCGAGCTGTGCAATACCGCCATGGAGGCGATCGTCGACCTGGCGACTCAGGAACTTCATCCGCTGGCGAAGCGCGCCAAGGATATCGCCGCCGCTTCCGTGTACGTTCTTTCCATCACCGCCGCAATCGTGGGCCTGCTGGTCTTTGCTCACGCGCTTGGCTTTATTTAGAAAGGGATTCCCATGTCCGACAATATGCAGCCTACCGATGAGGTTCTGGACGACGAGGTTCTGGATGAGGTCGTGGATGCCGATTCGCTTGACGAGGTAGAAGAATTCGACCCGTTTGAGGGCATGAGCGACGAGGAGCTTGACGCCCTATGTGACGAGGACGAGACGTCTCTGGGCTTTGGCGATGTGGAGCCCGGTTTCCGCAGCGGCTTTGTGGCCCTGGTCGGTCGTCCCAACGCCGGTAAGTCCACGCTGCTCAACGCCTGCTATGGCAAAAAGGTCGCCATCACCTCGCCGGTGGCCCAGACGACTCGCCGCCGCATGCGCGCCGTGGTTAACCGTCCCGGCTACCAGCTGGTCTTTGTCGATACCCCGGGTATCCATAAGCCCAAGGACGGTCTGGGCTCCGAGCTCAACAAAAGCGCCCTGTTCGAGCTCAATGACGTTGACGTCGTCGCGTTTTTGATTGATGCCGCCAAGCCCATCGGCAGGGGAGACGCCTGGGTTGCCGAGCGCGTCAGAGGCACCCGCTGCAAGAAGGTCCTGGTGCTCACCAAGGCCGACGAGGCCGACCCCGCACAGGTCATGGAGCAGCTCAAGGCAGCGCATGAGCTTATGGAATACGACGACGAGATCGTGACCTCGTCGGTGAAGAACTTCAACGTCGACGCCTTCATTGAGACCGTTGCGCAGTTTTTGCCCGAGGGTCCGCGTTGGTTCCCCGAAGATATGGGTACCGATGCTTCCGACGAGACGCTTGTCGCCGAGTTTGTGCGCGAGAAAGTCTTGCGCCGCACCCGTGACGAGATCCCGCACTCCGTGGGCGTGATCTGCGATGCGCTCGAGCAGACCAAGAAGGTGCTGCGCGTGCATGCCACCATTTACGTCGAGCGCGAGGGCCAAAAGGGCATCATCATCGGCAAGGGCGGCGAGATGATCAAACATATCGGTATCGACGCCCGTCGCGATCTTGAGCGTATCTTTGGCACGCAGGTCTTTTTGGAGCTGGACGTGAAGGTCAAGGCCGGCTGGCGCGACGATGAGGCCCAAATCCGCCGCTTTGGGTATAACGCCGAAGATTAACCTTTCGAACGCATATGGCAGGTTCTCGCACATATCGCACGAAAGTGCTCGTCCTCGACAAGACCAAGCTCAAGGAAACCGATTTGATCTTGACGATGCTTGACGAGCTAGGCCGCCAGGTGCGTGCCGTGGCAAAGGGCGCGCGCAAGCCTGGCGGTCGCTTGGCGGCGCGCTGCGAGCTGTTCTGCACGGTTGATATGCTGCTCGCGCACGGACGCTCGCTTGACATCGTGTCGCAGGCCGAGTTGTTGGAGGCTCCCCTTGGCGCCGCCCCCGATTACGAGGCGACCTGTGCGGCGAGCGCGATTGCCGAGGTCGCGCGTGTATGTTCGTTTGAGGATGCCGAGGATCCATTTACCTTTGCCATTTCCTCGCGCGCCTTAGAACTTGTGGGCGGCGGCCTCGATACGGCGCACATGGACCTCCTGGTAGCCGCCTTTGTCTTTAAACTGCTGTCGCATATCGGGTATCGACCCGATTTTTCTGCCTGTGTTTCGTGCGGCGACCCTATGCTGTCGTATTTTTCGTCTCAGGCGGGTGGCTTGCTATGCGGGTCGTGCGCGTCGAGCGTTCCGGGTGCCGAGCTTGTGTCGACCGGTGAGGTCGCCTGGTTACGAGCCCTTATGGGCATGACCTTCGACGAGCTTATGGATCAAAAGATCGACCCGCATACTGCGGCGTTTTTGCTCGGGCTTTCGCATGTCTGGGCGGCAACACATACCGATCAACGGCTCCGTGCGATGGAATTCATGTTGGGTCGGTGATGATGCGCAGGCGTAGGCTGCTTGTGGTAACATACCGACCTGTTGGTACCTCGACCTTGGTTGCTCGCTCCACCGGCGGCTTCCCAGTCCGAGGCGAATCGAGTCGCCCGCGGGCGACGTAAAACGAAAGGTGAAACAATGACTGTTTCCAAAGAGCGCAAGGCGGAGCTGACTGCCCAGTTCGGTAACACCCCGGTCGACACCGGTAACCCTAAGGTTCAGGTTGCCATCCTGTCCGAGCGCATCAAGGAGCTGACCGAGCACATGAAGTCCCACCAGAAGGACTTCCACACCCGTCGTGGCCTGCTCATGCTCGTCGGCCGTCGTCGTCGTCTTCTCTCCTACATCAAGAAGAGCGACATCGTCGAGTACCGTGAGCTCATCAAGGCTCTGGGCATCCGCGACAACATCCAGTAAGGATTTGTACATGCTAAGAGCGTCCTGCGCAGCGGGGCGCTCTTTTTGTGTAAGGGCGTGAACAATCACGCTCTGAAGCGTGGCGGGGGCAGGGGGCCCGCGTCACATGAGAAGCCCGCAGGCAAGGGGTCTGCGGGGTAAAGGAGAACAATGACACTCGTATCCAAGACCTTTGAGCTGTACGGCAAGACCTACACCTTTGAGTCGGGCGAGCTTGCCAAGCAGGCCACCGGCGCGTGCCTGGTCAAGCAGGGCGACACCACGATGCTCGACACCGTGGTCGTCTCCAAGGAGCGCAAGAACTACGACTTCTTCCCGCTGACCGTCGACTTCAACGAGAAGATGTACGCCGCCGGCCGCATCCCGGGTGGTTACCTCAAGCGCGAGGGCCGTCCCAGCGAGAAGGCCACGCTCACCGCGCGCATGATCGACCGTCCGATTCGCCCGAGCTTCCCGGACGGCTTCCGTAACGAGGTGCACATCGTCGCTACTTCACTCGTCGCTGACCAGGTCAACCCCTTCGACGTCATCAACGTCATGGGCGCCTCCTTGGCCATGACGCTCGGCGGCGTGCCCTTCGAGGGCCCGCTTGCCTGCGTGCGCATCGGCCGCAACGTGGAGACCGGCGAGTTTATCGTCAACCCCACCTATGAGGAGCGCGAGAACTCCGATCTGGACCTGGAGCTGGGCGGCTCTGCCGACTTCATCTCGATGGTCGAGGCCGGCGCCGAGGAGATCTCCGAGGACGACATGCTCGCCGCTATGAAGTTTGGCCAGGAGGCCCTTGCTGCCTTCTGTCAGGCTCAGGACGAGTTCGTCGCCGAGTGGGAGCAGGTCAACGGCGCCATCGTCAAGAAGGAGTACCCGCTCGACCAGCCCGTCGAGGAGGTCCAGGAGCGCATCTTCGCCCACTACGACGAGATGGCTGCCGCCCTTCGCGACGCCGACAAGCTCTCCCGTATCGGTAAGGTCGAGGCTCTGAAGGAGTCCATCCGCGCCGAGTTCACCGAGGAGGAGCAGGCCGCTTGGGAGCGCGAGATCCCCGTGGCGCTCAAAAAGCTCGAGAAGAAGGCCATGCGCACCATGGTCGTCGAGACCGGCGAGCGCGTCGACGGCCGTGCCGCCGACGAGATTCGTCCCATCATGGTGAAGGACAACTACCTGCCGCTCGTTCACGGCTCCGGTCTGTTCCAGCGTGGCCAGACCCAGGTGCTTTCCGTCCTGTCGCTCGGCATGCTCAACGAGGGCCAGCGTCTGGATACCATCGAGCCCACCGAGGGCAAGCGCTACATGCACCACTACAACTTCCCGCCGTTCTGCACCGGCGAGACCGGCCGCATGGGCAGCCCCAAGCGCCGCGAGATCGGCCATGGCAATCTGGCCGAGCGCGCTCTGCTTCCGGTGCTTCCCGACGAGAACGAGTTCCCCTACGCCATCCGCGTTGTCTCCGAGGTCATGGAGTCCA
Organism: uncultured Collinsella sp.; assembly: GCA_902479135.1. Classification (GTDB taxonomy): domain Bacteria; phylum Actinomycetota; class Coriobacteriia; order Coriobacteriales; family Coriobacteriaceae; genus Collinsella. The sequence continues at coordinate 1,337 of CABSNU010000004.1, read as the reverse complement.
ACGGCTCCTCTTCGATGGCTTCGACCTGCGGCTCCACGCTCGCCCTTATGGACGGCGGCGTGCCCATTAAGCGCCCGGTCTCCGGTATCGCCATGGGCCTGATCCAGGAGGAGGGCAAGACCGTGGTCCTGTCCGACATCCAGGGTCTCGAGGACTTCCTGGGCGACATGGACTTTAAGGTCACCGGCACCACCGAGGGCATCACCGCCCTGCAGATGGACAACAAGGCTACCGGCCTCACCTTCGACATCCTGGCCCGCGCCCTGCAGCAGGCCAAGGAGGGTCGCGCTTTCATCCTGCAGAAGATGCTCGATGTGATCCCCGAGCCGCGCCACACCACGCGCAGCACCGCCCCGCGCATCGTCTCCATCCAGGTTCCGACCGACAAGATCCGCGACGTCATCGGTTCCGGCGGTAAGGTCATCCGCGGTATCCAGGACGAGACCGGCGCCTCGGTCGACATCCAGGAGGACGGCACCGTCTTTGTCGGCGGCACCGGCGAGTCCGTGGACCAGGCTGTCGAGCGCATCAAGCTCATCATCAAGGTTCCCGAGCCGGGCGAGGAGTACACCGGTCGCGTGGTCTCCATCCAGCCCTTCGGCGCCTTCGTCAACCTGCTGCCCGGTAAGGACGGCCTGCTGCACATCTCTCGCGTCGCCAAGGGCCGCGTGGAGAAGGTCGAGGACGTCCTCAACGTGGGCGACGAGGTCAAGGTCGTCGTCATCGAGGTTGACGATCGCGGCAAGATTTCGCTCGATCGTCTGGATAAGCCCGAGGCCCCGGCTCGCGCCGAGGGTGCCTCTGAGGGCGACGGCGAGCACTTCCAGCGCCGTGAGCGTCCGCGTCGCGAGCGCTCCGAGCGCAGCGACCGCCCGCGCCGTCCCGGCGACAACGGAGGCCGCAAGCCCCGCCGCCACCACGACGCCGAGTAACAGCCGTACATAACCAGCACCGCAAGGGCGACTCCGGACAGGGGTCGCCCTTTTGCTGTTCCCGGCGGGGTCCGCGGGTAGAGTTTCCTGCTCTACAGTCCTGCTCACGACGGAGGCCACATTAAGTGGCCTCCTGTTCGTGCGGAACTCGCGATAAACTTTACCCGCGGCCCCCGCCGGGAACAGCAAAAGGGCTGGTGGGTGATGCTTGCGATTTTGTCAGATGGTCTATTCAGTTTTCTTTTTTCCTGAATTGTCGATACTTTCTCTTCCGGTATATCCTCAGATAAACCAGCCCAAAATAGACCTGTCCCTTTTTGACAGGTCTGGGGCCATCGGGGGCCGGGGCGGGTTAAGTTTGTCGCGAGTTCCGCACGCAAAGGAAAGCACTTAATGTGCTTTCCG
>CABSNU010000003.1 GCA_902479135.1 uncultured Collinsella sp. | reverse complement strand
ATCGTTGGGGCCAGGCCCGATTTTGCCTCTTGACAATGTCCTGCTCATATTAAAAGGAACGTCCCTAACTGTCGGTTGTGGGACAATATCGAGCGAATGTGATTGGGCGTCTGGGAAAAGGGGTCGCGATGAACAGGTTGAGGACGCTTGCCGATGTGCTGCGACAGGCTGGCTTTGCACGCATCACGGGCCTGTTTCTTATCTTTTACCTGCTGTGCTCGACGGCTGTCTGGCTGTCCGAGCCTACGACCCTCACCTTTGGTGATGGCCTGTGGTTTAGCTTTGAGACGGTCTCGACGATCGGCTTTGGCGATATCCCGGCAGAAACGCCGGTTGCCCGCGGCATTACCGTCATCCTAAGCGTCATCAGTATCTTCTATATCGCCATGCTTACGGGCGTGGCGGTGAACTACTGCAATACGCTCATCAAGCTGCGCCAAAAGGACACCATGGCGCGCTTTATGGACGATCTTGAGCATTTGGAGGAGCTCGATCGTGACGAGCTCGCCGACCTGTCGCGCCGCGTGCGCGAATATCGCCGCCGCCAACGCTAGAACGGGCGCCGCGCGTCACGATTGGGGGGACTGAATATGAATATCACCGTGTATCTGGGTGCCAGCGTTGGTAACGACCCAGCGTTTCTGCCCGCGCTGCAGGAGCTGGGCAACTGGATTGGCTCCAACGGACACGCGCTGGTATACGGCGGGTCCAAGTCGGGCCTGATGGGTGCGCTCGCCGATAGCGTGCTCGAGGCAGGTGGACATGTGACGGGTGTTGAGCCGAGCTTTTTTATCGAGGCCGAGTTTCAGCATGACGGTATCGACGACCTTATCGTGACGAGCGATATGGCCGAGCGCAAGGCCAAGATGATTGAGCTCGGCGATGCGTTCATCGCCTTTCCCGGTGGGACGGGCACGCTCGAGGAGATTGCCGAGGTCATGTCCGCGGTGTCGTTGGGGCATCTCGATGCGCCGTGCATTTTGTACAACCTGAACGGTTACTACAACGACCTCAAGGCGCTGCTCGGGCACATGATTGATAAGGGGCTTTCGAGCCTGAAGCGCCAGCACGGCATCTACTTTGCCGACGATTTGCGCGAGATTGCCTCGATTATCAACGGATAAGCCTTGAGCCTGCCCCACTATGGCTCCCAATGGTGCCGTTTGCGGCGCAGACGGCTGGCTTGTCTGGGCCACACTCGCTCTACAATAAAACGTATCTATGTCGACTTTGACCGCGGGAGGACCCGATGGATAACCTTGCCAAACCCACAAACCGCGCGCTGTTTTTAGTTAGCGTTGCCGTGACCGGTGCGTTCGCAGGTGCCGCAGTCTGGCTGTTCTTCTTTGCGATGGAGCACGGTATCGACTATCTATGGACCGAGATTCCACACGCGCTGGGCGTCGCTTCGCCCGAGCTTGCCAGCGGACCGTTTGGCTTTCTGCCATACCCGTTTTTCGTCTGCCTGCTGGGCGGCCTGCTGATCGGTCTGTACGAAAAGACGACGGGCACCAAGACCGATGACCTCAACCAGGTGATGGCCAAGGTAAAGCGCGATGGGCGCTACCCGTACGACAACCTGGGCAAGCTTTCGCTCGCGGCATTGCTGCCGCTGCTGTTTGGTGGCAGCATTGGACCGGAGGCCGGCCTGACCGGCGTTATCGCGGGTCTGTGCAGCTGGGTCGGCGATCGCATGCGTCGCTTTGGAGCTGAGTTTAGGGAGCTCACGCTGCTGGGCACCCAGGCTGCCCTGACGGCGCTCTTTACCGCGCCCGTCTTTGGCTTTGTGGCACCGCTTGCCGGAAGTGCTGACGGCCAGGGCGAAGACGCCGACGATGAATCCGCGTCCGGCGAGATCACCATCAAGCTGCCCAAGGCGCAAAAGACGGTGGTCTACGGCATTGCGATTGCCGGCGGTCTGGGCACCTACCTGCTGCTCGGCCAGCTTGTGGGCGGCGGCATGGGCATGCCGAGGTTCGAGGCCGCCGTGGTGGGCAACCTGGAACTTGTCTGGCTCATTCCGCTGGCGTTGGTCGGCACCGTATGCGGTTGGCTGTACTTTGTCTCTGAGCACGCGAGCGAGGCACTGTCTCATGCAATAGGGGAGCGTCCTGTCGTCAAGGCCATGCTAGCCGGTCTGGCGCTCGCCATCTGTGGCACGGTTCTGCCCTACACCATGTTTGCCGGCGAGACCCAGGCCGACGTGCTCATGGAAACCTATCTGACCATTCCCGCTGGCGTGCTTATCGCGACCGGTCTTGTTAAGGCCATGCTGACGCCCGCCCTCATCAACCTTGGTTGGCGCGGCGGCCACTTCTTCCCGGTTATCTTCTCGGGTGTGAGCCTGGGCTATGGCCTTGCCATCCTCACCGGCGCAGATCCGGTCTTTTGCGTCGCTGTCTGCACGGCATCGACGATGGGTGCGGTCATGCGTCAGCCGGTCATGGTCGTGGGCCTGCTGCTCATGTGCTTCCCACTCAAGGGTATCGTCTGCATGATCATCGCCGCCGTCATCGCCGCCGGCATTCCACTGCCCAAGCCGCTGCGCAAGTAGCGCGGTTTTTCACGAGTCAATTCCAGGGGTACAAGATGATCCTGTACTTTAGCGCGACGGGGAACAGCGAGCATGTGGCGCGTCGCATTGCAGCGGCGACAAGCGACAAAGTTATGTCGATTGAGCGCTTTGATGCCGAGATCCTTCACCTTGCTGTGATGGAAGGCCCCTGTCGGCTGGGGTTTGTCGCCCCGGTATACGCCTGGGGCTTGCCGACGCCAATGATCGAGTTTTTGAAGACTGTCGACCTATCGGTTGCTGCCGGCACAAAGGGCGGCGAGCGCCCCTATACGTTCTATGTCTCGACATATGGTTCGACGACCGGGCAATCGGCCAAGTTCGCCCGCGATCTGCTACACGAGCGTGGGCTCGAGTTAGATGCGGCGATGAGCGTCAAGATGCCCGATACCTGGACGCCTGTTTTCGACCTGTCTGACCCTCAAAAGGTTGAGGGTGTCAATAGAGCTGCCGAGGCGCAGATTGATGCCGTGATCGAGGCGGTGCGGGCACGCCGCACGGGCAACATGATGCGCCATCGCGTGCCTCTGTTTGCATCGTGCGCGTATCACGCAATTGGGCTGCCGCGCATGCAACAGACGAGCAAGTTTGCCGTCGATGCCGATCGCTGCATCGGCTGCGGCCTGTGTGCCAAGCGCTGCCCCATGGCGGCGATTGAGATGCGCGACGGCCTTCCCGTCTGGACAAAGCCGGAGTGCGCAGCCTGCCTTCGTTGCCTGCACTGTTGTCCCAAATTTGCCATCTCGCACGGTAAGCGCACGGCATCCCACGGTCAGTACAGGCATCCCAAGCCAGGTGTGAGGATGTAGCGGCTGCTGGCCGCGCTACTTCCAAACTGCGAGCGCGGCGGTGCCCAGTACGATGAGGGCGAGACCGATGACGCTGCGTCGTGAGAGTTTTTCGTTGAATGTCAGGCGCGCAAATAGTACTGATACGACAATCGATAGTTTGTCGATCTGCACCACGACGCTCACCTGGCCTGTGGCGATGGCGTAGTAATAGAGCAGCCACGATGCTCCGGTCGCGATGCCCGATGTTGCGAGAAATGTGAGTTCGCGCCGGTCAGCGTGCGCGACCTGATCCAGTTTTCCCTTGGCTGCCACGATCGCCCATGCCATAACCAGTACCACGCAGGTGCGGATTGCCGTGGCCAGGTTTGACTCGACGCCTTCGATGCCAACCTTGGCAAGGATGGACGTGAGCGCCGCGAACACGGCGGCGCCGAGGGCGTAAGCGAGCCAGGTCCGGTCTTGCTGCTGCTCGGGTCCGGCAGACTGCTTCTTCTCGATCATTAAAAACGTGCCGAGGGTGATGACAGCGGTTCCCACGAGCTTAACCGCAAGGTTGCTCGTCTCGCCAAAAAGCACGATGGCGATCAGTGCGGCGAGTACGGTGCTCATCTTGTCGACCGGTACGACCTTATTGACGTCTCCGATGCCCAACGCCTTAAAGTAACAGATCCACGAAGCACCGGTAGCGAGTCCCGAGAGGACGAGAAAGAGCCAAGATCTGGGTTCGATGCTGCCGATGGTTCCAATGGATCCAGAAATGCCCGCCATTGCCCAGGCGAAAACGAGCACCACGCAGGTGCGAATGGCCGTTGCGACATCGGAGTCGGTCTGCTTGATGCCGCATTTGGCCAGGACAGATGTGATGCCGGCAAAGAAAGCCGACACAAATGCTGCTGCGACCCACGACACGGGTGAAATGCCTCCCCAAAGAACGACCGCGCCAGATTTACGGCGCTCGTCCGATGATACCGTCCCGGCATGAAGCTTTGATATCGCTGTGGTGAGACAGGGGCCATAGTTCGAGAGGACATTTGGTTAAGGCTCGAATCGAAGGTGAATGGTTTTCCGCGAAGTGAACGAGTAAATCTGGACCCCTGGAACATGCACACTTTTTTCGAACAGAACTGCAGGATTCTTAGACAAAAACCGCAGGAATTGAGTCCTTAAAATTGTCGATGCTACAGGGCACTGTTTTTACTCGTTCACTTCTCGGAAAAGTATTCACCTTCGATATGCTGACGGTGTCTTTTTGGTTGCCAAGAACTAGACGGCCTGCTGTGAGGGGCGGTGGTGACGCTATGCTGCCTTGTTTCATTGAAAAAATAAGCGGGGTACCACCTAAGCTTTTTTAGCTGTCGATTACAGATCGCGTACTCGATAAACCTTGGTGCTGACAGCGCAGCTGATTGCACATAGTGCGAGCGCCAGTACTGCAATTCCTGCACACAGACAGCCAAGGACGGCGGGATCGGGATTCGCTCCGGCAATCGACATGAGCCAGTTGCTGATGGGGTTGGAGGAACTCAACGTTGCCATGGCAAGGCATCCGAGCATGGTAAACAGGCCAACGGATAGGCGCAGCGTCTCCATGTGTCCAAATCGAAAGAACAGTGGCTGCGCCAAAAACACCATCATGAGGGAGATGAGCATCGATGCTGCCGAGGCGATTGCGATTTCAAAGACCGTCTGCCCTGTCGAAGGAATGCCCGCGCTGTTGAAGAGCGGGATGGCGACGACACTCAAAAGCGTAGCTGCACATGCCATGACGGCGGAGAAGACAATAACGCTCAGGTAGCGTGCGCAGATGATGTCTTTGCGCGAGAAGGGCAGCGTTGCCCGGTAGCGCTCCCAACCGTTTTGATTGTCGAAACCGGCCAGTGAGTTCATGACTATGATGGGTGACATGGCGCTGACGGCGCAGGCGCCGGCGCTCATGCCAGAGTCACCATCCGATGCGTTGGCAAGGGTCAGCACGACGAATATGAACAGGCCGACGCCGGCGATGCTCGGGAGAAACGAGCGCATGATGGCGGTCTCGGACATAAAGGCGCGTTTCATTTGGAGGTTCCTTTCAGCGTAAGGCGCAGATAGTCATCGATGGAGATCCGGTCGCAGGGAATCTCGGGAAAGGCCTCGAGCGCTTCTCGTCGGTTGGGTACGAGTACGTCAACGCTGTAGGTATGACGGGTGGCGCGAGCGCCTTCGACACAAGCCATCAGCTCGGCAGCTTGCGCCTGGGTGCAGTGGGCGATGCCGGTACGGTCGGTAATGTCCTCGCGCGGCAAATCGAACACGATCGAGCCGTTATCGATGCAGACGACGCGGTCTGCCGCACGTTCAAGATCGGAGGTAATGTGGCTCGAGAACAATATGCTGCGCTGTCCGTCGGCGACAAAGGCGAGCAACTCGTCGAGCAGTTCCTCGCGTGCCATGGGATCGAGGCCAGCTGTGGCTTCGTCCAAGATGAGCAGCTCGGCCTTGTGGCTGAGTGCGCACGCGAGTTGCAATTTCATGCCCATGCCGCGGGAGAGATCCTTGACCTTTGCCTTGGGATCCAAGCCGAATCGGTCGATGAGGCCGACGAACGTGTCGTGGTTCCAGGTGGGGTACGCTGAGCCTACGAGCGCTTCAACCTCGGCCACCTTGAGCGTGGAAGGGAAGGGGCACGTGTCCAGGACAAGACCGATGCGGGAGCGCAGGTGGTGTTGCGATTCATTGGGCGCGTTGGCATCGCAGCGCTGCCCAAATAGACGTACCTCGCCGGCATCGAGCTTTATGAGGCCGAGCGCGGCGCGGATAGTCGTCGTCTTGCCGGCGCCGTTTGCTCCGACAAAGCCGACGATCTGACCGGGCTCTACGGCGAGTGCGACATCGCGCAGCGAAAAGCGGTCGCTTACACGGCGTGAGGCACCTTTGAGTTCTAGCAAGTTTTGCATGGTATAGCCTTTCTTGCAGATGGCTACTGCATGGTTTCGGGGGCAACAAGGTCGAGCATTTCGTGCAGCTTGTCGCGCGTGACGCCCAAGGCTTCGGCTTGGCTTGCCGCTTTCGCAAGCAGCTCTTCGATATGGCAGAGCTGGTTTTCACGCAAGAGCTCCTGGTTGCCCTCGGCGACAAAACAGCCCTTGCCCTGCACGGTGCAGATAAACCCGAGCTGCTCCAGGTCGGCGTAGGCGCGCTTGGTGGTGATGACGCTCACGCCAAGATCGCTCGCGAGCGCACGGATGCTGGGGAGTTTGGCTCCCGCAGCGAGCGTGCCCGAAAGGATCTGAGCTTTGACCTGCGAGGCTATTTGCTCGTAGATGGGTTTATCGCTCGAATTGGATAGGATGATGTCCACAGCGGCTCCTTAGCTGTTGGGCTACACGTGTATATAACCGGTAAGCACAGTATATATACACTATGCACAGTTATGCAAGAGGAAATTACGGGGCTGTCCGTCCCTCTACTCATTCATCTCAATCTGTAACACTAAGACCCGTTTTGGATGACTAGCTGTTACAGATTGAGAAAAACCGTCGCGGAACACCGCTGACATTCCACCGTCCGAGCCCCAACTGATGAATTTGTCCTGATAGGCGCCCTAGATCGGGATTTCGCGGCTACAATAATGCGGTTACATCGACGTAATGCACTCAATGCAAGAAAGGATCCGCATGGCAAGCCTGTCGGATGAAATCTCGTCGCGCCGCACATTCGCGATCATCAGCCACCCGGACGCCGGTAAGACCACGCTTACCGAGAAGCTGCTGCTCTATACCGGCAGCATCCAGACTGCCGGCTCGGTCAAGGGCAAGAGCTCGGCCAAGCACGCCGTCTCGGACTGGATGGACATCGAGAAGGAGCGCGGCATTTCCGTTACCTCCTCGGTGCTGCAGTTCACCTATAATGGCGCCTGCGTCAACATCCTCGATACCCCCGGCCACCAGGACTTCTCGGAGGATACCTACCGTACCCTTATGGCCGCCGACGCCGCAGTCATGGTCATCGACGGCGCTAAGGGCGTCGAGGCCCAGACCAAAAAGCTCTTTAAGGTCTGCACGCTGCGCCACATTCCCATCTTCACCTTTGTGAACAAGCTCGACCACGAGGCTCGCGACCCGTTTGAGCTCATGGAAGAGATCGAGAACGTCCTGGGTATCAATACGTATCCCATGAACTGGCCGATCGGCAGCGGCCGCAACTTCCGCGGCGTGTTCGACCGTCAGACCCGTCGCGTCATTGCTTTTGAGGGCGACGGTCACGCCAACGCAACCAAGAAGGTCGCCGAGGTCGAGGCCGAGCTGGGCGATCCCGCTATGGACGAGCTCATCGGCGAAGAGAACCATAAGAACCTGATGGATGACATCGAGCTGCTCGATGGCGCCGGCGACGAGCTCGACCTGGATGCCGTGGCCTGCGGCAAGCTGAGCCCGGCGTTCTTTGGCTCGGCGCTCACCAACTTTGGCGTGGAGCCCTTCCTCAAGGAGTTCCTGCGCCTGGCCCCGACGCCGCGCGCCTACACCGATACGCTCACCAGCGAGCCGGTCGATCCCTGCCGCGACGACTTTAGCGGCTTTGTGTTTAAGATCCAGGCCAATATGGACAAGAACCACCGTGACCGCATCGCCTTTGTGCGAATTTGCTCGGGCAAGTTCGAGCGCGGCATGGACGCCTTCCACGTGCAGGGCAACCGCAAGCTTAAGCTTGCCACGGGCACGTCGATGATGGCCGATGACCGCGCCATCGTGGACGAGGCGTACGCGGGCGATATCGTGGGCCTGTTCGATCCGGGTATCTTTAGCATCGGTGACACCGTGTGCTCTGGCAAGCGCCATGTGCAGTATCCGCAGATCCCGACGTTTGCCCCCGAGATGTTCGCCCGCATTACGCAGGTCGATACGCTCAAGCGCAAGCAGTTCGTCAAGGGTATGGAGGAGCTTGCCCAGGAGGGCGCCATCCAGATCTTCCGCGAGCTGGGTGCCGGTATGGAGAGCGTCATTGTGGGCGTGGTCGGCGTGCTGCAGTTTGAGGTGCTCGAGCGCCGTCTCAAGGCCGAGTACCGTGTTGAGGTTCGTCGCCAGCCGCTGCCCTATACGGACATCCGCTGGATTCAGAACGACCCCGACACCATCGATATCCCGGGCCTTTCGCTCACGCGCGACACCCTGCGCGTCGAGGACATGCGCGGCGGTAAGCTGCTGCTGTTCACGAGCCCGTGGAACGTGGATTGGGCAACTGACCACAACCCCGACCTTATCCTGTCGGAGTTTGGCAACGTGGCCTTTTAACGCATCGGCGCGGTGGCCCTGCGGGGCTGCCGCGCCGTTTACTTGCCTGATGCCGTGTGAGCGGCTATCATACCCACCGTCGTCTCAAGACCGTGACGTCCGAGCAGTTCGGGTCCGATATCCTGCTCGTTAAACCTAAAACCAAAGGAGTACATAATGATCAAGAAGGTCATGGAGGACTACAAGGTCCTGTTGCGGAGCATTCCCGCGGCAACGGTTTCGCTGTTTTTCGTGAGTGTCATCATGATGAACCTGCTGGCCAACAAGGAGCTTATCAGCCTGCCGTATCTGGCGCTCGACTGTGGCTTTGTGGTGAGCTGGGTTTCGTTTTTGTGCCAGGACATGATCTGCAAGCGCTTTGGCGCCAAGGCATCCATCAAAATCTCTATCCTTGCACTGGCGGTCAACCTCGCCGTGAGCCTGTGCTTTTGGGCATGCTCGCTCACGCCCGGCATGTGGGGCGCCTACTACGACACGGGCATGATCGAGGTCAACACCGCCCTTAACGCCACTATCGGCGGCACCTGGTACGTGGTGCTGGGCTCTTCGCTGGCAATGCTCGTTTCTGCCGTGGTTAACTCCACGCTCAACCAGTCGCTCGGCCGTATGCTCAAGAAGAATAACTTTGCGAGCTTTGCCTTCCGTTCCTATGTGTCCACGGGTGTTGGCCAGTTTATCGACAACCTGGTCTTTGCCATCGTGGTGAGCCACACGTTCTTTGGTTGGACCTGGGTGCAGGTCCTTATGTGCTCGCTGACCGGCGCTGTTGCCGAGCTGCTGTGCGAGGTCTTCCTGAGCCCCGTGGGCTACAAGGTCGTGCGCGGCTGGGAGCGCGAGAATGTGGGTTCCGAGTACCTCGAGCGCCACGCAACCGCCTAAGGAGCAAGTATGCGGGTTTTGATCACGGGCGCTTCGGGTGGTATCGGAGCTGCATGCGTGCAGCGGTTTTTGGACGAGGACCACGAGGTCGTGGGCTTTGACCTGCTGCCGGCGGCGATCGAGCACGAGCGCTACCGCCATCTGATCGTTGATGTCCGCGAGCCTGACTCGTTTCCGGGCGACCTTGAGCCTCAGGTAATCGTGAACGTTGCCGGTACGCAGGATTCGGCCGACGACATCGCCGCCAACCTGTATGGCACCATCAACGTGACCGAGCGCTACGCCTTTGTGGGGGAGGGGCTTGTCGCCAAGCCGGCGCCGTCTATCAAATCCGTGGTCAATGTGGGGTCGGCGAGCGGGCATACGGGATCGGAGTTTCCCGACTATGCCGCCAGCAAGGGCGGCGTTATCGCCTACACCAAGAACCTTGCGAATCGCTTGGCGCCTCAGGCCATCGCCAACAGCGTGGACCCGGGCGGCGTCATCACGCCGCTCAACCGTTGCGTGATGGAAGACGAGCATCTGTGGGAGCAAATTATGGAGCTCACGCCGCTTAAGCGCTGGGCAACGGCTCAAGAGATTGCCGAATGGATCTACTTTGTGGGCGTGACTAACCGGTTTATGACCGGGCAGAGCCTGCTCATCGATGGCGGCGAGGCCGGCCGCACGCAATTTATTTGGCCCGAGTAGGAAACGCGCCCGATGGAAAGCCGTCGGGCGCGTTTTTGATGTATCGATTTTTAGCCGAGGCAAGTCCAGTTGACGGGGGTCGAGCCGTGCTGTTCGAGTAGCCGATTGGCTGCCGAGAAGGGGCGCGACCCCATAAAGGCGGGGAGTTCTGCCGTGGCACGGTTGGCCGAAAGCGGCGAGGGATGCGTAGAGGCTAGGCAGAACTTGTGGGTTGCCTTGCCCGCGCCGGTCGTGGCGAGCTTGCCTTCGACCATCTGCTGGGCAAAGCGGCCCCATGCCAAAAAGACTACCGGTTGGGGCAGCTGACAGCAGCGTTCGATAACGTAGTCGGTGAGCGTACTCCAGCCCAGTTTGGCGTGCGAGTTCGCGGCATGCTCGCGCACGGTGAGCGTGGTGTTGAGGAGCAGGACGCCCTGCTGTGCCCATGGGGTTAGGTCTCCCGTGGCGGGAATAGGGCAATCCAGATCGGCTTTGAGTTCCTTATAGATGTTGCGCAGGCTCGGCGGCAACTTGGTTTGCGTCGCGGGGACCGAGAACGACAGCCCCATGGCCTGGTTGGGTCCGTGATAGGGGTCCTGACCCAAAATGACAACCTTGACCTGGTCGGCCGGCGTATAGACGAGGGCATTGAGGATGTCGTCTTGTGCCGGGTAGATAGTCTGCTCGGCACGCAAAAGGGCGATGCGCTCGAGCAGCTGGTTCGTAGTGTCACGTACCGGCTGCGGCGCATCGCCCAACCAAGTTGCTATGTTGCGATCGCGAGTTGCGGTGTCCATGGGGCTCCTTTATGGCAGATGCTCTGTTGGCATCTATTGTAAAGGCGCACCGGTTGCCTTTATGCCGCGGCTGTATGAAGAGTGGGGTCTACGAGACGTGCTCGGGCGCTCCTGCCATGCGAGCCTGTCCATGTGCGCGGAGGCGCGGAAGCTCGACGGTTGCCACCATGACGCCGGTGAGGATAAGGGCGGCGCCAAAGAAGGCGATGGGGCTCAGGACCTCGCCGACCAGGAAGAACGAAAAGACGGCGGAGCAGACCGGTTCGAGCGAGAAAGCGAAGCCGGTGGTCTCGGCAGGCACGTGGGGCTGCACGAGCGTCTGGGTGATAAAGCCATAGGCAGAGCAGATGAGTGCGAGCGCGACGACGACCACGATCTCGCTCGGCGTGCCGGGAAGCGTGAAACCGCCAAAGGTGAATGCGGCGATACCCGAGAACAAGCCGCCAAAGCCCAACTGCCAAACGCCCAAAGCCAGCGGGTCGACATCTTCGACAAAGCGCTTGGCGACAATGATGTGTCCGGCATAGACAAAGGCGGAGAGCAGCATGATGAGCGCGCCCGGGTTCAGGCTGGTGAAGTCGGCGCCCGAGAGCAGTAGCATGCCGCAGGTGACGATGGTGGTGCCGACGAGCACCTTGCGCTCGGGGGCGCGGCGCAGCAGGGCGGCGTTGGCAAACGGCACGATCACGACCGTCAGGCTCTGCAAGAAGCCGGCAGTGGAAGCAGAGGTGAGGCTGGAGCCCAGGCACATGCAGGTGAGCTCGGTTGCCATGATGGCGCCGATGATGGCGGCACGAATCATGAGGTCACGGTTGATGCGGAACGTGTGCTTGTGGAAGAGCAGCAGGCAAGCTGCAAAGGCGATGATGCAGCGCAGCGCGACGATGCTCGTGGCGTTCATGCTGTCCATGCCGATCTTCATGAGGGGGTACGAAAAGCCCCATGCGACGGGAACGGAAAATGAGAGCGCGATTGCTTTTTTGCGATCCATGGGACTCCTTTTGTTACAGAACGGTTTCGTAAAAAGGATTCTGCTCCCAGATGTGGATGTAGTAAAGCGAATGTATCTTCAGTATGATTAAGAAATGCTAATGTAGGTAGAAAAAGCCCTGGCAAAACCTTTTACGGCTGCATTGATGTGGAGGCACAATGGCATCGCGGTATCAGATCGTTTGTATGGTGGTCGACTGCGGAAGTCTTAAGGGCGCGGCGGACGAGCTGGGCTATACGCAAAGTGCGGTGAGCCAGGCCGTCAAGGCGCTTGAACGCGAGCTGGGTACCACGCTTATCGAGCGCGGAAAACAGGGTGTGTCGCTTACGCGCGATGGCAAGCAGTATCTGCCGTACCTGCGCCAGATCGTGACCGCCGAGGCCGAGCTTGAGGGCAAACGTCAGGAGTTGCTGGGGCTCTCCTCGACTGATATTCGCATCGCGACGTTTACCAACGTGAGTCGAACCGTGTTGCCGCGTGTGATCCGCGACTTTGGTGCGCTGCACCCGGGTGTACGCTTTACCCTCAAGCAGGGCGATTACACGCGCAACGCTCAGTGGGTGCACGATGGCGTGGTTGACTTTTGCTTTACGGCGCGCGGATTTACCGCGGGGCTCGAGAAGCGCGTGGTCTATCACGACGAGTTGGTGGCGCTGTTGCCGGCCGCGCATCCGCTGACGGCAAAGGAAAAGGTGACACTCGCCGACCTGGCGTCCGAGCCGTTTGTGTTGCTGGATGAGGGCGAGCAGAGCCTGGTGCTCGATGCATTTGCGGCGCATGGCCTGTCGCCGCACGTGACGAGCGAGGTCACCGACGACTACACCATCATGGCGATGGTGGAGGAGGGCCTGGGCGTGAGCATGCTCTACCGTCGTACTGTAGAGGGCGTGCAAGCCGATATTCATGTGCGGCCCATCGTGCATGCCCCCTCGCGCGACGTGGTGGCCGCCTGGCGCAGCTGGGACACCATGCCCATCGCCACGAGGCGCTTTATCGACTATATGAGCTCGCATATTGTCAATTAATGACTGGCGTGACGTTGGGTGCGGTGTTTAGCGGGCTGTCACTTTGGCTTGGGTGGCGCGATAGGTGCGTGCCGGGTGGCAAAGTAGTACCGCAACGACCATAAAGAACGCCGTGGTGCCCAGGCTGATGGGGTAGACCATCATGATGTTTGCAAAGGTGCGGAAATGCGGGAACACGCAGAACACCCAATAGAAGCGGATACCGCAGACGCAGATCATGGTGATGAGGGCGGGCGTGAGCGAGATACCAAAGCCGCGCAGGTAGCCTGACATGTTTTCGTAGAACATGCTAAAGGCGTACGCCGGGAAGATCGAACACACGCGGATATAGCCGATCGAGACGATGTTGGGGTCGCTGTTGAACAGCGACAAGATCTCGCGTCCCAGGCCGACAATAACGATGATCGTGGTGAGTGCAACGATACCGCCTTCGACCAGGCAGACCTTAAGCGTTTTGGTGCAGCGATCGATCTGGCGGGCACCGTGGTTTTGTCCCACAAAGGTGGTGCACGCCTGGCTAAAGCTGTTGAGCAGGTTGTAGCACACGTACTCCAGGCTCATGGCGGCGCTCGAGGCGGCCATGACCTCGGTGCCCAGGCTGTTGATGGCAGACTGGATGATGATGTTGGCGACGGCAAAGACAGCGCTTTGGATGCCGGCGGGCAGGCCAATCTTGACGATGCGCTTGAGGGCGACGGGGTCTAAGCCTAAGTCGCGTAGGGTGACGCGGACGACGGAGTCGGTCTTGAGCAGGCGGATAAAGAGTGTGGCGGCGCTGACGGTGTAGGCGATGGCGGTGGCGATGGCGACGCCCGCGACACCCCAGTGGAGTACGGGGACAAAGATGAGGTCCAGGCCAATGTTGAGGACGGTGGACACGGCAAGCGCCTGCAGCGGCATGCGGGTGATGCCGACGGAGCGGAAGATTGCAGCCTCAAAGTTGTAGAGCAAGATCGAGGGCATGCTCAGCAAAAAGACGCGCAGGTAGAGCGAAGCGAGCGGCATGGTTTCGGCGGGAACGTTGAGGGCGGCGAGCATGGGCTCGGCAAAGATCTCGCCCAGAGCGATGACGATAAAGCCCACGAGCGCCATTAAAATCGAGGTATGGACGGCGCGTTTGACCATGTTCTGATCGTCGCGGCCGATAGCGTTGGCGATGACCACGTTGGAGCCAAGCGACATGCCAATAAACAGGTTGAGCATAAGGCTGGTAAGCGGAACATTGGAGCCGACCGCCGCCATGGCGAGGGTTCCCTGGTCGCCCGAGAAGTTGCCGATAATGACCGTGGCGATGAGGTTCGACAGCTGCTCCAAGATGCTCGTGGCGGCCACGGGGAAGGCGAACAGGGGAATATTGCGCCACAGCGAGCCGGTGGTCATATCGATGTGCTTAGATGCGGTATCAGCCATACGCTCTCAATCTCTAACATGCTATATCGTGCTTATTTGCGCAGACGATGATACTCCTAATGCAACCAGTCGGCACTTAGGGACGTTCCTTTTCTGTCGGCAGCTGGGGACACTCCTTATCTCTTCTAACTAGTCATTCAAGAACGTCCCCAATGACTAGGTGGGGAAGGCGTGCGACAATGGTGTGCGTTGTGTTGTTCGCGCTAAGGAGTTGCCATGTTGTTGTGTCCCGTTTGCCATGAGCCGTTGGTGGACAATGAACGCGGTGCTGCATGCGCGAGCGGACACCGGTTTGACCGTGCGCGCGAGGGCTATCTATATCTGCTGCGCTCGTCCAAGAGCGGCGACTCCATGGGCGATCCCAAGTCGCAGGCACGCAGCCGTCGTGACTTTCTGAACCGCGGATACTACGCACCGTTGCGCGATGCGATGGTCGAGCTGGTGCGCAAGCAGGTGTCTGGGCGTGCTGCGTCTACGAGCGGCCCCATGACGCTGCTCGATATTTGCTGCGGCGAGGGCTATTACACGAGTGCCATGGGCGCGGTGCCGGGCGTGGGCGCTTACGGGTTCGACTTGGGCAAAGAGATGGTGCGCCTGGCCGCCAAGCGCGGCGATGCGACCTATTTCGTGGCCAACATGAAGGACATCCCCGTGGCGGACGGCGCCTTCGATATGGTGACCGAGCTCTTCGCTCCCTTTAACGAGCGTGAGTTTGCCCGCGTGCTGGCGCCAGAGGGCTCACTCTATACCGTGGTGCCGGGTGCCCGTCATTTGTTTGGGCTCAAGGAGGTGCTCTACGACACGCCATATCTCAATGACGAGAAACTGCCGAAGACTACCGAGCTCGAGTTGGTCGGAACGCAGCGGGTGTCTGCGAATATTACGCTTCAGACCCAGGCGGACATCGAGGCGGTGTTCCAGATGACGCCGTACTACTACCGTACGCGCCCCGCCGACAAAGAGCGCCTGGCAAACCTCGATACCCTTCAGACTGACATCGACTTCATCATCGCCGAGTACCGCCACAGCTAACAACCTGCCAAAAAGGGACAGGTTTATTTTGGTAGGTTTTATCTGGGCAAACGTAAAGGGCCGACCGCGGAGATGCGCGATCGGCCCTTTTTAGTTGCTTGGCTGCAGAGGTTATGAGAAGCGAGCGCTTATAGGCGGTCCTTGTTCTCGGCCTTAACGGCGTGTGCCTGCTGAACAAAGAACAGGTCGTACACCACGATGACAAAGGCGCCAAAGTTGATGGCGTCGCCGCCAAACGCGGGAAGCGTGAGCACCGCTTGGGCAAGCGTGGCGACCGCGGCAACAATACCGAGCTTAAACGCGCCGTCCACCTGCGAAGGCTTGTTGGCGCCCTTGATACCGGCGACGCCTGCGGCAAGGTCGACGAGACCCTTGGCGATAAGCACGACCGCTGCGAGCGTGGCGTACGAACCGTACGTGGAATCGAGACCGCCCGTGGCGATACCGACGCCGGCGGTGACGAGGCTGGCGATACCCAAAACAAAGTAGATGAGAGCAAGGATTTTGAGAGTCTTGCGAGTGAAGCTCATGGCTGGTCCTTTCGATACGAGTACGCCAACTTGGCGCACCCAATGTGCTGCACATATCGTGAAGCACATTGTAGTTCAACGGGGCGATGCATGCGTTTGAAAGCGTCTCTTGCCCGCACGGTCCAACCTTTCAAAAAGGAAAGCTGGGCGTAAGTCAAATCGATGGCAGCGTATGCGCGGCGCTGCGATGATGGGGTCATGGTAAGAGCTGGACCGAAGGAGAAGCCATGATGTACGGAGCAGGGCAAGTGCGTGAGTCGCGGTCGTTGGGAAGGCGCATGAGTGATTCCGTGATCGCTGCCGTGTGCACGGGATTGATGGCGGTGCTTTGCATTGGAATGCTGTGGGCCATGTCACATGTGGGACAATAGCGGACGGTTGGGTGTCGTCATGAACGGCGCCCACGTATTCGTTTTGCTTGCTAAGGAGTGCCCATGGGCGTCGTCGATCCCTTTTCTGTTGCTCGGGCCGCGGGGCTTGAGCTGACCGGGAAGCCCGAGGGCCTCACGCTCACCGACGGCACGATGGAGCTGCGTGCCGATTTTGGCCGCATGCTGCCGCGACTCAAGCAGGGCCGTCTGCAGCAAGAGCTGTTGGTGAAGGCTGCGCGTGCAAAAGGCATCGAGCGGCCGTGGGCAATTGACGCCACGGCAGGCTTTGGCGAGGATTCGCTGCTGCTCGCGGCCGCGGGCTTTGCGGTCGATTTGTATGAGCAGGATTGCGTGATTGCGGCGCTCCTCAAGGATGCCTTGGACCGCGCGGCAGATGATCCGGCGCTTGAGGCTGCCGTGTCGCGCATGCGCTTACATGCGGGCGAGGACAGCATTGCCGGCCTTCGCCATACGGCTGAGCTGATCGGGCGGGGCGAGCTTGCCGCCCCCGACGTGGTGTATCTGGACCCCATGTTTCCCGAGCGCACCAAGAGCGCGGCGGTGAAAAAGAAGTTCCAACTTTTGCATCATCTGGAACAGCCGTGTGCCGATGAGGAGACGCTGGTCGAAGCTGCGCTTGCGGTACACCCGCACAAGGTCGTTATCAAGCGGCCGGTGAAGGGCCCGCTGCTTGCCGGCGTTAAGCCGAGCTATCAGCTTGCGGGCAAGGCCGTTCGCTACGATGTTTTGGTGCCGCCGCGCCCGTAGCTTGCGTACGATGGCTGGCACTCCGTCAATGCCGTGCCGATGCGGCGCCTATTTCCAAGGGTGCGACGTCAGGTGCCATCCACCGCAGTATTCGCATTTGTAGCAGGCCAAACCGCGCCGTCCGCGGTTTTCGCAGTCGGCCATAACGGCCTCGGCCTCGGCGCGTGTGTCGTAACGGTTTTTGCGTTCGCACGACTTGTAGCGCCAGGCTTCATCGCGCTCGGCGTTCAGGGCGTCGCGGCGCTCGTCTTCGCGTGCAAACAGGTCGCTCATATCGCCGCCGGTGGCAGTGCTCAAAAACTCGCTTTTTGCTTTTGACCAGGCGGCTCGCTTTTTGCTCCCCATCTGCTTCGTGCCCCTCTCCAAACGCTGGTATCATTGCCCAATCAAAGTGATACCAATAAACGTGAGGTCGCCGCGTGATGATCAGAAAAACCCTCGATACCGACATTCCCGCCGTCACGGCTATCTATGACGCAGCCCGCGCCTTTATGCGCGCGCATGGCAACGCCACGCAGTGGCCCGAGGGCACGCCTTCTGCCGAGCAGCTGGCTGCCGATATCGCCGCCGGTGGCAGCTATGTGTGCGAAGTCGACGGCCGCGTGGTGGCGACGTTTGCCTTTTTGCCGGGCCCGGACGAGTGCTATGACGTAATTGAGGACGGTCAATGGCGTAGCGACGCTCCATACGCCGTGCTGCACCGCGTGGCATCCGACGGCACCGTGCACGGTATCGCGGCTGCGATGTTTGCCTTTGCCAAGGAGCGCGCCGATCACCTGCGCATCGATACGCACCGGGACAACCTACCCATGCAGGGTGCGAGCCTCAAGGCCGGATTTGAGCGCGCCGGCATCGTGTATGTGTCGGACGGCACACCGCGTGTTGCGTTTGACTGGCTGCGCGAGGCATAAGATCGAGGGCGCGTATCAACAATTCGCGCGAACGAAAATGGCTCCGGGTGGGGCCATTTTCGTTCGCTGCACTGTTTTGCAAGCCGGCTTTCGCAAGGCGCGAACCTACGAAAATCGCCGCGCGGCAACGCGGAGCGATGAGCTCGGTCGGGGGATAGGGCCCGCTTCGCCCGCCGGCTCGTAAATTGTATCATCCAGTGTGGAACGAGGATGCCCGTTGCCGCGTGCGATGGGCTTGTAATAAGAGGAGAGCCATGTCGAAGCAGGCGGTCGTTGGAATCTTGGCGCATGTCGATGCCGGCAAGACCACGTTGGCCGAGGCCATGTTGTTCAACGCGGGTCGCATTCGCAAGCGCGGCCGCGTGGACGATGGCGATTCGCATCTGGACACTAACGCGATCGAGCGCGAGCGCGGCATTACGATCTTCTCGTCGCAGGCTGTGCTCGACCATGGTGATGCCCATGTCATGTTCGTGGATGCGCCGGGGCATGTCGATTTTTCTGCCGAGGCGGAGCGCACATTGCGCGCGCTGGACTACGCGATTTTAGTTGTGGGCGCCAACGACGGCGTGCAGGGGCACACCGAAACCCTGTGGCGCCTGCTTGCGCGCTATGACATCCCGACGTTCATCTATATCAATAAAATCGATTTGGAGAATCCCGGCCGCGATGTCTTGTTGGCACAACTTGGGCAACGTCTCTCCGAGGGCTGCTTGGATGCCAGCGAACTGCTGGCGGGCGGGGCCGTTCAGGAGGACGCTGCCGCGTTAGACGAAGAAGCGCTCGAGGAGTTTCTTGAGGCGGGCGAGCTTTCTGTCGCAACGCTGTCGCGCATGGTTGCCGAGCGCAAACTCTTTCCCTGCTTTGCCGGGTCGGCGCTCAAGGACCAAGGCGTGGACGAGCTGCTGGACGGCATATGCGCGCTGATGCGTGAACAGGCATGGCTTCCGGAGTTTGCCGCGCGCGTCTATCGTGTCAGCCGCGGGGATCGCGGCGAGCGCTTGGCTTGGGTTAAAGTGACCGGCGGCACGCTGCATGCCAAGCAGATGATTGACGGACGTTCCGGCGCCGAGGCATGGGAGCAGAAGGTCGATCAGGTACGCATCTATAACGGCGAAAAGTATGAGCTTGCCCAAGAAGTTGCTGCTGGCGGTATTTGTGCTGTGACGGGTCTTGCGCATGTTCGCCCAGGGGACGCCCTGGGCGCGGAGCCCGCGGGCGATGCGCCCGTCATTGCGCCGGTCCTCACCTATACGGTGCTTCCGGGCGAACACGATGTCCATGCGGTGTTCAAAGCGTTGACTGAGCTGGCGGACGAAGATCCCATGCTCGGCGTAAGCTGGAATACGCATCTAGAGCAGATTCATTTGCAGTTGATGGGCGCTGTGCAACTCGAGGTCGTGCAGCGGGTGTTGGCCGATCGTTTTGGCCTTTCGGTTGCGTTTGAGTCTGGCGGCATTCTCTATAAGGAGACTATTTCGCAGCCGGTCGAGGGCGTGGGCCACTTTGAGCCGCTGCGCCACTATGCCGAGGTGCATCTGCGCCTGGAGCCGTTGGCAGCGGGTTCGGGCGTGCAGTTTGGCACCGTGACCTCGACCGACGAGCTCGATCTTAACTGGCAGCGTTTGGCGCTCACCAACGCCATGGAGCGCGACCACCTGGGCGTGCTGACTGGCTCGCCCATCACCGATGTGCGCATTACACTCACGGGCGGCCGCGCGCATGCCAAGCACACCGAGGGCGGTGATTTTCGCCAGGCCACGTACCGCGCGATTCGCCAGGGGCTCATGCAAGCGAGTGAGGCCGGCGCGGCGGTGCTGTTGGAGCCGTGGTATCGCTTTGAGCTCGAGGTGCCGGGGGAGTGCGTGGGCCGGGCGCTCTCGGATGCCACGCGCATGGGTGCCGAGTACGAGCCGCCGACGATGGCGGGAGACCGGGCGAAGCTTATGGGTCGCGTGCCGGCATCCGAGGTGCAGGATTACGCGCTGGAGGTGGCTGCCTACACGAGTGGTCGTGGGCATCTGTACCTGGAGTTCGCCGGCTATGCGCCTTGCCATGATGCCGAGTGCGTAATCGAGACGGCCGCCTATGAGCCCGAGGCCGATCTGCCCAACACGCCCGACTCGGTCTTTTGCTCTCACGGCGCCGGCTACACGGTCAAATGGTACGACGTACCCGCCGCAGCTCATGTAAAGGTCGATCCCTCCACCTTCCGCCCCTGGCGAGCAGCAGACGCAGAGTTCTTCTGCCATAGGTGATAGAGGGTCAGTTCCTTTGTCGTATGCTATTGGTGTAACTCAGTACAAGTTGGTATAACTATTACCAGGGTTTGCCAATCCGAGGAGGCCGACATGAATCCAAATCCCTTTAAGCCAACGGCAGGCAAGCGGCCTCCGATGCTCATCGGTCGCGAGTCGGTCATCGAAGATTTCGAGGAAGGGCTCGATAACGGCGCCGGAGCGCCG
The DNA here is from genome assembly GCA_902479135.1 of uncultured Collinsella sp. Classification (GTDB taxonomy): domain Bacteria; phylum Actinomycetota; class Coriobacteriia; order Coriobacteriales; family Coriobacteriaceae; genus Collinsella. The sequence continues at coordinate 114,041 of CABSNU010000003.1, read as the reverse complement.
GGTAGGCTCATGCTCATTACGGGAAACCGCGGCTGTGGCAAAACGGTTCTCCTGCGGGAGCTGCAACGTCTAGCCAGCGAGCGCGGATGGGCGGTTATCTCCGATTCCGCTTCGCTTGGCTTATGCGACCGCTTAGCCGACGCGCTTCGCTCGAATAAACCCGTTGTGACGTCAATGGAATTCGGGCCGTCGTTTGGCCGGATGTCGGTCGAGGCTGCGCGAGCAAAGGGCGAGACGTTACGAGGGCTGGTCAACGAGCGCCTCAAGAAGCTCGGTCCAGGCAAGGGCATACTGTTTGCGATTGACGAGGCGCAGTCTGCGTCTATCGAGGAGCTGGCGGCTCTTGCCGTTCTCTATCAGCAGGTGCTCGGAGACCAGGATGCCACGGGCTTGTCCGATAGCGATCAGCGCGGTCTTGCGCTGGTGCTCGCCGGCTTACCCAGCATGGTTGACGATCTGCTCGAAGAGCCGAGCGTGACGTTTTTGCGGCGTGCCCAGCAGCGTACGTTGGGGGCGATCTCTTTGCCCAAGGTACGCGATTCGTATATCCAGACGGTCAAAGACGCTGGTCTTTACGTTGACGCGGAGACGGCGGACCTTGCGGCACGCAAGAGCATGGGGCATCCCTATATGGTTCAGCTGGTGGGCTATTACATGTGGCGGTCTGCTGTTCGACGCGGCTCGCAGGTCATCGAAAGGCGCGATGTCGAGGATGGCCATGCGGATGCCGTCTCCGAGTTCTACGAAGCGGTCGACGCGCCCCTGTATTATGGATTGCGCAGTCCGCAACGCCTCTTTATCGAGGCCATGGCTGCTGACGAGGGTAAACCGACGCGTATGGCGGATATCATTGAGCGCTGCGACCGTACTCAGAGTTGGGCGAGCAAATATCGCGCAAGCCTGATTCGCGAACGCGTCATCGAGGCTGCCGGATACGGTCTCGTCCGGTTTACCGTGCCCATGCTGGGCGAGTACATTCGCGATCGAGTTTTATGGCATGAGTAGGGTGATAAAGGTGACGGAACAGAAGATGAGCCCGCAGGCTATCGAGGTGCGTGGCGCGCGCGTTCATAACCTTAAAGACATCGATATCGATATTCCGCTGGGAAAGCTTGTGGGCATTGCCGGCGTGTCGGGTTCGGGCAAGAGTTCGCTGGCGCTGGGGGTTCTTTATGCCGAGGGCTCGCGCCGTTACCTGGAGGCGCTCAGCACCTATACCCGCCGTCGCCTGACGCAGGCCGAGCACGCTCAGGTGGATGAGGTATTGCACGTGCCGGCGGCACTCGCATTGCATCAGCGCCCCAGCGTGCCGGGCGTGCGGTCCACTTTTGGCACCATGACCGAGCTCAACAATAGCCTGCGTCTACTCTTTAGCCGCTGCGCCCATCACGTGTGCCCCCATTGCGGGGCGCGTGTGGAGCCGAGCCTTAACGTGGCTGCGGGCCTGTCGCTCACGTGCCCCGCATGCGGCCGCGAGTTCTACGCCCCGAGCGCCGAGGACCTTGCCTTTAACAGCGGCGGCGCGTGTCCCACTTGTGGCGGCACCGGCGTTATGCGCGAGGTGGACGAGGCGAGCCTGGTGCCCGATGAGTCAAAGACCATCAACGAGGGTGCGGTCCTTCCCTGGGGCACGCTCATGTGGGATCTGATGAAGCAGGTAGCCGGCGAGATGGGCGTGCGCACCGACGTGCCGTTTAACCAGCTCACGCCTCAAGAGCGCGACATCGTGTTCCACGGCCCGGCGGTTAAAAAACACATTCTCTACGTGCCCAAAAACGGCGAGGGCGCCACGCCGCTCGACTTTACCTATTACAACGCCGTCTATACCGTTGAGAATGCGCTCGCCAAGGTCAAGGACGATAAGGGCTTAAAACGCGTTGCTCGCTTTTTGCGCGAGGGAGCATGCCGCGATTGCGGTGGCACGCGTCTCTCCGAGGCTGCGCGCCAGCCCCAGGTGCGCGGTATCAATCTGGCGCAGGCGGCGGCCATGACGCTGGGCGAGGCGATTGAGTGGGTGCGCGGGGTGCCCGCATCCTTGCCGCCCGAGATGCGGCCCATGGCGACGGATATCTGCGATTCGTTTTTGAGCGCGGCCCGTCGCCTGGTCGACTTGGGCCTCGATTACCTTTCGCTCGATCGTGCTGGCGCCACGCTCTCCACGGGTGAGCGCCAGCGCGTGCAACTTGCTCGCGTGGTGCGCAACCGATCGACAGGCGTGCTTTATGTGCTGGACGAGCCTTCGATCGGCTTGCATCCTGCCAATGTCGACGGCTTGGTAGGCGTGATGCGCGATCTGGTGGATGACGGCAACACCGTGGTTGTTGTCGACCACGACACGCGCGTGCTGGCGGAAGCCGACTATCTGGTCGAGATGGGCCCCGTTGCCGGAGCAGGCGGCGGCAGTGTAATCGCCGCTGGTACGGTAGACGAGGTCGAGCAATCGCGGGACAGCCGCATCGCTCCGTTTTTGCGCGCCGAGCCCAAGCGCTTGCGCCCACAGGTGACTGACGACGAAATGTTCGACCAGGGCCATATCCGCATGGCGACCGATGCCATCCATACCGTCAAGCCGCTCGAAGTCGATATCCCGCGCGGTCGCTTGGTCGCGGTTACGGGCGTTTCTGGTTCGGGTAAGACGACGCTCGTGCTCGAGACGCTCATTCCGGCGCTTAAGGCGCAGGCAGCTGGCGAGCGCTTGCCACGCCATGTGCGCTGGGTCGATGCCGAAGGCATTGCCCGCGCCAACCTGATTGACGCTACGCCCATTGGCGCCAATGTTCGCTCGACGGTGGCAACCTATGCCGACATCCATGACGAGCTGCGCCGCGCCTTTGCCCGTACGCCCGAAGCCAAGGCAGCCGGCTACAAGGCGGGCGCCTTTAGCTACAACACTGGCGCCTTGCGTTGCCCTACGTGCGACGGCACGGGCTCGATATCGCTCGACGTGCAGTTTTTGCCCGACGTCGAGATCGTCTGCCCGGCATGCCGTGGTTCGCGCTACGCCGAGGCCGCCTCGCATATCCATCGCGAGGGCAAGGACGGGAGCCTGCTTACGTTGCCGCAGCTCATGGACATGAGTGTGGACGAGGCCCTCGACGCCACGGTGGGGCTCAAAAAGGTGCAGGCGCGCTTGCAGACCTTGCACGACCTGGGCCTGGGTTATCTCACGCTTGGCGAGCCCACACCGGCGCTTTCGGGCGGCGAGGCACAACGTCTTAAGCTCGCGAGCGAGATGGGCCGCGTGCAGGATGATGCCGTATTCGTGTTCGACGAGCCCACGATCGGACTACATCCGCTCGATGTTCAGGTGCTGCTGAACGTGTTTGACGGTCTCGTTGCCAAGGGCGCTACGGTTATCGTGATCGAACACGATCTCGACCTTATCCGTAACGCCGATTACGTGATCGACATGGGGCCGGGCGGCGGCGATGCGGGCGGGCAAATCGTCTGCGCCGGCACGCCGGGGGATATCGTGGCCTGCTCCAAGAGCATTACCGGCCGCTACCTATAGACAATGAGGCAAAGGGACAGCCCTTTGCCTCATTGATGCCTATTTCACGCATTGAGCCGCGAGATAGTCACGGAAGAATGGCAATTCAAATGCGACGAGCCCTCGTCCTCGTTCCCCGATGATGCCGGCATCTATCATGCGGCGTCGGTAGCGGGAGACCTGCTGCGGCGAACGCTTAAGGCGCTCGACAAGGTCAGCGGTGGTGGACTCTTCCTCATCATCGAGCATGGCGATGAGGAGTCGCTTGTCCTCTGCAGTGAGTTCCCGATAGGTTGCCGCGAGGATTCGGTCGTCCATCTCGTCGCGCGCGATTTTGATTCCCAGGTCAAAGTCGCGTGACGAGATTTCCTTCGAATCGCTTGTGAGATCCCAGGCACGGTAGCCTACGAGTTGCAATAGGAAGGGAAAACCAGAGATCGAGCGAACGGCTCTATCGATTCCCCCAGCATCTGCCAGGCGATCGTTTTCCTGGATTGTGCGAATCAAGGCCTCGCGTACGTCATAGTCGGCAATGCGACCCAGATGATATTGTTGGGCGCGGCGAAGGAACGAGACCGTCTTGTGGTTCAGCAACGTCGAGACGTTGTTGGGAAGTCCCGCCATGAGCAGGGCGACGCGTTTCCCATCGGTCACAAAGTGCTGATACGTCGCTGCGAGCTGAATCATCTCGTCGAGTGTCGGGTCCACCTCGTCAACCGTGACGAGCAGACCGGTGCCCGCCTCGTTGAGCTGGTCGATGATGTCGCTCATGCGATAACGCCAGGTTGAGGCATCGTGAGCGCGATTGACCTCGATGCTGCCGAGCGGTGCAATTCCGAGACCGGTGACTTCGAAGTGGTTGGACGGGTCGATAAGATGGCCGGCAGCACGTTTCGCCCCGAACTCGATTTCCTCAAGCATTCCCGGGAGCGCGGTTGTCTTTACGGCAATCCAGCCGTGGGATTCCGCCCTTGTCGCGAGCGACGACATGAGAGCGGTTTTACCGGTTCCACGCGCGCCTGAGAAGATCGAGGTCAATTCTGGGCGCCTGCGCTGGCTCAAGAAGGCACGGTCCAAATCCCGAATAATCTGTTGTCTGCCAGCGAGATGGGCAGGAACCTCACCAAAACTGGGGGTAAACGGGTTTTCGAGGTATTCCACAATGCCCTCCTTTAACGTCTCAGGTTAATTTCATTTTATTCTAGTTAATTTCAATTAAAAACGATTAATTTCATTTCAAAGTATAAGGTTGGCGTCGTGCGTTATCGAAGCGGTGCTTGAATAGCTTACGTTGGAGCCCGAAAATGGGTTCAACCCATTCGCGAAATTTGCACGCCCTGTTGTGAGTGGGCTCTCAGATGAGCTGAAGCTGCCATCGTGCGGCTGATAGGGGCAATCATGAAAAACAGAATCTATGGGTATGCTCGAGTTTCGTCAGCAGACCAGAACCTGGATCGCCAACTGGATGCGCTGGAGCGGTTTCCGGTCCAAACGAATTTGATCTATGCTGACAAAGCGAGTGGAAAGGACTTCAGGCGTCCTCAGTACCAGCGTCTTCTTCGTCGTCTGCGTGAAGGGGACGTTCTGGTGATTAAGAGTATCGACCGATTGGGTCGCGACTACCGTGAAGTTCTCGATGAATGGCGTCGCCTAACGACGGACAAACGCGTTGCCATCGTGGTGCTCGATATGCCATTGCTTGACACACGCGAACAACCCAATGGAATTACGGGGACTTTTATTGCCGACCTAGTGCTTCAGGTTTTGAGCTATGTGGCTCAGGTGGAGCGCGAAAACATAAAGCAGCGCCAGGCGGAGGGTATCGCGTCGGCGCGTCTGCGGGGTGTGAGATTTGGGAGACCGACGCTCGAACGTCCGGATAGCTACCGCGATGTCATCAAATCATTCGAAGGAGGTGAGGTTACGAGGCAAGAGGCCGCAATGCTTTTGAACGTCAGCGCATCGACGTTTGATCGTTGGAGACGGGCAGACGCGAACGGATATGACCGTTCGCCGTCTGCCCGTCCTCTTTAGCTAGACATTTTGACGAGGGGAGTTTATTGCACAGGGCCCACTCCTTCCCTCGATGTTTATCCAGTTCACGCCCTTGAATCAAATAGTGCCACCGCGTCGCCAATTCGTCTGCTATTTGACGAGGGGGAGGTTAAACGACTACCAAGGGATATGTAATGAAGAAAAAGTTATTTACGGCAGTTCTGGCTTTTAGCGCGGCGGCGCTAATCGGCATTTCTCTACCACTCGGAATTACGGGTCGCGGCTGGAGTCCGACATGCGCATTCGCAGCGACTAAGAAAAGTGGAAAGAAGCCAAAGCCAGGTAAGAAGGATTCAGTAAAAATCGATCAACTAAACTGGAGTGTCTCAGAAGGCGTTGTTGATGGCGTCGAGATGATGACATTTGAATATGACAATAAATCGAGCTTCGATATTGCTCAGTTCACTATTCAGTTTGAGCCGAAAGGGGAGTTGACTGACGAACAGAAACTTCTGTTTACTGACGTTTATGATGAGGAAGAGGCTGCGCACGATTATTCAACGCTAAAAATAACGGCGGATAGCCAGCGAATCGTCGAGAAGCGAGAATCGGTTGATAGCGTTCCGTGCATTACCCATGGTGACTATGTCGCCAATGCCCAGCAGAATCAATATGACCTGATGGAGCCTTCAGTGGCGACTATTGCCTATCTAGGCGGCGATGGAAAGATATATCTCGAGTACTATAGTTTTAAGTCGAAAACCTATACGACTTCATCAAAGGGCGGTGTCAAGGCGTATGACTGGCCAACAAAAGCCCTTGCAAAATCCTTGCCGAAGCCTAGCTGCCCTATCGTTTATACGTCGTTAGACGAAAAAGACTGCCTTTCGTTTGTCGCATTTGGCATCGATCATGATGGGTACGACAAATACATCAAAGCTTGCAAGAAAAAGGGATACAAGGACATCGAATATTCGTATGACAGCAGTTTTTGCGCAAAGGATAAAAAGGGACGGGAACTGATGATCGGATATAGCGACCGAGATCAGCGGATGGACGTCAGCGTTTCAGTTGATTAACGTGGGCATATGATCGAATGATCAACGCGTTATGATGCCTATGTATGGATTGGGGTGCCGGCCTATGGTCTGTGCCCCAATCTTTCTAAAGTTACGTGTAGCAGAATAGGTATTAAATTAACGTATGAATATGTATTTATATTATGTTGGATTTAAGTCCTTCCTTTCTGAATTGGTTGACATCAAAACCCAATATAAATGAATTGAGTCCGTAATTACCCTGAGGACAACTGGAGGACAAGGGCTAAATGAGCGTTTCCAATCCGTTTAAAACAATTGGCCAGAAGATAATTGTCGCCCTATTGGCGTTAGGCTTGATTGCAGCTTGCGGCGGCTGCGTGTACCTGTGGTTGACGCGCGATCAGACCGTTATAAGCGATGATTCGATTCGGGAAGAAATTAAGCCGGTAACGAAGTTGCTTACCTACGAATACGATTTTACTCAGGTTCTATATATTGACGATGCGGGGAATCCGTTTGGTTTTAACAACCCATTTACTACTAAACGATATGTAGCGACCATCGATGGTAAGGCGGATATCGGCTTGAACGTAGACGATGAGAACCTGAAGGTCAAAGTCCATCGTTCGAAAAACAACGAGTCGGTAATAAAATCTGTTAATGTTACGCTTCCGCATTCCGAGATCGTGACGTTGTCAACGGATCCGAACTCGCTTAAAAAATACGTTGAGGACAATGGTTTTCTTAATTGGAATCAGGTCAGTACGGACGATTTAAATAAATTGCTTCAGCAGGCTGATAAGGACCAGAGGCAAAAGGTTCAAGAAAGTGGCATGCTGGAAAAATCTGATGAACGTGCAGTAAAACTGGTGAAAAAGCAGGTGTCGACGTTCTGTGGTCCAGACGTAAGGGTCAATGTCGAATTCGAAGATTAATATCTACCTTTGAAATCAAATTACTGATTCAGCTGAATGCCCGCTATCGCGATGCCTTACGTTGCAATAGCGGGCATCTCTGATCTCGTTTGAAGGGTGTCAATGTGACAATTGTCCGATATGACAACGAGACAGTCCCTTTGTCACATTCCCGGAAAGCCTGTTTGGCGCAGAGCTTCGTAGAGGACGATGGCGGCGCTGTTGGAGAGGTTGAGTGCGCTGATGCGGTAGTCGTCCGGGTTGACGAAGTTGCCGCAGATATCCTGCTGAAGGATGGTCTCGTGGCTGTCCTCGGTATGCCCGAGCGATTCCTCGTGAGCTTCCCAAGCCTCGGAGTTATCGAGTGAGTCACAATCGCGCAGCATCGGGATGCGCTCGCAGCGCTCGGGCGCCGCGGCAAGCAGTGGCTCGGGAATCCCCGAGCTCTCGCTGCCAAAGACCAAATAGTCACCGCCGCGGTAGGTACTCTGCGCATAGGTGCGGCGTGCCTTTTTGGTCAGCAGATGCAGGCGCTCGTCAGCGGGGGAGAGACCGTTGCGCGCAAGGAAATCCTCCCAGCCGGCATAGGTCGTCACGTCCAAATTCTGCCAGTAGCCCAGGCCGGCGCGACGTACCGTCTTGTCATCGAGCGAAAAGCCCAGCGGCTCTACCAGATGCAGGCGGGCGCCGGTGACCACGCAGGTACGGCCGATATTGCCCGTATTGGCCGGAATCTCGGGCGCATACAGCACAATGTTGAACATGAATCTCCTTGGCATAGAACGAAAAACCACCACGAAGGGGACGGGCACCTTCGTGGTGGTTTGGCGGTTACGTAGCGGAAAAATGCCCGCTTGGATAAACCTAGGCGCGGTGCCAGTCAGTCAGGCAGGCATCGAGGGAGGCGATGAGCGCATCCTTGTCCATGTGACGGCCGATGATGCACAGGCTCGTCATGCGGTCGCCCGTCTTGTCGTCCCAAATCTGCATGATCTCGGGGTTCTCGTCGATGATCTTCTGCTTCTCGCCCTCGGGCGCAGAATCGACAAACAGGCCGTTCTCCATCAGGCGCATCTGGTGGCCGGCCTGCTCAAACATGTAGCACATGTCCGGATCGCCGGTCTGCCACAGCGGACCCTTGACGCGAATGACCTCGTCGGGCCACTCCTGCTCAACAAAATCGGTGAACTTCTGCAGGTCGAACGGCTTGCGGCGCGAGTACACAAAGGTCTCGATGTCGTATTCGAGCACCTCGGGGTCGTCGTGCTCCTCGGGATGCTCCATGGCCTCGATCCAAGCGGCGGAGTTGTAGGCGCGCATAAAGTCGAAGCGGTCGGTGTCGAGCAGCTCCTCCATGGGGACCTCGCCGTTTTGAGCCTCGACGATCACGGCGTCCTTCTGCAGGCTGCGCACGATGGCCTTGAGCTCGGCGATCTGCTCAGGGCTCACGGTATCGGTCTTGTTGAGGATCAGCGTGGAGCAGAACTCGATCTGCTGGATGAGCAGGCTTTCGATGTCGTCCTCGTCGATATCCTCAGCCAGCAGGTCGCGACCGCCGTTGAACTCGTCGTACATGCGGGCGCAGTCGACCACGGCCACGATGTTGTCGAGTGCAAGCTTGGGCTCGCCGCCCACCTTGGCCTCGTCGCAGAAGCTCGAGATGGTGTAGGCGATGGGGATAGGCTCGCAGATACCCGAGGCCTCGATGATGATGTAGTCGAACTTGCCCGAATCGGCGATGCCCTGCAGCTGGTTGGCAAGGTCGTCCGAAAGCGTGCAGCAGATGCAGCCGTTGGTGAGCGGGATGAGGTCGTCGGTCTCGGAAAGGCCGCCGTCGGCGATGAGGCTGGCGTCGACGTTGATCTCGCCGATATCGTTGACGATCACGGCGGCGCGGATGCCGCCGTCGTTAGCGAGGATGTGGTTGAGCAGTGTGGTCTTGCCGGCACCGAGGTATCCGGTAAGCATGATGATCTTCACGGGTTTGTTGGGCATGTGCCCTCCTTTGTTAGACATGGCTTACAGTTGAATCTTATGCCAAACGCCTGCTCTTATACCCACGCGCCGGCAAATAACACAGGCTACTCCCAGGCTCCCCATACATCGGGGCAATAACCGACGGTGGCCTTTTTGCCGTTGCGCACGATGGGCTCGGCTAGAACCTGCTGGTTCTCGAGCAACTTGTTGAAGCGCTGGCTAGGGGTGAGGTGCTGGATGAGCGCGAGCGTCTCCTCGTCCTTGGCCTTGGGGTTGAGCAGCTTGTCGATGCCGCCGACCGCCTGCATCACGCTCGTGAGCTCGCCTTTGCTCATCTCCTTTTCCTTAAGGTCGATAAACTGCACCTTGATGCGGCGCTCCTTAAAATAGCGCTGGGCCTTCTTGGTATCGAAGGACTTCTTGGTGCCAAAAATCTGGATATTCATGTTCCGCCGTTCTAACGAATGAAGTTGGTGCGCTCGCGATCGGCTTCGGGGGCTTCGATGCCGGCAGCCTGCCCTGCCTCGATACAATGCAGGAGCCAAGCCATGTTCTTGCCGATGTTGCGCATGGTGGCCAGGCCCTCGGCATCTCCATCGGCCTCGCCGGGCACGCAGCCAAACACGTTGTTCCAGTACGTGGACGCTACCACAGGCATCTGGTTGATGGTGAAGTACTTATTGAGCACGTCGAAGGTCGTCGACGTACCGCCGCGACGGGCGACGGCGACGGCAGCGCCCGGCTTGTGTGCAAAAGCTTTGCTACCGGCATAGAATACGCGATCGAGTGCCGAGAGAATGCGGCCGCTGGGGTGCGCGTAGTAGACAGGCGAGCCAAAGACAAAGCCGTCGGCCTGTTCGGCGGCAGCGATCAGCTCGTTGACCACGTCGTCGTCAAAGGTGCAGCGACCGCCCAGCTTGCCACACTGGCCGCAACCGATGCAATCGCGAATAGGCTTGGCGCCCAGCTGAAACATCTCGGTATCGATGCCCTCGACGTTGAGCTGCTCGGCGACCTCGGCGAGTGCGCGGGCCGTGTTGCCGTTTGCCTTGGGGCTGCCATTGACCAAAAGAACCTTCATCACAAACTCCCTCTGCTGTCGGTGACTTCTGCAGAGGATTATCGCACGAGCGGGCAGATGGCGTGGGGCACGATGCCGGCCCCGAGGGCCCACGGCAGGCACGCTCACCAGGTACGAGCGGGATACGGTCCAGAGGATGCTGGAGTGCGGGGCCTCGTGCGAGCAGATTGTAAGGGGTCTGGGCGGGTCGCCCTCGATGGCGAGCTTTGAGGCCTTGGAAGGCGGGCTGCTGCGGCGGCTATGGTTTATACTAAGGCGGTTGCTATCGAGTAATTCATACTTGGTTTGATTCGATTGTGAATGCGTAACTAGGATGGAAAGCAAAGGAAACTCTATGGAAACAGAGGATGCTGTTTGCTTGATGACTTCGATTGCCTTGATTGTCCTTTCAATCCAATACCGAAGAGGAAGATGGCTCTGCTCAATTGCTGGATATGATGTCACAAAAAGGGAGAGCGAGATTGATATACGCCCTTACGCAAAGCTGATTTCTTCTGTGACGTTATGGATGGGGCTGCTGTTTTTCTTGTGGGCGGTAGAGGACTGGGTACGCGATTGGAATACCAGCGTTTTTGAAGTTTTGGTTTTACTTCTGTTCAGCTTGGCCTCTTTGTCGTTCGTGCGGCTCGTTAGGTTTGTGTTTATGAGGCGATAGCCAGCGGAAGTGGCTGGACGACAAAATGGACCAATGCAGCCAATTGTCAATAGAATTTGATAGGCTTGGCTTAACAGATTTACTCGAGGGCATATCCGTGGCGGGGGATAGGTTCTATCTTGTTGAGCACTTATTTGCATCAGGCAAAGTAAACCAAGAGTATCGAAACGGTGCCCCCGGGCCCCGGGAGGGACTGCGGGGACGTTCGGCTAACTGCGGGTACGACCTATTTGCCCAATGTGTTCGGTTGAGATCGGAAATTAACCATCATGCGCCCCATAACGCTAGTCCAGCTTGGTGCCCGGTACTTGTGGTGCCTCTTCAAGTAGCGCTTTGAGCTCGTTCAAAATGGAAACGGGCTGTCGGTCGACGGCATCTAGATGAAGTGTGGCCACACGAATGGGCGGCTGATATTCAAATGAGCCAAAGAGTACGGGCGACCCCAAGAACCGCTCGATTTCTTCTGCGATCGCGTCGGTCTCTTCGGGATCAAGGTCATCGAAAAGCGCCACGAACATCGGTCCGGTCGAGCGGAACAGACGGCCCTTGCCGCGCGAACAGTCCATGAGGCAGGCGGCACTTTCTGCCAAAACGCGGTCGCCCGCATCAAAGCCAAAGCGGGCATTGACCTTGGCGATGTCGTCGATTTTGATGGCGACCAGGCCTGCCTTGCGCGCCACGCGACGCATTTCGCCAATGGCGTTGACCAGGGCGTGGATATCGCCCAGGCCGGTCACGGAATCGGTCGTATCCGCCAAGCTTCGGTTGATGATAATGCCCACATACATGTTGGGCTCGGTTTCGGTGCTATCCAAGCGGTAGCCCGTACACTCGCACAGCGCATATTTACCAGCGGTATTCATGACGCGATACTGCATGTAATGGAAGTGCCACGCGCCGTTTACCACCATATCGAGCTCGCTGCGCACGTTGTCGCGGTCCTCGGGGTGAACGCGGGCGAGCCACATATCGAGCGAGTTATAGGGATGCTGGGAGGGCAGGTCAAAATCGCGCACGGCATTAATCGACCATTGCGATTCGCCGGTATCGAGGTTAAGGATAAACGGATAGCGCGTCTCGGAGCTCATGGAGATCGCTTGGAACACCCGGTCGTTGCAGGGAGGCTGATCGGCGATCGGGCGCATGGATGCGTCGTTTTCCTTCGGCTGCTGCACACGGTGCATGAGCTTGTAGCGATACATTTTGCGGTCGGCGTCCATGGTCATCTGGCGACGCGTATCGCCAGCGAGTGGGTCGACGCGCGAGCAGCCAAAGCTAAAGCTAGCGATCATGGGCGCTTTGCCACCTGAGCTCGCCTCGATCAGCCCGGCACGCACCTGCTCCAAGCGCTGCTCGAGTTCAGTCTCGTTTGCGGAGAGCGAGATAAGCACAAACTCGTCTCCACCGATACGGAACAGCATCTCATCGTGCTCCATGGTTTCGGAGAGCGTGCGGCAGATGCTCAGAATATAGCGATTGCCTTCGGCGTGGCCAAACCTATCATTGCAATGCTTGAGATGGTCGATGTCAATATAGGCGCAGGTGAAGGGATCGCCTTTGCGCCAGAGCTGCTCGACGTGACGGTCGAGTCCGCTGCGGTTGCCCAAGTTGGTGAGCGGGTCGATATAGGCGTTGCGCTCAAGCAGCTGGCGCTCTTGTTGCAGGATAGAATGCGTCTTTTGCAGTTGCTCACCAACGGCGCGTAGCTCAGCAGGCAGCGCGGCAACATCGAGTTCGGCGGTCGAGATGCCATTCGCAAGTCGCTGAAGATAGGCAATAATCGATTGCTCGCCCATGCGGTACGACTCGTTCATGATGGATAACCTCCTTGGGGGAACAACGATTTGTATCATATCCCCAATTCGGTTTGAACTGGGGATATAAGTTAGCTAATGGAGACAAATGCCCCCTTCGGCGGTGGCGTTTTGCGCGCGAGCGTATCAGTTGTTATTGCCACCATCGAGCAATGCCTCAAAATCCTTCGCCGGCATGGGGCGGTAGTAGAGGAAACCCTGAGCGTAGCGGGCGCCCATGTGGCGTAGCATGTTCGCCTGCTCATCTGTCTCGACGCCTTCGATTACAATGGGCAGATGGAGCGACTGCGCCATCTCGAGCATCGATGACACGATCTGCGCGCTGCGGCCTTGATCGCGGTCGGTGGGCACAAAGGTGCGGTCGAGCTTGATGACGTCGACGTTGACGTTCTTGAGCATCGCGAGCGTGGACTGACCGGTGCCAAAATCGTCCATATAGGTCGAGAAGCCGCGGGTGTGCAAGTCGGCTGTCAGTTTGTCCACGGCTTCGGACTCTCCCGTATAAGCCGTCTCGGTGATCTCGATACGCATGAGCTCGGGCGGTAGGTTGTATTGGGCGGCAAGCGCCCCCATGTGCTCGGCAACGTCGCAGGCAAGGATATCCACGCGCGACACATTAAGCGAGACCGGAACCACACGAAGGCCGCGATCGAGACGCTCGCGCAGCCACGAGGCGACACCCTGCCAAATGTACTTGTCGAGCGTCACCACAAAGCCGCTTTCCTCGAGTGCGGGGATAAACGTTGCGGGCGAAATGAGAGAGCCGTCCTTGTCAATCCAGCGGGTGAGTGCCTCGGCGCCAATGATCTCGCCGGTTTCCATATCGACCTGGGGCTGCAGGTAGTACGTGATGCGACCGTTTGAGAGCGCGTACTGGAACTCGGTCAGCGTGCGGTGGAACGCAATCTCGTGTTCATATTCTTCGGGGCGGAAAATGGCAATGCGCTCCTTGAAGTCGTTTTTGGCGCGTCGATTGGTAAACATGGCCTTTGCCTGCGCATCGATGGTGATCTCCTCATTGGAGTCGATGGGGTAAATGCCCATGGACGGCCAAAAACCTACGCCGTCATCATGCCTGGCTACGGCCTCGCGAACGCGGTTGTAGATTTGATGGACGGTGATGTGCTTAAAGGGGATGAGTGCGCAAAAGTCATCTTGGCCCCAGTACCCTGCGATGCCCATATCGGCATTCTCGATGTCCTTGAGGACCGTGCCCACATCGGCGAGTACGCGGTCGCCCTCGGCCTGGCCGTGCCATTCATTAAACAGGCGCATGTGACCCATGTCGACGGTGGCGATGCACCAGGTGTCGTCGCGCCTTGCCTCGAGAAATGCGTTGGCGCGCCGCATAAACTCGCTGGGTCGATAGAGGCCCGTGAGCGAGTCGATACGTTCGGCGATGGCGCTTTTGCGTTCCGCCTCGGGTATGGGGAGGCTGTCGTTGGGAACAAGCCCGCCGGCCGTGCGAAGGCGACGGTCGAGTTCGCCTAAAACGGCGGTCGCTTGATGGGCTAAGTGCTCGTAAAAGGCCGGGACGACAAGGCAGACGGGAGTAATGGTGTCGCCTGCGATTTGAACAGGAGCGAAAACGGCCTCTTTAAGGTGGCGGGTCAGTTGCTCGAATGCCTCGTGGTCCAAATCGTTGCTGAGCACGACGAACTGGACGCTTCGTGAACGGAAGACCCGGCTTCTGCCGCGGGTGATCGACAGCATGCGGCCTGCGTATTCGGCAAGCATGCTGTCGACAGCCTCGGCCCCGTAGAGCTCGTTGAGATTCGCCGTGCCACGAATGCGCACCGCTATAAGCCCCGTCTCGCAGCGGTCGCGACGGCAGGCATCGATAGCGTTGACCAGCATGCGCTGCGTTCCGAGGCCTGTGGCGGCGTCGACGGTTTCGGCAAGCGAGTGGTTGACGAGTTCGCCGACATAGAGCGAGGGGACATTTCCGTCGCCGTCGATGCGAAACCCGCGAGCACGGCAGAGAACGTAGTCACCCGCGGCATTGCGCATGCGGTACTGCATGACGCGGCGGTGTTTGGAGCCGTTAAAGATCTGGTTGATGTCGTTGGCGTAGGCCTCGAGGTCATCGGGATGGACGCGCGTCTTCCAGAAATCGCGGCAGCTGTCTATGTGCTCCGAAGGAAGACCGAGATCGCGCAAGGCACCTTGCGACCAAAGGGTGCGGTCCTTGTCCAAGTTCTCGATAAAGAAATAACGGCCCTCGTTGAGCATCGAAAAAGCGTCGAAAATACGATCGCTTATTTCGAAGTCGTCGGCGTGGACTTGCGTAATATTGCGCCGATCGAGGTGCATGGCATGACGTAGCTTGTAGTCGTACATGCGATGGTCGGCATCGAGTGTCATGCGATTGGAGGCTTCGCCCAGGGCGGGGTCGGCGTGTGCCACTCCGTAGCTAAACGAGTGGGGCATCTCGGAATCGTTGTTTTTGAGCAGGATCGTTCGGCAGTGTTCCAGACGTTCGGCGAGGTCGTCCTCGGTCGCAATCGTAGATAGGATGGCAAACTCGTCGCCGCCTATGCGAAACGCCGCCTCGTCCACTTTCATATACAGTTTGAGATAGAGGCTTACCTGCAAGATATAGCGGTTGCCCTCGTCATGCCCAAAGACGTCGTTGCAGTGCTTGAGATTGTCGATATCGATGAACGCCATGGTAACGGGGGTGTCCTGCTCCCAGAGCTCCTCGAGGGAACGGGCAAAGCCGCCACGGTTGCCAAGTCCGGTAAGCTGGTCGGTAAAGGCGGTCCTGATCAGATCCTCCTGACGCTCGAGAAGGTCACGGACGGTCTTTTCGAGCGTTTCGGTGTAATTGCTGACAGTATCCATGTTCTAAGCGGCTTTCTGAAGTCGGAGCGGATTGCCTCGGGCGAGCTCGTTGTGTACACGCATCGTTGCTCAGCGTTTTGCGTGTATCCAGGCCCCCGCCTTGCTGCGTTGTTGGGTTACTTTGCCGGCTAATGTTCGCTGTTGATAACTGCTGAGTAGTATAAACAACAGTGCAAAATTATATAGGGGTGCACATGCTGTGGGTGGCTATTATTCGACAAACGGCAGCGCGATGATGCGATGTTCGATAAAAATGCGACTGGGGCGGTATATGTTGATGGGTATACTTGTTCCGTTTAAATTTGCGGGGACGGAGATGGTCGCATGGCACAGCCAACTATGACGCGCACGGTGGGGCTGGCACTCGAGGGAGGCGGCTACCGCGGTATGTATACGGCGGGCGTGCTCGACGTTTGGATGGAGCACGGTTTGACCTGCGACCATATGGTGGGTGTCTCGGCGGGCGCGGCGTTTGGCTACAACTTTAAATCGCGTCAGATCGGCCGCGCCATTCGCTATAACAAGGCCTATTGCGCCGATAAACGCTATGCAGGTGTAGTAAGCTGGCTGCGAACTGGCGATATGTTCAATGCCGATTTTGCCTATCACGAGGTGCCTATCGAGCGCGATCCCATCGACTTGGAGGCGTATCGCGCCTGCCCCATGCGATTTACGTGCGTGTGTACCGATATCGAGACGGGCAAGGCCGTCTACCATGACCTGCCCTATGGCGACGAGCGGGATATCGAGTGGATCCGGGCATCGTCGGCGATTCCCGTGGCGACGCGTCCCGTTGCTATTGACGGGCATAAGTATCTGGATGGTGGCGTGGCTGATTCCATTCCCAGTGCATGGCTGTTTGCGCAGGGGTATGACCGCAATATCGTGGTGCTCACGCAGCCGGCGGGCTTTGTGAAGCAGCCCAACAGCGTGATGCCCATGCTGCGGCGCGTGTTCCGTCACTCCCCAGAGTTTGTCGCAGCGCTTGAGCATCGGCATGAGGTCTACAATGCCACGCTCGATGACCTGGCACGTCGCGAGGCTGCCGGCGAAATCTTTGTGGTGCGGCCGAGCGAATCGGTGAAGGTGCCGTCGCTGTGCCGCGAACCGGATGAGCTCGAGCGCATCTACCAGGTCGGTCGCCGCGATGCGGAGGCGACCTTGCCGGCGCTGGAAGCGTATCTGGCAGAGTAGGGCAAACTGCCGTGGACTCGGCGGAAAGCGCATCCCGGAATGGAGGTCCAAACTGGGATGCACTTTCTATTGCTAAAGATGTGAGGCTGCGGATCAGCTGCTCGGCTTATGCCTATGCCTGCTGCCAGGTGTCGACGAGCTCCTTGGCGGCGGCGCAGGGGTCGTCGGCACTGCAGACGGCGCTCACCACAAAGAAGCCATCGACGCCGGTGGCCTTGAGCTGCGGCAAGTCGGCCGTCTTGACGCCGCCGCCCACCACGATGGGCACGGGGCTTGCCGCGTGGAGCGCGGCCAGGTCCTCAAAGCTCTTGGTGATGATAGAGCCGTCGGCCGCGCGTCCGCAGTCGCGCTTGGTCTCGGTCTCGTGGAGCGGGCCGATGCCTAGGTAGTCGACTAGGCTCATGTCGGCGGTCTTGACGTACTCGAGCATCTCCTCGCAACGGGCCGAAAGGCCCACGATGGCATAGGGGCCCAATAGTTTGCGGCAGACCTCGACGGGAATATCGCTCTGGCCCACGTGCACGCCGTCGACAGCAATACCCTGCTCGCGCGCGGCGAGTACGCAGTCCAGGCGGTCGTCGATGAGCAGGGCGACCTGACCGGTCTTGCCAGCCTGTGCGATAGCCTGCGCGGCATCGCCCGTCAGCGCGATGATCTCGCGGGCGCTTGCCACCTTGGAGCGCACCTGAATGCAGGTAAAGCCTGCGTCGAGCGCCTGGGCCACCACATCGCCCACGGGACGCCCCAGCGTGTTTTCGGGGCCGAGTACCAGATAGGCCGAGATATCAAGGTTGTCGCGGATGCTCATCGTGCTTCCTCCTGCTTTTTGATCTGTGCTTCCATGCGCTCGAGCTTGCCGGTCATGGTGTCGGTAAATCCGGGTCGAATATCGGCTTTGAGCACGACTTCGGTGCGGATGCCCTTGCTCGCCAACACAAAGGTTGCGTCGCGCACGACCTGCATGACCTCGTCCCAGTCGCCCTCGATCTCGGTGAACATCGAGGTGGTGTGGTTGGGAAGGCCGCTCTCGCGAATGACGCGCACGACCTCGGCGACCTCGGCGGATAGCTCATCGCCGGTGCCGCACGGGGCGATGGCCACGGCGACGAGCGTGTTCATGCCGGCATTGGTTGCGGGCTCGGACATGGCTTATGCCTCCTCGAGCTCGAGTTGGTTATCGGCGATGTCTTGGGCGGTCGCGCGGTAGAGCTCGTCGATAAAGGCGACCTTAAAGCTTGCCGGGGCATCGGCGACAGCGGCGGCACGCGTGCCGGCAACGTTGTAGACGGCGGTGCCACAGATGGCTGCCGTAAACGGATCGGCAGCGCAGGCGTACACAGCCAGCACGCCGCCCTGCGAACAACCGCAGCCGGTGATCTTGGACATGAGCGGGCTGCCGCCGTGGGACTTGGCCACGGTCGTGCCGTCGGTAATCAGGTCGACTTCGCCCGAGACCACTACGGCTCCGCCGGTGTAGCGGGCGAGCGCCACAGCGGCATCGCGGGCGGCGTCGACCGTGTCGGTGGTATCGACACCGCGCACGCGGCTCAGATCAGCTGCCTCGCCCTCAAGACCCCACAGGCCGGCGAGTGCGATGATCTCGGAGGCGTTGCCGCGTACGATGGCGGGCTTGTACTGCTTGAGCTCGTTTACCAGCTGGGTTCGCAGGCTACCGATGCCCAGGCCCACCGGATCGAGCACCCAGGGCTTGCCGGCGTCGTGTGCCGCCTTGGCCGCGCGGGGAATCGTCTGCTCGTAGATGGGGAAGAGCGTGCCCATGTTGAGATAGATGGCGCCGCCGCCGGCAACGAGCGTCTCGCCTTCGTCGGGCAGATAGACCATGGCGGCCGAACCGCCTACGGCGAGCTGAGCATTGGCGACAAAGTCGATCGTCACCGTGTTGGTGATGGAGCCGGCCATCGGATTGGTGGCGCGAATCTCCTCCACGGCCTTGACCACATTTTGCTTAAGCTGTTCCGAATCGATCACTGCACATGCCTCCTTGGCATAGAAAAGGGGCGCTGTGCATAGACAGCGCCCCTGTAAAGGCGGCATGCTCCCTACGCCAGCATTAACTGACAGGTTCAAAGGATTGGGCCCCATGCCCTCTCAGCCTTGTGGTTTGCACCGCCGGCACTCCCGCATCGAATCTGTTGTTCCCTATACTAGCGCACCTGCCAAAAAGGGACAGGTTTATTTTGGCAGGTCGTTACAATAGGTAGGACCGATACGAATGGGGGCCTTATGATTAAACTTGTGCTGACCGATATGGACGATACGCTGATTCCAGCCGGGCATGACGGCGCCAGCGACTACGCCATCGAGGGCATTCATGCCATGCAGGCGGCGGGTCTGCACTTTGGTCCGGTTTCGGGCCGTCAGCCGTCCGCGATGGGCTGGATGTTCCGCAATTGCGTCGAGTGCTTCTCGACCGGCGCGTTCTGCAACGGCCAGGTAATGTTTGTCGACGGTCAGGCGGTCGCTTCGCGCGCGACCGACAACGCCGCCCTTATGCGCTTGGCTGACTATTTGGAGCAAGAGACCGACGATACGTACCTGAAGGTCTACAGCCTGGGCGATGACTTTTGGGGTAACGATGCCTACTGCGTGACGAGCGACCCCGAGCGCGTACGCCGCGCCATGGAGTCGGGCGGCAACGCGTGGCTCAAGGGCGAAGAGGCCCCGTGCCGTCCTGTTGTCGATGATGCCCCGGTGTTCAAGGCGAATATCTGGAGTGCCCGTTCACGTGAGGAGCTCGTGGAGCTACGCGAGCGCGTTGCCGCCGAGGTGCCGGAGCTCTCGCTTGTGTTTCCCAACAACCGCGTGCGCCTGTTTGACATCCTTCCGGCCGGTTGGGACAAGGGCCGCGCTGCGCTGGAGCTTGCGCGCGCTTTGGACCTGACGCTCGACGAGGTGGCCGTGTTCGGTGATTCCGATAACGATCTGCCCATGATCGATGCCGTTCCCAACTCCGTTGCAGTCGCCAATGCCAACGAGGCTGTCACGGCTGCCGCGCGCTGGCATATCGGCGCTGCGGCAGACGATGCGGTTGCCGGGGCTCTGCATCAGATTGCCGCCTGTGCCGCGACGGGGGAGATGCCGCCTTTTATGCGTCAGATGGATGCGACGGGTTTCGACGTCACGAACGTCTAGGGAGAAAGCTATGAAGCTTCAGCAGCTCAGGTATGTCGTCAAGGTTGCCGAATGCGGCAGTATCACCGAAGCCTCGCGCCGGCTCTTTGTGTCGCAGCCTTCGATTACCGCATCGATCCGCGATCTCGAAAACGAGATGGGTGTGCACATCTTTGAGCGCACCAACAAGGGCGTCATTGTGTCCGAAGAAGGCGAGACCTTCTTGGGCTACGCGCGACAGGTGCTTGACCAGGCCGATCTGCTCGAAGGTAAGTACAAGGGCGCGTCCGAGCAGGTGCCGCACTTTAGTGTGAGCTGCCAGCATTATTCCTTTGCCGTTAACGCGTTTGTCGACGTGATCCGCGAGTTCGATGCCGCGCGCTACGACTTTACCCTGCGCGAGGAGCAGACTCACGAGATTATCGAGGACGTCGCGCATATGAAAAGCGAACTGGGCATCCTGTACTTATCCGAGCATAACCGCGAGGTTATCGAGCGCATGCTCGCCGCCAACGAGCTCGTATTCGAGGGGCTCTTCTGCGCTACGCCGCATGTCTTTGTGTGCTCCGACCATCCGCTGGCGGGTCGCTCGAGTGTGACGCTCGAGGACTTGGAAGACTACCCGTTCCTGTCCTATGAGCAGGGCAGCTACAACTCGTTTTACTATTCCGAGGAGCTGACCTCGACCTTTGAGCGCCGCAAGAATATCCGCGTGCGCGACCGTGCGACGCTGTTCAACCTAGCTATGGGCCTTAACGGTTACACGGTGTGTTCGGGCGTGATCAGCCATGAACTTAACGGCCCCGGTATTATCTCGATTCCGCTCGATGTAGACGAGTACATGGAGATTGGCATCATCACGCGCAAGAACACGACACTTACGCGCTACGGGCAGGCCTATATCGAAGCGATTCGTCAGCACATCTAGACTGCTGCGTTCTGCGCGGGTCAAATCTCTTTATGACAGTCCAAACTGATATAGGAAGCATCTATATCAAACTGTTATAAACATATATTTTACGATGTCCATATGAGCGCTCATACTCTGTCCCAGTAAAGCAACCAATGCAAAGGGAGATATCTATGAGCACTTCGATTCAACCGAACGCGCCGTTTCGTGCCGATATCGTCGGCAGTTTTCTTCGTCCGCAGGCTGTAAAGGACGCCCGTGCCGCCTATGTCGCGGGTAAACTCGACGCTTCCGGCCTTAAGGCCGTCGAGGACGAGGCCATCCGCGACTTAGTGGCCAAGCAGAAGGCTGCCGGCCTGCAGGTGATTACCGATGGCGAGTTCCGCCGCAGCTACTGGCACCTCGATTTTATGTGGGGCCTCAACGGCATTGAGCGCCGCGCCTCGCGCACGGGCTACATGTTCCACGATGAGGAGACTACCGCCGACACCGCCGTGGTAACCGGTCCCATTAGCGGCGAGAATCATCCGTTCGTCGAGCACTTCAAATTTATCAAGTCGCTCGAGGGAGAGGGCCAGGTCGCGCGCCAGACCATTCCGGCGCCGATCCAGACGTTCTCCGAAGTCACACTCGACCGCTGCGATGGCCAGCAGGAGAGTCTGCACGCCGTCTACAAGACCGACGAAGAGCTCGTCGATGCCATTGCCGCAGCATACCGCACCGTGATTGCTGACCTGTATGCCGCGGGCTGCCGCAACATCCAGTTTGATGACTGCACCTGGGGCATCTACTGCGATACCGATTTTGTTGCCAAAACCGGCATGAGCCCGGTCGGCCTGCAAAAGGTAAGCGAGCTGGGCGTGGCGCTCAACAATGCCGCCATCGAGGGCAAGCCCGACGATCTGGTTATCAACACGCATGTATGCCGCGGCAACTACCACTCCACCTACGCTTTTGAGGGCGGCTACGACCCCATCGCGCCGTACCTGTTTGCGCATGAGGACGTTGACGCGTTCTATCTGGAGTTCGACACG
Organism: uncultured Collinsella sp.; assembly: GCA_902479135.1. Classification (GTDB taxonomy): domain Bacteria; phylum Actinomycetota; class Coriobacteriia; order Coriobacteriales; family Coriobacteriaceae; genus Collinsella. Next base: position 91,961 of record CABSNU010000003.1, on the reverse strand, counting down.
CCCCGCGCCGGTGGTTTTGAGCCGCTCAAGTACGTTGCTCCCGGCAAGAAGGTCGTGCTGGGCTTGGTGACCACCAAGGCGGCAGAGCTCGAGAACGAGGATGTTATCGTCGAGCGCATCCGCGAGGCGGCAAAGTACGTGCCGCTCGAGAACCTGTATCTGTCTCCGCAGTGTGGCTTTGCCAGCTGCGAGATTGGCAATAAGCTGACCGAGGACGAGCAGTGGGCAAAGATTGCGCTGGTCAGGCGTATTGCCGAGCGCGTTTGGAAATAGCGCTAGCGTTTGCAGGTGGCGGCGCGTGCGAGGTACTGCATATCGCGTACAATGGTTCGGATCGTATCGTTCGGGCAGGTTATCCGATATGCCTGATCGCCCTTCCATTCGAAAGGACTTCCATGTCCCAATCCTCGACGCCCGCCGTCACCGATGCCATCTACGATGCATCGTCGCTCGGCCGCCCACGCATGTTCGTGTTGGGTTTGCAACACATGTTTGCGATGTTCGGAGCCACGGTGCTCGTGCCCGTGCTCACCGGCCTTTCCGTTTCGACGACGCTTCTGTTCGCCGGCATCGGCACGCTGCTGTTTCATTTTCTATCGCGCGGTAAGGTGCCCGCGTTCCTGGGCTCGTCGTTTGCCTTTATCGCGGGTTATGCCGCCATTGCACCCAACGGCGAGGCCGAGCTTTTGCCCTACGCTTGTCTGGGCGTTGCCTGCGCCGGCCTGCTCTATCCGGTGCTGGCAGCGCTGTTCCGCGCCTTTGGCGCCAAGCGCGTCATGCGCTTCTTCCCGCCGGTGGTGACCGGTCCCATCGTCATTTCCATCGGCCTGATCTTGGCAAGCTCTGCTATCGCCAACTGCCAGACCAACTGGTTTGTTGCTGCTATTGCCGTTGCCGTGATCATCATCTGCAACATTTGGGGCCGCGGCATGGTCAAGATCGTGCCGATTCTGCTGGGCGTTGTGGTGAGCTATGCCGTTGCGGCGGTGCTGGGCGAGGTTGATTTTTCGGGGGTTGCCGCCGCGCCGTGGGTCGGTCTACCTGTCGTGTGGGACAACACCGTGTTCGCGCTCTTTGGACCGCAGTTCGATAGCAGTCTTGCCACGACGGCCATTATCACCATCATGCCACTGGCCTTTGCGACCATGATTGAGCACATTGGAGATATTTCCGCCATTGGCTCTACCTGCGAACGCAATTACATTGCCGATCCCGGTCTGCACCGTACCCTGCTCGGCGATGGCCTGGCGACTATCTTGGCATCGCTCTTTGGCGCCCCTGCCAATACGACGTATGGTGAGAACACCGGTGTGCTTGCCCTGACGCGCGTGTTCGACCCGCGCGTGATTCGCATTGCCGCCTGCTGTGCCATTGTACTTTCGTTCTGCCCCAAGTTCGCTGCTGTGATCGCTGCTATGCCGGCATGCGTTATCGGTGGCGTGTCGCTTGTGCTCTACGGCATGATCAGTGCCGTGGGCGTTCGCAACCTTATCGAGAACCAGGTTGATTTCCAGAACAACCGCAACGTGCTGGTGGCGGCTCTGGTGCTCGTGCTTTCGCTCGGCATTGCCTACAGTACCGCCGGTGCCATCGTGCTGGAGCTGGGCGGCGTGACGATTTCGCTTTCGGGCCTTGCCGTGGGCTCGCTGGTGGGCATTGTGCTCAACGCCATCCTGCCAGGTAATGACTTTGAGTTCGATACTTCCGAGCTTGAGGAGACTGCTGAATAGTAGCTGCGTTCAGCCAAATTAAAAATGGCGTCCATGCGTATGTACGCGTGGGCGCCATTTTTAATGCGTCAGTATCCAGTGGATGCCGCGCGCCATGCGCAGGTCAGTTTGGGCAAAGTGATTGCCGGGGTTGAGCTCCAGCATTGTTGGAATGTCACGCTCGATAAACAGCTCTTCCATCGCGCGCGTATCGTCGAGTACGTGCCGCATCATGCGGTTGGGCGTCTTGGTTTCCTTTTTACCGAGTGACAGATAGACGGCGTCGGGCGTAGCTGTCATCGTGCGCTCGCGCGCGTAGTCGATAAAGCCGGGGAACCACAGCGACCCCGATGCACTCGCCGCGCGCTCAAAGACATCTGTTTGCCAAAGTGCCCACAGTGCAAAAAGACCCGCCAAGGAGTAGCCGGCAACGCCGCGCCAGGCGGGCGGTTGCGGGAGCGATGATTCGGCCTCTGGGATTATCTGCTTCAACAACTCGTCAAGAAAACCAGCGGCCTGTCCACCAAAGGGCTCGGCATCGCGCACGGTACCGTCGCATACCCAGGGGCTCAGCTCGCGATTCCAGTTGAGGCTGCCAATGCCGACAAGCGTGAAGGGCGGGCAGTTGAGCTCTCGGCAGCGTTCATAAACCTCCGTGCCGTCGCCCATGACCACGGGAAGATAGATGACTGGTGCGCTTTCGGCATGCTGTGCATGAACGGTTATCTGCTTTTGATGCGCTTCCATGACGGGCTTCTCTCGGCGTTGTGATATCGACGGCCCCCATTGTCGCACGCCGGCTCATGCAGGTTGGGCTAGACCAAAGACAATCTCGTGCATACCCTGCGGACGCATATGGAAAACGCCACCGCCGGAGGGGAGCTCGGCGGTGGCGTTGTTAAACGGTGCTGGGACTCGGGGCCTTCGCGGGAGCTGCCATGTGCGCAGAGGCGTCTAAGAGCGCTTGCGGCTCGCCATGGTGCCTGCGGCGATAGCGGCTGTTCCCGCAAGGACGGTTGCCACGATGGCCGCACCCGAGGTGTCGCCGGTTGCCGCGAGCACGCCGGTAGTCTTGGCTTTCGTGATTGAAGCCGCAACGGCCTTGGTCGGCTTTGAGCACTCAGGCTTGGGGTTCTGCTTGGACTCCGCGGGCTTGCTTTCTGCGGGCTTGGTCTCGTCGGGCTTGGGGTCTTCCGGCTTGGCTACCTCGGGAGGTGCGATGACCATGCTCTTGGCGACAGCTTCGTTATAGGGGGAGTCGATCACAGCGTCGCCCGTGCCGATGGCTTGGCCTGCCTCGTAGATGCCGTCACGGAGCTTGCGATAGTCAATGACCTTGCCGCCTTCGGGCGTCTGGATGGCGGCGTTCTCAATCTTGATGGTGCCGATTGTCTTGCCGTCAGCGCTCATGGCACGGGCAAAGATTGCCGCTGTATCTCCTTCGGCCGTTACCTTGCTGCGGATGATCGAGATGACTGCGGGTGTGACGCCCTCGCTGGTCTGGGCGATGATGCCGATGTTCTCGCCTTGGGGCTCGGGGCTCGTCTCACCATCTTGGTTTTCGCTGTAGGGGATGGGGCCGTCGCCGTTCTCGACATAGCGGGCTATGGCCTTGACAACGGAGTCGCTGATGTAGATGTGGCCACCCTCCTCGTTGGGTCGATCGTTTCTGGTGGAGAATGCAGCCGAAACCTCGCCTTCCGCAAACGCGTCCACGGTGGAGCCGTTCTTGACGACGATATCGTCTTGGTAGGTGAAGAGGGCAATGGCGTCACCGTATCTGCCTTTACTTGCGCGGACTGTCACGTTTGCATGATCGAGTGTGATGCCCTTGTGGGCATAGACGCCATATTCAACACCGTTTGCGTTGAGGGAGGCGTTTGTGGCTGCGAGGCTGCCCTTGGCCTCGACGGCGGCGTCTTTCTCGGAGCTCGCCTTGACCTGGCTGCCGTCCGAGATATTGATGTTGCCGCCGCTCCAAATGGCCTCACCATCGGCTGAGCTTGCCTCGACTGTGCCGCCACCCTTGATGGTGAGGTTCTTGTCGGTTCCGATACCCTTGTCCTTGGTAGCCCTGGCGGTGACGGCCCCGCTGTCGTCAATCGTGATATTGCCGTTTGCCCTGATGCCATCCGATACGCCCGTGGCGTTGACGTTGCCCGAACCTTTGATAGCGAGATCGCCCTCGGCGTCGATGGCATCAAACCCAGCGCTCGTGGCGTTGACGGATCCGGCTCCGTCGATGTTGATATTACCCGTGGAGAGGATAGCGTCCTCAGTAGATGTCACGCTGAGCGTGCTGCCCGCGTCGCCTTGGATATTGAGCTCGGCGTTCTCATTCTTGCCATGAGAAGCCTTGATGCCTTCGATCCAGTCGGCAGTGACGATGTTGTTTCCCGAGTAATTCACGTTGAGCTTGCCTGCGGCCTGGATCTCGCCGCCGTTATAGTTGTTGAGCTTCAAGTCGTCGGCGCCGTCCCACGACCAGGTGCCGGTCTCGTCGCCCGCCGCAGTGCCGGCGTTGTATTTGGTTTCGCCGACCTTGACCCATTCCGCCGCGAGCGAGACGCTCGGCATGAGCAGCGAGCTCACCGTGAGCGCGCACACGGCGCCTACGACGATGCGGCGCGTCACGCGGCGCCAGCTGCCGTGCGCGAGTCCTATGCGACGGCGAACGTCGGGTTCGGCAACATGGGTTCCGGCGGTCGTGTCATTGCGTTTGGGGGTCGTGAACAAGGCTGCCATGGTTGCTCCCGTTCTCATAGGGCCTATACGGCTAGGTTCAGCGTATCTGCTGGATGTTGCCGGCGGTAGTGCCGTTTGGAGGGCAAAATGGCCAAAATGGGGGAGAAATAGGCCGCACGCCGGCGCAGGGACCGACGCTAAAAGAAAAGCGCGGGGCCGCATGGCGACTCCGCGCTTTATTGTTCAGCTTTTGCAGCCTTGCCCTTACGCTACGAAGAAGTAGACGGGGAAGGCAAGGGCTGCGATCCACCCGTCCTGTGCGAAAAAGTGTTTACGAACGTTTGCGACTCGCCAGGGCGCCTGCGGCGATGGCGGCTGTTCCCGCAAGGGCGGCTGCCACGATGGCTGTGTTCGAGGTGTCGCCGGTTGCCGCGAGCTTGCCGACGGTCTTGGCTCCCTTGGCTGCAACTGCAACGGTCTTGGTTGTCTTCGTGCCCTCGGACTTGGAACCCTCGGGCTTGGTCTTGCCGTGCTTTTCCTCGGGCTTGGTCTCCTCGGGAGGCACGATGACCGTGCTCTTGGCGACAGCGGCGTCATAGGGGGAGTCAATCGTGACATCGCCCGTGCCAATGGTCTGCCCCGCCTCGTAGACGATGCCGTCGCTGAGCTCTTCCTTGTTGCGATAGTCAATGACTTTGCCGCCTGCAGGCGTCTGGATGATGGCGTCCTTGATTTCGATGGTGCCGATCGCCTTGCCGTCCGCGCTCATGGCAAGGGCGAAGATAGCCGCCGTGTCTCCCTCGGCCGTGACCTTGCTGCGGACGATCGAGATGGTCGCGGGCGTGATGCCCTTCTCGGTCTGCGCGAAGATGCCGATGTTCAGGCCCTCGGACTCAGGGATGATTTCGTCGTTTTGGTCTCCACTGTAGTGGTCGGGGCCGTCGCCGCCGGTCTCGGCATAGCGGGCTATGGCCTTGACAACGGAGTCGCTGATGTAGATATGGCCACCCGCTTCGTCGGAGTAGAAATTACTGGTGGAGATTGCAACCGAGAACCTGCCTTCTGCGAGCGCATCCACAGTCGAGCCGTTCTTGATGACGATGTCGTCCTCATCGGTGAAGAGTGCGCTGGCTTCCCCGCCATCTGAGCTTGCGCGGACCGTCACGGTCGCGCCATCGAGCGTGATGCCCTTGTAGACATAGATGCCATACCCAACGCCACTTGCGTTGAGGGAAGCGTTCGTGACCGTGAGGCTGTTTTTACCGTCGATGGCGGCGTCTTCCTCGGAGCTTGCCTTGACCTGGCTGCCACCCGAGATCTCGATGTTGCCGTCGGCCCAAATCGCATTGTCTTTGATAGAGCTTGCCTCTACCTTGCCGCCGCCCTTTATGATGAGGTTCTCGTTAGCATCGATACCCTGATCCTCGGTGGCCTTGGCGGTGACGGTTCCGCTGTTGTCGATCGTGATGTTGCCGTCGGCCCTGATGCCATCCGAATCGCCCGTGGCGTTAACGTTTCCCGAGCCCTTGATGGTGACATCGCCCCCGGCATCGATGGCATCGTGCTCGGTGCTCGTGGCGTTGACAGTGCCAGCGCCGTCGATGTTGATGTTGCCGACGGAAGTGATGGCGTCACGAGAAGATGTCACGTTGAGCGTGCTGGACGCGTCGCCCTGAATATTAAGCTCGGCGTTCTCGTTCGCGCCATCCTTAACCTTGATGCCGCGGCCGTTGTCGTTAGTGACGGTGTTGTTGCCCTCGTAGCTCACGTTGAGCTTGCCCGCTGCCTCGATCGCGCCGCCGTTATAGCCGTTGAGCTTCATGTCGTCGGCGCCGTCCCAGCTCCAGGTGCCGGCGGCGTCGCCCGCCGCGGCGCCGGCGTTGTATTGGGTGCCGCCGACGTCCACCCACTCGGCCGCGAGCGAGACGCTCGGCATGAGCAGCGAACTTACCGTGAGCGCGCATACGGCGCCTACAACGATGCGGCGTGTCACGCGGCGCCAGCTGCCGTGTGCGAGCAGCGTGCGACGGCGCACGTCGGGCTCGACAAAATGGGCTCCAGAGGTTTTGTCATTGCGCTTGGGGGTCGTGAACAAGGCGGCCATGGTTACTCCCATCCTCATAGGGCCTATGCGATTACGCCCAGCATATCTGCAGGATGTAGCCGGCGGTAGTGCCGTTTGGAGAGCAAAACGTCCAAAACTTGCGAAGCAATACATCGCGCGTCCGTGTGGCGCCTGGCTTTAAAAGCAAAGCGCGGAGCCGCTCGATGCGACTCCGCGCTTTGCTGTTTGGTATTGCAAATCTTGCGCCTACGCTACAAAGAAGTAGACGAGGAAGGCAAGTGCTGCGATCCACATGAGCGGCTTGATCTTGGAGGCCTCGCCCTTAAAGAGCGCGACGATCACGTAGGCGATAAAGCCCAGGCCAATGCCGGCAGAGATGGAGTAAGTGAAGGGCACGCCGGCGACAATCATGAACGCCGGGAAACCTTGCGACACGTCGGACCAGTCGATCTCGGAGGCCTCGCTCATCATGAGGTAGCCGACGTAGACCAGAGCACCGCAGGTGGCGGCGCTGGAAACGATGGTGACGATGGGGGAGAAGAACGCGGCGAGAATGAACAGCACGCCGGTGGTGACGGAGGTGAGGCCCGTACGGCCACCGTCGGCAGCGCCAGAGGTGGACTCGACGAACGTGGTGATGGAGGAGACGCCCATAAAGCCACCGGCAGCAGCGGCCACGGAGTCGACGATCAGGATGGGGCGGATGTCCTCGACGTTGCCGTCCTCGGTTAGGAACTCGCCCTGCTTGGCGACGGCCATCGCAGTACCCATGGTGTCGAAGAAGTCACTCATGAGCAGCGAGAAGGCAACGACGAGCAGCATCGGGTCGGTCAGGACCTTTACGATGGCCATGTTGCCGTCGGCGGTGCTGGCAAACGGGGCGCCAAAGGTCGAGAAGTCGAGTGGTGCGATGAGGCCCTCGGGCGCATGGGTGACGCCCAACGGGATACCGGCGATAACGGCGACGATGATGCCGATGAGCAGCGAGCCCGGCACGTTGCGGGAAGCCAGGGCGACCGTCACGATGATGGAGATGATGCCGACGATAAAGGTGGGGGAGGTGATGTCGCCCAGGCCGACGAGCGTACCGGCGCCAGCGGTGATGATGCCGGCGTCGCACAGGCCGATCATGGCGATGAACAGGCCCAAGCCAACCGAGATGGCGTGGCGCAGGACCACGGGGATGGCGTCCATGATGGCCTCGCGGAGGCCGCACAAGACGAGCAGCAAGATGACGATGCCCTCGAGGAAGATAACGCTCATGGCCACGTGCCAGTCACCGCCGCACATGGTGGTGGCGATGCCCGCGATCATGGCGTTGATGCCCAGACCCGACGCGCAGGCGAGCGGGCGGTTGGCGAAGATGCCCATACAGATGGTCATGATGCCGGCGCCCAGGCAGGTGGCGCAGGCGAGCGCTCCCGCATCGATGCCAGCGCCCGAGAGCACCGCGGGGTTGACGGCGATGATGTAGGCCATCGCCAGGAATGTTGTCAGTCCAGCGCGAAGTTCGGTCCCGATTGTGGACTTGCGCTCACTGACGTGAAAAAGTTCGTCCATGCATACCCTTTCCTTGTTCGGCCCCGAGTTTAGGCCGATTGACACGAACGCCCCCCACTATAGCCCCTTTACGACGCTGTTGTTCCTCGCATGTTGATGTTCGGCGCTTTGTAGCAGACGGACGGTATTTTTCGCATGAAAATGTGTGGGTACCGTATACTTAAGCGGTTACAACGACCCCTATGGAGGAACGTATGATTAAAGAGCTCTGCCGCGACGAGGCTATCCTGTCCCAGCGTTGCGAGGTTGCGACTGTCGAGGACGAGTCGGTCGCTCAGGACTTGATCGATACCATCAAGTCGCTCGACGATGCCGGCTGCCTTGCCGCTAACCAGATTGGCGTTACCAAGAAGGTTTGCGTCTACTTGGACGATGCCGGCGAGCCCCACGTGCTCTACAACCCTCGTCTGGTGTTTGGCCTGGGCGCCAGCAAGATGGAGGAGAGCTGCCTGACGCACGAGGAGGTCACCAAGTCCACGCGCTATATCAAGTGCAAGGTTGCCTTTGACCAGATCGCCGACGGCAAGATGAAGGAGTGCCGCCGCGACTACGCGGGCTTTGAGGCACAAATGATCCAGCATATGATCGATCACTGCCAAGGTAAACTTGTCTAGGGTGGTTTAATTGGGGACCGAATTTGCGGTCTTTGTCCCGGGCGTGACATTGTTGTCATGTCCGGGCTTTTGTGTTTAGCGCCTTTTTGTTTGGAGACAATAACCTTAGCAAGAACGTAAGGCTAGGAGGCGCTATGTGCACGAGCATTCGATTTACCGATAATTCTGGCCACATGTATCTGGGCCGCAACCTCGACTGGAGCTTTGACTACGGCCAACAGGTTCGCGTGATGCCGCGCGGGTTTCACATTCCGTATTCGTTTATCGACGACGTGACAGCGGCACACGCGGTGATCGGTATGTGCATCGATTACAAGAACTACCCCATGTTTTTCGATTGCGGTAACGATGCGGGCCTCGCCGTGGCGGGTCTCAATTTCCCGGGTTATGCCGAGTATGCCGAGGGCCCGGTTGATGGCAAGACCAATATCGCGGCCTATGAGTTTCCCCTGTGGGTGGCAGCGACGTTCTCGACGGTCGACGAGGTCGAGGCTGCGCTGCGCGATACGGTGATTGTTGCCAAATCTGCAGGAGAGGGGCTGGGCGTGTCGCTGCTCCATTGGATTATCGGCGACAGCCAGCGCAGCATCGTGGTCGAGATGATGGCTGACGGCCTGCATGTATACGACGATCCGGTCGACACCCTTGCCAATCAGCCCACCTTCCCGTGGCACATGGAAAACCTGCGCACCTATATCACGGCCACAAGCGATTTTCCGCAGACGGCGACATGGCGTGGCGCCGAGCTCAAGCCCTATGGCGCGGGTGCCGGCATGCGCGGTATTCCGGGTGACTGCTATTCGCCGAGCCGTTTTGTAAAGGCGGCGTACCTCAATGCCAATTACCCGCAAAAGGAGAGCGAGACCGAAAACGTCGTCCGCATGTTCCGTTCACTCGAGGGCGTGGTGATGATTGAGGGGGCGTCCAGGATGGGCGATGGCAAGTTCGAGAAGACTATCTATACCGGATGCTTTAGCGCGCGCACGGGCAATTATTACTACGCGATGTATGGGGATCCGTCGATTCGCTACGTGAGCCTGATGGATGCCGAGGGCGCGAGCCCCGATAGGCTCGTGGTTCCCGAGCCGCGCCGTTCGTAGCCGATAGCTTTACTGCAATGCAAAGCGGTCCCGCATCTCCCGTGAGATGCGGGACCGTTGTCGTCAATGGCTGGTGGCGTGTTAGAAGTTGGCGTCGTTGAGCTGGGTGCTTTCGAGTCCGTCGAGTTGCTGTTGCTCGGGCGTATCGGCGACGCTCTCGAGCAACTCGGTGGGATCGACGTTCATGTCCTTACCGGCTTCGTTGCCGTTGACCAGGTCGTCCGAGAAGATGTCGACTTCCATTTCCTCGGCCTCTTCGATCAGGATCTCGAGCGGCACCTGGGTGCGTACGAGCTTGACTGCCGGACGCATGCGGGCAAAGAGCGGTACGTACTCAATGATGATGGCCGAGTTCTCGAGACCATACCAACGTGCCGGGCTTCCGCATGCGCGGCGGACGGCGTACTTGATGGCCATCACGCGGTGGTCGTTGCGGTTGATGTCCGTTTCGGGGGAAAGCATCTTGCGCAGCATGCAAAAGCGGAAGTCGCCCACGTTGCCGCGCGTCTCGTAGATGGAGTAGGTGTGATGCTGCGGCGGCAGCTCACCCGATGCCATCAAGTCGCCGACGATCTGGCGCAGGTAGGCATTAACGCGCTGGTTGACCTTAAAGCCCAGGTCCAGGCGCACGCGGAACAGGAAGTCTGTGCCAAAGGTCTCAACGGAATACTCGTGCGTATAGGGCTCATCGGTGACATGCACGTTAATGAACCAATATGCCTTGGCGCGCTTGGGGTGCTTGTCCAGGATGGAATAGAGCACGTCGCGGTCGAGCGTGAGCGGGTCGGGGCTGTTGGTGAGAAATACCAGATTGTCAGCGAGCACGGGATAGGTTTCGTCATTGCGCAGGCGGTTGAGCTGGTCGATGTACTTGGAGACGGGCAGCAGAATCGTCTGCGTGCGCTCGATGGCGGTGCCGCGACGCCACACATACATAAGGCCAAACAGCAGTGCGGCCAAGAAGATCATCACATAGCCGCCGTCAAAGAACATGGTGAGGCACGAGGCGAAAAAGCACAGCTCAATGGCACCGAAGAGCAGGGCGAAGACGCAGGCGCCCAGCTTGTGCTTGAGAATGCCGGCGATATAGCTCGTCAAAAGCGTGGTGGTCATAAGCATGGTCACGGTAATGGCGAGGCCGTAGGCACTCTCCATGCGCTCGGAGTTTTGGAACAGCAGCACGATGAAGATGCAGCCGACCCACATGATGTTATTAACGAGCGGAATATAGAGCTGGCCCTTGGTGTCGCTGGGGTAGTGGATGCGCAGGTGCGGCATAAGGTTGAGGCGCGTTGCCTCGGATACCAGCGAGAACGAGCCGGTGATGAGCGCCTGTGAGGCGATGATGGCCGCCACGGCCGAAAGCACGATGGCAAAGGGGCGTAGGGGCTCGGGGAGCATCATATAGAACGGGTTAACGATATCCATCGCGAGCATCTGGGGGTTGGAGTTGTTGGCGAGCAGCCAAGCGCCCTGACCCAGATAGTTAAGGATGAGGGCCGCCTTTACGAACGGCCAGGATGCGTAGATGTTAGCCTTGCCCACGTGACCCATGTCCGAATAGAGCGCCTCGGCGCCGGTCGTCGACAAGAAGACGAAGCCGAGCACCATGATGCCCGAGTGGTTGATGGGCGAGAACAGGAACATGATGCCGCGGATGGGGTTGAGCGCGCGCAGGATGGACAGGTTGCCGAGCATGTTGAACAGGCCGGCGCCTGCCAGGAACAGGAACCATAGCGTCATAAGCGGGCCGAAGAGCTTGCCGATTGACGAGGTGCCGGCGCGCTGCATGGCAAACAGACCGCAGATAATGATGATGGTGATGATGATCACATTGGTCTGGCCGTCGCCCAGCAGCGCGTGGCCCCACTCGATGGTACGCAGGCCCTCAATGGCTGTGGTGACCGTGACCGCGGGGGTGAGGATGCCGTCGGCGAGCAGCGCCGCGCCGCCGATCATGGCGGGGAGAATCAGCCATGGCGCCACCTTGCGCACGAGACTGAACAGGGCGAAGATGCCGCCTTCGTTGTGGTTGTCGGCCTTCATGGCGATTACCACGTACTTGACCGTGGTCACGAGCGTCATGGTCCAGATGACGAGCGAAAGCGCGCCCAGGATCATGTCCTCGCTGACGGTACCGATGCCGCCGTTGTTGGCGACGATTGATTTCATGGTGTACATGGGGCTCGTGCCGATGTCGCCATAGACGACGCCGAGCGTTACGAGCAGCATGCCAGCGGAGAGGGGGGATGGCTCTGTGCCCGCCCTGCCCATGCTGGTCTTGGAGGTTTGCCTCCAGTTTGTTGTGTGCCACGAGGACTCCCTTAGACATCCGGTTATCTGTCTAGGACAAAAAACTTTATGCCGTCTTTATACATACAAGAGCAGTTTGGCACATCGGGTTATTTTAGACAATAATCCTCAGCTGGGGATTATTTATCTATGCAGGTAGCATTTCAAAGCAGGGGCTTTTAAGCGCGTGCTGTCTGGGCGATGCCAGCCTTGGCGTTTGCGCGTTTGCCGGCGAGTTCGCAAAAAATCGCGCCGCCGATGATAAGCACGGCGCCCATCAGACGGACCGGTGTTATGGCTTCGCCCAAAAGGACGCCCGAGAACACGACCGCCGAAAGCGGCTCGAGGTAGCCGACGACGGCGACGGTCTGGACGGGCAGTTTGGCGACGGCGCTAAAGTAGAGCAGGCAGCCGATGCCGGTGTTGACGACGCCGAGCATGACGACGGCGCGCCAATCAATACTGGCGGCGACGCCGGCGGACAGGAATGAGGGGGCGCCCTGCGTGAGGAGCGTAAGGACCAGCGCGGTCAAAAAGGCGGCGCTCACCTGGAGCGCGGAGTTCTCGAGGCCCTCGATGTGCGGCGCACCCTTGCTGGCGATGACCATCAATGCATAGCAGAAGGCCGAGGCGATGCCGCACACGATGCCTGCGATGGGCATATTGCCGCCGAGGCCTTGGGCCGCGATGAGGAAGGCGCCGCAGGCGACAGCTATGAAGCCGGCGATTTTGCCACCGGTCAATTTTTCGCCAAAGATGAGCGGGGAGAGCGCCATAACGATGATGGGGCCGCAGTAGTACAGCAGCGAGGATATGCCGACGCCGATCGTCTGGTAGGCGCGGAACAGAAAAATCCAGCTGGCGCCCAGCGCGGCTCCCGAGAGGAGAAGGGCTGCGGCTTCGCGGGGGCGAGATGGCGCCTGCAACTTATGGCGTTGGGTGATGGCGAGGACGGTGACAAGCGAGAGGGCGCCCAAAAACGTGCGCAGGAGCACGATATCGGAGCTCGGCAGCGCGATGGCAGCGGCGATGATGCCGTTGGAGCCAAACAATAGCAATGCTGCTAAGTATGTAAACAGTCCGTTGTTCATGCGCTTCCGTCCCCTCTATATCCGAGCATGTTCACTATGGGTGAACTGGCTTTAGAAGAAAAGCGAATATAATGCATGGAAAACATAACAAAAACTCATGCAAGGGTGGGGACGTGCTGTGGAGACCAATATCCAAAAGATGCAGGTGCTGCTCGAGACCGTGCGCGCCGGCAGTTTTACGCGCGCCGCCGAGCGCCTGAGCTATTCGCAGTCGGGCGTGAGCCGTATGGTGGCCGATCTCGAGGCCGACTGGGGCTTTAAAGTGCTCGATAGAAGCCGCGAAGGCGTAGTGCTTTCTGCCGATGGGCGGCAAGTTATGCCGGCGGTCGAGGCGCTATGCGAGGAATTCACTCGCTTGCAGCGACGGGTGGATGAGATGCGTGGGCTCATGCGCGGCAAAATCTGCATCGGTACGTTTTCGAGTGTGGCGACCCACGTGCTGCCGTCGGTGATCGCGCGCTTTCGCGCCGATCACCCGGATGTCGATTACGAGCTGCTGATGGGTGATTACTCCGAGATTGAGCAATGGGTGGCGGAAGGCCGCTGCGACCTGGGCTTTATTCCGCGCGAACCACGCGGCGCCGGCATGGCGTCGCGGCCGTTGGTGCAAGACGAGCTGATGGCTGTGGTGCCAGCGGACTCCTCGCTTGCCACCGCGGAGGTCGTCTCTCTTGCCGATTTGGCCAACGAGCAGTTTATTCTGCTGGAACGCGGTAGCGACGACGAGATTACGCCGCTGTTTCGCCGCGCGGGCCTGGCGGTACGCTCTAAGCTATCGACCTGGGATGATTATGCGATTATGGCCATGGTCGAAGACGGTCTGGGCGTGAGCGTTCTTCCGGCGCTCATCTTGCGCCGCTGCCAGTTCGATGTTGCCGTGCGCCCGCTCGAGGGACATCCTCATCGGCAGATCAACGCCATATACCGCACCGCTGACGTTTCGCTTGCGGCGGCTCGTTTCCTTGAATATCTCTAAAAGCACGTACCTGTTGTCTACTTTGGGACAATTCTCGAGGCTCGGTACATTTTCTTGTGAAATTGAACTTTCGGATAATGTGTCGCGCTATACTGCTGCCTAAATTGAACTCAGGTTCAATTCGTGTTCTGTAAATTGAACTTTGCCAGCAAGGAGGTTCTAGTGGCCCAAGAGACGTTTAGCGATCGCCTGCGACAGACTATGTCCGATCGCGACGTTCGCCAGTCGGACGTGATCCGCGCATCGGAGATGCTCGGCAAAAAACTCGGCAAGAGTCAGATGAGCCAATATGTGAGCGGCAAGACGATTCCGCGGCGCGATGTGGCTGAGCTGCTCGCCCGTATTTTGGAGGTCGATGTTACCTGGCTGCTCGCCGGCGACGCCGATCAAGGCGAGACATCATCACCCCGCAACGATTCCAAGCCCGAACCCCATCCCTCAGCTCAAATTGCAAGGAGCACCACCATGCGTACTTTTTCTAAATCCACCAAACTCGACAACGTCCTGTATGACGTGCGCGGTCCCGTCGTCGACGAGGCCGCCCGTATGGAGGACGAGGGCGAGCGCATCCTCAAGCTCAATATCGGCAACCCGGCGCCCTTCGGTTTCCGCACGCCCGATGAGGTCATCAAGGACATGCGCCAGCAGCTGCCCGACTGCGAAGGCTATTCCAACTCGCGTGGCCTGTTCTCCGCGCGCAAGGCGATCATGCAGTATTCGCAGATCAAGGGTCTGCCCAACGTTCAGATGGAGCATATCTACACGGGCAACGGCGTGTCCGAGCTCATTCAGCTTTCGATGAACGCGCTGCTCGACAATGGCGACGAGATTCTGATCCCCAGCCCCGACTATCCGCTCTGGACGGCGTGCGCAACCCTTGCCGGCGGTCATCCTGTGCACTATCTGTGCGATGAGCAGGCGGATTGGTATCCCGACCTGGAGGATATGGAGTCCAAGATCACGAGCGCGACCAAAGCCCTCGTTATCATCAACCCCAACAACCCCACGGGCTCGGTCTACCCGCGCGAGGTGCTCGAGGGCATCGTCGAGGTTGCACGCAGGCATCAGCTGATGATCTTTGCCGATGAGATCTACGATCGCCTGTGCATGGACGGCTACGAGCACGTCTCGATTGCCTCGCTCGCTCCTGATCTGCCCTGCGTCACCTTTAGCGGCCTTTCCAAGTCGCACATGATCGCGGGCTATCGTATTGGCTGGATGGTGCTTTCGGGCAACCAGCGCTGCATGAGCGACTTCATCATGGGCATCAACATGCTCTCCAACATGCGCCTGTGCTCCAACGTGCCGGCTCAGTCGATCGTCCAGACGGCGCTCGGCGGCCATCAGTCCGTTAACGACTACATCCGTCCCGGCGGCCGTGTCTACGAGCAGCGCAACTTTGTGTATGAGGCGCTCAACAAGATCGATGGTATCTCGGTGGTCAAGCCGCGCGCGGCGTTCTACATCTTCCCCAAGATGGATGTGAAGAAGTTCAACATCACCGATGACGAGCAGTTCGCCCTTGACCTGCTGCACGAGAAGAAGATCCTGATCACGCGCGGCGGCGGCTTTAACTGGGCCGAGCCCGACCACTTCCGCATCGTGTACCTGCCGCGCATGGAAGTACTCAAAGAGTCCCTCGAAGACCTCGCCGACTTCTTCGATCACTACCGCCAGAGCTAGTGGGATAGAAGCTCCGCACTATGAAAAGCTCCCTGCAGTTGTTTTGCTGCAGGGAGCTTTCTTGAATCGGCGGAACTATATAACGATTCCGTTGCAGTGGTCGATTTCGTGCTGGATGATCTCGGCGGTGTAGCCCGAGAAGTTCTTGATGCGGTGGACGAAGTTCTCGTCCAGATATTCCACCTTAATGCGACGATAACGAGTGCAGGGACGCTCGTCGACGAGAGAAAGACATCCTTCGCTCGTCTGGTAGGCGTTGACCTGCTCAAGAATTTGCGGGTTGTACATGAGCAGCGACTTGCTGCCGTCCTTTACGCAGATGATGCGTTTGCGCACGCCGATCATGTTGGCGGCGAGGCCCACGCACTCGTGCTCATGCTCGTGGAGCGTATCCAGAAGATCCTGCCCGGTCGCGGCATCTTCTGGGCCGGCGTCTTCGGAAGGCAGGCGCAAAAAGAACTCGGATTTCATGATGGGCTTAATCATGGCGGGCTCCTCATGTCTCGTGCTTTCGTGGACTTTTAATAATAGCGCGGAAGGAAAGCTGCGCGTCAGCGTTACAATCTTTCAACGTTGGACCATGTTGTCGGATCCGTCGCGTGCGGCGTCTGACGTAAGTCTAGGGCTCATGCTCGCCCTGGACTGTTCCTCTGGGGCGATGCGACTGTCGTTCCAAGAGGAAGGAAATGCATGGGGAGCAAATCTCAGCAACAAGTTCAAGCAACGCCATCGGCCACTTCGGCGTTTCTCGTCGTAATGTATATTGCAGCCTTTGTCGCCGCGTTTAACGAGAACATCATTAACGTGGCACTGCACGATATCATGGCGGCCTTTTCGGTGAGTGCCACCACGGCGCAGTGGCTAGTTTCGGGATACATGATCGTGACGTCGATCTTTACGGCCATCATGGCCTTTCTGTCCGGTCGTTTCTCGACGCGCAAGCTGCTGTTTTTCGCATGCGGATGCATGGTCGCCGGAGAAGTTCTGTGCCTGGTCGCCCCGTCGTTTACCGTTTTGCTGCCAAGTCGTATTTTGCAGGCTGCGGGATCGGGCATCTTGTTTCCGCTCATGATGAATGTGGTGCTATCTTGTGCTCCGCGCGAGAAGCTCGGTCTGTATCTGAGCCTGGGCGGTGCCTGCATTACGCTAGGGCCGGCGTTTGGGCCCGTGATTAGTGGTCTTATGTGCACGTTGTTTGGCTGGAGGGCGGTGTTCGTAGTGCCGCTGGTGGGCGGTGTCGTGGTCGCCGCGGCGGCAGCAAAGCTCGTTCGGAATGTCGGAGAGCGCTCGAACACCACGCTTGATATTCTGTCGGTTGTTTTGCTCGCTGCCGGCATTACGGCGTTCGTGTATTCCGTAGGCGAGTTCTCGACCAATGTGATGGCCGGTATCGTGGCGCTTTTCGCCGCTGTTGTGGTGCTCGGCCTGTTTGCGGTTCGTCAGCTCAAGCTCGAGCATCCGGTGCTTAACGTGCGTCCCATGGCGAGCGTTCGTTTTTGGCCTGCATGCCTGCTTGTGGTGGTGTCGATGATGACGACGTTCTCGATGAGCGTTTTGTTGCCGCTCTATTTTGAGGGCGCATACGGCATGACCGCACTTGTCGCGGGTTTGCTCATTTTGCCGGCGATCGCCTGCAACGCCGTGACCTCGATTGTGGGCGGACGCGTGATGGATGCCCGTGGTGCGTGGCCGCTGCTGCCGGTCGGCTTTGCCCTGATCGCTGTGGGGCAGACGGCAATCTCGATGACCGCGGCAAGCATGAACATCGGCGTTGTCGTGCTGCTGGCCGTTGTGGTGTATGCCGGCGTCGGTTTGGTACTGAGCCCCTCGCAGACCGCCGGTTTGGAGACGCTTCCCGCCGCTGAGCATCCTCACGGAACGGCATTGCTTAACACGTGGAACATGATTGCCGCGTCGTTTGGTCCGTCGCTGTTTATCGGCCTGCTTTCGAGTTCTGCGGTGGCTGCTGGCGCCGCAGGCGTTGCGTCGGACGTTGCCCAGGCGATAGGATTTGCAGCCGCCGTGCGCGTGGCGGCCGTGATTGCCGTTGTCGGGTTCGCGGTGTCGCTGGTGTACGCTCGCCGCGAGTCGCACATGTCGCATTAATGTGTGCACATAGATTCTGCAGCTAGATTGGATGGCGACACCATAAACTAATGGACGTTTTGCCGAGAGGCATGAATGTATAAAGCGCAAAGAGTGCGCGACGGGCCCCGCGAATGGGGCGATGATGCCCGAGAGGGCCAAGAAGGAGTCTCATGTCTGAGAACGAAGAGATCATGAACGAGACCGAGAACGAGACCATGGCTGCCGAGGTCGAGGCAGTCGAGACCGTGGAGACCGAAGCTGCTGAGGTTGAGGCTGCTGACGAGGTTTCCGCCGAGGAGGCCGAGGTTGTCGAGGCCGCCGCTGATTACGATGACGAAGAGCTGATGGACAAGATGCAGAAGGCCGCCCGCCTGCTGCGCAGCCGTCGCTTTGCTATTTCCAAGGAGGAGGAGGCCAAGGCCGAGCGCATGGCGAACATCGAGCGCGCCATCAAGCTTCTTGACCTCAAGCCCAAGATGGAGCAGAAGGAAATGTCCGACCTGCTGGGCATGCGCCTTCGTGAGCTCGATGGCCTGATGGCCGAGGCCGAGGCTGCCGATCTGGTCGGCCGCATCGACGACGCCGAGGGCGATATGCGCAAGATCGTTGTCTTCGCTGCCGAGGATGCCGCTGAGGGCCTGACCGAGCTTGCCAACAAGAAGGAGAAGCTCCTGCCCGAGCTTTCTTACGAGGAGGCCACCGAGCTGATGGCCGCTCTCGATAAGGTTATCGCTCCGCTCGTCGCCATGGGCCTGGACGAGGACCGCGGTCCTCGCGGCGGCCGTGACGAGCGCGGTGGCCGTGGCGGCGACCGTGGCGGTCGCGGCGGCTTTGGCGATCGCGGTGGCCGTGGCGGTGACCGCGGCGGCCGCGGTGGCGATCGCGGTGGCCGTGGCGGCTTTGGCGACCGTGGCGGCGATCGTGGCGGTCGCGGCGGCTTTGGTGGCAACCGTGGTGGCTATGGCGATCGCGGTGGCAACCGTGGTGGCTTCGGCGGCAACCGTGGTAACGACCGCGGCGGTCGCGGTGGCGACCGTGGCGGCCGCAACGGTGGCGGCTTCCGCGGCAACCGCTTCTAGTTGAGTTACGGCGTTTTACCAAACGCCGTAACTGCTCGACGCTGCAAACCCGCCAGAGCGGCAATCTGCCTTTCAACTTCGGCGGCATGACCAGAAGGTCAATGCCGCCTCGTTTCAAGGCACCTTGCTCGCTCTGGCGGGTTTTCGCTGTCGGTACCAAGGCATCGGCGTCGCCTTGATCCAAACCTACCAAAAAGGGACAGGTTTATTTTGGTCGGTTTTATCTGGGCAAACGTGGTCGTCTATCGCAATATGGTCGTTGGGGACGTTCTTGTTTGACTAGTCGTTTAAGAACGTCCCCAACGACTACATAGGATGAGAGTGGATAATCTCCCGGTTTGAGCCTGCATTCAAGCTCAAAGTGGGAGATTATCCACTCTCATTTGTTGTATGTCCGAAAATCCACGCTCGTTTAAATTCTGCCTACATTTGCAGGAACAGTTCGTGGAGGTGGGTGTCTTCGTCGAGCTCGGGGTGGAAGGTGACGCCGAGCTGGTTGCCTTGGCGGGCGGCGACGATGCGACCGTCGACTTCGGCTAGGGCCTCAGTGTCGCCGTGCACTTCGACGATGCGGGGCGCGCGGATAAACGTCAGCGGCACTTCACCGTCGATGCCGGCTACCTGCCCCTTGGCTCGAAAGCTGCCGAGTTGCCTGCCGTAGGCATTGCGCTCAACGAGTACGTTCATGGTTGCTAGGCGCGGCGTTCCCTTATCGTCGTGTGCGGCAAGATCGCGCGCCAATAGAATCAAGCCGGCGCAGGTGCCAAGGACGGGCATGCCTTCAACAATGTGGGTGCGAAGCTCCTCGAGCATGCCCAGCTCATCAAGCAGCTTCCCTTGAACGGTAGACTCGCCGCCGGGAAGTACCAGACGGTCAAAGTCCTGCTTCAAATCAGCCGCCTGCCTCAGCTCGATACAACGTGCGCCCAGCTCGGATAGCCTTGCCTCGTGCTCGGCAAAAGCGCCTTGGACCGCCAGCACGGCGACCGTCTGGTCTGCATAATCGCTCATGTGCGATCCTTTCTGCTGGACTAGCGCCCGCGCTCCTCCATGATGATCTCGATCTCGTCGGCGTTGATGCCCACCATGGCCTCGCCCAGGTCTTCCGAAAGCTCGGCAATAAGCTTGGCATCGGTGAAGTTTGCCACGGCCTTGACGATGGCGGCGGCGCGCTTGGCGGGGTCGCCGCTCTTAAAGATGCCCGAGCCGACAAAGACGCCCTCGGCACCCAGCTGCATCATCAGCGCGGCGTCGGCGGGGGTCGCTACGCCGCCAGCGGCAAAGTTCACGACGGGAAGCTTACCCGTGGCATGGACCTCGCGCACCAGCTCGACCGGAACCTGCAGTTGCTTGGCTGCCTCAAAGAGCTCGTCGTCGCGCAGGGCAACTACGTCGCGGATCTGCTTTTGGATTTTGCGCATGTGACGCACGGCCTGAACGACGTCGCCCGTACCCGGCTCACCCTTGGTGCGAATCATCGTGGCGCCTTCGGCAACACGGCGCAGCGCCTCGCCCAGATCACGGGCGCCGCAGACAAACGGCACGTCAAACTGGGTCTTGTCGATATGATAGACGTCGTCGGCGGGGGAGAGAACCTCGGACTCATCGATGTAGTCGATCTCGATGGCCTGAAGGACCTGCGCCTCGACAATGTGACCGATGCGGCACTTGGCCATGACGGGGATGGAGACGGCCTCCTGGATGCCCTTGATCATCTTGGGGTCGCTCATGCGCGAGACGCCGCCTGCGGCACGGATGTCGGCCGGGATGCGCTCGAGAGCCATGACGGCGCAGGCGCCTGCCTCCTCGGCGATGCGTGCCTGCTCGGGCGTGGTGACGTCCATGATGACGCCGCCCTTGAGCATCTGCGCGAGCTCGCGATTGAGTTTGACGCGATCGGCCTTGCTGTTCTGTTCTGCCATGGTTGCTCCCTTGGTTGGCATGTGCATTGCTTGACGGAACATCCTATCGGGGAGCTAGGTATGGCGAAATACTCAGTTTTCGAGATAATTACAAGGTCAGACTAATACCAGATTGAATGACCTAATAAGGTCAGGTGATAGGCTCATGCTTGACTACAATTTGGAAAAACGCGGCGAAGCATCGCTCTATGAGTATGTTTACCAGCAAATTCGAGATGATATCGTAGCTGGACGCATTGCGGCGGGGGAGCATCTGCCGTCCAAGCGCGCCTTTGCCAGTCATCTGGGAATCAGTGTTATTACCATCGAGAATGCATATAGCCAGTTACTCGCTGAGGGCTATATTTGCTCAATGCCGCGTCGTGGCTACTACGCTTGCGAGCTTCCGGATGCACCGGTTTTGGCTTCGGCTGCAGAGGGCATCGACCGAGATGCCGCCTCTGCGGGTCCCAGCGCGCATGATGTCAACGGACAGGCCGAGCGATTCGATGCACTTTCTCCTTCCGCTTTGGAGGCGGCGCGGCTTTGGCAAAGTGCGCTACGGGCGACGCTGGCATCCGAAGACGAGCACGAAATCTTTTCGCCCGCACCGGCGCAGGGCACCGCTCGGCTGCGATGCGCAATTGCTCACCATCTGCGTGGGACGAGGGGCATGAATGTCGATCCCAACAACATTGTTATCGGTGCAGGCGCCCAGCTGCTCGATACCATGTTGGTTCAGTTGCTTGGCGCTGACAAGGTGTATGCCGTTGAGGACCCGGGCTATTTGCGTCTGACGCGCATCTATCAGGCTATGGGCTGCAAAGTTCGACATATCCCGTTGGATGATGAGGGCGTGGACTTGAGCATTCTGCAGAAAAGCGGGACCGATGTCCTTCACCTGATGCCGTCCCATCAGTATCCGACCGGCCTTGTGACGAGCATTGCGCGGCGCTATGCGCTTCTGAGCTGGGCCGCCGAGCGACCAGGTCGGTATCTCATCGAAGACGACTTTGATTGTGAGTTTCGCCTTGCCGGCAAGCCGATTCCCGCGCTCGCGTCGATCGATGCCGCCCAGTCGGTTATCTACACCAACACGTTTTCGAAGAGCCTTTCATCGGCGTTGCGTTTGGCGTACATGGTGCTGCCCGATGAACTAATGGAGAGGTTTAAACGCAACCTTGGTTTCTACGCCTCGTCGGTAAGTTCTGTTGATCAGGTTGCCTTGGCGCGTTTGCTGGAATCGGGTGATTACGAGCGACATGTGAACCGCGTGCGCGCTCGTGCTCGTGGGGCGCGTGATGGCCTGGCGGCGCTTGTACGGAAAACGTTTCCGGCAGGGGAGGTTTCGATCGATCATGCAGACGCGGGCCTTTACTGCACTGTTGCCCTGGCCGAGGACAAGGCAGGGGAGAGTTTCGCGAAGGCTCTCGCTGACGCTCGTATTTCCTATGTCAACATCGCCGATTGCCTGTGGACGGGTGATCGGGCATCGACTAAGAACGCTCCATCTCGCGTCCTCATACAATACGACGACCTGAGCTCTCAGTCGCTCAGTGTTCTTCAGGAGCAACTGCAATAAGCCAACAAAAAGGCCCGAACCAATACGGTCCGGGCCTTCTTCGAGCTAGAGGTTATGTCTCAGGCGGTTGGCTTAGCCAAAGTAGCGCTTGAGCAGGCCGGCGAAAGCCTTGCCGTGGCGAGCCTCGTCGCGAGCCATCTCGTGCACGGTGTCGTGGATGGCGTCGAGACCGGCGGCCTTGGCGCGCTTGGCGAGGTCGGTCTTACCGGCGGTGGCGCCGTTCTCAGCCTCAACGCGCATCTCGAGGTTCTTCTTGGTGGAGTCGGTCACGACCTCGCCCAGCAGCTCAGCGAACTTGGCGGCATGCTCGGCCTCCTCGTAGGCAGCCTTCTCCCAGTACAGGCCGATCTCGGGATAGCCCTCGCGATGAGCGACGCGAGCCATGGCAAGGTACATACCGACCTCGGAGCACTCGCCTTCAAAGTTGGCGCGCAGGTCGTTGACGATATCCTCGGAGACGCCCTCCATCTTGGCGACGCCCACGACGTGCTCGGCAGCCCACTCGAGCTGGCCCTCCTCCTGCTTCAGGAAACGAGAACCGGGGACGCCGCACTGGGGGCACTTGAAGTCCTCGGGCAGCTGGTCGCCGTCGAACTCTTCCACATAACCGCAAACGGGGCAAACAAACTTCATGATTCGATCCTTTCGATCGATGGCGATGGGGCGCTTGTCCGGTCCCGTAAGGGCCCTCTCCGGACGCGCGTCTTGACGAGTTCTATTATCCATAAATGAGACTGAATGTGAAGCCTATTAGGAATGATTTTTAATAAAACAATTTAGCCGCAGCCGTCTAACAGCGTCCGCATAGTCCGCAGCGGACGCAGCCGTTGCAGATGAACTTGCTTCCGCAGGTTTCGCACCACTCAAAATACGGTGGATCCCAGAGCTCCGAACTGGGGATTTCCAGGCCGAGCGGATCCCTTAGGTCCCATTCGATTTGGCGGCCGCGGTGTTGGAGGCCTGATTTCCACGCCTGCTCGCTTTGCAGGTTTTTGCTGCGAAGGTGATATGTTCGCCCGTCCTTAACGAAGGTGCTTCCGGTTTCGATGAAGGCGAACGTCGCATTTGCCGCCACGCATTCAGCATGCAGCTGGCGCACCCATTCGTAATGGCAGGGACGCGCTCCCGCGTAGTTTTCTCCGCCTGCGATGACCTGCTCGATTCCATCGGGCTTTCCAAGGCTCCCGGGGGCGGCTTTTTTGACCGATACGCTTCCGATGAACGGCGCACACATGATGCCGCGGTGTGCTGCGGGCGTGGCGAGCAGGAGGGGAATCCGCTCATTCGCCCTGCGCTGGTTTTCGCAGGTTACGTTGAGCATGACGTTTTGCCAGCCATCGCCCCAGTCGCTGGGCAGACAGTCGCAAAAACGCTCGGGGCGTTTGGTCAGAATGTAAAACTTTACGTCGGGCCTCTGGCGAATGATATCCCATACTTCTGGTCGCCAGGGATCGGCCTCGGGCAACAAGAAGTCGCTCGTCATGCAGATGCGGATAAGCTCGCCGGCGCGAACTTTGTAGCTACCGTCTCGGCGGCGTTGGAGGGGATAGGTAAAGCCCGACTTGCTTTTGCTAATCACGGAAGGGTCGATACCGCGTTGCCCGTCCATGTAATACATGTAGCAGTTGTCGCATCCCTCGCTGACGCGCGTGCAGCCATGCCAGGGGTTCCAGATGTCATGCACCTTTGCGCCTCCTTTGCGGCGGACGTGAATCCAATGGACCCTGAAAGACTAACACCGGATGACGCCAAGCAGCTCCGAACAATATGAAGATGTTGATTGATTGACGTTTGGCAGGTTGCCTGCGCTCCTCGATGAGTACAATCGGTCGAGCAAATGTTGACCCATCAACAAATGAAGGAGTTTCCTTTATGCATCTAGCCCGTCGTGCCTGGTGCCGAACATATCAGACGGTTTTTCGCATCGCATTGCCAATCCTGCCCTATACCGAGCCGCGCATTTTGGAGCATGCCGAGGATGTGCCCGCGGTACTTCAAAAGCGCTCGATTCGGCGTGTGCTCATCGTGACAGACCCCGGTATTGCCCGTTTGGGGCTCACGGCGCCGCTCGAGAACGCGCTTGCGGCAAAGGGAATTGGCGTTACAGTCTATGCCGAAACGCGTGCGAACCCCACGGTCTCGAATGTAGAGGAAGCGGCGGCGCTGTATCGCGAGAACGACTGCCGGGCCATTATCGGCTTTGGTGGCGGTTCGGCCATGGACTGCGCCAAGGGCGTGGGCGCGCGCATTGCGCAGCCAAACAAGCCCATCAACAAGATGCGCGGCCTGCTGCGCATCCACCGTCTCCTGCCGCTGCTTATCGCGGTTCCCACTACCGCCGGAACGGGAAGCGAAGTCACGCTCGCGGCGGTTATCACCGACGACGAGACGCACTATAAGTACCCCATTAACGACTTTGTGCTCATCCCGCGCTTTGCGGTGCACGATCCCGAGTTTACGCGTGGCCTGCCTGCTGCCATTACGGGACAGACGGGCATGGATGCCCTGACGCATGCCGTAGAGGCCTTTGTCGGCCGCAGCACTACGCCCTACACGCGCAAGATGGCGCGCCAGGCGGTTCAGCTCATCCACGACAATTTGCTCGAGGCCTATGAACATGGCGACAACATGCGTGCGCGCCGCAATATGCTTTCGGCGGCGTATAAGGCGGGCGTCGCATTTACGCGCTCCTATGTCGGATACGTGCACGCCATCGCGCACAGCCTGGGCGGCCGATACGGCATTCCACACGGTTTGGCCAACGCCATCATCCTGCCGCACATGCTTCGCGCCTATGGCGACACCGCCGCTCCCAAGCTTGCCGATCTTGCTCGCATGGCGGGCATCGCGCCGGCCACCGCGCAGGACAGTCTTGCCGCCGAGGCCTTTATCGATTGGGTCGATCGCATGAACGAGGCTTTGGGAATTCCAAAATATGTCTCGGGTATTCGTCGCTCCGATATTCCGCAAATGGCGGCCCATGCCGATGCCGAGGCCAATCCGCTGTATCCTGTCCCGCTTTTAATGGACCGTTTGGAGCTCGAGCATATGTACGAGGTCGTCGCGGGTGGTATGTTTGAGGACGAGAACTAGGAGGGCCCATGAACACCGAGGAAATCGCATGCATCGTTAGCAGTCAGCGCGCCTATTTTAAGACGCATGCCACGTTCGATGTCGATGCTCGCCGCCGCGCGCTCGTGCGCCTGCGCGATGCGGTGCGGGCGCACGAGGACGATATCGCCCGGGCGCTCAAGACCGATTTGGGCAAGTCGCACGACGAGGCGTATATGTGCGAGATCGGCACGTCGCTTTCCGAGATTCGCCATCAGATTGCGCATGTGGCCCGATGGAGTCGCGCACGCCTGCGCCCGTGCGACCTCGCCAATGCCATTAGCGTGTGCAGGACGCAGCCGGTTCCCTATGGCGTGACGCTGATTATGGCGCCTTGGAACTACCCGTTTTTGTTGACGCTCGAGCCGCTCGCCGGTGCACTCGCTGCGGGCAACACGGTGGTCATCAAGCCGAGTGCCTATGCGCCGGCTTCAAGTGCGGTGCTCAAGCAGATTTGCGAGGAAGCGTTTAATCCGCGCCTGGTGACGGTCGTCGAGGGCGGCCGTGCCGAGAACGAGGCGCTGCTCGATGAGCGCTGGGACAAAATCTTCTTTACCGGCAGCGTTCCGGTCGGCAAGCTTGTCATGGAGCACGCGAGCAAAAATCTCACGCCCGTGACGCTTGAGCTGGGTGGCAAGAGCCCCTGCATCGTGGACGCCTCCGCAAATCTGAAGGTCGCGGCGCGGCGTATCGCCTTTGGTAAGTGGCTCAACGTGGGCCAGACCTGCGTGGCGCCCGACTATCTGCTGGTTGACGCGCGCGTGCACGACGAGCTATTGGGCCTCATCAAGGAGGAAGTCCGCCGCATGTTTGGCGAGCACCCGCTCGACAACGAGGACTACGGCCATATCGTCAACGCCAAGCATTTCGCGCGCGTGCGCGGGCTGATCGATCCCGACAAGGTTGTGCTGGGAGGTGCGGCACGCGAGGCCTCGCTCAAGATTGAGCCGACGATCCTGGACGGCGTGACGCCCGAGGATGCCGTGATGCAGGAGGAGATTTTCGGCCCCATCTTGCCGGTGCTGACGTTTGAAGGTCTAGACGAGGCCGAGGCGTTTATTATGGAGCGTCCGACGCCGCTGGCCCTGTACATCTTTAGCCGGGACCGCGCGGTGCAGCAGCGCTTTGTGCGCTACGTGCCCTTTGGCGGCGGCTGCGTTAACGACACGATCATGCATCTGGCTACGAGCCATATGGGCTTTGGCGGCATGGGCGCAAGCGGCATGGGACAGTACCATGGCCGTGAAAGCTTCGATGCGTTTAGCCACAAGAAGAGCATCGTGAGCAAGGCAACCTGGCTGGACGTGCCGTTCCGCTATGCGCCCTACGCAAGCTGGAAGCACAAGTTCGTGCGCATGTTTGTGCACTAGAAAAAGGCGCGGGCAATACGAACAGGTGTTCCTATTACCCGCAATTTGCGTTAGACTACTGCCATGGGGTACGGATGGGCCAACTCCCTTTAGAAGGGAATTGGTATGAGCGTAAGCGATGTTATTTCGTTATTGGCGTTGTTAATCGCGGCTATAGAACTCGGCCTGTTTATCGGCCGAACGAAATAGCCGCCCCCGCGTAAGCGAAGACGGCCACTTCTCACGATGTAAACGTGTATCGGAGTTGGCAAGACCCGCTGCCACGGGTGCCATCCGTGCTCCTATCTTATCTGCAAGCGCTCTGGCATGCAAGCGTTGCGACAAACGGTCGAAAAGACCCGGGTTGGTCTATTTGTGTCCGCACGAGTTCGTAGACTTCTCAATAAGGTTAAGTGCCGGTTATTCCGGCCGTTAGAGGAGCTGCCATGTACGAGCCTTCACGTGTTCTTTTATCGTTTCACATCGCTGGATTTCAGTATGCCGACGGCGCATTGGTTCTGGGCGATCTGAAAGCGGGCGATAAACTGACACTGTGTGCCGAGCGCGATAATCCCCACGATCCCGAGGCGGTCGCGATCTATTTCGGCAAGATCAAGCTCGGCTATGTTCCGGGAAACGAGGTTGGCCCGCTGTCCGTGATGATGTATTACGGGCACGAAGATGTGTTTGAAGCCCGCGTGCAGCAGGTTGCGCCCGAGCGCAGCCCCTGGCATCAGGTGCGCGTTGGCCTTTATGTGGCGGATGCCCGCTAGCCGCTAGGGGAGGCTGTCATGTTTGATGACGACGACCTGTTTGATCTGACGGATGAACCGTTTGAGTGGGACTTGCTGCTCGATGACGATGAGCTGGAGCAGGATCGAGAAAAGCGGAAGGATAAGAACGCACGGGACGACGTATCGAAGAAGAATGACAAGCGCCGCCGTGGACTGTTTGGCGGGCTCTTTGGGTAACCGCTGCGCCAAAGCGTCTGTATACTAGGCACGTGTTAGACGCGTTGCGAAATGAGGACACAGACGATGATGTGGTTTACCGCCGACCTGCACCTGGGCGATACGAATATCCTGCACGATATGGATCGGCCGTTCGCCTCGGTCGAGGAGATGAACCGCAAGGTTATTGACGCCATTAACGAGTGCGTTGCTGCGGACGACCGGCTTTACATCCTGGGAGACTTTACGTATCGACTGCCCATGGCGGAGGCCGTGCGCCTGCGTGAGCGAATTGCATGCCAAAACGTGACGCTCATCCGTGGTAACCATGACGGCGATTGGGAAGATCCGGACGCACCGCAAATTTGGGATGACGTGCGCGATTACCTGGAGATTGCTCCCGGCTATGCCAAGGGACATCGCCTGGTTTTGAGCCATTACCCCATGCTCAGCTGGAACGGCAAGGCGCGTGGCGCCATTATGTTGCACGGTCATATCCACAGCAGAGGAGACCGCACCAACACGCGTAACCGTGATCGCGAGCGTCCCATCTACCGCTACGATGTAGGCCTCGACGCCAATGACTACAAGCCCGTAAGCCGAGACCAGATCTTGAGCTTCTTTGGACTGTAATTAGAAGTGTGGGTAGAATGAACGCGCCGCGTAGATGGTCTGCACGGCGCGTTTTAGTAGGAGCGATGATTTCATGAGGGCTATCCAGCGCATTAACCACAACGCGGCCATCTGCGAAGATGGCGCGGGGCGTCAGCTTATCGCGCTGGGTCGCGGTATCGGTTTTGGAGATATGCCACACGAGGTCGACCTGGATGTCGTCACCCGCACCTTTTACGGCATCGATTCCAAGTATCTGGCGTTTATCGACGAGGTCGATCCCGAGGTGCTGGAGTTTTCCGCTCAGCTGGCAGATATCGCAACCGGGCAGCTCTCGTACGAATTAAGTCCTAATCTTCCCATTACGTTGGCCGACCATATTCAGTTTGCTATTAAGCGAGCCCGCGAGCACATGGTGGTATCGTTGCCACTCGAGCGCGATTTGGAGCAGTTGCACCCCATCGAATACCGCTTGGGTGAGCTGGCCGTTCGCGGCATTAAGAAAACCTTTGCCGTCCGCATGCCCCAGAGTGAGGCCGCGGGTATCGCCATGTCGATTATCAACGCGGCAGTTAAACCGAGTGAGAAGCGCGTTTTGGCCGAACGGCAGGAGGAGCGCCTGCTCGATATGACGGTCGCAATTATTCAGGAAGAGCTGGGCGTCACGGTCGATTGTTCGTCGTTTGCCTTTACTCGCTTTGCCACTCATGTGCGCTATCTGCTCGATCGCGTGGCAAAGAAAGAGCCAATCGATACCGAGAATTCCGGTCTCTATGACGTGCTCGTGGAGCAGTATCCTGCGGCATCGCGCTGCGCCCATCGTGTCGACGAGCTGATTCAGGAGACCTTTGGCGAGGCGTTGGCGCAAGAAGAGCTTGTCTACCTCATCATGCATGTGAATCGAGTGGCTCCTACAAGCTCGGATAATTAAGGGCATCAAAGCGCATTAAAACTGTTGCAACTACCGTTTACGGTCTGATTTCTACCGTTTATCGATAGTCAGCGATGTGCTGACTTCAATTGCCGCATATACTCACCGTGTGTTGGGTGTTACTCACGGCGCAGCTCCGAGAGGCACTACCGATTCTGCCGAGGTCCGTATTGGGTCTCTGTCGGTTGTGCGCGGGGCTTTTTTCATGTCGATCCACCCGGGAATCACATGCAATGAAATCTCTTGCCAACGGGCATCGCGCGCTGCGCAGGCGCGAGCGGAATCGTGTGCCTTGGCGCGGTGAAGTCCCACGGGCTTTTAGTTGGAAGAGAAGGGATTCGACATGGCTGTCGATAACAAGAAGATTGCCGAGGACGTGCTTGCTGCCGTCGGCGGCGCCTCCAATGTGACGAACGCGACGCACTGCATGACTCGCCTGCGTCTGAACCTCAAGGATCAGTCCATCCCCAATGACGATGAAGTTAAGAAGATCAAGGGCGTACTGGGTGCCCAGTGGTCTGGCGGCCAGTATCAGGTCATCATCGGCCAGAACGTGCCGAAGGTCTATGACGCCGCCATTGCGCTGGGAGTTAAGGGCGAAGGCTCCATCGACGAGAATCTCGATGACGGCACCAAGGAGCCGCTGACGCTCAAGACTGCGGGCAAGAAGGTCCTCAACTACCTGTCCAAGACGATGGTCATGACGATTCCGATCATCATGGGCGCCGCCATGTTCCGTACCGTCGCCGTGATTTGCGGCGACGGCATGCTCGGTATTTGGGCTGCCGATTCCGATATCTACAACTTCTTCTATAACTGGATCTACAACGCAGGTTACTATTTCCTGCCCATTTACCTGGGTTGGGCCGCTGCCAAACAGCTCGGCTGCAGCCAGCCGCTCGGCATGATGCTCGGCGGTGTGCTCATTGCCCCCGAGTTTATGACGCTCGTTAACGCTGCAGCAGATTCGGGTGCAACGACCACTCTGGTCTACGGCGTGCTTCCGGCTCAGCTGAACAACTATTCTGCCACCGTGCTCCCCATGGTCCTGTCCATGCCGGTGCTCATGGTCGTCGAGAAGTTCATGAAGAAGGTCATTCCCGACATGCTCTCCACGGTGTTTGTGCCTGTGTGCACCTTGGCCGTCATGGTTCCCGTTTCGCTGTGCGCTCTGGCTCCGATCGGCTCCATCCTGGGCAGCGTGGTCGGCAACTTCATGTTCGGTCTCGGCAACACCGGCGGTATCCTAACCATCGTTTCCCTGGTGGCTATCGCCGCGCTTTGGGAGTTCCTGGTCATGACCGGTATGCACCAGGTTTTGATTACCCTTGGTATTGTTCAGCTGCTTACGCTGGGCTCTGACTCCTGCGTTATGGTTGCAGGCGGTATTGCTCAGTTCGCCACGTGGGGCATGGCCTTTGGTGCCTTCCTGCGCCTTAAGGAGACCGACGAGAAGGGCGCTATGCTCGGCTTTTCCCTTTCCGGTATCGTCGGTGGCGTGACGGAGCCTGCGCTGTATGGCTGCGGCTTTAAGTACACCCGCTGCCTGGGCGCCATGGTTGCCGGCGGTGCTATCGGCGGCCTGGTCGCGGCCCTCACGAACGTGACGACGTATGTTTTGGGCGCAACGAATATTCTGGCTATTACCGGATTTGTTGCCGGCGGAACGGCCAACCTCGTTTGGGGCTGCGTTGCTTCGGGCGTTGCGTTTATTTCCGCCGCTGCCATCGCCTACCTCTTTGGTTTTACCAAGGAGCAGCTCGATGAGGATGCAGCTGCCGCTAAGGCTTAAAGCATCTGTTTAGGTGGGATAATTTCCCGGGGCACTTGGCTATACTCCAAGTGCCCTTTTCCATAGATTGGAGTCGTTATGAAACAACTGCTTATTCGTGCCGACGATATCGGTTATTCGTATGCCGTTAACCTGGGGATTGCCCGCAGCATCAATGAGGGTCTGGTGCGCTCGGCGGGCTTGATGCCCAATATGCCCGAGGCCGAGCGTGGCTGGTCGCTCGTGGCGGACGCCGGCATTGCGGTGGGCCAGCATACCAACGTGTGCCTGGGCAAGCCGTGTGCCGACCCGGAGCTCATTCCGAGTATGCTCAACGAGAGCGGTGAGTTCCATAGTAGCCGTACCTTCCGCGAGCATTTTAAGCGCGGCGAAGAACTGATCGACTTTGATGAGGCCTGCATCGAGATCCGCGCGCAGCATGACCGCTTTGTAGAGATTGTGGGCCGCGAACCCGATTACTTTGAGGCCCATGCCGTCATGAGCAAAAACCTTAACCGAGCGATCTCGGCGGTTGCTCAGGAACTGGGCCTTAAGGAACAGAAGGCGAGCTTCGACTCCACGGCGGTTGTGCGATGCGGCGCCACCGACCTGCGCATGGTGATGCACTCGATGGAGCCGGGCTACGAACCTAAGGACTCGATTATGCGGACGGTTCGCGAGATGGCGGACGGCGAGACGGTCGTCTTTGTGTGCCATCCGGGCTATCTCGATCGTTTTATCTTGGAGAACAGCTCGCTTACGACCGATCGCACCAAGGAAGTCGATGCGCTGATCGACCCCGAGCTTCGCGCTTGGCTTGAGTCTCAATCCGATCTTCGCCTGATCGACTACCGCGACCTGTAAGGACCCAAGCCACCACAAAGGGGATAGGCACCCTCGCGGTGGATCTGGCGCCGTTGCCATTATGGCTGCGGCGCCTTTTTTTGTCCGCGTGGCGCGGTAGAGTGTAGAAGGTTGAAATTTGCGTCCATCGAGGAGCTGCCATGAACGAGATCAAGTGCCCGCATTGCGGCGAAGTTTTTAAGGTCGATGCGTCCGGTTATGCGGATATCGTCAAGCAGGTGCGCGATGCCGAGTTCTCGCGCGATCTTGATGAGCGTGTAAAGGCCGTCCAGCGTGAGGGGGAGCAGGCGTTGGAGCTTGAGCGCTCTCGTTCGACGGCCGCCCTGCAGGAGGTGGAGTCTCAGCGTAGCGCTCAACTTGCCGAGCAGAAAAACGCCGCGGCTCAGGAGCTGGCACAAGAGGTTGCCAAGCGTGATGCCGAGCTTGCCGAATTGCGTGCCAAGCTCGAGGGCGCTGCCGCAGAGCGCGAGAGTGCAAGCCAGCGCGCGGCGGTTGAGGCCCGTGCCGACGCCCAAAAGGAGAACGCCGAGCTCCAGCGCGAAATCGACAACTTGCGTGCGCAGCTGGGGCGCAAGGATGACGAAGCCAAGCTTGCCGAGTCGGCGGCGCGCAATGCTGCTCAAAACGATGTAGCTGCACGAGATGCCCAGATTGCCGAGCTGCAGGCCAAGCTTGCTGCGGCGGACAAGGCCCAGGAGATGGCGCTTGCCGCTGCCGCGGCCGAGTCGCAGCGTGAGCTCGATGCCGCTCGCAGCGAGGCCGAGCGCGCACTTGCTGACTACCGCGCGACGGTACAGGAGAAGCTTTCCGCCGCAAAGGCTCAGTCCGAGCAAGAGGCCGAGGGGCTGCGCGCCCAGCTGCGCGAGCAGGAACTGATGGCAAAAATGAACCTGTCAGAGGCGGTCGCCGCGGCGGAGCGAGAGCGCGATGAGGCGCGTGCCAAACTGACGAGCGAGCTGGCGGTGCGCGATTCTCGCGAGGAGCAAGCCAAGGCGGCACACGAGCTCGAGCTTGCGCAGGCCAAGCGCGCGAGCGATGACCTGATTCGCTACAAGGATGAAGAGATTGAGCGCCTTAAGGACATGAAGGTTCGCCTGTCCACCAAGATGGTGGGCGAGTCGCTCGAGCAGCACTGCGAGACCGAGTTTAACCGTCTGCGCATGACGGCGTTTCCCAATGCGTACTTCGAGAAAGATAACGATGCATCTGAGGGCACCAAGGGTGACTTTATCTTCCGCGAGTGCGACGCGAGCGGCAACGAGGTCATTTCGATTATGTTCGAGATGAAAAACGAGAACGACGAGACCGCGATCAAGCATAAAAACGAGGACTTCTTTAAGAAACTCGATCACGATCGTCGCCAGAAAGGCTGTGAGTACGCGGTGCTCTGCACGCTGCTCGAGCCCGAGAGCGAGCTTTACAACGCGGGAATCGTGGACGTGAGCTATCGCTACGAGAAGATGTATGTGATCCGCCCGCAGTTCTTCATTCCCATCATTACGCTGCTGCGCAATGCTGCCATGGGTTCGCTTCGCTATAAGCAGGAGCTGGCGGAGTACAAGCAGCAGAATATCGATGTCACGAACTTCGAAGCCAAGATGGAGAAGTTCAAGGATGGATTCTCGCGCAACTACAAACTGGCGAGCAAACAATTCGAGTCGGCGATCAAGGAGATTGATGCCGCCATCAAGCAGCTCGAGAAGACCAAGGACGATTTGCGCCGCAGCACAGAGAACCTGCGCCTGGCTCACAACAAGGCCGATGAGCTTACCATTCGCAAGCTCACGTGGGGTAACAAGACCATGAAGGCGGCGTTTGACGAGGCGCGCGAGGCTGTGCCAGAGACAAACGATGAGCCAGCCGAGGCGGATTCGTATGAGGTCGAGGATGCCGAATAGGGCATAGCGGATAGTGCAAAAGCGGGGCCGCTGGCAACATCGCCAGCGGCCCCGCTTCGTTTCGCCCCATTCTGTTCGGCTAGTCCTCGAGCAGGTCCTCGATAAAGCCGACGCGGTAGTTTTTGAAAATGACCTCGCCGCCGTCTTGCGTGGCGTCCAGATCGACATCGCCCATGATGCCAAAGTCGTGGTCGCCGTCCTCGTCGGCAAAAATCTGGTGCACGTGCCACACATGATCGGGCTTCTCGTCACTCTCGTCGATGGTAAACATCGCGGCGCTGCGGGCGTCGCCGTTGGTGAGGATTTCCTCGTGTTGCTCGTGATAGGCGTCGAGCGCCTTTTGCCAGCGGACCTCGCTCATGCCCCAGTCCTCGTCGAGCTCGCCCAGATCGCGCGCATGCTCGCGGGCTGCAAGGGCCACGCGGCGGAAGAGTGCGTTGCGCACCAGCAGGGTACAGCCACGGCGGTCTGCCACGACTTCGTCGATGCCCTGCGGCGGTGCGGCGTCGAGTGCAGCGGGGTTGCCGGCGTTCTCCCACTCGTCCACCAGACTCGAGTCGACCGAGCGCACCACAAAGCCCAGCCACGAGATAATGTCGCGCAGGCGCTCGTCGCGCTTCTCGATGGGCACGGTGCGGTCGAGTGAACGATAGGCTTCTGCCAGGTAGCGCAGCAAAATGCCCTCGGAGCGGGCGATGCCGAGCTTTTGAATGTAGCCCTTAAAATCGCTCGCGCTTTCCAGCATATCGCGCAGGACGCTCTTGGGAGAGAGCTGGTAGTCGTTTGCCCAGGGTACTTCCTGGCAGTACTTGTCAAAGGCGGCGTCGAGCAAATCCTCGAGCGGCTTTTCGTACGTGACGTCTTGAATGCGCTCCAAGCGCTCCTCATATTCGATGCCGTCGGCCTTCATCTCGGCCATAGCGCGATCGCGTGCGGCGCGCTCCTGTGCGCGCAGCACCTGCTTGGGATCCTCGAGCGTTGCCTCGACCATTGAGATTAGATCCATGGTATAGGTCTCGCTCTCGGGATCGAGCAACTCCAGCGCGGCAAGCAAAAACGGCGAGAGCGGCTGGTCGAGCGCAAAGTCCTCGGGCAGGTCGACCGTCAGTGCGTAGTCGATGTCCGGCGCGGCGTCAGCCGGAGCGTCGGGTGCGGGCGGCACCTCGGTGCGCACGACGACGCCGGAATCGATGAGCGTGGCGAAGATCTCGTCGGCACGAACCTCGAGCTTAGCCTTTTCCTCGGGGGTCTGCAGGCTCGTCTCGATGAGGTCGTGTACGCGGGCTCGGGCATCGCCGCCCTGCTCGACCACGCTAATCACCATGGAGTGCGTGATGCGCAGGCGCGGCTTGAGTGTCTCGGGCTGCGTCTCGATCAGGCGCTCAAAGGTTTGCTTGTTCCAGGTGACAAAGCCCTCGGGGGCCTTCTTCTTTTTAATCTTGCGGAGCTTTTTGAGGTCGTCGCCCGCCTTGGCCATAAGCTTGGCATTCTCGATCTCGTGCTCGGGTGCCTCGGCGATGACCATGCCCTCGGTATCGAAGCCCGAGCGGCCGGCACGACCGGCAATCTGATGGAACTCGCGGGCGCGCAGACGACGCATCTTGTAGCCATCGAACTTGGTGAGCGCGGTGAGCACCACGGTGTGGATGGGCACGTTGATACCGACGCCGAGCGTATCGGTGCCGCAGATGACGGGTAGCAGGCCCTGCTGCGCCAAGCGCTCGACCAGCAGGCGGTAGCGCGGCAACATGCCAGCATGGTGCACGCCGACGCCGCATCCGAGCAAGCGCTTGAGGATTTTGCCGAAGGCCGTCGAGAAGCTCGTGCCCTTGGCCGCCTCCTTGATGGCCTCGCGCTGCTCCTTGCTGGCAATGCCAAAATTGGCGAGCGACTGTGCCGTCGCAAGTGCGGCATCCTGGCTAAAGTGCACGATATAGAGTGGGGCCTCGTCGCGGCGCATGGCGAGCTCGACCGTGCCCTCGAGGGAGGTCGTCACATAGTCGTAACTCAGCGGAACAGGACGCGGGGCGTCGACGACCAGGTCGCAGGCAGCGCCGGTGTGCTCCTCGAGTGAGGCGGCGATGGCGGTGACATCGCCGAGCGTGGCGCTCATGAGCATAAACTGCGTATGGGGCAGAGTGAGCAGCGGCACCTGCCAGGCCCAGCCGCGGTCGGGGTCTGCAAAGTAGTGGAACTCGTCCATGGCGACGCAGCCAACATCGGCGTCCTCGCCCTCGCGCAGTGCGTCGTTGGCAAGAATCTCGGCCGTGCAGCAGATGACGGGTGCCTTGGTGTTGATATGCGTGTCGCCGGTGATCATGCCGACGTTATCGCGGCCGAGCACCTGCACCAGGTCGAAAAACTTTTCGCTGACCAAGGCCTTGATGGGGGCCGTGTAATAGCAGCGCTTGCCCTGCGCCATGCCCATAAAGAGCATACCCAGCGCGACGAGCGATTTGCCCGATCCGGTCGGTGTGCCCAAAATGACGTGATCGCCGGCTGCCAGGTCCATGAGGGCCTCTTCTTGGTGGTCCCACAGTTCAATGCCGCGGTCGCTCGTCCATTCAAAGAAGCGCTCGAAGGCCTGGTCGGGCGTGAGCCACGGTTCGGGCTCGCTGCCGTCCTCGGGCTCCCACCAGGTGGGGGAGAGCGCACCGAGCGAGCCGAATTCGGCTTCGGTTCCCGTGCCGCCCGAGAATGAACTGGCGGCTCCGGCACCGGAGACGGTGCTGGCGGCGATATCTGTCGTGGTCTGTGCCATGTGTTTGCTTTCTCTCGCGATTGTCCGCCAACTATTATGGCGTAGCGTCGCATCGATGCGTTCGCAGGCAAGAAAATGCAGGAAATGGGCGCGCGGTACTAGCGTTCCTGAGGCAGGCGCTTTTTGCCCTTGCGGGCGCGGTTTTTAAAGTTCTCAACGGCCTCTTCCATGCCCAGGGGTACATAGGCGAGCTCATCGAGGTTTTCGGGCAGGTAGCAGGCAAGACTTTGCTCCTGCGCACGGCCCGCCGCGAGCTGTTCATCGCTGGGCCGTGCGCCGGGTGTGGCGCAAATGCCATAGACGACGGCACCCATCTCGCGCGTGCGGCATTCATATTCGGTCTCGGGATGCTCGGGATGGTCGCGGCGCACGTCGTCACTTACCCAAAGCGTGTCGTAGCCGGCTGCGGCAAACTGTCCTAGGGCGTAGTCGCGCAGTGGCTTGCTGTCGGTGCGCAGCGTGACGGTGGCGCCGGCTGCAAAGAGCGGGCGGTAGAGCATCAGATGGTCGACATGGACGAGTCGTTTTTTGGCGTATTTGGCCTTGGGCTGCGGCGTGGGAAAGTTGATGGTGATGGCATCGAACTCGCCTGCGGCAAACAGCTGCGGCAGCGATGCGGCGCCTCGGGGCAGCACGAGCGCGTTGGGCAGTTCCTGCTCGCAGATCTTCTGAGCGGCATAGGCGTTGCAGATGGGCTCCTGGTCCATACCGATAAAGAGCGTGCCGGGCTCGCGACGAGCGCGCTCAACCAGATAGGTTCCCTTGCCACACCCAAGATCCAAGTGAAGACGGCCGAAAGGTTCGCCGCCAGCTGGTGCGCATGCTCCGCGCCAATCTCCGGCATAGACCTCGGGGTTCGTCTCGATCGCATCGGCGTAGCGCTCCAGGCGCTCCTCGAGCACAAAATTCTTCGGCGTGCGAACGTGGACGGCTCCCATGCGGCTCCTTGGTCATAAACGGATGGCGCAAGCGTGCGCCTTGGCAATAGATTTGGTGACGTCGGGCAAAGATTGCCCGGCGTGGTGGCTCAAACTCGGGCAAAACGCCCAGCGCTACAGGCGCTTGAGGATCACATAGCGGTTGAGCTCGCCGCTGCGACCGTCGGCATGGAAGCGCTCAAGCTCGCGCACGGGGACCTCGCCGCTCTTGTAGAACGTTCGGACGCCGCGCACCAGGTCGGTGATCTGCTGATCGTCAAAGTGATGGCAATAGCGGTAGGCGTGGCGGTCGTTTTGCCAGCCAATGAGGTGGTCGCCGGCTTCAAACTGCGCGGAATCGTAACCCTCAAACGGTGGGGTGAGCTCGGCGCGGGCTTCGGCTCGAACGGCCTTGCGCGCCATGCGCTCGTCGTTCATAAACTCCCAAAAACTGATGGCGATGATGCCGCCCGGGCGCGTCTGGCGCACCAGGGCGTCGAGCACGCGTACGCGGTACTCGCACGACGGCACGTGGTGCATAAAGCCAAAGCAGACCGAGATGTCGGCGAGCGGGGCGTCGAAAAGCGCGTCGGGCGTCTCGGCGGGGTTGAGCTTCATGAGGGCATCGAGTACGTCGAGTTCCTGGAAGTGCAGGTTGGGAATGCGCAGGG
Source organism: uncultured Collinsella sp. (assembly GCA_902479135.1). Lineage (GTDB taxonomy): Bacteria > Actinomycetota > Coriobacteriia > Coriobacteriales > Coriobacteriaceae > Collinsella. The sequence goes on along the minus strand of CABSNU010000003.1, from coordinate 53,701 downwards.
CGTGACCGTGCGCATCGATAGCCAAATCCTGACACGAGTCAACACCATAGAACTCAAACGGGCAACTGGCATCTGCCGAGGGGTTTGCGCCGTCGACGCCCTTGGCGGAAAGTGCGCCGCCGGCGGCAAAGTTCTCGAATCGCATGTTGCCGCAGGCAAGATCGAAGACGCGGACGGGATGCTCGATCGTGGCGACGTCGAGCTGCTCGAGCGCTATGTCCATGGTGCGTACCCAGCCGGGCCACGGTGCCTGGCGCGTATCGGAGAAGGAGGCGGAGTGCTCGCGATAGAACGTATTGTTGAGCTGAATGAGCGATGAGGCGAAATCGCGGTTCACGGCGCGGAACTCCCTCCGTTGGCGGTGCGGAATAAACAGTACGACCATACTACCGTTAACGCCGCAACGGGGACAACCGAGCTGCGGGTCATTGCTTTGTTTGGACACATTTCCGCAGCTCATATATGCCCGCAACCGCCGGTTGTCAAAAATCTCACTAGAATAGGTGGCATGCTTTTGGCGGTGGCGGATAGATTTTTAACTGTGCAAGGCGCCTTAAGAACAAAAACGGTCCGGCGGCACGGCTGGCATCGCATAGGAGGAACCATGAATGTAGAAACTGCGCAGCGGCTCGCCGACCTTCGTCGCAGCAAGGGTTTTAGCCAAGAAGGGCTGGCGCGAAAGCTGGGGCTGTCGCGCCAGGCGGTCAGTAAATGGGAGCGTGCGGAGAGCTCGCCCGATACCGAGAACCTGATCTCGCTCGCAAAACTCTATGGCGTGAGTTTGGACGAGCTCCTTAATCCGAGCGATGAGATCGAGGACGATATCGAGTTTGAGAACGAGGACCGCGCCCGTCAGCGCGAGGCCGAGGCAGCGGAGCGCGCCCGTACCCATGAGGCAGCGGCACGTGCTACCGAGGCGGCAACACAGGCGAGTGATGCCGCCGCCAAGGCGGCGCAAGCGGCAAGCTGGAGCGCGCAGGCCGCCAATGCCGCTACGGCGCAGGTGACGAGTGGCGGCGCAGCTGGCTCGACTCCGGTGAAAGGTCCGTTCCAGTCGTTTCCGTATTGGGCCGTGTGCTGGCTGCTGTTCTTTTTGCTGATGTTCCTGTTTGGTGGCTCCTTTGCCGCGCTGATCTTCTTTACAATCCCCATCTATCACTGGGTGGCGCGTGCGCTCGATGGCGATTGGGCACGCGGGGATATTCAGGTTGGTCCGGCGCCGGAGGCGGCTAAGGCTCAGGATGTTTCCGCTGCGGTTGATACTGACGTGGCTTCCTCGACCGCCGCTGAGCCGAGCGCCAAAGAAGGTGATGAATGATGAAGCTCTCGCATGAGTCCAAGGTCCGCCTGGGCGTCGGTATCGGAGCGTTCGTGCTCATCATCGGGCTTATCTTTGGCACTTCGCGGATATTGTTTCATTTTGATGGCCCGTGGGATCTCGGCGATATTGCATCCGGTTTGTCCGGTATGGACGATGTGGTTGACGGGGACGATTCTTTGGATGGCGGTAACTATTCCGCTCAGTCTCGGCAGCTTTCGAGCGAAACGTTTGATGCCGACTCATTCCAGTCCCTTGACCTGGATGTGACATCGGGTGAGGTTGAGATCAAGTGCGTTTCCGGCGGGCAGGTGCGTGTCATCGAGAGCGGTCGTGTTGCAAAGGGGGTAGCTACCTACGATGCTGCCACTCAGAATCTGGCCGAGGTTAAGGGTTCTGCGCTCAAGATTCGCCAGTTCGATTGCGATGACGAGCGCGCCATTGACCGCACGGTTACCGTCGAACTGCCGCGCGAAGTTGCCGATAACATGGTGGGCATTACAGCGAATGTAGGATCGGGCGATCTGACGGTCACGGACATTGCGTGTCATGACGTCAACCTGACTTTGGACTCGGGAGACATCGAGTTTGCGGGTACTGTAACCGACACCCTGAATGCCAAGGTAGGTTCGGGCGATGTGACGTTCGAGCTCTACCAGGCCCCCGCGAAGTCTATGGACGTAAGCGTGGACTCGGGCGATGTGGAGATAACGGTTCCGAACTCTACGGGCTTTAAGGCGAGCCTCACCGTGGGCAGCGGTGACTTCGAGAGCGATTTCCTTCCGCTTGGCTACGATGGCGAGACCATATTGAATCTTGAATTCGACAACGGTGATAAGTCTGCCACGTATCGTTTTAAGGTCGGTTCGGGCGACATGTCGTTCGATCCGGAGTGACATGCGGTTTTCGGAGATCGGTGCATATAGGCATGCTCTTTGATGAAGGCGTCGGGGCCGCGGTCGGCTTCGGCGCCTTTGCCTTTACAATGGGGACATGGAACAGATTATCTTGAACATACTCGACGCTCTGCGTCGCGGTGAGACCGTGGACGACAAAGCGCTCGTCAAACTGATACATGCTGAGGCGCGCCGCGAGGGCGCCGATAAGCGCGATTTGGCCAAGCGTCGCCTGCTGCCGTTTTACCAGCGGGTGAAGCGTGAGGAACCGGCGCGTTGGGCGGCATGGAATGTCAATTCCGAGCTGGAGCGTCAGCTGCTGCAGGTGCTTCGCATGAAGCCTCGTCGCACGGCTTCGGGCGTGGCGACCATTACCGTTATCACCAAGCCGTGGCCGTGCTCGGGCGATTGCCTGTTTTGCCCCAACGATCTGCGCATGCCTAAAAGCTATCTGCATGCCGAGCCGGCGTGCGCCCGTGCGGAGCAAAACTGCTTCGACCCGTATCTGCAGGTGAGTGCCCGTTTGACGGCGCTTTCGCAAATGGGGCATGCGACCGATAAGATCGAGCTCATTGTGCTCGGCGGTACCTGGAGCGACTATCCGCAAGGGTATCAAACGTGGTTTATGTCGGAGCTTTTCCGTGCGCTCAATGACGATGCCGTCGTCGGCGTGGCGGCAAACCCCATGTTGGCGCGTCCGGGCATCAGCCGTGCCGAGGCGGGGCGCCTGCTCGATGACGCTCCCGCCGATGCGCTGCCGCCGGTGGTGGCGGAGCGCCGCGAGCGCTATCGGGCTGCCGGTATTGCGACCGACGAGGCCGAGCTTGCGAGCGGTGTTGCCGACGAGCAGGGGCGTGTGGATGCTGCCGTGGGTGGCTATAACCGCGCGGTGCGTCGTCTGTACGGCCCCGGTACGCCGTGGGGCGAGGTTGCCGAGTGGCAAACGGCAACGATGGAGGAGCTCGAGCGTCAGCAGCGCATCAACGAGACGGCGAAGCATCGCGTGGTGGGGCTCGTTATCGAGACGCGCCCCGATGCCGTAACACCGCAGACCCTCGCGCTCATTCGCCGCCTGGGCTGCACCAAGATTCAGATGGGTATCCAGAGCCTCGACCAGCACCTGCTCGATATCAACGAGCGTCGCATTTCAGTGGCACAGATCGAGCGGGCGTTTTCGCTTGCGCGCCTGTTTGGCTTTAAGATCCACGCGCATTTTATGCTCAACTTGCTGGGTGCCACGCCCGAGGGGGACAAGCGCGACTACGAGTGCTTTATGACCGAGGGGGCCTTTATGCCCGACGAAGTCAAGATCTACCCGTGTGCGCTCATCGAGGGCTCGCGTCTGGTGGGCTGCTATGAGCGCGGCGAGTGGCGCCCCTATTCCGAGGAAGAGCTGCTCGATGTGTTGGCCGATGACATCGTGGTGACGCCGGCGTTCTGCCGCATCAGTCGCATGATCCGCGACTTTAGTTCTGACGACATTATGGTGGGCAACAAGAAACCTAACCTGCGTCAGCTCGTTGAGAACCGCCTGGCTGCTCGGGGCGACGGTGCGACGGTGCGTGAGATTCGCTATCGCGAGATCAGTACCGCGGGTGCCGACTTGGATGAGCTTTCTCTTGATGAGGAAGTGACGTACGAGACGCCGGTGACTCACGAGCGCTTTTTGCAGTGGGTGACGCCGCGGGGCAAGATCGCGGGCTTTTTGCGGTTGTCGCTGCCCGACCATTCGTTTGTTGCCGCACATGCGGACGAGTTGCCGACGACGCCGGACGAGGCGATGATTCGCGAGGTGCACGTGTATGGCATGGCGGCGCGCGTGGGCGACCGGGGCCAGGCGGCGCAGCATCACGGGTTGGGGCGTTTGCTCGTAGAGCGTGCGTGCGAGATTGCCCGGGATGCGGGTTATGCGCGTATCAACGTGATTAGCGCGATTGGCACACGCGAGTACTACCGCCACCTTGGTTTTTACGATCATGGCCTCTATCTGCAAAAGGAGCTCTAGATGAACAAGCCGAGTGTTTCCGCTGGCGTCGTCGCTGGCGTTGCCCTGGGAGCCGCGGCGCTGGGCGCAGCTGCCGTCGCTGTTCGTGCTGCCTGCCTGCAGGTCGCACGAACTCGCAATGGGCTGGCGCGTGTGAAACGCGTGCACGATGAGGGCGGCGATGAGATTCGCGTGTTGGTGCAAGGCGGCGTCTACCAAAGCGCAAGCTACGTTGGCGAGCGTTGGGCGGAGCCCGTCTTTGCGTACTATCGCGCATTTGACGATGTGTTCGAGGCCGAAGACGCAATGAGTGATGCTTACGGGCATGGTATCGACCGCATGCTCATGCTGGGCGGCGGCGGGTTTGCCTATCCTAAGTTCGCTCTGATGTCGCACGAGGGCTTGCGCATGGACGTCGTCGAGTATGACGGAGAGATTACGCGCCTGGCGCGCCGCTGGTTCTACCTAGACGAGCTGGAGCGCACGGTTGGTGATCGCCTGCGGGTGATTACCGCCGAGGCGCGATCGTATCTGGGCGTGACGAGTGTGGGGCATCGCCGCTACGACGTGGTCGTGAGCGATTGCTTTGGCGGTGCCGAGCCCGTGCGCGAGCTGGCAACCGTTGAGGCGCTACGTCTGGTGCGGGGCAGCTTGAACCCGGGCGGCATCTATGTGGCCAATATCGTGAGCGCGAACGAGGGGAGCGATGTGACGTTTCTGCGCGATTGCGCTGCCACGGCGCTCGAGGTGTTCGACCATGCTTGGGTGGTCCCATGTGGCGATGCAGAGTTCGGCGGCGAGGAGAATTATCTGCTCATCGCCAGCGACGGCGACTATGCCTTTGCCGAAGCCGTGCCCTTCGACGCTGACTTTCTCGGCACCGTCCTTCACGACAAGTAAGTCTCCCCGTCCCAAAAAGACTGGTCTTAGGCGTGGTCGCGCCAGCTGAGGACGCGCTGCTTCATTCCCTCGATGTCGAGCACGCCTTCGGCGAAGCCTTTGCGCACGAGCTCCTCGGGAACGTACTCGTCGTAGCGGTCAAAGTAAGGCACTTCGCCGGGATAGACGAGCTCGATGGGGTCGAAGTCCTTCTCGGCCTCGGCAGCGAGCACCTCAAAGAACGTCTCCTCGTCGGCCTTCATCTTAAACTGCATAAAGTATGGACGCGACGGGTCGAGCCCACGGAGGCCCAGCTCTGCGGCGCATTTAATCTTGAGCATGCGTTCGAGCGCCAGGAAGGCATAGCTGCCCAGCCACGGGAAGAGCACCCAGGTGTCACCGCCCAGGTTGATGAGCGGCTTGGTTCCCGCGCCGGATATCTCGGCCGTATGACGAGCCTGCGCAAGGCGTGCCCGCGCGTTGCGCATAAGGTATGGGTATACCGCATGCTCGTTGAGCGCCTTGCGCATGCGCTCGAGCACATGCGTGTTAATGTCTCCAGGACAGTCGCCAAAGTAGGCCGGCACACGGCCCTTGACCTGCGTGGCAAAGACGGTGTGTCGCTTCCAGTCCACTTCCTCGACGATCCAGCAATGGCCCGCGATGGCGACGCGCTCACCCGGCGGTGGCGGGTTGACAATCGTGCCCAGCTCGGCCGACTCGCTGCGAACGGTGAACTCCTCGTTTTCCTGGAACACGGCGTAGAACTTAAAGTTGTTGATGATGCGCTCGCCCGCGAGGCCCACGATAAGTCCGCCGCCCTCGGTGACCTGGATGTGGTCAATCTTGATGAGGTGACGCAGCAGTACGCGGTAGTCGTCGGCCGAGACACGATGAAAGTAGCTGAGCGTGAGCACGCGCTGAGCAAGCTCTGCCGGTGTGAGCTCGCCGGTGCTGGCGAGCGTCGACATCGTCTGGTGGTAGAGCAGACTGTAGGGGAGTCGATCGAGCTCGGGCGGCTCGACCCACTTTTCCTCGCGATAGAGTTGTACGAGCGCGATGCCCTGAAGGAGCTTCCAAGGAATCGTCTCGGGCATCATCGTGCGCGGCTCGGGCTCTTCTTCGCGCATGACGAACCACATCTCGGGCGGAAGGTCGCGACGGCCCGTGCGGCCCATGCGCTGCAAAAAGGAACTGACGGTAAACGGCGCATCGATCTGGAAGGCGCGCTCCAAGCGACCGATATCGATACCGAGCTCAAGCGTAGAGGTAGTGACAGTTGTCTGCGCCTGCTCCTCGTCTCGCATGAGCTCTTCGGCCGTCTCGCGCAGCGATGCCGAAAGATTGCCGTGGTGGATAAGGAAGCGGTCGGGCTCGCGCCGGCTTTCGCAGTAGCTACGCAGCATGGAGCACACCGCCTCGGCCTCCTCACGCGAGTTGGCAAAGACGAGGCACTTGCGCTCACGGGTGTGTTCAAAGATATAGCCCATGCCGGGATCGGCGTTGTCGGGAGCCGTGTCGGTGGGATTGAGCAGGGCCCGCTCGCTCGCCTGGGGGATATCGACTGCGCCTTCGGGGGCGGAGGAAGTTCGACGGCCTTCAGGAGCGGACTTGCCCTTGCCCTGAGCTCGCTCGCGGCGTTGACGACGCTCATCTTGCGAGAGTTGGCCGCTGTGGCGCATGTTCTGTCCGGATGCGGGCAAGACGTGCGGTACTGGCGCTTCAATACGCTCGCACGCAAGAACCTCGGCCTCCTGGGTGTCGGTGCTTTGCGTGCCACGCTGCTGGGCTTGGGGACCCGAGTTGTAGAAGTGCTCCATGGAGATGCGCCACACGCGGCGCGGCTCCTCAAAACGGGGGATGACGCAGTTGCGTCCCGTCCCCTGCGACAGGAAGGTGCCCGTGCGCTCGGGGTCGCCGATGGTGGCCGAAAGGCCAATGCGGCGGGGCTGCACGCCTGCCATGCGCGAGAGGCGCTCGATAAGACAGAGCGTCTGCCCGCCGCGGTCGCCGCGCATGAGCGAATGAACCTCGTCGATGACGACGTAGCGCAGGTCGCAAAACATGCGCGGGATCGCCATGTGCTTATGGATCAGGAGCGCCTCGAGCGATTCGGGCGTAATCTGAAGGATGCCGCTCGGCTTTTTGATGAGTTTGGCCTTGTGTGACTGCGAGACATCGCCATGCCAGTGCCAGACGGGGATATCGGCTTCTTCGCATAGGTCGTTGAGGCGGACGAATTGGTCGTTGATGAGCGCCTTGAGGGGGCCGATGTAGAGGGCGCCCACGCTTGCGGGCGGGTTCTCCCAAAACTCGGTCAGGATGGGAAAGAAGGCTGCCTCGGTTTTGCCGGAAGCCGTGGATGCCGTCAGGAGCACATTGTCCTGAGTGTTAAAGATGGCATCTGCCGCCGCAACCTGAATGGAGCGCAGGCTCTCCCAATCGTGGGAGTAGATGAAGTCTTGGATAAACGGGGCGTAGCGGTTAAAGGCGTTCACGGGGCCTCCTTGCAAAAACGAATCTCTCAACGCGGTGGGCAGTGGCTTGCTGCATTATTGCCTCGACGTTTGCCCAGATAAAACCTGCCAAAATAAACCTGTCCCTTTTTGGCAGGTTAGATGGTGAATTCGGCGAAGTTACGGTCGCCGCCTGCGGTATCGGTGTCGCCTGTTCCGGTTGCTGGCGCCAGCGCGTCACCGCCGACGCTTTGCAGCAGCTCGGCTACGTTGGCGTCGGGGTTCTGGCATAGGATGTCGAGCAGCTCGATAAAGTCACGAATAACTTCACGCGGCGTCAAGTGCGTATCGGCTCCCACGCGGCCGAACTCAATCTTGAGAAAGTCCACCAAGTCGTTCTCGGTAAGCGTGGGCGTCCAGCCAAAGTAGCCGGCGTGAATTTGCATGAGTTTTTCGATCAGCACCAGCAACTCCTCATAGGTGAGTGGCTGCAGGCGGATGATGGGCGCGAGCATGTCCTTAAGGTCCTCGCGCGCAAAGCGGCCCTGAGCGAGTCGGCTGCGCAGGGCCTCGTAGGAGAACACGCCTCGGCGGCGGTCTTCGATGGAGGTTGGAGTGCCGCCCATGATCATGCCCAGGTACTGCGCCTTGCCCTGGAGCGTGTCGTTGTACATAGTCAGGATCTTCTCGTAGTTGTATTGGCGCGTGATCGCGTTGGGAATCTTGTACAGATTCACGAGTTCGTCGATGAGCACCAGCATGCCCTTGTATCCGCTGCAGACCAAAAAGCGTGCAATGAGCTTAACGTAGTCGTACCAGTCGTCATCGCTGATGATGGTCGAGGAGCCCAGTTCGGCGCGAGCCTCGCTCTTGGTGCGGTATTCGCCGCGGATCCATTTGGTCACGCGGCTCATGGCCTCTTCGTCGCCCTCGGATACGGCCGTGCGATAGCGGCGGAGCATGCGGGTGAAGTCAAAGCCGTGGACCATCTCCTCGAGCGGGGCCAGTTGGGTATTGACGACTGACTCGTCGACGTCGGCACACGAGGCGACCCAGCGATCCAGAATAAGGTTGAGCGCACCGCCCTCGGGGCGCGTCTTGGTCGATATGTTGCGGATGAGCTCGCGGTAGGTGGCAAGGCCCTGTCCCTGGCCGCCCTGTATGCGGCGCCCAGGGGAAAGGTCGGCATCGGCGACCACAAAGCCCTCGCCCATGGCATGCGTTCGGATGGTCTGGAGCAAAAAGCTCTTGCCGGCGCCGTAGCGACCGACTAGGAAACGGAAGCTCGCCCCACCGTCGGCGATGAGACTCAGATCGGTGAGCAGGGCGCGGATCTCGACCTCGCGCCCTACGGTAATGTAGGGAAGGCCGATGCGCGGGACAACGCCGCCCTTGAGCGAGTTGAGAATGACGGCGGCGACGCGCTTGGGCACGCGGGGTGCTGCGGATGCGGTATCACTCATGGTCTAAGTATCCTCTCACGTCTGCTTCGTAGTCCTCGATAATTTGCGGTCCTGCTGAGCTAAATTCAATAACGGTGTCGCCCACCAGGTCAAAGAGCGCTTCGTTGATGCTATCGACGAGCATGTCCTCGCTCTGCTCCGATTGCACTACCGCCGATTCCGCCTGTACTGCGTTGTGCTCGAGCAGCGCGCGGAGATAGGCGTCTGCGGCGGGCGCGAGTTCGTTTGTGGCGTCAGCGGGCGTAGCAGCTGCGAACGCGGGCGTCGGCGCGAGAAGCGGTGCCACGACACCAAACTGTTCGGTGGATATGGTCGGCTCGTCGGACTCGTCCTGCCCTGCAGCCGCCGCGACCGCCTCGACCATCGCGTCGGCTACGGGCTCGGCTTCCGGTTGCCCTGAGTCCGCTGCCTCGGCTTCTGCGGACGCGCCGTCCTCGCGTTCCTCGTCAATCAAAAGCGCCTCGCGCGTTTGTGCGGCGGCGCTCCGAATATGCCCCAGCTGACTCAGATCGATATCGATCTTGACGGGCTGGTGTGCGGCGTCCCACGAAAGCCATGCCACAATCTCGTCATCGATAATCTTGGCCAGATATTTGGGGACCTTTTCTTCCTTAAGGGGATGGGCAGGGTCCAGCGCCAGGCGCAGGCGTTGGTCGCAGGCGCGCATCATCTCGCCAAGTTTGCTGCTCTTTTGCCTACTACCGTGGATACGCATGCATTCCCAAAAGCCGTTTTGGCAACGGTAGATATGGATGGGGTCCAGACGGTATTCGCAGTCCTCGTGGCGCTCGGGCGCAAAGAATACGGCCGAGGCAAACATGGTGTAGGGCATGGCCGTCTCCTCCCCAAATAAACTTGCCACGATGCCGGTCTTTCGGTGCGTGTCATAGTAGCGCGCCATGCGGACATACACGGCGCACGCCACGTGGCGCAGATCACGGTGGTGGCTGCGGTCGAGCCGCGAGCTACTTAGGTTGTACGTGGAGAGGGCGTTGATGGCGGCCATGAGTCGCTCCTCGCGCACCTCATCGGGCGGAAGGGGGAGCGTGGGCTCGGAGGTTTTGCGACGCTTAGGGGTCTGGCCGGACGGTGCCGGTACAAGGTCTCGTGCCGCGCGCCGCAGTTCGATAAGGGCGTTATCGAACATGACGGTTTTAGCGTCGCGAAGCAGCTTGGGGTCGAGCCCGTGGAACACGGCGTAATCTTGCAGCCACACGCGCGCAAACCGGTCGATGCTGGGCTCGAAGGCGCGATAGACATCCCAAAAAGCCTTGATCTTGTTAAAACCATCGAGTGGATTATCTACGCCAATGCCGCAGATCAGCTCATAGAGATACAGAAAGGCAAAGGACGTAGACGTTTCCTCGACGGTTCCGCGGCGCACTTGGGCACGCCAGGTAAAGTAGCCGCGCAGTTGCCGGTCGCTCATGGCGTTGTAGGTGGGAAAGTACGACTTAAAGGTGCCGTTGTAGGGACAGTCGTCCTCAAAGTCGGCCATCAGCAGGCCCTGACGGTAAAAAAGCTCGGCTTCCGAAAGCCAGCGGCCCGCACCGCCCTTGGGGTCATCCTGCCAGCGCGATATCTCGCGCATTTTACGGTACTGGTCGGGGAGGAAATTCTGCATCTGTCGGCCGGTTTTGAGAATCGGCTCGTCTGCGTAGGTTTCGTTTGAGAAGCGGGCGGACTGATGGGTCCGGGCCTCGGCCATAATGCGCTCGATGAGCATCTTGATGTCCTGGTCGGCCACCGTCTCTCCTCTCCTAACGCAGCTTCGGTGACCTCATATCATAGCACAGCATCAAACAAGTGTTCGAGATACCGCTACGTAGATAGATTTAGAACAGGAGGGCGTAGATGACGGCTATGACAACGGAGGGAAGCATATTGGCTGTGCGGAAGGTCTGAGGACGGATGAGGTTGACGCCGACGCAGAAGATGAGCATGGAGCCTACGAGCGAAAGGCTGTCGAGGGCTGCCGTGGTCATGATGGGGGAGAGTGCGCCGGCAAACAGCGTGATCGTCCCCTGGAACACGGCGACGGGCAGGGCGGAGAAAATGCAGCCGCGGCCAAGCGACGCCGTCATGGTGCAGACGATGATGCAGTCCAACGCGCCTTTCAGGGCGAGCGTGGACCAGTCGCCGAGCAGACCGTCCTGGATCGATCCCACAATGGCCATGGCGCCGATACACACAGTGAGTGAAGTCGAGACAAAAGCGTTGGTGAACTCGTTATCGCCCTCACTGCCGGTTTTGCGCTTGAGCCATTCGCCAAGGTTCTCGATGGCGGCTTCCAAGTTGACGGCCTCGCCGATGAGCGAACCGAGCGCAAATGAGACGATGAGCATGGTGGTACCGGTGGTCGCTAGCGCCTTCCCATCGATAAGGAGCATCTTTTGCATGGTGCCGCCAAGGCCGATAAACAGGACGCACAGCCCCGATGCTTTCATGAGCGTGTCTTGGATGCGCGGTGTAATGAAGCGGCCGCCCGCTAATCCCAAAAGACCGCCCGCAACTAAAAGCACAACGTTGATGATTGTTCCCAAGCCCGGCATGAGCCCTCCTGTATTGATGCCAACGTGGCAATCGTAGCAGAACGAAATGCGAGGCACATCGCGACTCATCTAATACGTTATATAAGTGGTGTTAGGAATGATGCGCAGCATTTAAGCCTCAGGTGGTTGTCGGGACATAGGGATAGTATTCAAAGCGCAGTGTCATAAGCCGCTGCGGGGATTCGATAGCCGCGGCGATGATATTGGCATCGCGGGCACGATCAAACCCTTCGAGCTCGATCTGGTACGAGACGTCTTGCATAATGTCCAGACGTCGCCAGGCTAGGAGTGTGTCGCCATCGAATTCCAAGGTCTTGCCTCCGTCTGGAGCAACGGCGTATAGACGCAGTTTTGCGGTGGTTGCAGGGTCGACAACTGTGACCTTTTTAATTTCGTTTCGAGTATTCTTGGCGCCCAACAAGGTGAGCAGTGTTGGGGCCACGACCTCGCCCGATGGCAAAAAGACGACTTCGATGGATTCAGGAAATGCGATGATAGCCGACTTGCGGACGGGCTGATTGGCGGCGGCAGCTTCGATGTTCGCAGCGTCGATGATCTCTGTGTGGTCGAGCGCGGCAAGCACGCAGCAGTTACCTTCATCGATCTCTTGAGGATCAGCAAGCCCCAGACTGTCCGCGAGCTCGGGATCGTTTGGATCGTTAGCGGGCTCATTCGGTGCTTCGAGAGAAGCTGGGATGCTGTTTGTCGGCGACGGCGTGTCGCCCGCACCTGCTTCTTTGTCCGCGCTCTCTTCTTGTATGGTTGCGTTGATGGGTTCGTCGTTTGAGGGGAGCGTCTTGGCGTCAAGCGCGGAGGGGACAATCCCGACGGCTCCGGATCCGTTCCATTCCATCTCGAGAAGCGCCGGGTCGGCAAGAATGCGTTGCCTGCCTAGCGTGTGGGTATCGATCGCAATAGGGCCTGCCTCCGTCCCGCGCGTAAGGCTGAGTGATCCGGCTGGCTTCTCGAAATGAGCGTCTGTGTCTTTGGCGCTGACGGCGTAGAACAGCAGGGACGCTTCTCCCGCCGCGATGGCATCGGTGCCGGCTTTGGTCAGCCGCAACGATGCCGTGAATGAGAGGGTGGGCTGCGTTTCGTCTGCATTCGCGGCGGCGCAGCCCAGACATATACCGCCTCCTTTCTCAAAAAACGTACCGTCGAAGGCGACCTTCGCTCCGTTCGCCGAGTCATCGACCGAAGCGATATCGATGCGCAACCCCAAATCGCACGGATCGCCATCTGCATCGAGCACAATCGAGCGCCACGTGCAGACGGCGCACCCCGCCTGGGAGCCGTTTGCCTTGTTCGAACGATTGATATCCACGACTATCGAGCCGTCCGTATTACGACGAAGGCATCCCGAGGTTGAGATTGCGGCCTGTGCGAACGAAAAACGCTTGCACGCAATGGCGCTCGACGGATTTGGTGCGGAGCTTAGGGCTGCTGGTAAGGAGTCTGCCATGACGGGAGTCGCCCAAGCGGCGACAGGCGTTCCGGTTGCGAGCGCGCCGCAGAGTGCGACGACGGGCAAAAGGTTCTTCGATGCCATGGGGTCTCCTTAGCTAATTTAGTGCGGCCTGTCCGTGTTTCGTTTCTGGCTGCGTTTGATGTGCAGACCGAGGCCGGCGGTTCCCGCGCCTGCTGCCGTGGCGCCTGCTGCCAAGAGCCATCGTCTGTCGTCTGTCTGCGCCAACGGTTCCTTGCAGTTGCCACGGTCGAGCTCCGAGAGGTCGACCGTCACTTGCGTGGCGGCCTGCGCCTGTTCTTGCTGGGCAAAGGCCATGGCTGGCCCAAACGCTAGGATACTGACGGCGGCGGCCAGGGCGACGGCCTTATGCCGTGTGCGCACCGGGCTCGACCGTCCAGGTGATCGTTGCAACCTGATCGCCTTCGCCGGTTACGCGGAAGATGTCGCGCGTGACGCGGGCGACGTTTCCGCTTGTCTTGAGCTTAATTTTGTCCGTGCCGCCGGCAATGCCCTGGTAGCCCATGTCGAAGGCTGCATTCTTGGAAAGATCGAGGCCCGTCTCCTGCATTGCGGCGCTGGCGTTCTGGAGTGCGCCGTCGGGGCCGACCTTAAAGTCGATGGAATTCTGCGCGGTTCCGGCCTTGGCGTCGGCGGCAATGGTCCAGGTGTTCATGGCGTCGATCTTCATGTTGGTGACATGGATGCCGTAGGCCGAATGATTGTCGATGGTGGTCGCGTCTTCTGAGGGGCCCTGAAGCGTGCCGTCGGCCTTGGCGACGAAGGGAATAACCGTCGGAACTTTGAACTCTACGTTGTCGATCTCGGTCCTGACCATTACTTTCGTGGTTCCAACGCGCCCGGCTGCCAGAGCTGGCGTCGGGGCGGCGCCCATTGCGAGCGCGAGCGCGAGCCCTGCGCCCACGACGAGCGCTCTGGCTCCGTTCATGTTCCTGGTGATGTCCATGGTTGTTCCTTTCTATTCGCCGCGGGCCGTCCCCGCGATGATTGGACGAATGCTGGTGAATTGCGTGCGGTGCCGCGTCGGCCGAAAAAGCTAGTTCTCGGCTTGCTCAACCCGTACCTTGACACGTGTCGGATTGCCGTGGCTGTCGAGGGTCTTGGCATCGAGTGCCTGGATCTCGATGTATGCCTCGCCTTCTTTGATGTCGCCGGCGGGGCATGTCTCGATTGTCTTGCCGGTCTCGACCACACCGGATTCGTACATGGTCTCGTCGTTTTGGATGACGCGGAATCGCTGGGGAAATTTATTGTCTTGGACGTTTTGCACGTTGACACGCAGCTTGCCGTCCTCCTGTAGCTGAGCGACCGGCGCGACCGAAATCGTCATCATGTTGTCGCGGACGATGGCATCGAGCTCATCTTGGATTTCTTGTCGCGATTTACCCTCTGCCGTCGTGACTGAGGCGCCCGCTTCGGGCACGGGCTGCGACTGCCAGGCGTATAGCCCTACGGCGATGAGGGCGCAGACGATAGCCAGACAGACAACGACGAGTTTCTTGCGACGCCCCAGTCCTGCGAGGCGGGGCGGCTTCTTCGCACTCATGCGGCGTCCTTGGTGGTGTAGACACGTGCGAACGTGGACGGGTCCGCTCCAAAGAGCATGTGAAGCATCAGGCGGCGCGAGTAGATGAGCTCGTCAAAGTCGTGAGGGAGCTCGATGTCGTGGATACGCGCGATGTGGTGGGCGAGCGCCGAGAACGACTCGGGGTCGCAGATAACATCGGTGGTGACGTGGTAGACCGCCGTATCGGGGAACGCCTCTTCGTCGAAAGGCAGGAGATAGGGATCGTCGTCGACCTCGATGGCGACGCCGTACTGGGGCCAGTAATATGCCATGGGAACCTCCCTGCTTCTGGGGCCAAAACTTCTATCGGTTTTGGCTGTCGATGCCGACCGTATCAGCCGCTACTTGACCAATTTCTGACCAAATGCTTGACGGATTGACATCTCCGCAGGTAAAAGGTGGAAAAAATTACTTCAACTTTTTTCGAGCGACAATCGAGCGGTCGGCGACGGCGGGGCGATATGTGTCAAAAGCATCGTCTGCCGAGGAAGCCTTGCCGTTCGCCGAATTGCACAAACGTAAAAATCGCCAATTATGGAGACGGTCTCGAACACGTCGACGAAACGATGCGGTAACATCTCCCTGCAAACACTGTAGTTAGCTAAAGGGGGAGTTCGCGTGTCTGCAACCATTAAACCCTTCACCGATGAGTTCGAAGAGTATGGCCGCGATGAATCTCGTGCATCGGGCGAAGCATCGAGCATCTCGTTTCCGACAACGGAAGACGAGGTCCGTGCCATTTTGGAAACGCTCCATACCGAGCGTGTCCCGGTAACGGTTCAGGGCGCCCGAACCGGCCTTGCCGCCGGTGCCGTGCCCCACGGTGGGCATATCCTCAATACTTCCCGTATGAATCGCTACTTGGGCCTTCGCCGCGATGAACAAGGCCAATTTCTGCTGCGCGTGGAGCCGGGCGTTGTGCTCTCGGAGCTGCGTAAGCAGCTGAGCAAGAAGGTACTGCCGACCGCTGGTTGGGACCAGGCATCGCTTGAGGCCTACGAGGAGTTCCAAGAGTCCCCCGAGCAGTTCTTTTCCACCGATCCCACCGAGGCATCTGCCTGTCTGGGTGGCATGGCGGCATGCAACGCCTCCGGCGCCCGCAGCTACGCTTACGGCCCCATGCGCCCGCATATCACGGGACTCCACGTCGCGCTGGCTGATGGCGATTTGCTTGAGCTTCAGCGCGGCGAGGCTTTTGCCCAGGGCCGCCACCTGTCGCTCGTGACGGCAGAGGGTCATACATTCGAGCTTGATCTTCCTGACTACACCATGCCCGAGACAAAAAATGCCTCAGGCTATTTTGTTGCGGACGATATGGACGCCATCGATCTTTTTATCGGTGCGTGCGGCACGCTCGGCGTCATTACCGAGCTCGAGATCGCCCTGCAGGCGGCACCTTCGGTCGTATGGGGTGTGAGTTGCTTTTTCGATAGCGAAGACAAGGCCGTGTCCTTTACCGATTCCGTGCGTCCCGTGCTGTCCCATGCCGCCGCTATTGAGTATTTCGATGCTGGCGCCCTGGATATCCTGCGTCGCCAGCGCGAGCAGTCGACGGCGTTTGCCTCGCTGCCGGCGCTCGACGACGAGGCAAAGGTCTGTGTCTACGTGGAGCTCGACTGCGATGACGAGGCGCAGGCGACCGAGGAGCTGTACCACCTTGGATGGGTGCTGGAGTTTGCGGGCGGCCGCGACGATGCGACATGGGTCGCCCGCACCGAAGTCGATCGCGAGTGCCAGCGGTTCTTCCGCCACGCGGTGCCCGAGAGCGTCAACATGCTCATTGACGAGCGTCGCTGCACCGACCCCACCATTACCAAGCTGGGATCGGATATGTCGGTGCCCAATGCACGCCTTGCCGATGTCGTGGCCCTCTATCGCCGCACGCTGGCCGAAAGCGGGCTTGAGTCTGCTGCCTGGGGACACATCGGGAACAACCATCTGCATGTGAACATCCTGCCGCGCGATGCGCAAGACTACCGTCGTGGTGGAGAGCTCTTTGCCCAGTGGGCTTCCGAGGTCACGGCCATGGGCGGTGCCGTTTCTGCCGAACACGGCGTCGGCAAGATCAAGGCGGGCTTCTTGGAGACGATGTACGGCCACGAGGCCATGGTCGAGTCGGCGCGCCTCAAACTCCAGCTCGATCCTGCCGGCCAGTTGGGTCGCGGCAACCTGTTTACGGAGAAGCTCTTGGATGAACTCGTCCAGAAAGGGGGCGCGTGAAGATGAGTGATTTCCATATGGTGGTGTGCGTCAAGGCGGTGCCCGGAAGCACCGAGGTCAAGATGGACCCCAAGACCAATACTATCGTGCGTGATGGCAAGCAGGCGGTCATTAATCCCTTCGATGCAAGTGCCCTCGAATGTGCGCTAGCGCTGAAGGACGACTTTATCGGCTTTGGCATGGACGTGCGTGTGACGGTGGTGTCGATGGGCATCCCCGCGACCGAATCGCTGCTGCGCGACTGCATCGCCCGCGGTGCCGACGACGCGCTGCTGCTGACCGATCGCGCCTTTGCGGGCGCCGATACCCTAGCCACCACCTATGCCCTCAAATGCGGCATCGAGGCACTCGATGAGGACTTTGACCTGCTCATCTGCGGCAAGATGGCGGTGGACGGCGATACGGCCCAGATCGGCCCCGAGCTGGCCGGCGCCTTTGGGGTCCCCTGCGTGACCGACGTGAGCTGTGTGCAGAGCGCGGGATTTACGACGTGTGGCCCGCTGGCGCTCGTTCACGGCTGCGATGCCGGCGAGGAGACGGTGTACCTGGAGATGCCGTGTGCGATGACGACTGCCAAGGAGATTGGCCAGCTGCGCATGCCGAGTATTGCCGGTATTCGCGCGGCCGAGGATGCAGACGTGCGCGTGGCCAGCGCTGCCGACGTAAACGCCGACCCCTCGCGTTGCGGCCTTGCCGGATCACCGACGCAGGTCGTGCGCTCGTTTGTGCCCGACCGTGACCAAACGTGCGAGGCCGTCGAGGGAACGGCGTCCGAGCAGGCGGTAAAACTTGCCAAGATTATCGAGGGGATGGCATAGATGAGCGGGCTGATTATCGATAGCGAAGCCTGTATCGGCTGCGGTCGCTGCGTTCGCGCCTGCGCCTCGGGCGGCATTGTGGTGGAGGGTGAGCGCCCCAATCGCTGTGCCCGCGTAACCGACGGCTGTATCCTGTGCGGTGGGTGCGTCGACGCCTGCCCCGTCAACGCCATCTCGATTGAGCGCGACGAGGCCGCCGGCGCGGCAGACCTTGACGCATATCGAGACATCTGGATCTTCGTGCAGACTGACGAGCACGATGCCGTTGCATCCGTGGCCTTCGAGCTCATGGGCAAGGGGCGCGAGCTTGCCGATGCCCGCGGCTGCCGTCTGGTGGCACTGGTCGGCATGAGCCCCGAGGACTCACTCGGGGACCTGGAGCATCTGATTTGCGCCGGTGCGGACGAAGTTCTGGTCTGTCGTGACGAGCGCCTGCGTCAGAACGACGCGGAGGTCTACGCCCGCTTGATCTGCGATTTGGTAGCCGAGCGCAAGCCCGAGGCCATTCTGTACGGCGCGACCGCCTTTGGTCGCGAGCTGGCGCCCGGTGTGGCCGTGCGCTTGCAGACGGGCCTTACGGCCGATTGCACGGTGCTTTCGATGGATACGGAGACGGGTCTGCTGCAGCAGACGCGCCCGGCGTTTGGCGGCAACCTGATGGCCACCATTATCTGCCCCAACCACCGTCCTCAGATGGCAACGGTGCGCCCCGGCATCTTTAAGGCGCCCGAGTTTGACTATAGCCGCTCCGGCACGATTACCCAGGTAGTGCTTGCGGATGACGTTAAGGCCCGCGTCGAGATCTCGATTCCCGCCGAGGAGTGGGGACAGCAGGCCTCAATTGCCGATGCCGAGCGTCTGGTCGTGGTGGGCCGCGGCATCGGCTCCAAGAAGAATCTGCCCCTGATGCGAAAGCTCGCCGATGCCCTGGGTGCCGAGCTTGGTTGCACGCGTCCCATTGTGGAGGCAGGCTGGTTGGAGTATCGCCACCAAATTGGCCAGACGGGTGTATCGGTCTCGCCCAAGCTCCTCGTGAGCATCGGTGTCTCGGGCGCTATCCAGCATCTCGCCGGCATCGGTGGGGCGGAGTGCATTGTCGCCATCAATGAGGACCCGGATGCCCCCATCTTCGGTGCCGCCCAGTACAAGGTCGTCGGCGATGCCGTTGAGATCGTTGAGGAACTGCTGGCTCAGCTCGAGTGCTAAGCGCTTGCCAGCCAGCGGCGCAGCTCGTCCTTAAGGCGGCTCCAGGTTGCCTGCGCGGCGGGGTCGGTAAAGGGTCGCGTAATGCCAAAGGGCGCGTCGAGCAGGCGATAGATATCGCCTTGCTCGCGCGCCAGTGCACGGCTTGCCGGATGGACGAGCTCAAACATAAAGCAGATGAGCCCCACCAGGTAGTCCGCCGGCTCGTTGCGCTCGTCACGCGCGACGCAGCGATGCTCGTCAAAGGCGGTAAGCGCCGGTGTCGAGAAGTGGCTGGCGAGAAACGTGTCCTCATCCACCTTGAGGATGGTGTCGACGGTGCTGTCGGCGATGGTGCGCATAATGTCGATCTTGTCGCCATCGCGCACGATATCGCAGAAGCGCCGCGTGCGCTCGTCGAGCTGCGCGGGTAGACGGAAATCGCTGTGATAGGCAATGCTCGCTCGGATGAGCTCATCTTCTGCCGGGTCATCGATAAAGTCGCGGACGCTCGTCACGGTGGGTGCATCGGCGGGATTCTCGCCAAAGAGGACCTCGATGCCCAGCGCTGCATGGCCCATGCTCTCGGCGTCCTTAAAGGTGTCCCAGCGTCGCAGCTGCTCAAAGCGGCCCATATCGTGCAGCAGGCCGCAAAGCCATGCCAAGTCAATATCATCTGACGACCAGCCCTGCTCGCGCGCTACGGCATCGCATGCCTCGGCCACGTGGTACGTATGCTCGATTTTGAGCGCGATGCGTGGGTTGGTGGCGTCGTAGGCATCGGTGTAGCTTTTGAAGGCTGCGCGCGCCCGGTCTCGATCGATAGCTGTCATAATGACTTCCTAAAAAGTTGTGTCTTTCGATCCGGTGGCAATTGTAGGCGAACTTTATTGCCACCGGTTGATATTTCTGCTGCGTTGCGAGGTGCGCTGCAGACGACTTACCAGAATGGGAGTGGCATGGTCCTTAGGATCTTTAAAACCGTCTGGCCGGTGATGCTTACCTATGTTGCAATAGGCGCGCCGTGCGGAATGATCATGGGGCAGACGGGAATGGAACCCTGGATGGTCTTTGCCCTGAGCAGCACGTTTGTGACGGGCAGCGGCCAGTTTATGATCTGCAACCTGTGGCTGGCGGGCGTGCCTGCAGCATCGATCGTCGCGAGCGTTGCTGCCATCTCCTCGCGCTTTGCGCTTTACTCGGCATCGATCGCGCCGCATCTGACGGGTGCCTCGAAGCGTCAGACGCTGGCTGTTGCCGCGACACTTACCGAGGAGGCATATGGCATCTCGCTTGTCAAGTTGGTTGAAGGGGAGGATTGGGGCCCGCGCGAGTCCTTTGTGCTCAACGTGATTCTCATCGCAACATGGGGCGTTTCGTGTACGATGGGCGCCATCGTCGGCGCCGTTGTCGATGTTCCCACCGCCATTGCAGCCTTTGTCTGCACCTCGCTCTTTATCTGCCTGCTCTTTTCGCAGCGGCTGTCGCGCGGCAACGTTGTCGCGGCGGTTTCGGGCGCGGTGTCCGTCGCCGTATGCAAGTTCTTGGGCCTCACGAATATTGCCGTGCCGGCAAGCGTCGTGGCCGGCATGGCCATTGCGTTGGCGTGCGATGCTGTATTTGACGGAAGAGGTGCCCGCGATGCCCGTTAACGAGTTCTTGGTTCTGTGGCTGTCGTCGTGGGCTGCTATCGCGTTCTTTCGCATCGCGCCGGCGTTCGCCTTGCGCGGGCGGACCCTGTCGCCCCGCATTACCGAGGCCCTGGGCTATATCCCGCCCGCCGCCTTTGCCGCGCTGGTCGCCAACGACTTGGTGAGCCCCGGCGCGTTCGACGCGGGACTCTGGCCTGCCTTGGTTCCCTGGATTGCGGCCGCCGGCGTCGTGGTCGTGGCGGTCAAGACAAAATCGATGCTGTGGTGCTGCGTCTCGGGCATCGTACTCTATATTGTCTTGAGCCTTATATAGGGGTGGCGTCGCGGGCGCCGAATCTCGTTCCATCCCAACTCGTCGGATTTTTCACCGAGCTGGTCTATTTCTTCTGGTACCATGGTCAAACTTTACTGTAGCAAAGCGTGACGTGGGCTTTTGTACCCCGTCAGCGGAAATGGGGGTTTCATGGCACAGGAAGCAACCGCCAACGAGCAAAAGAAATTCAAGGTTCCGCGCATCCCGGGCGACATCATGATCTATCCGATGATCGTCGGTCTTTTGCTCAACACCTTCTGCCCGCAGGTTTTTGAGATCGGCGGCTTCTTTACGGCTGCCTGCCGCGGCGGCTCCAATACCATCGTCGCTGCGATCCTGCTCTTCGTGGGTGCCGGCATCAGCTTTAAGTCCACGCCGAGCGCTATCAAGACCGGCACCGTCGTACTGATCCCCAAGCTTGTTGTTGCGGCGGCCCTTGGCTTGGGTGTGGCATATTTCTTTAACGACAACTTCCTGGGCCTGAGCTCCGTGTCTATCATCGGCGGCATCACGTTTTGCAACATGGCGCTCTATACGGGCATCATGGGCGAGTTCGGCGATGAGTCCGAGCAGGGCGCCGTCGGTATCCTGTTCTTTACGGCCGGCCCCGCCGTCACGATGATCATCCTCGGTGTCTCGGGTCTCGCCAACATCCCCGTCGGCACCATCATCGGATCCATCCTGCCGCTTGTTATCGGCATGGTCCTGGGCAACTTGTTCCCGTTTATCAAGAACCTGCTGGTCCCCGGCGCCAATCCCGCGATCGCTGTCATCGGTTTTCAGCTCGGTGCGTCCATGAGCCTTTCGAGCTTTATCACCGGCGGTATTTCGGGCATCCTGCTGGGCCTCATCACGCTCTTTATCGTCGGTCCCATTACCTTTGCCTTCGAGCGCTTGTGTGGCGGTAACGGTAAGGCGGCTGTGGCATGCTCCACCATTGCCGGCACGGCTATGACCACGCCGGTCGCCCTCGCCGAGGTCGCTCCGCGCTATGCCGAGCTTGCGCCCACCGCGTATGCGCAGATCGCCACCGCCGTCATCATCACGGCAATCATGGCCCCGATTCTGACCGGCTGGGTCGATAAGAAGTTCTGCCACGGCAAAGAGGATCTGTCGCCTGCCGGTGTCGAGGCCATCGAGGAGGCCGTCGCGACCGACATCGATGGCGAGTAATCGTCGACGCGAGTCAATCAAGCCGGCGTGCAATTCGCGCCGTTTGAGCGCCCGAACGAAAGCTGTCTTGCAGTGACGTTCGGACGCTCTGCTATTATTCCCCTTACCCCTGCGGAGTAGGGGTGTTTATTGCCCAGACACGAATCGGGCGATTCTGACCACTTGGATATTGAGGGGATGGCGTCTAGTGGTTAAGGCACTCAAGATTGAGATATTCCTGCTATGCATGATTGTTCTTATCGGGCTTGCCGCACGAAGCCGTCGCTCCCTGTTCTCGAGCACCCAGCAGCTTTTGTTTAGCATGCTGGGCTACACGTCTGCTGCCTACATTTTCTTCGATATGATTTGGACGCTCTCGGACGGCGTGAGCACTCCTGTAGGCATCACGGCCAACTGGATTTCCAACGCGGTCTCGTTTTCGCTGTTCGCCATCGCGTGTCTCATTTGGTTTTTCTATTCCGAGACAGTGCAGGGCTCTCGTCTTTTGACCGCGCGCTATAGGGTTGCGATCGTGACGTTGCCAACCGTATTGGTGGTCGTGCTGGCATTTACCAGCTACTGGACGCACACTATGTTCTATATCGATGCGCAGGGCGTATATCGTCGCGGAGCGCTTTATATGATTCAACCTATCGTTAGCTACTGCTACATCATATATACGTCCTTGCATGCCTTTATTCAGGCTCGAAAAGTCGAAAGCCTGCAAACGAAGGCCATTTATCGCACCCTCGCCTTTTTTGTGGTTCCCGCTCTGGTGGGCGGTACCTTCCAGGTTTTGTTTTCGGTACCGGGCCTTTGTGTCGGTATAACGCTGAGCATCCTGCTGCTCTACATCATCTACCAGGAGCAGCTGATCTCGACCGACCCGTTGACTGGCCTCAACAATCGCAACCGTTTTGAGACCTATATGCTGTCGCTGTTCTCGGGTGCTGATCAGGCCGATGATGTGTATCTGCTTATGATGGACGCCGACGGCTTTAAGCTGATTAACGATCGCTATGGACATGTGGAGGGCGACCATGCTCTCCAGGTCATATCTGCTACGCTCAAAGAGGTCTGCTCGGCGTCTGGTGGCTTTATCGCACGTTATGGCGGCGATGAGTTCGTGGTGCTCCAGAAGGCTGCGGCGGAACAGGACATCATAGACCTGTGTTCGGCGATTAACGACGAGCTCGCTCGTGCCGAGGTGCCGTATGCATTGCGGATGTCCATCGGTTACGCGCGGGTCGGCGATAGCGTTGATACCTGGCAAGACTTACTTCGCGCTGCCGATGCGGAGCTCTACCGCGTCAAGGCCGAGAAAAAGAAAGCCGGCGTCCAGATACGCTAGAAAAAAGGGGCGCACGCTTGCGTGCGTGGCGGCCCTCAGCTCACCGATGTACTCCATTAAGCTAAGGTACATGAATCCCCTCTGCTAAATAAGGGCAGTTCGTTAAGCTTTTTTGGGTTTGTTGACGATGATGATGCCGCCGCAGACCAACAGCAGGGCAACGATGACGGTAACGGGGCTCGTGCCAGCGCCCTCGCCGAGCAGCAGCGCGCTCAGCAGCACACCAAAGACGGGGTTCATAAACCCAAAGACCGAGACGCGGCTGACGGGGTTGACGGCAAGCAGGCGCGACCACAGCGAGTAGGCGACCGCGGAGATAAGCGCCATGTAGATGATGAGCGCGATGGCGGGGGCAATCGCCGTGGGGGAGAGCGCGCCATCCATCAAAAAGCCGATGGCGGTGAGGACCAGGCCGCCGACCAAGAACTGCCACCCGGCAAGCAAAAC
Organism: uncultured Collinsella sp.; assembly: GCA_902479135.1. Taxonomy (GTDB): domain Bacteria; phylum Actinomycetota; class Coriobacteriia; order Coriobacteriales; family Coriobacteriaceae; genus Collinsella. The sequence continues at coordinate 29,965 of CABSNU010000003.1, read as the reverse complement.
GCCGTCGTGCTCGCGCGAGAAGATACCGATCAGGCAGGTCGAAAGGGCGCCCGCGACGGTAGAGGCCAGGATAAAGCCCTCGCCGTCGAGCGTAAAGCCAAAGGTACCGTCCGCGCCCGAAAGGTTGACGAGCGCGACACCGGCAAAGCCCAGTACGCAGCCGAGCACCTTGGCCGCATTGAGCTTTTCGGTGCGAAACGCCAGGGCGGCCAAGAGGATGGCTAGGAAGTTGGCGCTGGCCTCGATGATGGAGCTCGACATAGCGCTTGCACGGGAGAGACCAAGGTAGAAAAAGAAGTACTGGCCGATGGTCTGGAAGAGCGACAAGATGCAGATGGGCTTGATATCACGCGCTTGCGGAACGAGCGGACGGCGCTGGGCCACGCTCATGCCAACAATGACCAGCATGCCGGCAAGGGTGAAGCGCAGACCCGCGAAGAGCAGCTGCGAGGCGCTGTCGTGCGCGGGAATGCCAAAGAGGCCGTAGCCGATCTTGATGCAGGGGAAGGCGGAGCCCCAGAGCGCGCAGCAAACGAGACAGCCCAGGATGAGTCCGGGCAGGGTGGCGAGATACGGCTTGCGGCTTTCCATGATGTCCTTCCTACATGCGCGAAGCAAAAAAGAACCCGCCACCGGATGCGTCGGTGGCGGGTGATGTTACCCGAAGGGATTGTACCCGATGGGAAAGGTTTAGGCGAAGTAGGCTACGCCACTCTCAAAGATGGGCATGAACTTATCGCCGGGGACATGCTCGGGCACGTTGCGGTACAGGTTGTCGCCGCGACGCTCGGCGTGGCCCATCTTGCCCAGGACGCGGCCGTCGGGGCTCGTGATGCCCTCGATGGCGAGTGCGGAGCCGTTGGGGTTGACGGAGAGGTCCATGCCGGGCTTGCCGTCCTCGCCAACGTACTGCGTGGCGACCTGGCCGTTGGCGATGAGCTGGGCGAGCACCTCGTCGTTGGCGACAAAGCGGCCCTCGCCGTGGCTGATGGCGACGGTGTAGGGGTCGTCCAGACTGCACTGCGACAGCCACGGGGACAGGTTGGACGAGATGCTGGTGCGCACCAGACGGCTCTGGTGGCGGCCGATGGTGTTGAACGTCAGCGTGGGCGCATCGGGCGTGGCGTCGACGATGTCGCCGTAGGGCACCAGACCGAGCTTGACCAGGGCCTGGAAGCCGTTGCAGATGCCCAGCATCAGGCCATCGCGGGCCTTGAGCAGGTCGCGGACGGCCTCGGTGACCTCGGGAGCGCGGAAGAACGCCGTGATGAACTTGGCGGAGCCGTCAGGCTCGTCGCCGCCCGAGAAACCGCCGGGGATCATGACGATCTGGCTTTGGCGGATGCGGCGGGCAAGCTCATGGGTGCTCTCGGCGACGGCCTCGGGCGTGAGGTTATTGATCACGAAGGTGTCGGCCTCGGCACCGGCAGCGCGGAAGGCACGGGCGCTGTCGTACTCGCAGTTGTTGCCAGGGAACACGGGGATAACCACGCGCGGGCGGGCGATTATGGCGCCGCCGTACACATGGATGTCCTTGGCACGGAAGTCGATGGTCTCGACCTCGGCGGTCTCGCCGGTGCTGCGGTAGGCGAAGACGCCCTCGATGCCGCTCTCCCAGGCCTCCTGGAGCTCAGCGAGCTCGATGACTTCGGAGCCGGTGTCGATGACATAGCCCTCGACGGTGGTACCCAGGGGCTCGACGACAACGCCGTCGGCGACCTCGGGCAGCTCGGCGTCCTCGGCGAGCTCGACGATAAAGCTGCCGTAGAGCGGGGTGAAGAGGCTCTCCACGTCCACGTCCTCGGCAAGCTCGATGCCGATCTGGTTGCCGACGCACATCTTAAAGAGGCTCTCGGCGCCGCAGCCGTAGCCGGGCGTGGAGACGGCCAGGGCGTCGCCGTTGGCGGTGAGCGCCTCGACGGCGTCAAACGCGGCGAGCAGCTGCTGAGCGTCGGGGCGGTAGTCCTCACCATAGGTGGCGGGGGCGATGCGCACGACGCGATGCGTCAGACCCTTGAACTCGGGCGAGACGGCACGGGCGGCCTTGCCCACGGCCACAGCGAAGCTGATCAGGGTCGGCGGAACGTTGAGCTCACCGGCCTCGTCCTCAAACGAGCCGCTCATAGAGTCCTTGCCGCCGATGGCACCGGCACCCAGATCGACCTGGGCCATAAGGGCGCCCAGGACGGCTGCCATGGGCTTGCCCCAGCGCTCGGCCTCGGTGCGCAGGCGCTCGAAGTACTCCTGGAAGGAGAGATAGGCACGCTTGTGCTCAAAGCCGGCAGCCACGAGCTTGGCGATGGACTCGACCACGGACAGGTAGGCGCCCGCAAACTGGTCGGCCTCCATCAGGTAGGGGTTGAAGCCCCATGCCATAGCGCTCGCCGTGGTGGTCTCGCCGTCCACGGGGAACTTGGCGACCATGGCCGAGCTGGGGGTGAGCTGCGTCTTGCCGCCAAAGGGCATGAGCACGGTCGCGGCGCCGATGGTGGAGTCGAAGCGCTCGGAAAGGCCCTTGTTGGAAGCGACGTTGAGGTCGGTGACGAGCGAGGTCATGCGCTCGGCGAGCGTGGTGCCGGCCCAGCTGGGCTGCCACACACTACGAGCACACACGTGGGCGACCTGGTGCTTGGGCGCACCGTTGGAGTTGAGGAACTCGCGGGACAGGTCGACGATGGCGACGCCGTTCCAGGCCATACGCATGCGCGGCTCGGCGGTAACCTCGGCGATGACGGTCGCCTCCAGGTTCTCCTCGGCGGCGTAGCCCATGAACTCTTCGACGTCACCATCGGCGACGGCGCAGGCCATGCGCTCCTGGGACTCGGAGATAGCGAGTTCGGTGCCGTCCAGGCCGTCGTACTTCTTGGTCACGGTATCAAGGTCGACATACAGGCCGTCGGCAAGCTCGCCCACGGCGACCGAGACGCCGCCGGCGCCAAAGTCGTTGCAGCGCTTGATCAGACGGCAGGCATCGCCGCGGCGGAACAGGCGCTGCAGCTTGCGCTCGACCGGGGCGTTGCCCTTCTGGACCTCGGCGCCCGATGTCTCGATGGACTCGGTGTTCTGGGTCTTGGAGGAGCCGGTGGCACCGCCGATGCCGTCACGGCCGGTGCGGCCGCCCAACAGGATGATCTTGTCGGTGGGGGCGGGGCACTCGCGACGCACGTGGTTTGCCGGGGTGGCGCCCACGACGGCGCCGACCTCCATGCGCTTGGCGACGTAGCCGGGGTGATAGAGTTCGTTGACCTGACCGGTGGCAAGGCCGATCTGGTTGCCGTAGCTGGAGTAGCCGGCGGCAGCAGTGGTCACGAGCTTACGCTGCGGCAGCTTGCCCTCGAGCGTCTCGGACACGGGGACGGTGGGGTCGCCGGCGCCGGTGACACGCATGGCCTGGTACACGTAGCTGCGGCCCGACAGCGGGTCGCGGATGGCACCGCCCACGCAGGTGGCGGCACCGCCGAAGGGCTCGATCTCGGTCGGGTGGTTGTGGGTCTCGTTCTTAAAGAGGAACAGCCAGTCCTGGTCCTCGCCGTCGACATCGACCTTCACCTTGACGGTGCAGGCGTTGATCTCCTCGGACTCGTCGACATCGGTCATGACGCCGGTCTTCTTGAGGTACTTGGCGCCGATGGTGCCCATGTCCATGAGGCAGACGGGCTTGGTGTCGCGACCGAGTTCGTGGCGCATCTCCATGTAGCGGTCGAAGGCCTGCTGCACCACGGCGTCGTCGATCGTCACGTCGTCCAGGACGGTGCCGAAGGTGGTGTGGCGGCAGTGATCGGACCAGTAGGTGTCGATCACGCGGATCTCGGTGATGGTGGGGTCGCGATTCTCATCGCGGAAGTACTGCTGGCAGAAGGCGATGTCCGCCTCGTCCATGGCAAGGCCGCGCTCGGAAATAAAGGCGGCAAGGCCGGCTTCGTCGAGCTCGCGGAAACCGTCGAGCACCTCGACGGGCTGGGGCTCGGGGGTCTCCATGTACAGCGTCTCGGGCAGGTCGAGCGAGGCGATGCGCGCCTCGACGGGGTTCACCACGTAGTGCTTGATGGCATCAATGGCAGCCTCGTCCAGAGCGCCCGAGATCATATAGACCTTGGCGGAGCGCACGGCGGGGCGCTCGCCCTGGCTGATGAGCTGCACGCACTCGCTGGCGGAGTCGGCGCGCTGGTCAAACTGGCCAGGCAGGAATTCGACGGCAAAGACGGCGCCATCGCTTGCGGGGAGCTCGTCGTAGGTCACATCGACCTGGGGCTCGCTAAAGACGGTCGGCACGCAGGACCGGAAAAGCTCCTTGTCGATGCCCTCGACGTCGTAGCGGTTGATAATCCTCAGGGCCTCGATGCCCTTGATGCCGAGAATCTCGGTCAGCTCGCCCTTGAGCTGCTGAGCCTCGACGTCGAACCCGGGTTTCTTCTCCACGTAGATACGAGAGACCATTGGTTCCTGCCTTCCTGATCGGTTGGGCGTACGGTACGGTATGCGGCAGCGGTCGGTTTGCGGGGTCTGCCCTGCGGTCGCCTTGAGCCACATGTTTGTAAACCTCACTATGATACGACAGCTCGCGGCGCGTTGAGGACGGCGAGGGTGCTACAGTGAAGCGCAAACAAGAGAAAGGCATCACATGGCATTCGTTTCGCTCGCCATCATCGCACTCGTGGCCTTTGCGAGTCCTTTTATCGCCTCGGCGATTCCCGGAAAACCCGTTCCCGAGACGGTCTTTTTGCTCGTGCTCGGCGCGGTACTGGGACCCCATATGCTCGGCGTCATCCATGTAGATGCTGAGGTCTCGCTTGTGTCCGAGCTGGGCCTGGCCTTTTTGTTCCTGCTTGCCGGCTTTGAGATCGACCCCAAGAGCATCACGGGCGTCGAGGGGCGCTACGGCTTGGCGACGTGGGCCGTCACATTTTGTATCGCCTGGCTTGCCGTGCGCTTTACCCCGTGGTTCTCGGTCAGCCATTTCGACGGTATCGCCGTGACGCTTGCCCTCACTTCGACGGCGCTCGGCACGCTCGTGCCCATCATGCGTGAGCGTTCGCTCGCCGGCACACGCGTGGGCGACTCGATTCTCGCGTATGGCACCTGGGGCGAACTTGGGCCCGTGCTTGCTATGTCGGTGCTGCTGTCTGCCCGCACTGGCATTCAAACGCTTGTAATCCTTGGCTTGTTTGCGGTGGTTTGCGTGTTGCTGGCCGTGGTCCCAAGCCGCTCCAAGCGCGTCGGCAGCCGCTTCTTTGCGTTTGTCGAGGAACGCGCCGATACCACGTCGCAGACCTTCGTGCGCCTGACGGTGCTCATCCTGGTCACACTCGTGGCGTTCTCGGCCGTCTTTGATCTCGACATCGTGTTGGGTTCTTTTGCCGCCGGCTTTGTCTTGCGCTACATCATCCCCGAGGGCAACCATACGCTCGAGACCAAGCTCGACGGTCTGGCCTACGGTTTTTTGATTCCGGTGTTCTTTACCGTATCGGGCGCAAAGATCGATCTGACGGCCGTGGCGTCGCGCCCGGGTCTGCTCGTGGGCTTTATCGTGGCGTTGTTGATTATTCGTGCCGTGCCCATTCTTATTTCCATGAGCATTTGTCCTGCGACGCGCGATGTGTCGGCGTATGGTCGCATTACCGTGGCCCTGTACTGCACCACGGCGCTGCCGATCATCGTTGCCGTTACGAGCGTTGCCGTCAACGCGGGCGCGCTGTCGCAAGATATTGCGTCGGTCATGGTTGCCGCCGGTGCCATCACGGTGTTCTTGATGCCATTGCTCGCGCAGCTCTTCTACCGCGTGGTGGATGCCGCACCGGTCGCCGCCGTGGCAGAGGTTGCCGAGCATCCATCCGATGCGCTCGACATCTTGCGCGCCCACCACGACCTAGCGAGCTTGCTCGCGCGCGAGCACGAGCTGCTGACCTCGCATGGCCATGGTCGCGTATTCGAGGGCCTGCCTACGCTCGATACGATTGCCGAGCGTCTTTCCGCCGAGGCAGCGAGCGGCCACATCGATGCCCGCATCGTGGACGCGGCGCACCTGCTTGCCGATAAGACCTATGGAGACGAGGTCGACCCGTCCGAGCTGACTCCGCGTGAGCGCCGCCGCCTGGAGCGCGCCAAGCTCGCTGTGCGCGAATACCGCCGCCGCATGCTGGAGCTCTATGCGCGCGAAGAAGCCGAAGACGACGACGGCAAGTAGTCGATACTCTCTCGGGGAAGCCGGGGACCGCTTTAAAGACCCGAAACGGGATGCAGTTTCCGCATCGGCCCCCATCGGGAAACCACATCCCAGAATGGACGCTCAGGGCGGGATGCAGTTTCCGCTTTGGACCCCTGCCGGAAAGCGCGTCCCAGTCTGAAGGTTCAAAATGGGACGCGCTTTCCTAAACAAAGGCCTTGGGGAAACCGTGTCCCGGAATGGTCGCCCAGAGTGGGATACAAGTTTCCGCGAGAGGCTCGTTGCGGAAAGCGCGCCCCAGAATCCGCGCCCAGAATGGGACATAGTTTCCGAAAGAAGGCCCTGAGGGAAACTGCGTCCCGTTTTGGGCTGAAATGCCGGGACGCAGTTTCCCTTACAAACAGAACAAGGCGCGCTGCCTGCGGTTGATGCAGGCAGCGCGCCTTTTGCGTTGAGCTCCGTTGAGGTTCGAAGCCGAAACTTTCGACCTTTAGGAGCGGGCGGCTCCGTCGACGGGGAGCACGGCGCCCGTGACATAGGAGGACATGTCGCTCGCCAGGAAAACAAAGGCGTTGGCGACATCCTCGGGCTCGCCCATGCGACCCAGCGGAATGGTGGCGATGATGGGCTTGATGACCTCTTCGGGCAGGTTGGCGACCATGTCGGTCTTAGTCACGCCGGGGGCGACGGCGTTGACGCGGATGCCCATGGGGGCGAGCTCGCGCGAGAGCGACTGGACCATACCGTTGACGGCAAACTTGGACGTGGGGTAACCGACGCCGGAGGGCTGGCCGTACTTGGCGACCATCGAGCTTGTGGTAGTGATGGTGCCGCCGTGGCCGGCCTCGGTCATGATCTTGGCGGCAGCCTGGTGGCCATTAAAGACGGCGACGACGTTAAGGTCCATGACCTTTGCGAACTCCTCGGCCGTGTAGTCCAAGAGGGGTGAACGCTGGGAGATACCGGCATTGTTGACGACCGTGTCCAAGCCGCCCATGTCGGCTGCAGTCTGCGTAAAGGCCTCAGTCACGGCCTCGAGCGAGGTGAGATCGCAGGAGCGACCCCAGACCTTGGCGTCGGGATAGGCGGCTGTCAGCTTCTCAACGGCCGTGTCGGCAGTCTCCTGGCGCGAGCCAAAGACGGTGACGGCAGCGCCTTCCTCGATAAAACGGCAGGCGATGGCATAGCCGATACCGCGTGTGCCTCCGGTGATGATTGCTTTCTTGCCCTCGAGCAACATGGTGCTTCCTCTCATCGCGGGCGGACATTCGCAGCACAGCGTAGCGGTAGTCGGAATCGGCCGCGTTTGCATATCGGTGAACGGTAGCCCGCGTTACCGATGAGCGGCTCGCGCAAATATGCTTTGCCGTTGTGCTTAGGGCAGGTGACAAAAGGGCTCCCGTCCCACATCGGACGGGAGCCCTCAAGGCGCGTATTGCTAGGCGAGCGTTGGGCTAGTTCGCCATGACGCCTTCGGTCCAAGCCTCAACGTCCTCGATGCGCAGGACGTTGGCGACCTCGGCCACGCAGCCGACGCTGGCAAGCTCGGCGGCGGCAGCCTGGACGTCCTTCTCGAGCGCGCGGTGCGTCAGGAAGATGACCGAGCAGGCATCGCTGACGCCCGATTTGCCGTCCTCGACCTGGTTGATGAGCGAGATCGAGATGTTGTGCTTGGCAAAGATGTCGACCGTCTCGGACAGGGCGCCCACGCGGTCGGCGACTTTCAGACGCACATAGTACTTGGTCTGGAGCTCGTCCATGGGCTTAAAGGTGAGGTTGTGGCCATAGGGCTCAATCTCGGGCAGCGGAGCCACGCCGCGGCTGATCTGCTCGGAGAGCGACAGGATATCGCCCACGACGGCGCTCGCGGTGGGGAAGGAGCCTGCGCCCGCGCCGTAGAACATGGTCTCGCCCACGGCGTCGCCTACCACGTAGACGGCGTTCATGGCGCCGTTGACCTTGGCAAGCATATGGTCTGCCGGGATGAGCGTGGGATGCACGCGAACGTCGACGCCGGCGTCGGTGTTGCGGGCGATGCCGAGCAGCTTGATGGTGTAGCCGAGCTCGCGGGCCTGGGCGATGTCCTCGGCGCCGATGGTGCGGATACCCTGCTGGTACACATCATCGGTGGTAACGCGGGTGCCAAAGCCGATGGAGGCGAGGGTGGCCGTCTTGCTGGCGGCATCGAAGCCGTCGACGTCGGCGGACGGGTCGGCCTCGGCATAGCCCTTGGCCTGCGCGTCGGCAAGTACGTCGGCGTAATCGGCGCCCTCGGCGTCCATGCGCGACAGGATATAGTTGGTGGTACCGTTGAGAATGCCGGCGATGGTCAGGATCTTGTTGCCCACCAGGTCGTGCTCGAGCGTGCTTACGATGGGGATGCCGCCGCCGCAGCTGGCCTCGCACTTAATCTGCACGCCGCACGCGCGCGCCTTCTCGGCGAGCGTCTCGACATGACGGCCCAGCAGGGCCTTGTTGGCAGAGACGACGTGCTTGCCGTGCTCAAAGGCGGTGGTGAAGATCTCGGTCGCGGGGTGCTCGCCGCCAATCAGCTCGACGACGATGTCGACGGCGGGGTCGGTGACGACGTCATGCCAGTCACTCGTAAAGGCCTCGTGCTCAATACCGGCTGCCTCGGCCTGCTCCCAGGCAAGCGCGCAGGCGCGGGTCAGCTTAAGGTCGATGCCGTAGGCTGCCAGGTACTCATCGTGGTGGCTCTTGATCAGACGGGCCACGCCGCCGCCGACGGTTCCCAGACCGATCAGACCGACGTTCACGGTGCGCAGGGATTCGCTCATAGATAGCTCCTTCGTGCATCTTATGGATGGATTAACCGCTTAAAGGTTGAGTGCATTCTAGCGTGAACCGAGGGCGCGTGCTCGCCAGGCAACAGGAGTCGCACAAAACGGCACCCCCGAAACGCTGCGGAAACATTGGAAACATGCTCGCTACAAACGGAACTCCGTAACAAACTGTCAACGTTTGCGCCATAAGGTTTGCCCCGTACCGCAAGACGGCCGCACTGCGGCCAGCGAAAAAGGGGGACACCATGTTCAACATCAACAGCACGCTCAGCCGAAGGAACTTTCTCGCCGGCGCCGCGGCGCTCGGCAGCACCGCGGCACTCGCTGGTTGTTCGTCGGGTGGCTCGGACGGCGGCTCCGCCGATGACGGCAAGACCTTCAAGATTGGCGTTATCGGCCCTCTGACCGGCGCCGCGGCAACCTATGGCGTCTCGGCCGAGAAGGGCGCCAAGCTCGCCGCCAAGGATTTCTCGACCAAGGACCTCAAGCTCTCGCTTAAGTCCGAGGACGATGTCGCCGACGGCGAGAAGGCCATCAACGCCTTCAATACGTTGTGCGACTGGGGCATGCAGGCGCTCGTCGGCCCCGTCACCACCGGTGCTGCCGTCGCCGTCTCGGGCGAGATTGCCGACGATATGCTCATGGTCACGCCTTCGGCCTCGTCGCTCGACGTGACCAAGGATAAGACAACGGTCTTTCAGGTTTGCTTCACCGATCCCACCATGGGTGCCAGCGCCGCGAAGTTCTTGGCCGAGAAGTATGCAGACGCCAAGATCGCCCTGTTCTACAACTCCGGCGATACGTACAGCTCGGGTGTTGCCGATGCCTTTGCCGAGCAGGCCAAGGAGTCCAAACTTGATATCGTCGATACCGAGACCTTTAAGGACGACTCCTCCACGAGCTTTACCAACCAGCTCACCAAGGCCAAGGAGGCCGGCGCCACGCTCATCTTTGCGCCGATCTACTACACGCCGGCGTCCGTTTTGCTCAAGAACGCAAAGGACATGGGATACGACATGACCCTCATGGGTACCGACGGCATGGATGGCCTGCTCTCCGTTGAGGGCTTCGACACCTCCCTTGCCGAGGGCGTGCTGCTCATGACCCCGTTCTCTGCCGACGATGAGAAGAACGCCGACTTCGTCAAGGCATATAAGGACGCCTACGACGAGACGCCCAACCAGTTTGCCGCCGATGCCTATGACTGCGTCCATGCGATTGTCGAGGCTATCGATAAGGCAGACATCGATATTACGGCCGACGGCGCCGACATTGCCGGCGATCTTGCCAAGGCCATGCGCAAGATCAAGATCGAGGGCCTGACGGGCGAGCTCACGTGGAACGACGAGGGCCAAGTCGAGAAGCCCGCTACAGCCTATGTGATCCAGGACGGCAAGTACATCGCCGCCTAAGTGCGTATAAAGCGCTACCGGTGAGGCCGTTTTAATCAGGACAGGGAAGCTTGTAACAGAATGGAAACATTACTTTCACACAATAAAGTGGCTAAACTGCATAAACCAATAGAAATACGCATAATTATGGATAAACGGACAAAACAAAAGAATAGTTGAAATAATCGCCACTTTTCTCAACTAAAGCGTCTACTATTTTGCGAACGCCGAACACGGCGAAGGATGGCCTGTTGGGTAACCGAAACCCGACGAGATTTGAGAGGAGAGCCGCATGTCGAGCCTCACCGGTAAGTCATTGAACCCTGTTATGAATCGCAGGAGCGTTATCGCGAGCGCAGCAGGTCTGGGGGCGATGTCCATTCTAGCTGGCTGCTCCTCCAACGGCGGCGACAGCGGTTCCGCTTCGGGCGACGCTTCGTTTAAGATCGGCACCATCGGACCGCTGACCGGCGCCAACGCGTCCTACGGCAAGTCCGTTACCCAGGGTGTCGAGCTTGGCTGCAAGGATTTCTCGACCAAGGAGCTGCCGCTTGCCAGCAAGGCCGAGGATGACCAGGCCGACGGCGAGAAGGCCGTCAACGCCTTTAACACCCTGCTCGACTGGGGCATGCAGGCCCTCGTCGGCCCGACCACCACGGGCGCGTCGGTTGCCGTTGCCGCCGAGTGCGGTAACGACCCCGAGACGTTCATGATCACTCCGTCCGCGTCCTCCGAGGACGTCACCAAGGGCAAGGATTGCGTCTTCCAGGTTTGCTTTACCGATCCCAACCAGGGCGTCAACGCTGCCAAGTTCCTGGCGCAGAAGTATGCGGACGAGAAGTTCGTGCTGTTCTATAACTCCGGCGACGCCTATTCTTCGGGCATCGCAGATTCCTTTAAGGTTCAGGCCGCTAAATCCAAGCTCGAGATTGTTGACGAGGAGACCTTTAAGGACGACTCCGCCACGAGCTTTACCAACCAGCTGACCAAGGCCAAGCAGGCCGGCGCCACCATGATCTTTGCGCCGATCTACTACACGCCAGCGTCCGTCCTGCTCAAGAACGCCAAGGACATGGGCTACGACGTCAAGATGATGGGTTGCGACGGCATGGACGGCATCCTGGGCGTTGAGGGCTTCGACACCTCTCTTGCCGAGGGTCTGCTGCTCATGACCCCGTTCTCCGCCGACGACGAGAAGAACGCCGACTTCGTCAACGCTTACAAGGATAAGTATGGCGAGACTCCGGACCAGTTTGCCGCCGACGCTTACGACGGCGTGCACGCGGTGGCCGAGGCCCTCGAGGAGGCCGGTCTTGGTGTCGACGCCGACCCGACCGAGGTCGCCGAGAAGCTGCCTAAGGCTATGCTCAAGATTACCGTTGACGGTCTGACCGGCAAGCTCACCTGGAACGATAAGGGCCAGGTCCAGAAGGAGCCCACGGCGTACGTCATCACCGACGGCAAGTACGTACAGGCCTAATAAGCCGCCTTACATAGAGCGGTTTTGATCCCAAGCAGGGGAGGTTTGGCCTTCCCTGCTTGCTTGGTATCTAGGGACAGTGTAACGTCCCTGTTTCATACATTAACTGGAAACCTATTCGAAAGGGGGATGTGGAACATGACGGTCTTTATCCAATACCTGGTCAACGGCCTGTCCATGGGCAGCGTCTACGCCATCATCGCGTTGGGCTACACCATGGTCTACGGTATCGCCAAGATGCTGAACTTCGCTCACGGCGACGTTATCATGGTCGGTGCCTATGTCTCGTTCTGTGCCACGTCGTATCTCGGCCTCCCGGGCTGGGCATCTGTAATTCTCTCTTGTGTGGTCTGCACCGTTCTCGGTGTTCTCATCGAGGGTCTGGCATACAAGCCGCTGCGTCAGGCGGGCCCGCTGGCCGTTCTGATCACGGCCATCGGCGTGTCTTACTTCCTGCAGAACGCCGCGCAGCTTCTGTGGGGCGCCACGCCCAAGAACTTCACTTCGCTCGTCACCTTCCAGGTGCCGGAGTTCTTGGCCAAGTTCAATGTAAGCGCCGTTTCGCTCGTCACCATCGTCGCCTGCCTGGTTATCATGGCCGGTCTGATGTTCTTTACAGGTAAGACCAAGATGGGCAAAGCCATGCGCGCCGTGTCCGAGGACAAGGCCGCCGCTCAGCTCATGGGCATCAACGTCAACCGTACCATCTCGATGACGTTTGCCATCGGCTCTGCCCTTGCCGCCATCGCCGGCGTGCTGCTGTGCTCCTACTCGCCGGTGCTGCAGCCCACGACGGGTGCCATGCCTGGCATCAAGGCCTTCGACGCCGCCGTCTTCGGCGGTATCGGCTCCATCCCCGGCGCCTTTGTCGGTGGCATTCTCATCGGCATCATCGAGGCGATGGCGCAGGCCTACATTTCCACGAGCCTTGCCAACTCCATCGTCTTTGGTGTTCTGATCATCGTCCTGCTCGTCAAGCCTGCCGGCCTCTTGGGCAAGTACGTCCCCGAGAAGGTGTAGGTGAGCGTTATGAAGTTTCTTAAAGACAAGCAGACGCGTCACGACTTTGTTACGTACGCCATGTGCCTTGTGGCGTTCGCCATCGTGTTCTTTATGCAGTCCAACCACATGATTCCGCGCATGATCGCCGGTCAGCTGGTTCCCATCACGGCCTATATCGTCATGGCCATCTCCCTTAACCTCGTTGTCGGCATCGCGGGCGACTTGTCGCTGGGCCACGCGGGCTTTATGAGTGTCGGTGCCTATACGGGAATCGTCACCGCCGTCGCGCTGGAGAGCGCCGTTCCCTCCGATCCGGTGCGCCTTATCATCAGCATCGTGGTCGGTGCCATCGCTGCCGCCATCCTGGGCTTCTTGATCGGCATCCCGGTCCTTCGCCTGAGCGGCGATTACCTGGCTATCGTGACGCTGGCCTTTGGCGAGATCATCAAAGAGATCGTCACCTGCCTTATCGTGGGCGTCGACTCCCGCGGCCTGCATGTGATCTTTAACATCACAGGTAACTCCACGATCGACGACCTGCACCTGCTCGAGGACGGCACCGCCATCATCAAGGGCGCGCAGGGCGCATCGGGCGTGTCGACGTACTCGACCTTCCTCGCCGGTGCCATCCTGGTCATGGTCGCGCTCGTGATCGTGCTCAACCTGGTTCGCAGCCGTACCGGCCGTGCCATTATGGCCGTGCGCGACAACAAGATCGCTGCCGAGTCCGTGGGCATCTCCGTCACCGAGTACCGCATGATCGCCTTCGTGGTTTCCGCCGCTCTCGCCGGCGCTGCCGGAGCCCTCTTCGGCGGTAACTTCTCGCAGCTTTCCGCCACCAAGTTCGACTTCAACACGTCCATCCTCATCCTGGTATTCGTGGTCCTGGGCGGTCTGGGCAATATGCGCGGCTCCGTCATCGCGGCGGCGTTGCTCACGGTGCTTCCCGAGCTGCTCCGTCAGTTCTCGGACTACCGCATGCTCATCTACGCCATCGTGCTGATTCTGGTCATGATCTTTACCAACAACCCGCAGCTCAAGTCGTTCTTCGCACGCATTAAGGACCGCTTTGCTTCCAAGAAGGAGGTGGCAGCCGATGCCCAGTAAGTTTGAGTTCAACAAGGGCAAGATGGTCCCGTATCCTTCTGGCGCCATCGTTCCCGACCGCGACCTGGGCCAGCGCCCGGCGCTCGAGTGCATCCACTTGGGCATTGAATTTGGCGGACTTAAGGCAGTCGACGACTTTAGCCTGACCATCGGTAAGACCGAGATCGCCGGTCTGATCGGTCCCAACGGTGCCGGTAAGACCACGGTCTTCAACCTGCTCACCAAGGTGTACCAGCCCACGCACGGTACCATCCTGCTCGACGGTGAGGACACCTCGGGCAAGTCGGTCTATCAGGTCAACCGCATGGGTATTGCCCGTACCTTCCAGAACATTCGCCTGTTCAACACCATGACGGTGGAGGACAACGTCAAGGTCGGTCTGCACAACCAGGAGCGCTACTCCGGCTTTGAGGGCGTGCTGCGCCTGCCGACGTATTGGAAGCACGAGAAGGCCGCCCACGAGCGCGCCATGGAGCTGCTGTCCATTTTTGATATGGAGCATCTGGCAAACGAGCAGGCCGGATCGCTGCCTTACGGCGCCCAGCGTCGTCTGGAGATCGTCCGCGCACTTGCCACCAACCCCAAGCTGCTGCTGCTCGACGAGCCTGCCGCCGGCATGAACCCGTCCGAGACCGCCGAGCTCATGGAGAACATCGTCAAGATTCGCGACACCTTCGGCATCGCCATTATGCTTATCGAGCATGATATGTCGCTCGTTATGAACATCTGCGAGGGCATCTGCGTGCTTAACTTTGGTAAGGTCATCGCCAAGGGCACGGCCGAGGAAATCCAGAACAACGACGCTGTTATCGAGGCGTATCTGGGCAAGCAGGATAAGGGGGAGAACTAAATGGCAGAGCCGATGCTTTCCGTCTACAACATCAACGTCTGGTACGGCGCCATCCACGCCATCAAGGACATCTCCTTTAACGTCAACGAGGGCGAGATCGTGGCCCTGATTGGCGCGAACGGCGCCGGCAAGTCCACGACGCTTAAGACCGTCTCGGGCCTGCTGCGCTCCAAGACCGGCTCCATCAAGTTTATGGGCGAGGACATTACCCATACGCCTGCCGACAAGCTGGTGGGCAAGGGCCTGGCCCAGGTGCCCGAGGGCCGTCGCGCCTTTTTGCAGATGACGGTCGAGGAGAACCTGGAGATGGGCGCCTACACACAGCCCAAGTCCACGGTGGCTCCGGGCCTTGAGCGTGTCTACGAGCAGTTCCCGCGCCTTAAGGAGCGCCGTCGTCAGGTCGCCGGCACCCTTTCGGGCGGCGAGCAGCAGATGCTCGTTATGGGCCGCGCCCTTATGAGCAACCCCAAGCTGCTCATGCTCGACGAGCCCTCCATGGGCCTGGCGCCGATTCTGATCGAGCAGATCTTCCAGATCGTCGAGGACCTGCACAAGGCCGGCACCACGGTGCTTCTGGTCGAGCAGAACGCGCAGATGGCGCTTTCCATCGCCACGCGCGGCTACGTGCTCGAGACCGGCAAGATCACCATGACCGGCACCGGCCAAGAGCTCCTGCACGACGACAACGTCCGCAAAGCATATCTTGGTGGCTAACTAGTTACGCGGTTTTACCAAACCGCGTAACGGCTCGACGCTGCAAGCCCGCCAGGGCGGCAATCTGCCTTTCAACTTCGGCGGCATGACCAGAAGGTCAATGCCACCTTGTTTCAAGGCACCTTGCTCGCTCTGGCGGGCTTTCGCTGACTTCGCCAAAACATCGACGTTGTGGCAGATGCCAACGACTACCCCTTTAAGTTGCGGTGGAATAGGGACTAAATGGGAGCCTCAGAGGCCAAAAGAGTCCCTATTCCACCGCAACTTCATGGGGGTGTGTGACAATGCCCGTCGGAAAACATCTGCTGTCTTTGGGGGTCTATCTATGCTGTACGAGTTTTGTGCCGAGAACTTTGAGCGGGTGCCGGCGGCTATCGATGCCGGTGCGAGGCGTATCGAGCTGTGCGACAACCTTGCCGTTGGTGGCACTACGCCTTCGGCCGGCGTTATCAGCGCTACGGTCAGCTATGCTCACGAGCACGATGCACGGGTGATGTGCATGATTCGCCCGCGTGGCGGCGACTTTCACTACAACCAGGACGAGCTGCGTATGATGGAGATGGATCTGGGCCTTGCCGTAAGTGCGGGCGTTGACGGCTTGGTCTTTGGCTGCTGCAAGCCCTGCGCTGGCGGATGGGCGCTCGACGAACTTACGCTTGGCGCCCTCGTGATGGCTGCGGGCTGCGCGACCGAGGAGTGCAAGCGCGATCCTATCGACATCACTTTCCACATGGCGTTTGACCAGCTCTCGCCCGAGGCTCAGCTGGACGCCATTGACACGCTCGCCGACTGCGGCGTCACGCGCATTCTGACGCACGGTGGCACTGCCGGTACGCCGATCGAGGACAACTTCGAAAACCTGGTCCGCTTGATCGAGTACGCGGACGACCGCCTGACCATCCTTCCCGGTGGCGGCATTTCCACGGCCAACCGCGATACCGTGGCGGCGGCACTGGGCGTCTCCGAGCTCCATGGCACCAAGATCGTGCCGCTGGGGGTATAACCCGTGGCGCTGGTATTTGACGTTCAGCAGGCGAACGGTAAGCCCGACGACAACCGTCGTCCCGGCACCGCGTGCCCCTTTTGCGATACCGAGGAACTCGCCAATATCATCCGGCGCGACGGTGACTGCATCTGGCTCGAGAATAAGTTTAAGACCTTGCGGGCCACTCGCCAGACCGTATTGATTGAGTCGTCCGACCATGACGCCGACCTGGTGACCTATGCGCCGGACGAGCTGCATCATGTTATGCGGTTTGCCCTGGATTGCTGGCAGCGGATGATTGACTCCCGGCAGTATCGCAGCGTTCTCATGTACAAGAACAAGGGCCCACTTTCGGGCGGCAGTCTGGTCCATCCGCACATGCAGATTGTGGGTTTGGAGCAGGAGGACGGCTATGCGGCGCTGACCTCAGCCAACTTTGAAGGCATCGATGTCTGGCGGCAGGGGAGAATCTCGGTCAACATCTCAACCGAGCCGATCATGGGATTCTTTGAGGTCAACGTCTCGGCTCCACAGGGAATCGCCGCCAGCGATGACGCACGAGACCAAGCCGAGGCGGATCTCTTTGCCGATGCGATCCAGGTAGCTCTGCGCTATATCCTAAACGGGCACCACGGTGGTCGCGCAGAGTCGTACAACTTGTTCTTCTATCACCTGGGCGGTCGGACCATTGCCAAGGCGCTGCCGCGTTGGGTGGTTTCGCCCTACTTTGTCGGCTATCGTTTGGCCCAAGTCAATGCCGAGACGACGCTCGATATCGATGCTGAGCGTCTGCGTGCGCATCTGGAAACGCTCGTATAGCAAGACTAACACCCGCGTAATGCGGACAGCCTAGCGTGCCAACGCGTCGCGGCCGGCTTCGACCCGCTTGCGCTGTTTGGTGCGCTCCTCGCCGGTTAGGCACTCAAAGAGATGCCCGATAATCGAGGCCAGCACCTGCTGAAACAGCGTGCCGCACATGACGGGGAACACGACCTCGCCCGGAAAGTACTGCGTGGCGATGACGGCGCCCGAAGAGATGTTGCGCATGCCGCAGGTAAAGCACATGGTAGTCGTCTCGCTATATGGCAGATGCAACGCACGTGCGACCAGAAAACCGACGACAAAGCCGCTGATGGCGAAGACCAAAATAAAGAGGGCGACTTCCAGGCGCACCGCGTTTATGTGTAGCACGTACTCGCTCATAGCGGTGGAGTTGGACGCGATGACGCCCATCATCATGAACTTGCAGGCGGGCGAGAGCGCGGGAGAGAGTTTCTCGTGGCCCCAGCCGCGCGTGAGTTCATTGATGACAATACCGAGCACAGCGGGGATGGCGATCATAAAGGCCATGTTCTGCATCATGCTCGGCACGTCGATCGAGACGGTGGCGCCCAGCAGGAGCTTGAGCGTAAGCGGAATCGTCACAGGTGAGATGACCGAGGACGTCAGGATGATGGTGAGCGCGAGCGGGCCGTTGCCGCCGAACATGCTGATCCACATAAAAGCGGTGACGGCCACGGGCACGCTGTATTCGAGCACAATGCCGCAGACAAGGTTGGGGTTGGAGCCAAAGAAGAGTGACCCCATGGCATACGCCGCGATGGGAATAAGCACCGCCGAGACGAGCAGCGCCAAGACTAGGTGCAACGGACGGCGGAACACCTCGGTTACCTGGTGAAAGGTGTTGCTGAGCGCACCCTGAAACGTCATAAAGGCAAACAAGGTGGGAACGATGGGCTTGAGTACGCCAATCTGTTGGGGAAAGAGCACGCCGAGTGCCACGCAAATCGGAACGATGACCTGCATGTGCCCCGCGAGAAACTTGCCCAGTCCAACCCATTGCTTCATATGCGCTTGTGACTCCCTTTGCCCGTGAACCCGTTTTGAATGGATATGCTAGACGCTCGCATGCGTCCGTGCGTCAGAAACGCTCGAATATTTCGAGGCTATTACCGGCATCGTTTACCGAAACCGCGGCGTGCTGCGGCGATTTGCGTCTGCTCTGCACGGTATAATAAATCCGTTCAACAGATCTGCCTGCCGAAGCGGGCATACACAGAGGACTCATCGCTATGAACCGTGAGAGGTATCGCGGCGACCTGCCCCTATCGGGGGTGGGCGCCTATGTCATCGCTTAAGACGACGCATCGCTGGGCGGTCGCTCAGCAAAACCCCGAGCTCGAAAAGGAGCTTTCGGCTGGCCTGGGCATTCCCGGGCTGGTGGCGCGTATTATGGTCGCGCACGGCATTACATCCATCGAAGAAGGTCAGCTGTTTTTGACGCCTTCGCTCGATCGCGACTGGGCCGACCCACTCATTATCCCGGGCATGTCGGTCGTTGCCGACCGCGTCGAGCGTGCTATTTGCAACCACGAGCACATTGCGGTCTTTGGCGATTTTGACGTTGACGGTATTACGTCGACCTGCCTGTTGACCGAGGCACTGCGCACGTTTGGCGCCGATGTCACGCCGTTTATTCCGCATCGCTTTGACGAGGGCTACGGTCTTTCGCGCGCGGCGCTCGACCGCGTTAACGAGCTCGCTCGCCCTCAGCTGATCGTGACCGTCGATAACGGTATTGCCGCCAAGGAAGAAGTCTCCTATCTGGAGAGCCTGGGGATCGATTTGGTGGTCACGGACCATCACGAGCCCTCCGACCAGGTGCCGCAGGGCGTGCCCCTGACCGACCCCAAGCTCGAGGACGAGGGCCCCTCGCGCGAGCTTGCCGGTGCCGGCGTGGCACTCAAGCTGGTGCAGGTCCTGGGCGAGCGTTTGGGCAAGCCGTCGTATTGGCGTTCGCTGATCGAGGTCGCGGCGCTGGGCACCGTGTCCGACATGATGCCGCTCACGCCCGAGAATCGCGCACTGGTCGCCGAGGGCATCCAGCAGATGCGCGTGACGGCCCGTCCCGGCTATATCGCGCTTGCCGCACTTGCCAAGGCCGACCTTTCTACCATTACGGCCGACGGCCTGTCGTTTTCGCTCATCCCTCGTCTGAATGCTGCCGGCCGCATGGCTGATCCCAAGCTGGCGCTCGACCTGCTGCTTGCCCGTGATCCTATCGAAGCAAGTGCACTGGCAGCCGAGCTCGAGGAAATCAATCGCCAACGCCGTGAGATCGAGGCGGAGCTCACGCGCGATGCCATGGCGAAGGTCGAGGAGACTTATGACGGCGGGCGCGCAATCGTCGTGGGCGGCGAGGGCTGGCACGAGGGCGTCAAAGGCATCGTGGCGAGCCGCTTGACCAATCGCTATCACGTGCCGGCGCTGCTGTTCTCGATCGAGGACGGTATCGCGCGCGGCTCTGGTCGCTCGGTGGGCAAAGTTAACCTGTTTGACGCCGTCGAGCGTTGTTCCGACCTGCTGATTCGTCGCGGCGGACATGCCGGTGCGGTGGGTGTGACCATCGAGGCATCCAAGCTCGATGAGTTCCGCCGCCGCCTTTCCGCCGTGCTATCGGAGCTTTCCGCCGAGGACTTTGAAGACACCGACGAGGTCGCCGCCACCGTCGACCTTTCCGAGCTGAATATCGAGACCATCGAGCAGATCTCCCGTCTTGAGCCGTTTGGCCAGGGCAACAAGGTGCCGCTGCTGGCTGCCGAGGGCGTGACGATGTGCGACCGCGCCGTGGTGGGCAAAACCGGCGAGCACATGCGCTTTGTGGCGACCGATGGCGCCGCGAGTGTGCCGGCCATTATGTTCCGCGTGCCGCAAATCGATAAGCTCATCAACTGCGATAGCGCTGTCGACTTGGTGTTCGAGGCCGTTGCCGAGCATTGGCAGGGGCGTGTGAAGCCCAAGCTCATGATCAAGGATGTCCTGGTCCGCGATACCACGGCGCCCAGCGTTGACGACCCGGCATGCGAGCTTCGCCGTGGCGTGGAGCCTGCGGACTCTGGCCTGCGCCTGGAGTCTCGCAAGCGCCAGACACTCGCCCAGCTTTCCTATACCGAGCTCACGCGCTCGCTTATCCACAGCTTTATCGGCTCGAACCAGCCGCATCGCGCGCAGGTCGAGGCACTCGACGCGCTCGCCGACCACCAGAGCGTTTTGGCCGTTATGGGGACGGGGCGTGGTAAGTCGCTCATCTTCCATGTGCACGCCGCGCGCGAGGCGGTCCTTCGAGGGTGTGCGAGCATCTTTGTCTATCCGCTGCGCGCGCTCGTTGCCGACCAGGCCTATCATCTTTCATCGACGATGGCTGCACTCGGGATTGGCGTGGGCGTGTTGACCGGCGAGACCGTGGAAGCAGCGCGCGATGACGTGTTTGCCGGCCTGGCTTCGGGCCGCACCGGCATCGTACTCACGACGCCTGAGTTCCTGTCTATTCACCGCGACCGCTTTGCGCGCTCGGGGCGCATCGGTTTTGTCGTTATCGATGAGGCGCACCACGCCGGCCTTGCCAAGGGCGGCGACCGCAGCGCCTATCTCGACATGCCCGATATCCTCAAAGCCCTGGGCGACCCGGTTGTTATGGCTGCGACGGCCACCGCGACGGCTCCGGTCGTGGCCGAGCTTGCCCGCATGCTGCCGATTACTCGCACGGTGGTCGACGAGACGGTGCGCGAGAACCTACAGCTCGAGGACGACCGCGACCTTGCGAGCCGCGAGAACCGTTTGGTGTCGATCGTGGCGACGGGGGAGAAGACCGTCATCTACGTTAATTCGCGCGACCAGTCCGTGGCGCTCGCCAAGACGTTGCGCAAGCGTGTGCCCGATTGCGCAACCCATATCGCGTTCTATAACGCGGGTCTTGCGCGCCCCGATCGCCGCCGCGTGGAGGAAGCATTCCGAGACGGCAGCCTCAGTTGCATCGTCTCGACTTCGGCCTTTGGCGAGGGCGTCAACCTTCCCGATATTCGCCATGTCGTGCTCTATCACATGCCGTTTGGCGCGATTGAGTTTAACCAGATGAGTGGCCGCGCCGGTCGCGATGGACAGCCCGCCGTGATTCACCTGCTCTATTCGTCGCGCGACGCCCGCATTAACGAGCGCCTACTCGACTGCTATGCGCCCGAGCGCGACGAGCTCGTCACGCTCTATCGCGCGCTGCAAACCATGTGGCGCTCCAACCGCGGCAAGACCGGGGACGATTCCTTTAGCGCGAGCGATATCGACATCGCGCAGATGTGCCTTGCCATCGATGCTCGCACGCCGGTCGACGAGCGCTCGGTGGAAAGTGGCCTGGGAATCTTCGAAGAGCTTGGCTTCTGTCGCGTTTCGGGGTTTGACGACACCCGTCGCATCGCGATGGCCGAAAACCCCGGCCGTGTGCAATTGAGCAGGTCAATTCGCTATTTGGAGGGCTTGCGCTCGCGCATGGAGTTCTCGGCTTTCCGGAGTTGGGCGCTCGATTCGTGCGCTTCTGATATGCTAGCCAAAGTTAACCGCCCGATCGTACCGCGGGCCTAGGGGAAGGGGACCTCGATGGATGCCGCAGCCCGTACCGCCCATGATTCCGCCCTCCAGCCGTTCTCGGAGATGGAGCACTATAAGCATGCCGATGAGCTGCCGCCCGAGATTATGGCGGACAGCTACGACAAGCTGGAGCGCCTGTGCCTCAAATATATGAATGAGGACGACTTTTCTAAGGTGGAGCAGGCCTATTGCTTTGCTGCCGAGAAGCACTGCAACCAAAAGCGCCGCTCGGGTGAGATGTACATCAACCATCCCGTCGAGGTGGCCATCATTTTGGCCGATCTCAAGATGGACTGTGACGTGGTGTGCGCCGCGCTGCTGCACGATACCGTCGAGGATACCGAGACCTCGCTTGCCGATGTTTCCGACCTGTTTGGCGATACGGTGGCCGAGCTCGTCGATGGCGTGACCAAGCTCACCAACATCGAAGTCGACAGCATGGACGAGAAGCAGGCGCTTACGCTGCGCAAGATGTTCCTCGCCATGTCCAAGGACATCCGCGTCATCATCGTTAAGCTTGCCGACCGTCTGCACAACATGCGAACGCTGGCAGCCCTGCGCGAGGATCGTCGCCTGTTTAAGGCGCGCGAGACCATGGACGTGTACGCGCCCTTGGCCGACCGTCTGGGCATGAGCTCTATTAAGTGGGAACTCGAGGACCTGTCCTTCTTCTACCTGGAGCCCGATGCCTACCAGCGCATCGCGCGCATGGTGGCTGAGTCGCGCGAGGTCCGTGAGCGCTATCTGGCCGAGACCATCAAGACGCTCACCGACGAGCTCAACCGCATTGGCCTGGAAGACTTCCAGATCAACGGCCGTTCCAAGCACTATTGGTCCATCTACCAAAAGATGAAGCGCAAGGGCAAGGAATTCTCCGAGATCTACGACCTGGTGGCACTGCGCGTCATCACGCATTCGGTGCGCGATTGCTACTCCACGCTCGGCGCGGTGCACACGCTGTGGCACCCCATGCCCGGTCGCTTTAAAGACTATATCGCCATGCCCAAGGTCAATAACTACCAGTCGCTCCACACGACGGTCATCGGCCCCACGGCTCGCCCGCTCGAGATTCAGATTCGAACCTACGAGATGCATGAGCAGGCCGAGTACGGCATTGCCGCCCACTGGCTATATAAGAAGTCGGGCGGATCGTCTGCCTCCAAGACCAACGACGCGCAGCGTCTGGACGATCAGATTAACTGGCTCAAGCATTCACTCGATTGGGCTGCGTCTGATGAGATTACCGACGCCAAGGAATACCTGCACTCGCTGAAGGTTGACCTGTTTGACCAGGAGATTTTTGTCTTTACGCCCAAGGGCGAGGTCATGGCGCTTCGTGCCGGCTCCACGCCGCTCGACTTTGCCTACGCCGTTCACACCGAGGTGGGAAACCATTGCGTCGGCGCCAAAATCAACGGTGCGGTGGCTCCGCTCACGCACGAGATTAAGACGGGTGACCGTGTCGAGATTCTGACTAACAAGAGTTCCAAGCCGTCGCGTGATTGGCTCAAGATCGTTAAGACACCTTCCGCCAAGTCAAAGATCCGCCGCTATTTTGCCGCCGCGACCAAAGACGATGACGCTGCTGCTGGTCGCGATATGCTGGCCAAGGACCTGCGTAAGCGTGGCTATGGCATTTCTACGCCGCGTTCGACGCGTGCGCTCAACGCCGTGGCGGAGCAGTTTAACTTCAAGCAGCTCGAGGACCTGTTTGCCGCCGTCGGCGCCGGCAAGGTTGCCCCGCGCGCTGTGGGCAATAAGGTCGAGCAAATCTTGGACCCCAAGCCCGTGGAACAGCTCACCAAGGCCGAGGCTATCGCCGAGGTCGTGAAGCAGCCTGCTCGCGGCTCCAACCGCAAGCCGCAAAAGCGCGGCAAGAGCGCCAGTAACGGCATTATCGTCAAGGGCGAGAGCAACAGCGGCCTACTGGTCCGTCTGGCTCATTGCTGCAACCCCGTGACGGGCGACGACATCGTCGGCTTCATCACGCGCGGTCGTGGCGTTTCGGTGCATCGCGCCAACTGTCCCAACGTCAAGGGTCTTATGGAGCATCCCGAGCGCATGATCGAAGTGGAGTGGGACGGCGCTGCCGACACCCTCTTCCAGGTCGAGATCGTGGTCGAGTGCCTGGACCGCATGGGCCTTCTCAAGGATGTCACCATTGCCATTGGCGATGCGGGCGGCAATATCCTTTCTGCCGCCACGTCGACCAACCGCGAGGGTATTGCAACCCTGCGCTTTATGGTCGAGATCTCGGACGCGAGTGGTCTGGATCCGCTGCTGGCCTCCATCAGCAGCGTTGACTCGGTCTACGACGCGCGCCGCCTGATGCCCGGTGAGGGTGGAGCCCAGCTTAAGCGCCGCGTTTAGTCGCGACGAACGTGTCACATTATCGATATTCGCTACACTCGAGGCATCGTCTGATGCCTCGAGTTCTATAGAGAGGAGAGGGACATGAGTGCTGTGTCCTTGGATTTAACTCCCAAGGGATCGGTCGAGATCGAGATACTCGTAAACGGTCCCATTCAGACCAATAGCTATGCTGTTATTTCGGACAATGAGTGCGTGATTATCGATCCCGCATGGGAAGGCGAACGCCTGGTGGAGCATATTCGAGCCGAGCATCCCGGCGTACGCGTGTTTGGCGCCGTATGCACTCATGGCCATGCCGATCATGTTGGTGGTGTTGCAGGCATGCGAACCACCGTTGGCGAGGGCTGCCAGTATGAGCTGTGTGCTAAGGATGTGGCGGTGCCGCATGCGAACATCGAGGAACAGCGAGCTATGTGGGGCATTGAGGCGCCTGACCCCGGGGAGCCGACACGCCTGCTCGCCGAGGGCGATGCTATCGAGGTGGGCGATATCTACCTGCAGGTGATCGAGACGCCAGGGCATACGCCGGGCGGGATCGTCTTGTTTGCTGCCACCGAGCAGGGGAACATTGCCTTTGTGGGCGACACCCTGTTTCCGGGTGGGCACGGCCGCACCGATCTTTCTGGAGGAGACGAGGCGGCGATTCTGCGCTCGCTCTCCAAGCTCGCCCGGCTTCTCCCGCCCGATACCGTTTGCCTAACCGGCCATGGCGATTCGACCACCATGGCACGCGAGCTCATGCAGAACCCTTTCATGCAGATTTAGCTTAATAGTCGGCTTTTGAAGCACGAGAAGCGTCCAAACGTCAAGCTATTTTTCCCCAACGGGTCGATTCCGTAGGGCAAACGGTCAAAAAAGTCTGTTTGGACGATATTCGTGAACAAACGAACGTTTATGCTCGGGTGCGCCGTGGTAAAATCTCAGGCGTTATCGGAGCAACCTTACAGGAGGTTTCTTTTATGCTCGTCAACGCAGCAGACATGCTCAAGAAGGCCGAGGCCGGCAAGTACGGTCTTGGTGCCTTCAACACCAACAACCTCGAGTGGACCCTGGCTATTCTCCAGGCCGCCGAGGAGGCCAAGTCTCCGCTGATCCTTCAGTGCACCGCTGGTGCCGCTAAGTGGATGGGCGGTTTCAAGGTCTGCGCCGACATGGTCAAGGCTGCCGTCGAGGCCACGGGCGTTACCGTTCCCGTCGCCCTTCACCTCGATCACGGTTCTTACGAGGACTGCTTTAAGTGCATCGAGGCCGGCTTCACGTCCATCATGTATGACGGCTCTCACGAGGAGACCTTCCAGCTTAACCTCGACCGCACCAAGGAGCTCGTTGAGCTTGCCCACTCCAAGGGCATGTCCATCGAGGCCGAGGTCGGCGGCATCGGCGGCACCGAGGACGGCGTGACCTCCAGCGGCGAGCTCGCTGATCCTGCTGAGTGCAAGCAGATCGCTGACCTGGGCGTCGACTTCCTCGCCTGCGGCATCGGCAACATCCACGGCGTGTACCCCGCCGACTGGGCTGGCCTTTCCTTCGAGCGCCTGGGCGAGATCAAGGCCCAGACCGGCGACCTGCCCCTCGTCCTGCACGGTGGCACCGGCATCCCCGAGGATCAGATCAAGAAGGCCATCTCCCTGGGCATCTCCAAGATCAACGTCAACACCGACCTGCAGCTCGTCTTCGCCAAGGGCGTCCGCGAGTACATCGAGGCTGGCAAGGATCAGCAGGGCAAGGGCTTTGACCCCCGCAAGCTCCTCAAGCCTGGTCGCGACAACATCGTTGCCCGCACCAAGGAGCTCATGGAGGAGTTTGGCTCCGTCAACAAGGCGTAAGCGTCGCTAAACTTCCCGCCGGAAGCCCCGTCCCCCTACACTGTTTCCTTTGCGCTCACCTGGCTTTGCCAGAAGTCGCGCCAAGAAAACAGCTCCGGGGGACGGGGCTTCCTTCGTTTAACGCCGCAGGGTTACGAGTCTGAGTTATTTATTTGACTACCGTTCAGCGGTGTTGAGGGTTCCTTTATTGGGGCTTTCTTTTTTATCTCGCTACAATGGACTTCAAGAGTTCTAATGACTTGGAGTTTGGTATGGCTGTTATTAATGTACTGCCTTCGGATGGGAAGGTTATTGACGAGGGTCCTGTTGGTTGCTCTGCTGATGTTCGCTGTGATGACTTTCGTCATCTCGATGTTGGACTGCCGCCCGAGATTCTTTGTCTTAAGGATGCCGGGTATTTGACGCAGGCTGTTGCTGCCTGCGATCGCCTTTTGGAGCAGAACCCCGAGCCTTCGCTGGCTGCTTGTGTTCGTGCCGAACGGTATCGCATACTCGAGACGCCGCTTCATTTTTCGGTGTCGCGCGACCAGGCTATTGCGATGATTCGCGAGGAGTGGCCAGAGTTTACCGAAGAGCAGTTTGATGACCTGATTAATCGTAAGCGTATTGACTGGCGCTTTATCGATGGCGAACTGTTCGTTCTCGACAACTTCCTCGATTCGCTTCGCGTATATCCCAAAGAGGTTCCCGGCATGCGGCCCGATTCTACGGACGGAATAGCACTGCGCAACGAGATGCTCAAGGAGATGGAGTCACAAAACGGATTGGCTCGCGTCATTACGCTTAAAGCGTCCGTGTCTGTCCCCGGCGCTCTAGATGGAGAGACCGTTCGCGCGTGGCTACCCGTTGCCGCCGCCTGTCGTCAACAGTCTCATATCGAGGTTCTCGATATGACGCCGGAGGGTGCTGTTGCCCCCGCGAATGCTTCGGCGCGTACCGCCTCGTGGTCTTCTTCGAGTGAGCGCTCATTCTCGGTGACCTATCGCTATCAAATTGATGCCGCTTATCGTGATGTCTATGGGGGTGCGCTTCCGGTGCATCCTTGCATGGACGCGCCACTGCCCGTGGACACCTCCGAGGACCGTCCGCACATTGCATTCACGCCGTATCTACAGCAGCTGACAGCCCGTGTCATTGACGGGCTCGAGGATCCGCTCGATCGCGCCCGTGCTATCTATGATTACCTGACGCAGCATATCGACTATCGCTATCAGCCGCCGTACTTGCTTTTAGGATCTATTGCCGATGACTGCGCGCATTCGCTCCGCGGCGATTGCGGCGTTATGGCGCTCACGTTTATCACCATGTGCCGTATCGCGGGCGTGCCTGCCCGTTGGCAGAGCGGCCTGTATGTTGCGCCCGATTCGGTGGGGTCGCACGACTGGGCAGAGTTCTATACGCCGCAGACCGGATGGCTCAACGCCGACGTGTCATTTGGATCTTCTGCTCGCAGGATGGGGGAGGAGTGGCGCCGCCGTCACTACTTTGGCAATCTCGACCCGTGGCGTATGGTGGCCAACAATCGATTCCAGGCAGAGTTTGAGCCCTCTTTCGACGGCATGCGCGAGGACCCTTACGATAACCAGATGGGTGAGGCTTCGGTCGACGGTCGCGGATGCCGTCGGCGCGAGATGCTCCGCACGGTCGAACTCATCGAAATGCTCGAAGTTCCATTTTCGGACTAATCGGTAGAAAGCTGTGATAAACTAACTCACGCATTGCGTGCCCGAGTGGCGGAATTGGCAGACGCAGTGGACTCAAAATCCACCGTTGGCAACAACGTGCGAGTTCGAGTCTCGCCTCGGGCACCATACATGCAAGTGAGCGTTCAAGGGGGTTGCGGCCCCCTTTTTCGTGCCGAACTCGCGTGAGCGCGCGAAGCGTTAAGCAAACAGGCCTGTGGCCTGTTTGTAGCGGAGCGTGGCGAGGGCGCCACGCGCCCGAAGCCCGGGGCTTCGCGAAGCGAAGGCCCTTCGAGTCTCGCCTCGAGCACCATACATGCAAGCGAGCGTTCAAGGGGGGTCAAGGCCCCTTTTTCGTGTACGTAATGTGATAACGTGCTGTACGTGTTATTATCGCCAAGGCGTTGTTCCCGCAATGCCCTAAAGAGGAACCTGAGGGTTCCCACCTTTTGGCGCCAATGAGCAGCTGACTGGTCATACAACTTAGATTCCCTTCCTCAAATCGAGGAAGTCTATGTGTACGACCTGGTTGCTGAGAAGCGCCGGGTTATTTTTTATGAATGGAGGTAGGGAAAATAGCTAAGTCTGATGACACCCGCATCAACGACGAGATCACTGCATCTTCGTGTCGTTTGATTGGCGTCGATGGCTCTCAGCTCGGCCTGTTCGCCATCCGCGATGCCCAGCGCGTCGCCGACGATCAGGGTCTCGACCTGGTCGAGATCGCTCCCAACGCGGAGCCGCCGGTCTGCAAGGTCATGGACTACGGTAAGTTCAAGTACCAGCAGGCCATGAAGGCCAAGGCTGCTCGTAAGAACCAGTCCAAGGTCGAGGTCAAGGAAATGAAGTTCCGACCCAAGATCGACGTTGGCGACTACGAGACCAAGAAGGGCCACGTTCTGCGTTTCCTCAAGAAGGGCGCACGCGTTAAGATCACCATCATGTTCCGCGGCCGTGAGATGGCTCACCCGGAGCAGGGCCTTAACGTTCTCGAGCGTCTCGCCGAGGATCTCAAGCCTTACGCTACGGTCGAGTCCAAGCCTAAGATGGAAGGCCGTAACATGCTTATGCTGCTCGCCCCGATTAAGGGCGCCTTCGATGAGGATAAAGCGGCAAGCGATAGCAAGTAACTAGTGTTCTGTAACCGATTAAGGAGTATTTCATGCCTAAGATGAAGTCCCACAGCGGCACCAAGAAGCGTTTCCGCAAGACTGGTACCGGCAAGCTTATGCGCGCCAAGGCTTTCAAGAGCCACATCCTGAGCAAGAAGTCCACCAAGCGTAAGCGTGGCTTCCGTCAGGAGACCGAGATCGCCGCTGCCGACCGCAAGGTCATCAAGTCGCGTCTCGCCTAAGTTCGCGTTCCCGTTTTCGTTTTACCATCTAGGAGTTGATAGAACATGGCACGTATTAAGCGCGCTGTTGCCGCCAAGAAGAAGCGCCGTACCGTTATGCACCGTGCGAAGGGTTACTACGGTGCCGCTTCGCGTACTTACAAGCATGCTAAAGAGCAGGTCCAGCACTCCCTGCAGTATCAGTATCGTGATCGCCGCAACAAGAAGCGCGAGATCCGTTCTCTCTGGATCACTCGTATCAACGCTGCTGCTCGCCTGAACGATATTTCTTACTCTCAGTTCATGCACGGCCTGAAGGTTGCCGGCATCGAGCTCGACCGCAAGGTCCTGGCTCAGATGGCTTACGAGGACATCGAGTCCTTCAACGAGCTGGCTACCATCGCCAAGAAGGCTCTCGAGGCCTAATAGATTCTCTTGAATCGCTAGGGGAGTGTCGCGTTGTACGCGGCGCTCCCTCTTTTTATCTGAAGCGCGGTTTACATTGCTAAAAGCGCGGGTAGATAGACACTTACAGGTGACCGATCTCTATATATTCCTGAACCAAAGGGTCATCATCTGATACGTGCGGAAGATCCGCACCAGTCTTTCTATTAGCTATAGAAAGCGATATGTTGTGTAGGACTTGTGAAGAGTGGAATTGACGTCCCACAGAGCTTCGCGGTCTGGCAATATATCTCCTTGCCGCGCGGCCCGGTCGGACCGGATCAGCCGCCAGGCGTGCACCTTGAGAACCGGATACTGCGAGGATGGACACACCAGTTGTGTCGCATCCGGGCAGACATCGAACCATTTGAAATGGTCTAACTTGGATTTGTT
>CABSNU010000002.1 GCA_902479135.1 uncultured Collinsella sp. | reverse complement strand
TCGCCGCGCCCCGCAGTGCCCGCTTCCCCCGAGAACAATTATCAGTGCAGGTAGAGGGCTTGCCAATTTTCGGAAAAGGCGGGTATGGTCGGCCCTCTCGAGTTAAACGTAGTAAATGGGCCCTTTTCTTGGTGCGCGGTCAGCTCAATGCTAATCTCCGTGCCGGAACTGACCCAGTTGTTTGTAAGTTGCGGTGATATACGGACTGTCTGGCGCTTTGGAGCCTCAAAACAGTCCCTATTTCACCGCAACTTGGAAGGGGCGGGCGGTGTCGGATGAGTGGCGCTGGCTGGTTGGGGCGGTTTAGGCCTGTTTGCGACACCAGCGCATGAGCGCCTTTACGATGGGAATCGTGATGAGGATAATCCATGCAGGATGGGGCTGTCCCAAACAGAGCCACATGTAGAGGAACCAAGCGATTGCGGCTGCCGGGTAGATGACCTCGATCAGCTTAGACAGGTGGCGCCGATCGATAAAGTCACCAATCGCGTAGTAGACGGGAACCAAAAAGACGAGGAAAAGCCCCATGTCCCATGTGCCATAGACAATGCCGAGCACCAGATAGGCGAGAGTGACAAGTGCGGGGAAGGGGAATTTGTTCCATGCACGTCCGACCTTGGTGTGGAAATGCTTGCCATGATGGTCGAGCTTGTCGTGTGCTTCCTTCCAGCTGGAAAACGTCTCGCCGTCGATGGTGACGGTGCCGTCGTCATTGGTGCGTACGCTATGTCCATCGTCCTCAAGCGTATCGATATGCACGCCACCCGGCCCCACATGCACCTCTTCGCCCTTGCGCTCGTTGGTCACATGGATGCCGCTCCAACCAACATGGACTTCCTCGCCTTTATTGGGATCAATGACGTGGATACCGCGCGCGAGGGAAATATCGACAAGTGGTTTGTCGCCGCAATCGGCGTGCTCGGCAGAATCCTCAACCTCGTCAGCCACATCCGCCGTCTCGGTGTCGGCGCTACCGTCCTCCAGGTCGTCGGCATCGTTGGCCGCCTCCCCATATAGCAGCTCGTCCAACGACACGTCATACAGCGCGGCGAGCGCAATGAGGTTATCGGTATCGGGTGAGGACTCGCTGCGCTCCCATTTACTAACAGCCTGGCGGCTTACGCCCAGCTGGGCAGCAAGCGCCTCCTGAGAAAGGCCGGCAGCTTTACGGCGATCGACGAGCCGCTGTGCCATCGCAAGATCCATGGTGGTTCCTTTCGTTTGATGGTCGAATCGAATGAGCCGAGTATGCCGAGAACAACCGGTAGCGACCACCATTTCTAGTTAGAATCTGCCCCAACCCTACCGCAACTACCGGTAGCAATCCCTAACGACCAGCCATTTCAGGACAAATGTCAGTGCAAGTAGCAGCCAAGAGCCCCCACTCAGTAAGTTGCGGTGGAATAGTTTCTGGATTCAGCCATTTGCGGACTAAGCAGGAACTATTTCACCGCAACTCAATTCCAGCCCAGGCACCCGCAGCAAGAAGACGAATAGCCCCGGCGAGTATGTAAACGCAGGGCCCTCCGACCCCGCCCGACGTATTTCGATTTGGCTCCTCCCTTGACTCCGTCAAAGGTCGCCAATCGAAATCGTCGGGCGGGGTCGGAGGGCCCGATGGGATGGATTTCGGCCGAGGCTATTCGTCGCCGAAGCTGATGCCCAGCGCTTTGGCCTCGCGCACCAGATCGCTCTGGGGGTCGACATACTTGAGCTTGCCGGCGACCTTCTCGAGCGGCATGTGGCACATCTTACCGTCACGCAGGGCAATCATGTAGCCAAACTGGCCGCGCAGGCATCCCAGTGCTGCCTCGACGCCGCACTGGGTCGCAAAGATGCGGTCCTGGGCGTCGGGTTGGCCGCCGCGCTGCGTGTGGCCGGGGATGGCGACGCGGGTCTCGCGACCGGTCTTGGCCTCGATCTCCTTGGCGATGTCGTAGACGATCGACGGGCTCGTGCGCTCGGCAAGCTTCTTCTTGTACTCCTTCTTGGACAGCGCCGCGTCCTCCTTGGAGATGGCACCCTCGGCGACGGCCACGATGGTAAAACGGCTGCCGGTCTCCATGCGATGCTCGATGGTCTTGATGACGTTGTCCATGTCGTAGGGGATCTCGGGAATCAGGATGACGTCCGCGCCGCCCGCGACGCCGGCATACAGCGGAATCCAGCCGACCTTGTGGCCCATGATCTCGATGACAAACACGCGGCCGTGACTCGAGGCAGTGGTGTGGATGTCGTCGATGCACTTGGTGGCGACGTCGATGGCGCTCGTAAAGCCAAACGTCAACTCGGTGCCCCAGGTGTCGTTGTCGATGGTCTTGGGCAGGGCGATAACGTTGAGGCCCTCTTCGCGCAGGCGGTTGGCGGTCTTGGTGGAGCCGTTGCCGCCCAGCATAAACAGGCAGTCGAGCTGCAGCTTATGATAGGTGTGGACCATTGCGGGCACCTTCTCGACGCCGTCGGCCTCGGGAATGTCCAAGCGCTTGAACGGCGTGCGGCTCGTGCCCAGGATGGTGCCGCCGCGGGTGAGGATGCCGCTAAAATCGGCGGGCGTCATGACGCGGAACCTGCTGTAGATAAGGCCCTGGTAGCCGTCCTCAAAACCATAGATCTCAATAGGCTCTTTGCTATTGGTCATAAGCGTTTTGACAATGCCGCGCATGGTGGCGTTGAGCGCCTGGCAGTCGCCGCCACTGGTAAGAAGACCGATCCTGAGCATGATGAATCCTTCCGGGCAAGTTATAACATGCGCATAAGTTTACCCCCGCACACTGTTGATGCGGGGGTAAAACGTGTTAGCTCAAGCGTATAGAAATGTAAGCAACGTCAGGCGAGCGTAAGGACGACGGTGCCAGCTCCTTACAGCGCGAAGGCGTCGACGTCGCCCCAGTGGCGGCGCAGCGTGATGGCGGCAGCGGGCTCGGTGTTGTCGAAGACGACCGACCACTGCGTGTTGCTGGTGATGTCTTCCGGATTGGGCTCTTGCGCCGCAGCGCGTAGGGCCTTCCAAGCGACTGCCTCGTCTTGGGCGCCGGTATGGGCGTCGAGGACATCGGCGATGGCGATGGCGCGCTCCTTGCCGTGGCCCAGCTCACCGTTCTTTTGGTTGGGAAGCACCTCGTCACCATAGCAGGCGTAGAAGTTCGTAACCTGGTGTACGGGAGTCGCTTTGAAAGCGCGGTCGGGGTCGCGCGGATCCCACTCCACCACCTGCGCGTCACCGGCGGCGTCGTTGATAAAGAAGTGGTAATCGCGTCCTGCCATGGCGTGCATGTCGTAGGCAGAAAGCAGGTTGACGGCCTCCTGCGTGGTAGCCGCGCGGTCGAGCACCAGGCGGATGGCGAGCGAAGTGTTGATGACGGGGCGCTGCGTGTCCTGGTCACAGGGTTTGGAATCCAGGGTGAGCACGGCAATGGACACACCACATTCGTTGATGCCGTCGAGCTGGGCAAACGGGCCCATGAGTGCGGCGGCGCGTCCGGCGACGGAGTCAAGCGGAGTGTTATCGCCCAGGTTATTGAGGGCGGCAAACCCGATGGAGGCATAGCCGTCGCGCGGGTGATTGCGCACCAGCAGCGCCGAGGTGTCGTCCTTAAAGTCGTAATTGCGACCGGTGCGCACGCGGCCTTCGGCATCTACGGCGACAAAAGCGCTGCAGGCAAACTGGGGCGCCTGGACATGTGCCGGCACACCGGGCAGCACCTGCGCCACCACGGCATCGATGTAGGCCTGGTCGTCGCGCACGCCAGCGGCGATGATGCGATCAAGATCGTAGTCGTAAGCAATGTCGATTGCGTACAGGTCATAGCCATCCGCGTAGCCGGTCAAGCGTTTGAGCGACGCGGCGGACTTGATTTGCTTGTGATAAACGATACCGGTGGCAGCGGCAAGGCCGACGGCGACACCCGCTGCTGCAGCGAGCAAATAGGCGCGGTGACGAGGTTTCATGGGGGACTCCTCTCATAGCATTCATATAGGCATTATCGCAAACGACAAACAGGTCACATGCCGCATTCCGGCGAGTGGCATGGCATGCCGAGCCCTAGAGCAGCGCAATCGCAACGATGCAGCATCCGAGCGCCAGAACAGCAAGGTCTGCCCGGTCAAAGCGATAGCTGCGCAGGCAGGTTCTGCTGACAGCCGGGTGCGCTCCGTATTCGCGGTTGACCATGGCGAGTGCGAGCGTATCAGAGCGCCGCAGCGCGCTGCTAAACAAAGGCGTGATGACGGGGATAAAAGCACGTGCACGCTGCAGAGGCGAGGGACTGTCAAAGCGCGCCAAGCGCGCTTCCTGAGCGGCCTTGATACGATTGAATTCCTCAATAAGCACGGGGACAAAACGAAGTGTGAGCTGGATAGCGATGGTGGCATCGTCGGCGCGCAGGCCCAGGCGGGCGAGGGGTCTCAGGAGCGCCGCGGCGCCATCGGCGAGTGCGGTGGGGGAGGTGGTCGCCATGAGCGTCGACGTTCCCAGCATAATGAGGGCAAAACGCAGCACGCAGAGCGCGCCAAAGAGCAGACCACCCGAGGTGATCTGCACGGGTCCCGCCTGCAACAGCAGAGTCCCCGATACAGTAAAGAGCGCGTTGAAGACCAGGACAAACCCCATAAGCCAGCGAAATGGCTTGAGGGCACGAAGCGCCTGGCGCATCGAACTGCCGCTTGCGGCGAGCGAGGCGAATGCGGTGAGCGCGACGGCGGCAAGGGCGCCGGGCTGCTGGGCGATAAAGCCGGCAATCATAAAGAGTATGCAGAATACAAGCTTGGTGACGGGGTGCAGCAGGTGAACGAGGCTTGACCCCGGACGAAAGATGCCAAACGAGACCGCCTTGGATGCCAACGGGGTATGTCCGGTTTCCACGGGACGTGTGGCCGTTACGCCAACGGATGCCACCTGGATGCCCTCGGAACTCAGCGGCAGCAGCAAGCCGTCCTGCAGTCGAAAGGCCTTGTCGCAGATGCTCAGCACACGCGAATCGTGCGTGGCGATTACAATGCCGCGGCCGTGGCGTGCGAGTTGAGCCAAGCGCTCGAGCAGCAGCCGGTGGGCGCGGGGATCGAGTCCGGCGCTGGGCTCGTCGAGCAGCAAATACGGTGTCTCGAGTGCAAGCATATCGGCAACGGCGATACGGCGCTGCTCTCCGCCAGAATGGGCAAAGGGGCTTGTGTCGCCGATAGCGGCGAGATCAAACCCGACGCTGGCGAGCGATGTGCCAACGCGTCGCTTGACCTCGGCTTCGTCCAGTCCAAGATTGCGGGGGCCAAACGCCACCTCGTCAAAGACCGTGGCGGCAAAAAACTGCTGCTCGGGGCGTTGCTGCACGAGCGCCACGGTTTTGCGGTACGTACGAAGTTCATCCGCCGTGGGGTGTGTGCAAAGCGCGGTGCCGTCCGCCACGACAGACCCCGCCTGCACGGCAAGCGCTCCGGCAAGGACACGCAGCAGCGTTGACTTGCCGGAGCCGGAGGCGCCTGCGATACCGATCACGCTGCCGGGCCTAATTTCCAGCGAAACATGAGATAGGGTACAGGTGTCTGCTTCGGGATAGCGGACGGTTATGTTTGAGCAAGTTAACGACACAGTTCCTCCAGGCCGCATCGAATGAGCAGATCGCGCTGGTCGGCAAGATCTTGCACGGTACCCAGGTATGCGATGGCGCCCGCCTCGAAGACGGCGACTCGGTCGGCGCGCGCGACCTCGTCGAGCAACTGCGTGATCTGGATCACGGCAACATCGCGCTGGCAAAGATGATCGATGAGATCATTGACGGCCTCGCGGGCGGTCTCGTCGAGCATGGCGGTCGTCTCGTCAAAAATCATGAGCGAAGGGGTGAGCGCAACCAATCCCGACGCCGCCACGCGTTGTTTTTGGCCGCCCGAGAGTGTGGCGACATCGCGTTGCTCAAGCTCGACAATGCCAAGCTCGTTGAGTGCCTGCAAGACTTCTGAACGCATTTCGTCGCGGGGGACACCGCGGTTTTCGAGTCCAAAGGCGATGTCGTCTCGCACGACTGGAGCGACGATCTGGTTATCGGGATCCTGAAAAGCAAGGCCTACGGTGCCCTGCACGCGCATAGCGGGCCCGTTTGCATCTTTGAGCAGCCCCGCAAGCTCGAGTGCACAGGTGCTTTTGCCACTGCCGTTGGTGCCGACAAAGGCGATGCGCTCTCCTGCCACGATATTGGCGGCAAGTGCAGCGCAATCGACGGAGGGACGTGTGTCATCGGCTTGCTCAATACCGGCGAGCGCACCTTCTGCCACCGCGCCCGTAATGCCGCCGGTGACGCAGGCGGCGACGCCCAGAACGCCCAGATTGATAAAGACTGCCGGGGTCTGCAGCGCCATGGCGGCAACGCCCAGCTGGCCTACATTGTGCAGCACGGCGGCAAGCATGCTCACGGGCACCAAGCCAACACCCGGCACGGCAGCAAGGGCGACCATGCCGATAAAGGCGAGGGCCGTGCCGCCTAGGCTATAGACGAGCATCATGGGCGAACCAAACAAAAAGCCCGATGCAAAGACCTTGACGAGCGCAACGGCACCGGCGCTTTTGGCATCGAGCGTATAGAGTGCGACGACTACGGCCACGTTGGCAAGGCCCAGTTTAATGCCGGGCACCGCGACGGGCAGCGGAATCATGGTCTCCAGATAGGACAGCACCAATGCGCAGGCGCACAACAGCGAAACGCGCGCCAGGCGGCGAGTGTGCTCGATATCGACCATCTCCACGGATTAGCGCCCCACTACGTCGTAGGTGGTCTCGGCGCTCGCGTCGACGATATCGACGGTAAGCTTGTGCGGAAGGCAGACAATTTGCTCCCCGGCAGCGTCAATCCAGCCCTGGTGCACGCAGTCCTGGTTGGGACAGTCTGCTTCCTCGACGTGCACGCGTCCGTCTTTGATTTCGATGAGGTTGGTTCCCAAGTCGGTTGTAACGGTCTTGGTCGTGTTCTGGTTCAGAGGAAGCTCGTAGACGTTTTGCTCTCCATCGCGGATGACGACTGTGGCCGTGTCGGCGTTCGTGTTTGCTCCCATCAGACGCGTGGCGGCTAAGCCGGCGCATGCGACGGCCGCTATCGCCAAAACCAGGATGAGGTTGAGTCTTTTGTTGTCGCGCCCATCGCGCGCACCTTTGCGCTTGACCATCATGGCTCCTAGTCCTGCAAGATCTTGAACGTCGAGCCGTCGCTCTTGGTGGCGCGATCGTCCATATCGACTAAAACGCCGCCTTCAAAGCGCTCATCGCTTTCGATGAGCTCCATGGCGCGGTCGTGGCCGAGCAAAAACAGGATGGTAGAGTAGGCGTCCCCAAGCACGGATTTCTTGGTCATAATCGAGGCGCTCTTGAGGTCGGTGGCGGCGGGGTAGCCCGTTTTGGGGTCGAGGATGTGGTAGTAGAACGTGCCGTCCTGCTCAAAGCCGCGCTCATAGAGGCCGCTCGTCACAAGGGAGCGGTTGCGCGTCTTGACGGTGGCGAGCACGTCGTCCTGCGCGCCGTTGGGGTCTTGCACGCCCACGTTCCAGGCGTCGCCGTCAAAGCTCTTGCCCATCACGTAGACGTTGCCACCCAGGCTGATGGAGGCATTTCTGACGCCATGCTTCTTAAAGAGCGCCACGAGGTCGTCGGTGATGTAGCCCTTGGCGATACCACCCAAGTCGAGCTTGGACTCGGGGTCGGAGAGGGTGACGGTGGTGCCGTCGACCGAGATGGTGCGATAGTCCACATGGGGGAGTGCCGCCTGGATGTCCTTGTCTGCGGGCTTGACCTCGTTGTCAAAATCCCAGAGGCTCGAGACGGCGCCGATGGTGATGTCAAAGAGCCCGTCGGATTCCTTGGCGTAGCGGATGGCTGCCTCGATGACCTCGGCGGTCTCGTGCGCGACTTCCACGGGCTTGCCGCCTGCATTGTTGATGTTCCAGATATCCGAGCCCTCCACGGTGCGCGAGAACTTGTTCTCAAAGTAGGTGCAGCGGTCGGCGACCTCGTCCATGACCTTTTTGCTGCACTGGGCGCTGATATTCACGACAGTGTCGAAGACAAAGAGCGTCGTGCTCTGCACCTTGGGCGAGCTGTCGGAGCCCGCGGAGCCCGCTTTGGACGCGGCTGCAGAGCCCGAGCCGCCCTGCGTGCCCGAGCAGCCGGTAAGTGCACCGGCGCAAGAGACGAGGGCCCCGCCTGCGAGGGCGATAAACGTGCGGCGGTCGATGGTGTGGGGGGTCTGGATCATGGCGAGCTTTCTGGTCGGTGGCGTTACGGATGAGCCTGCGCCTGCACGACTCGGTGCTGACGGGGCGTCGGGCTGCGGGTGCGCGTGCCCTACATGAGCAGGTGGCAGAGCGCGGCGAGGATGGCAGCCTTGACGAGCGTGAGCGCAACCTCGGTCCCGCGAATGGCGGGCCCTGCGGGCGGGCGCTTGCGGGTGTTGCCTTGCGCGAGCTCGCTGGCATCGTCGGTTGCCTGATCGCGCTTAAAGCCGTCGAGCCGGGCGAGCGTCACGTTGGCCATGGGGCAGCCATCGGCGCAGCGCCCGCAGGCGATACACTCGCCCGATCGCAGGTCGGCGCGCTCGGGGTGGATGCGCACCGGGCAGCTGTCCTGGCAGCGGTTGCAACCGCGCGCACAGCTTTCGCGGCGTCGGTTGAAAAGTGAGATCGGCAGCACCGGCAGCAGTGAGAATACGGCACCGAAGGGGCAGAGGAACTGGCAGAAGAAACGCTCGACAAGGGCCATTCCCACCATGACCGCGCCAAGCGCGGCAAAGGCCGCGGGCGCGATGCCCTCGAGCGAGCGCGCGGTGATGCCGGCGAAGGCGACCCAGGGGCTCGCGCCCGAGACCTGGGGCCAGATACCCATCACGCAGAGGGCGCAGATACCCACGAGGACGGCGTACTTGACGAGCTGGAGCGCGTGCTGCACGCCCGCGGGGAGCCGGTGCGCGCCCTTGCCCTCGAGGCGAAGTGCCCGGCGCAGCGGGGTTGCAAGTGCGTAGACGATATCGCCGAGCGTACCGAAGGCGCAGGCAAAGCCGCAGAAGAAACGGCCGAACACGCAGGTGAAGGCCAAGAGGGCCAAAAGCAGGGATAAAAAGCCGGTGAGCTCGATGGGTGCATGGCTCCCGAGCTGCGTGAAGATGTACTTGACGCCGTTGAAGGCGGCGTTCCAGGCGGCCGGGAAGCAGATGAGAAAGCCGAGCTGTACGCACCAGCGCACGCCGCGATGGAGGTACTGTCGGCGCAGGCGCTCCTGCATCTTGTTCTTGGGGCGCGCGATGACGTTTGCGCCGTTGCGCAAGCTCTCAAGGGTTCCCGCGGGGCGCTTTGCGCCGCGGGCCTTGGCGGATGCAGTCCTGGCCATTACTGCGCACCTCCCGCATTGCTCTGCTCAAGCGCCGCGTTGACGGCGTTTAGGATGCCGGCGCTCGAGAACGTGGCACCCGAGACGGTGTCGACGTTGGTTCCCTGGGCATCGCAGATGGTCTGCGTGAGGCCCTCGGCCTGCGCAAAGTAGGCGGGGGTCTCGCCGGCGTGGTCCGTGACCTCGACGCTCTCGATGCATCCGTTCTCGATGGTCACGCGGCAGGTGACAGTGCCGCCGTAGCCCTGGGCGCTGCCCTCGAAGGTGCCGTCGGTGGCATAGGCCCCGCGCGTCTGCGAGCGCTCGGCCTGGACAGCCTCCGCCTGGGTGCGGGCGTCGGCCTCTGCCGCCTGGGCGGCCCAGCTGCTGTAGCCCGCCACGATGGCGACGACGGCTGCGGCGTTGACGGCTTTGAGATAGAAATTGCGGTTGCGCCAGAGGTGGCGCCCAAGGAGGGCAAACGGGTTACGCATGGGCGTCAGCCTCCTCGTCGACTCCGCTTGCGGCGGTCGTGTTGGCCGCAGTCTCATCGGGGGCGTTTGTCTTGTCAGAAGCGTCCGCCTTGTCGCCCTTGCTGTCGTTTGCGTCCTTATAGGCCGCGGCCGAGCGCGCGAGGGCGTCGGCGTAGGCGTTGGCGATGGCGCGGCTGGAGTAGGTGGCGCGCGCCACCACGTCGATCTTGCCGGCCTCGGTGCCCGCGAGCAGCTGTTCGGGGATGCCGGTGTAGACGGTACCGCGGAAGGTGCGGCCCTCGATGGCGTTATCGAGGTAGGGCTCGTTTGCCTCATCGAAGGGGTCGAGCGCCTCGGAGAGGCTCTCGTCGGGCTTGCCGCCCACGCCCTCGATATCGTGGATGCCGGTAACCTTGCCGTCCTTAACGGTGGCGGTGAGCTTGACGTAATAGGGGCTGAAGGCTTCGTCGTCCTCCTCGTTTTTGCAGAGGGCGTAGCCTGTAAAGTCGCCGTCGGCGTAGTGGACCTCGTCTGGCGTGTCGGGCGAGGGGTCCGGGTTGGGCGCGGGGTCGGGGTTAGGCGTGGGCTCGGGGTCCTTTGTGCCAGCTGCGGCCTGCTTAAGGCATCCCTGGATGGCGCCGAGGATGCCCTCGCTCGAATACGTGGCTCCTGTCACGGTATCGACGTTGACGCTTTGCTTTTGTATGACGAGCCCGGGGAGCGCGTTCCAGGCGCGGCTCCAATACTCGGGCGTGTCGCCCGTGTTCACGAGCTCGATGTTGGCGATCTTGCCGCCCGCGATGGTCACGCGCACGCTGACGGGCGTGTCCTCGCTGTAGCCCCAGGCGGAGTCGGTGTAGACGCCGTCTGCGTAGCCGCCGGCGGGCGTGAAGGGGTCGATGGTGTGGTGGGGCTTATTGGAGGAGCCGCCGGCCGCAGGGGCGGGGGCAACAGCCTCGGCAAGCCCGCCCGATGCCTTGACCAGTGCGTTTTTGATGGCCATGAGCAGGCCTTTTGATGAATACGTGGCACCCGAGATAGTGTCGACCGACGTCGACTGCGCGCTGATCACCGACTGGGTGATCGCCCGGGCACGCCCAAAGTAGGCTGGGTCGTCCGCAGACGACACTATGTCGATTGCCACGATCTTGCCGCCCGCGATGGTCACGCGCACGGTGATACTGCCCCTAAAGCCGGTACCTGTGCCTTCATAGGTGCCGTCCTTGAGGTTTGCGGCGTCCATGCTATAGACCGAGGGGTCGAGCGATTCGGTTGCCGGCGTTGCCGTCTCCTTCTGGACGTTGGAGGTGTCGACGGTCTTGAGGTCGGCGCCTGCGGCCTCTTGCGCGGGCGTGGCGGCGACCGTCTTGGCCACGAGCGGGGTGTACTGGGACACCACGAGGGCTACGGTTGCGCCCACGGCGATCGAGGGCACGATAAAGCCTGCCGTGGCGAGGCCGTGGCCGAGCGCCTTGGCTTTTGAGTGCTTGGGTTGGTAGTTGTCCATTTGTGGGTGGTCTCCCGTGGTCGAGTATGAGAAAAGGCCCGCAGCCCTGGTTGGGGCTGCGGGCGCTTGCGTTGCGAGCGCGTGGCGCGCGTTTTAGGCGCTAGTGCTGCATGCGGCGGCGGATGGCGACGCCGGCGGCCGCGATGGCGGCGCCGATACCGGCGAAGATGCCGACCGTGGCGATCTGGGTATCACCGGTGCCGGGGAGGCCGCTTGCGTCCTTCTTGGATGCATTGGCCTTCTTGGTATCGGTGGTCGTCGTGGTCGTCGTCGTGGTGCTCGTGGAGTTGTCCTTGGGGTTCTGGCTGGGCTTGGCGAGCGCCTCGCGGGCGGTCTTGAGCGCAGTCGTTGCCGCCTCGACGTCGGCGGCAGAGGCGTCGTCCTTCGAAAGCACGGATTGGGCTGCAGCCAGCGCGGTCTGGTATGCCTTCCAGGAGTCGGCGGTGTAGTCGGACTCGTTCAGCACATCGGCACGGCCAATCTCGACCTTAAGGTCGGTCTTTTGGTCGGTCGTTGCGGCCTTGGCGAGCGCGGCCTGAGCGTTCTGGAGCGTCGAGAGGGCGTTGGCAACCTCGTCGTCGGAAGCCGCGGGGCTTTCGTTAACGCCCTGGGCAGCGCGCAGCGCGTCCTGGAACGCAGCCCAAGATGCGGCGGTGTAGGTGCCCTGGTCGTTGCTCAACTTGGCAGCGGCCTCAATTGCGGCGTTGAGCGCCGTCTTGTCGGCCGACTTGGTGTAGGTGAAGCCCAGGTTGGTGGTGTAGCCGGTGGCCTTGACCTCAATCTGGTAGTCGCCGTTGGCATTGAACACCAGCGATTTATCCTGGTTGGCGGCCGCCAGGTTAAGCGAGCCGTCGGCGTTGAAGATCCTTACCGCACCGCGGCCCTGCGCGCTGTACTCGGTACCGTTGACAGTGACCTTGGAGATGTTCGCGAGGTAGTTG
Source organism: uncultured Collinsella sp. (assembly GCA_902479135.1). Taxonomy (GTDB): domain Bacteria; phylum Actinomycetota; class Coriobacteriia; order Coriobacteriales; family Coriobacteriaceae; genus Collinsella. The sequence continues at coordinate 145,294 of CABSNU010000002.1, read as the reverse complement.
GCAAGATCCTCGTCCGTGGCATCGTTGGCGGCGATGAGCTTAAGGTTTGCGGCGTCAAAGCTGGCAACGAGCTTGGAGGTGGTTGCCGTAAAGCTCGTGCTGATATCGGCAAACTTGCCCTTCTTGTCGATGGCGGTCAGCGTGTGGCTGCCGGGCTTAAGAGCCGAGGCGTCAAACGTGACGGACACGGAGCTGCGCGCGTTGCTGGCAAGCGGCTCGACATCCTTGCCATCAATCTGATAGGCGGCATCGAAGCCCTCGGGCAGGGTGACATCGGCCATGACGGTGGCGTTGGCGCCGTCAAGCGAGGCATCCTCGGCCTTGATGGTGGCGTCGGCATCCTTGACGGGGACGTACTGGTCCATGGCAACGGTGTAGGTGCCCGTGGAGGTGTAGAACGTCACGTTCTTGATGGTCTTGCCCATCATGGACTTGTAGTACTGCGAGCTCAGCGGGCTGCCGTGAGACACGTTGACCAGACCGCAGCTCCAGGCAATCTCCTTGCCCTTCCAGATGTTCTCGACGGCGCGCATGCCATAGCCCTCGGTGGTGCCGTCCGCATCATCGGCATTGACCACGGCACCGTATACGGTCGCCTGGTTGCCGTCGGCGTCGACCATCTGCTCGCGCAGGTTCTTAAAGTCGATTTCGTAGTCGCCGTACTTGCTGGAGGTCTTAAAGTCGGCCTTGACGTTTTCAAGCTTGGTGGCTTCCTTGCCCTCGACAGCGCCAAAGCGCAGGTTGCCCTCGGAACCGGCGGTGAGCTCCTTGTAATTGGTTGGAGCCTCGCCGGCGGGCAGCACGTAGTAAGAGTAGTCCGGAGACTCAAACAGGGCGTCCTTGCCCTTGTAGGTCGTCGTGGACTCCTTGCCCTTGATCGAGGTGGTGATCGTAACGGAGCTGTCGTCGGTCACACGGGTGAAATTGGACCAATCGATGTCGCCTTCGCCCACCTTGACGGCAAACGTGACGCCCGAGATATCCGTACCGTCGGACTTGACGTGGTAGGAGCCGCTCGCCAAGCTGGAGCGCGTCTTCTGCCGCGTAGCCGAGGTCACAATGTCGGTGCCAGCGTTGTTTTTCTCGGCGGCATAGAAATCGGCGTAGGGGATGTTCATGAGCACGTAGTCACCCGCCTGGGGATACAGGCTCACGAGTGCGTTGAGCGCGCCCTGCAGGTGCTTGATCTGCTCGGCGGCCTCGGCTTCGCCCAGGTTTTTCTTGTCGAGCAGGTCCTTGGTCTCGGCGGTTTCGGTCTCGATGGACGAGGCGGTCCAAGAGTCCTCGGTGTACTTGGACCTATCGAGGGACATCGCCTTGTTGTAGAGATCCTGCAGCTGGGCCTTGGTGGCGTCGGTCACCGGCTCCTTGGCGCCCACGATGTTGTCATCGGTCGCCTGGAACTTGTAGGTGTAATCGTTGTAGCCCAAGGCGTGGACGGTGAGCTTCCAGTAGCCGGTGCCGTTGGTGCCCTCGGGCAGCTGGCAGCGCTCAGATTTAGTGAGGCCCAGCTGAATGCCCATGGACTTGTGCATCCAGTTGTCGGCGGCGAACTTGGTGCCATAGGTGGCAAGCGCGTTGCTGTAGGTGGCGTCGTTGCCGTAGTAGGTCCAGGTGACGGATTGCATGTTGGCGCCCAGATCACCGTAGTTGCCGTTAAGATCGACGCGCAGGAACTCGCCGTAGGAGCCACTGGCATCCTTTACCGTGGGCTCGATGCCCGTGGCGGTCTTGAGCTCCTGGCCCTTGATGCCCGAGCCGGTGCCCGTCTCGTCGGCGGCCGAGAAGCTCGCGGTGGTGCCGTTCATCGTCACGGTCTTGAGGCCATGAGTGGTGGCGTCCACGTCAGCAACAAGGCCGCTGTAGGCCTTGAGATTGGCCTCGCCGTAGCCGCCGGCGAGTGTCTCGCCATTGGCGACAAAGCTGTGGCTCGCCTTAAAAGCTTCCAGATCGCTGGTCTTGATTTTGACGGGAACGTACTTGAGTCCCGTGACCTTGTGACCCGTCATGGTGTACACCGTGCCGTCGGCCGCCGTCACGGTCTTAGCCTTGCTGTCAATAGAAAAGTGGTTGCCATCGACATCAACAAAGGACTTGCTGTCAGGATAATACGAAGGGTAAATTTTTACGCCCTCGGCAGTTTCGATCACGTCGGTGCACTGATAGCTGCCGCGATGCAGGCCGTGGTTAAAGGTTGCACGGGTCACCACGTCAAAAGCGCCCTTGTCGGCCTCGTTGCGGGAATCGAGCTCGCTCGACGAAGCGGAGGACCCTGCCGCCTGCACATTTTCACCAGCCCAATACTCGGCCCACGTCAGGCCGGCGTAGCCATAGGTGTACTCGTCGGTCGCAGGGGTCGACGGATTCTGTTCGTCATAGGCAGTCTGCAGGGCATTATCGACGGCAGCCTTGATGGCGTTGGACGAGATCGTGGCCGTAGTCACGGCATCGATGCCGTCGGTGCTGCCGGCGGCCTCAATTTGCGTGGGAACACCCTTTACCCTACGGCTGCCCGTGACAGCGAGGTTCATCTTCTCGTAGTCGTTGTCACCAAGGGAGTCGTAATTTGCAACGTCCACCTTAGTAATCTTGCCGCCGGCAACGGTGACGGTGACGTTGACGTCGTAGGATTCGGCATCCCACTCGTCGCCCTTGTTGTGTGGATCGTGGGAATCGGCCACGGCTTTGCCCGTGTAGGTTCCGTCGGCAATCTTGGACAGGTCGTACGAGGTGCCCGAAGACGCGTTTTGGCTGCTAGAATCGGTTGTGAGGAGGTTCGCCTCTTCGTTTTGGATGGAGACCGGCGCGTTGTTGGTAGCTTCGGTGCCGGTCTTCGTCATGGTTGCCGCAATTGCGGTGGTAGGGGCCATGGAAGTCACCATGGCGGTAATCACGGCTGCGCGGCATGCGTTGCTGCCAAAGGCGTTAAGATGCCGCAGCACAGCGTTCTCTTTTTGCATATTGCCTCTTTCATCAGGGGTTTTACGTCGGATGCCAATCTCCTTTCCCGTGTTAGGGCACCCGTTTCTGCATAATTGTTGCTTAAGTATCTTAAGTTTGATGTTGGTAACTTGCCAAACATTTGCCAGATAAGTTCTACTGGGTTAACAAAAATAACAGAAATTAACCTTGGGTAACTCACATACCTGCGATTGTGCGGGCGCACTTGCCGCGTATAAGCGCTACCCTAAACAGGAGTACGACAAGACCGGGAGGACGGTTATGGAAGATACGACTACCACACATGTGACGGCAGACGATATCGAGGCCGCAAACGACCTCATCGACTTTATCGAGGCATGCCCCAGCATGTTTCATACGGCGGCGACCATTATGGCCGAGCTCGACGAGGCGGGCTTTACCTACCTGCCCGAGAACGCGGCGTGGGACATCGAGCCGGGCGGGCGTTATTACACGCAGCGCAACACCTCGAGCGTCATCGCCTTTAAGGTGGGCGAGGACCTGGCCGCAACCTGGGGCGAGGACGGCGTTGCCGGCGACTATCATTTTCAGCTCACGGCGTCGCACAGCGATTCGCCGACGTTTAAGGTCAAGGCCGTGCCTGAGCTTGACGGCGCGGGCGAGACGCTGCGCCTGAACACCGAGGCTTACGGCGGCATGATCGACTACACCTGGTTTGATCGTCCGCTCGCGCTGGCCGGACGCGTGCTGGTGCGCGAGGGCGACCGTATTGAGAGCCGCCTGCTTGCCACCGAGCGCGAGGTCGCTATTATCCCGAGCCTTGCCATCCACATGAACCGCGGCGTTAACGAGGGCTTTGCTCCCAACCGAGCCATTGATCTATGCCCGCTCATCAGCACCGGTGACCTTAAGCAGGGAGATTTTGACGCCCTGATCGCTGACGAACTGGACGTTGAGCCCGAGCAGATCCTGGGCCGCGATCTGTTCCTGGTCAATCGTCAGGATGCGCGCATTTGGGGCTGGGCCGACGAGTTCATCTCGACGCCCAAGCTCGACGACCTGGCCTGCGCCTATACCTCACTGCAGGCATTTTTGGGTGCCGAGAACGCGCACGACGTTTCGGTCTTCTGCTGCTTTGATAACGAGGAGGTTGGCTCCGAGACCAAGCAGGGCGCCATGTCGACGTTCTTGGCTGATGCACTGCGACGCATTAACGGCTCGCTGGGCTTTGACGACGAGTCGTATCATCGCGCACTCGCCGCCTCGATGCTCGTGAGCTGCGACAACGCGCATGCCGTGCACCCCAACCACGCCGAGAAGTGCGACGCCCGCAACCAGGTGGTGCTCAACGGCGGTATCGTCATCAAAGAAGCCGCCAACCAGCACTACTGCACCGACGCCTTTAGCCGCGCGGTGTTCCAGGCCATCTGCGATGACGCCGACGTGCCCACGCAGGCCTTCGCCAACAAGAGCGATATGGCGGGTGGCTCCACGCTCGGCAACCTGTCGAACATGCAGGCGAGCATGCATGCCGTGGACGTTGGCCTGCCGCAGCTGGCTATGCACTCGAGCTACGAGACCGGCGGCGTGCGCGACGTGATGTACGCCATCCGTGCCCTCACCGCCTTCTACGAGCGCGACCTAACCATCAACGGTGCCGAAAGCGTGGAACTCTAAAACCTGCCAAAAAGGGATGTTAATTTTGGCCGGTTTAATCTGGGCGAATGCAAAGGGTGAAACCGAACTAGATCTGTGATACGTGGCCGCTGAGGTGCAATGTGCCTCGGCGGCTTTTTGTGTACAGAGCACGGCTAATGCTTATAAATGCTATACATGCTTTACGTATCTACCATAGAGTTTTATGATAGTTTTGAAGTATTAAGGAGGGGTCATGACCACAACAGCCGCTCAGATCAACGTACGTCTCGATGCCGATCTTAAAAGGAGTGGGGACGCCGCTCTCTCCAGGGCCGGTATGACACCGAGCCAAGCGGTACGAGTGCTCTGGCAGCTTGCAGCGTCGCTGGCCGATCGCCCCGGTGCGCTCGAGGATATCCTGCTGCCCAGTCGTGCCCGGGCGGAACAGCGCGAGCGCGAAAAGGCCGCCAAACGTAAGCTCGAGCTCATAGATCAGGGGTCGAAGCTGTTCGCTGCCGCTTGCCGCGAGTCGGGAATCGATATGGCCAAGGCCCGACCGTCGGACGACGAAGAGCTCAAACGAAACGCCTATGCGGATCGCTATGGCGAGGAGATGGGCTGGCTCTATGAGTGAGGCTCCAAAGCGCATCTTGGTTGATACCAACGTGTGGCTTGATTACTTCATTCCCTCGCGACGCGGTCGTTCGCTGGCGATTGAGTTTTTACGCGATGCCTGTACGGCGCAGGTAGATTTGCTGTATGCGGCCACATCGTCCAAAGACCTGTTCTATTTGATTTCAAGCGAACATAAGGCATGGTATCGGCGAGAGCATGGTTCGCTTTCCCAAGATGCCGCTGCGGCAGCGACATCGCTTGCATGGGATTGTCTTAGCGTGCTGTCGCAGCTTGCCACTCCAGTGCCCTGTGACCTGAGCGACATATGGATGGCGAGCAGGCAGCGTGAACTCCATAGCGATTACGAAGACGATTTAATCATTGCGGCAGCGATACGCGCTCAGGCGGATCTACTGGTCACCAACGATGTCAAGCTCTGTTCGCATGCGCCCGTCGCAGCAATGAACGTCGAAAACGCAAGAAACTATCTAACAACGCTTAAATAGCTCTAAACCTCACTGGCCGAATAATAGTCAGCGAGAGCTCGCAGCGTCGAGGGGTTCCGGCGTTTGGTAAAACGCCGGAACAATCTAGTGTTCGATCCAGCAGCGCAGGGTCTCGCCGGCCTGCAGGTGACGCAGGTTCTCCGCGGCGATGTCGACGACGTTGTTGAGCGTGGCGGCCAGGTGGAACCAGCCGGAGACGTGTGGCGTGATGAGCATGTTGGGCGCATCCCACAACGGGCTTGTGGCGGTCAGCGGCTCGGGGTCGGTGACGTCGACCGCGGCGCCGGCGAGATGTCCGGACTCAAGAGCGGCAACCAGATCGTCGGCAACCACAAGATCGCCGCGGCCGCCGTTGGCAAAGAAGGCACCCGGCTTCATCGCGGCGAAGAACTCGGCGTTCGCCAGGCCGCGGGTCTCGGGCGTGCTGGGCATAAAGGATGCGACGATGTCAGCCTCGGCCAGGCGCTCGGGTAGCGCGTCCATGCCGTCCATGTCCTCAAATACAATGGGGTAGACGAGCGGATGGCGCTTGATGCCGCGGACGTGTGCGCCCATGCTGCGGCAGAGCGTGGCAAAGTGGCCGCCAATGTCGCCTGCGCCCAGCACCAGCACGTTGGCGTTTTTGAGCGAGGTAACCGGGCCCAAGTCCTCCCAGCGATGCTCGCGCTGCAAGTCGTGATAGCCGGGCAGGCGTTTCATCATGGAAAGGACCATGGCAAACATGTGCTCGCTTACGGCCTGGCCGTAGGCGCCCACGGAGCAGGAAAGCTTGGCGTCGGCTGGTACGGTGCCGGCGGCAAGGTAGTCGTCATAGCCGGCGGTCTGCAATTGCAACAGCTGGAGGTGCTTGCACGCGGTAAGCAGGGCAGGGTCAATGTTGCCCAAGATCACGTCGGCATCGGCGACCTGCTTGCGCGTGGCGGCGTCGGCGCTCGTGTAGATAAAGTCTTCGCCCGGAGCGCTCGACTCAAGAATTGCGCGATGACGGTCGTTGACGGGCAACAAAACCAGAATGTTCACAAGCAGTCCTCTCCGCTCAACCTGCCAAAAAGGGACAGGTTTATTTTGGCAGGTTTTATCAGGCAAAACGTTCAAACAAAACGCCGGGTGCAAGACGGGTGTGCCCGCCAGCATCCGGCGTCCGTTTGGCTACCAGCTCAGCAGCTCGTAACCATCCTCGGTCACGACCAACTGAACCTCGCACTGGGCGGAGTCACTGCCGTCCTTGGTGCGCACGCACCAGCCATCACCCTTGCTGATATTAATGTCGGGCTTTCCGGCGTTGACCATGGGCTCGATGGTAAAGACCATGCCCGGAGCCATGATGGTGTCCACGTCGGGTGCCTCGGTGGTAAAGCCCACGAACGGGTCCTCGTGGAACTCCTTGCCAATACCGTGTCCGCCGTACTCGCGAACGACGCTAAAGCCGGCGTCCTCGACCGTCTTTTGCACGGCCTCGGCCATGACGGACAGCGGTAGCCACGGCTTGACGGCGGCAAGGCCCGCCTCCACGCTGGCGCGCGTGACGTCGACCAGGCGCTGGCGCTCAGCCGAGACCTCGCCGATGCAGAACATGCGGCTCGAATCGCTAAAGTAGCCGTCCAGGATCGTGGAACAGTCCACGTTGATGATGTCGCCCTCGTGCAGGACGTCCGTGTCGCAGGGAATGCCGTGGCAGACGACGTCGTTGATCGAGGTGCACACGCTCTTGGGGTAGCCCTCGTAGTTGAGGTCGGCCGGCGTGCCGCCGTGCTCGACGGTGTAGTCGTAGATCATCTGGTCGATCTGGTTGGTGGTCATGCCCGCGGCGATGTGCTCGCCTACGTAATCGAGCACGCCCACGTTGATGGCGGCCGAGCGCTTGATGCCCTCGATGTCGGCGGGCGTCTTGTAGAGCGTACGGGGCAGAACCTCCCAGCCCTCCTCCCACAGGCGCTCGAGGCGCTCGTCGAAGGCGCTGTGACATTTCTTATATTTCTTGCCGCTGCCGCACCAGCAGGCGTCGTTGCGGCCGGGTACAGGTCCCTTGTCAAACATGGCTAACTTCCTTTCATCCGCAGCTAGTATAGCCCACTAACATGCCTATATGAGTTGCGGTGATATAGTTCCGATTTAAGCGGTTTAACGGCATAAACAGGAACTATATCACCGCAACTGATGGGGTGAGAGGGGGGCGCTGGCTGCCTGGATCGTGGCCTCGCGCTAGTAGCTTACCTGGCAGGGGATGCCGAGGGCTTGGACGCGCGTGGCGATGGCATCGAGGACCTCGGGCGCCGCTTTGGCAAGGCCGGCGACCGGCGTCTCGCGCGCCACGGTATAGATGGTCGCCTCTTGCGGACAGATGCGTTCGAGCGCTGCGAGCCAGGGGCCAACGTATTCCTCACCGGTATTGTCGATGGACTTACCCTGGTACTCGCCGGTCAAAAAGATCGTCTGGATAATGACGTGACCGTTAAAGCTCGCGAACGTCTCGATCTGATGTTCAACGTCGTAGGGGCCGACGGGCTGGTCGAGCAGCTGGATAAATGCCGGGTCGACGGTATCGAGCTTGAGGATGTTGTCGTCGACCATCATGAGCGCATCGTGCACCTTGGGGCGATCGGCGCGCGTGCCGTTGGAGAGCACGGCGATCTTGGTGTTCGGGGCCAGCTTGTCGCGCAGTGCAACGGCACCGGCAATCGCCTGCGGAAACTCCGGTGCGGCGGTGGGCTCGCCGTTGCCGGCAAACGTAATCACGTCGGGGAGCTCGCCTTCGGCTGCCATCTCGCGCAGCTTAGCCTTCAGCGCGTCGAGCACCACGGCAGCTGTGTTATACGACTCGTGGCAGGGGCGCTCCGCGTTAAGGCCGTTCTCGCAGTATATGCAGTCAAAGGTGCAAATCTTGCCGCTGGCCGGCATCATGTTGACGCCGAGCGAGAGGCCAAGACGACGGCTGCGGACGGGCCCAAAGATGGGGCTGGCATTTAAAAACGTAGACATAGAAATATGCTCCTCAAGATAGTTGTGCCTAAGCATAGCATCGGCGCCAACGTATGGTCCGGGCTTGTGCTTTGCAGGTTTCGATTTTTAACTCCGCCCTCGATACCGTGCCATGAAAGGTATCGGGTCGGGTACAGTTAATGTGTTAACAAGGCACAAGACGATGAGGCGCAATATGGATTTTACGGTTGAGAATGCGGGCACCACGATTGCCTGTCGCGAGTATGCCGGCCCGGACGTGCCGTCCGACGCGCCTGCCCTGGTATGCGTGCACGGTGCCTGCGTCGACGGTGTCTTTTTTGACGGCATCGCCCGCGAGCTCAGCCGCGACTATCGCGTGATTGCCTACGACCGCCGCGGCTGCGGCGAGAGCGGCGATGCTGCGGACGGCCGCTACGACCTCACCGTTCAGGCAGCCGACCTGCAAGCCGTTATCGAGCACATCGGTGCTCCGGCAAACGTGCTCGCGCACAGCGCCGGTACGCTGGTGGCCCTGGAGCTTCTTCGTACAAACCCCGCCGTCGTCTCGCGTGTGATCCTTCATGAGCCTGCCGTTACGGACGAGGGCGCTGGTCTGGGTGCAGCTCCGGTTTTGCTCGATATGATTGCGGCGGGGAAGGTCTCGAGGGCATTGAGGGCCTTTCTGGGCGCCATCGGCGACCCAGACCCTGAGGCCCCCAAGACAACTGAAGCGGAGGCCAAGCATGCCCTGCGCAACGGCCGTTGTTTCATGGCGAACGAATACGGGACCAATATGACCTACGTTCCCGATTGGGATCGCGTTCGCGCATCAAGCGCCATGGCGGCTTTGCTCTTGGGCGAGCTCTCGGTTGGCACGACCCGCGAGGCGGGCACGCGGGCGGCGGCGGAGCGCCTGGGTTGCCCGCTTGTGACGATTCCCGGCGCTCACAATGGCCTGCGCGACCGCCCGGCGCCGGCGGCCCAAGCCGTCCGCGACATCCTGGGGTCGTAGCGGCCGCACCGACCAAAACGGCTGCACTCGCAAACGTTTCTGCGGTGTTAACAAACGCCCTCAAAACCTTGCGTCTGCAGCTCCAAACATGCCGTCTGCCAACTCATGAAAATGTAACGGTATTCACGCGCTTACCTGCATCAACAAGATGCTACCCTTGTACCATTTGATACCAGCTGCTATCAAACGCAACGATTGAAGGGGCCCATATGCTCAATAATCACGAGGCCAATCTAACCGACGAAGAGGCTGCCGCCGAGGTTGCCCGTGTCGCGAAGATCTACCCCGTGGTCCGTCTGATGTCGGCCGATCAGGTCAAAAGCGAGCGCAACTGCTTGCTCGCCGGCGATCGGTGTCCTTGTTTGCGCCAGTCGAGTCTTGAGGCTTTGGCAGACTCCGATGAGGTGTCGGAGCAACTGCTCAATGATGGTACCGAGTACCGCGCTCGCCTGCGCCCTCTGAAGGTCGAGGGCGAGCCTCACGTCCTGCTGATGGTGCGTCCGATCGATGAGCAAGAGGCCGCAGAAGAGGACCTTGTCTACACCGACGTGCTGACGAGCGTTCGTAATCGCCGATATTACGAGGAGAAGCTTCGCAGCGCCCGCATGAACGCCGGCGTAGCGATGATCGACCTCGATGATTTTAGGGTCTTCAACGATACCTGCGGTCGTCACGCCGGTGACCTGGCGCTCGGTGCCGTGGCGGCGGCGATACGCAGCGGTATTCGTTCGACTGATGAGCTTGTCCGCTATGGCTGCGACAAGTTTGTGGTCGTCATGCCCAATGTCCCCTCCGATGACTTCGCCCGTCGCCTGCGCCATGTATCCGACGCCGTTCATGCCACGATTGTTCCCGGCCATGAGCACGTCAGCCTTACGGCATGCGTAGGCGGTGTTCGCATAAATGGCGAGACGGTCGATGAGGGCGTTAGCCGCGCGGTTCAGCTTTTGAGCCACGCCAAGGCAAAACCCGGTACGGTCGTGACTGACAACGACGCAATCGAGACCTTCCAAAGCCAAAAGCCCTCGATTCTTATCGTCGATGACTCCGAGATGAACCGTGCCATCCTCAAGGAGATGCTCAAGGATGAGTATCGCATTCTAGAGGCTGACAACGGCCGGATAGCGCTCGACATGGTCGACCGTTATGGCGATGAGCTGTCGCTTGTGCTGCTCGACATTGTCATGCCGGGCATGAGCGGCTTTGAGGTGCTGGCCGACCTGTCGCGCCGGTCTGCCGCCGATAACCTGCCCGTCATCATGATCTCGAGTGAAGATTCCGACGACGTGGTGCTGCGCGCCTACGAGCTGGGAGCCTCGGACTACATCAATCGCCCGTTCAACGCGCGCGTCGTGCGTCGTCGTGTAAGCAACACTATCCGTCTGTATGCCAAGCAGCGTCGCCTAACAAACCTGCTGTCCCAGCAGTACAACGAGCGCGTCAAGAACAGTCACATGCTCATCGACATCATGGCCGGCGTCATGGAGCTTCGCAATGGCGAGAGCGGCAGGCACGTTACGAACATCGAGAAGCTGACCGAGCTGCTGCTTGGCTGTCTGGTCCAGCGTAGCGGCACGATTTCCCTCGACAATGAGGAGCGCTCCACGATCGCCCTTGCTTCGGCACTGCACGATATCGGCAAGATGTCGATTGACGATGCGATTCTCAACAAACCTGGGCGCCTTACGCCCGAGGAGTTCGAGATTATGAAGACGCATACCACGATCGGCGCCGACATGCTGCGTGAGCTGGGTAGCCATCACGCCGGCAATGCGCTTATGGAATATGCGTACCAGATTGCGCGCTGGCACCACGAGCGTTGGGATGGCAAGGGTTATCCCGACGGCCTTAAGGGCGACGATATCCCCATCGCCGCGCAGGTGGTTTCGGTGGCCGACGTGTACGATGCGCTGACGAGCGTGCGCGTGTACAAGGATGCTATCCCGCACGAGGAAGCGATCCAGATGATCTTGGACGGTAAGTGCGGTACCTTTAACCCGCTGCTGCTCGACTGCCTGCTCGAGGTGCAAGACCGTATTGCCGAAACATTGGCGCGCCCTGCTGAGGTCGTTGCGCTTCCTACGATTTAGTTTGACCAAAGGAGTTTTAACCCATGATTTCCATGCGTGAGGCGTATGAGAAGATTGGCGCCAATTATGATGACGCGTGCGCTCGGCTGATGGGCGAGGAGATGCTTGCCCGCTTTGCCCTCAAGTTTTTGGATGACGAGAGCATGGACAAGCTGGAGGCCGCCATGGCGGCAGGAGACGCCAAGGAAGCGTTTATGGCAGCTCACACGCTCAAGGGCGTGAGCCAGAACCTGGGATTCGATAATCTGTACGAGCCGGCGGTCGTGGTGACCGAGGCGCTGCGCGGCGCCGATGCCGTTGACGGCGCTCGCGCGGGAATGCATGCGTTGCAGCAGCAATATGCGGCTACGATGTCGGCCCTGCGCGAGGTGGCCGAGTAAGAGCTCGCGAGCTTTGATGGCTATGAGAGTGGATAATCTCCCGTTTTAGGCCCGGTGGCGGCCTCAAAGTGGGAGATTATCCACTCTCGTTCGATATGTGTCCAAAAATCCACGCTCACGCCTCCGGGTTAGTAAATGGCCTATGCGCACCGGCTGGGCTTTCCGCATGCAATCCATATCGTTGTTCGATAAACTGTTCGAATAACGATAGAGCCGATGAGGGTGAGTGTATGTCCAACAGCGTTCAGCGTATGGCCAAGGCGGGCGAAAATATCAGGAAGCTTGGTTTTTGCATGGCAGCCGTTTTTGCAGGGATGCTCGTTGCTTTTGCCGCGTTGGTTGTTTACGTGATCTGGTATGCGGTTGCAAACGTTGCTTCTGTCGATTCTTTCGGTGTCGTGACGCTTCTCAATGGCGGGCGCATCGTTATCCCAAGCGGACTGTGCCTGGCACTCGTCGTGGGTATTTCGCTTGTCGTTTTGTGCGGGATCAGCCGTAACATCTCGCGAGGCGTCTCGCCCTTTACCAAGACGCATGTGCGGCTTATCCGTGTTCTCGCGCTTGCCTTTGCTGTTAACGCCGCGGTTTCGCTTGTTGGTGCCTATGGATCGGTCAATCTCACCATTGGCGGACTGGAGCTTTACATCGTGCCTCATTCCTTCGTTATTGAGATTTGCCAAGGCGCTACCTTTGATGCGGGGTCGTTTATCGGCGCAGTTGTCTGTTTGTTTATCTCGGCGATCTGGAGTTATGCCTCGCTGCTCCAAGAGCAGTCTGACGAGCTTGTGTAGGAGGAAACATGAGCTATCTCATCATCGAGCTTGAGACGCAGCTGCTTAAGACCGGAAAGACCAGTGCTGATCTGATTCGGGCGACGGGGCATACTCCGGCTAATATTTCAAAGCTTAGAAACGGAAAGATAAAAGCTATTCGCCTAAAGACGCTTCTCGATATCTGTGATGAGCTTGATTGTCAACCGGGAGATATTATTCAGCGCGTGAGCGAGAAAGAGCTTGAGGAGCTTATTGTCGAGCGCGCGAAAAATGTCGTGAGACAGATGCGGGATGGCGGAGGCAACGAGGCGTCGCTTCCGACATCAGTCTTCGCTGTCGATTTGAGTGACGAGTAGCTTAAGGCGAACAACTAAAACGAAATATCAGCGTGAAGGGACTCGTGTCTAACACGGGTTCTTTCTTTTAGATTATCTTGACAAATAATAGTTATCGAAAAACAATAACAACTATGGAAAACGATAAAGCAAAGAAGGAACGATATGAGCGGTTTTGCTATCAAGCAGAATGGGGGGCCAATGAACGCATCAGCGATAAAGCTATCAAAAGTATCAAAGCGCTACGGGAAACGGCGCGTTTTGCATGACGTTTCCTTCGAGGTGCATCAGTCTGAGCTCTGTGCCCTTGTCGGTGCAAACGGTGCGGGCAAAAGCACGCTTATTAAAATCGTCTTGGGCATCTGTGAGCCATCGTCGGGGAGCGTGGAGCTCTTTGGAGGCAAGTCAAAAAGAGAGCTTAGCCTGATGCGGACGCGTGTCGGCTATGTACCAGATTCCAGTGGAGCATACCAATCTCTCAGTGCGGCTGAGAATCTTCGGATCCGATGTGCGGAATGGGGGCTCGATGAGAAGCGTGAGATTCCTCGCGTTTTGAGCCTAGTCGGGCTGGATGCCGATGAGAAAAAGAGCGTAGGCAGTTTTTCTCTGGGAATGAAACGGCGGCTGGATATAGCTACAGCTTTGTTGGGTGACACTGATCTGCTTATTTTTGATGAGCCAGCAAACGGGTTGGACCCGCTGGGCATCGAGAGTATATGGGCCCTTATCGGTCGATTGAATCGAGAGCAGGGTAAGATCATGCTCATCTCTAGTCATGATTTGGATGAGCTGGCATCGGTTGCAACAAGCTGCCTGTTTCTTCATGACGGCGAACTGCTGAAAAAGGAATCGATGGACGTCATAAGGGATGAGGCGCCATCCCTAAAAGAGTATTACAGGCGCTTGATGAAGGCGGTCTCGCTATGAAGCGGGCGATCCATCCCATAAAGGCAGATATGATGCGTTTGCACAGGATATTTCCGGCGAAGTTTGGTCTTGCGCTTATGCTGGCGTTCGGCCTTCTCTTCGGCATCTTTCTAAAAAACGGAACAACGTTGCTCGCCTTTGGCTATGGCGTTTGTGGGGAGGATATTGGTTTCCTCTGGAATGCAATCGATTCTTCTGCGCCTGATGAGTCCCTTGCGCGCAGCGCTTTTGCCGGTACATCCCTGTTCGTTCCACTCATCGTTTGTTTGGTGCTTTTACAGGAGCATGGCTATAAAGAGGGGCACCGAATTTCTTCGGCAAGAGGTCTCAACCGCTTTTATGGGGCTCTAGCCCATGCATTTTCGTCTGCTTTAATAATTGGCGCAGCGTATAGCGCGCTTTGCCTTCTTCTTTTTGCAATAGCCATAATACGTGGAGGGCATAACTACTCGCACAACATACTAACTGTATTTTTGCCTGCAATGATAGTCAACGCCGTATTGGTGATATCGGTTGCGCTGGAGACGGTGACCATCTATCGGATAACGGGCAGCGCTGTATTGAGCGGGGCCGTGGTGATAGTCGGATTTGTCATGAGCTTGACGCTTTACGGAGCCTTCCTTCAGGCACCTATACCATCCTTGCGATGGATCTTCTTCCTTCCGGGGCCGTACCTTGGAGTCGGATGTGCCCTTGGGTATAGCGATATGGGGCAGCTGACGCTTCTGGGATATGGCGTGGCAGCCAGCTGTCTATCGGTATTGATTTACGCTCTCTTGAGCTTTCGCGCTGGGGGTGTGCTCAATGGCTCGTCAGATTAAAAGACTTCTCCAGTCAGAATTGAAGCATGTGAGCAAATGGGCGTACGCCTTAATCCTGGTAATTTATGCGTACATGGTGATATTGCAGCTTAATTCTTTCCCGATGT
The DNA here is from genome assembly GCA_902479135.1 of uncultured Collinsella sp. Lineage (GTDB taxonomy): Bacteria > Actinomycetota > Coriobacteriia > Coriobacteriales > Coriobacteriaceae > Collinsella. The sequence continues at coordinate 130,228 of CABSNU010000002.1, read as the reverse complement.
GGTTCTGTAGCCTCCGTGAGAACAGTTTCCTGGGCTTTTTCCCAGACCCGACGCTTCCGCTATCGGCGGAGGATGTCCTTCTATTTGGTAATGCAGAGGTTTTTCGTGGTCTGCTGTTCAACGTAGCCCCGTTGGCTCATGCATTGTTCTTTCCGTTCATCGCGGCTTGCATTGTACCGCGCTTTGTCAGTTCGGGCTTTATTGAGGAACCGTGGGGGTTGTCGGAGGCTCGGGGAGGGAAGCGTGTGTGCGCTATCGTTGCGCGAGCGACGCTGTCTTCTTTCGCGCTTTTGGGCGCTTTTATCCTGTCGAGCGTCGTTTTGTACTGCCTTAATTGCACGATCGTTTTGGATGCTCAACAGTATTTCAACCTGAATATATTTTGCTATCGACTTCTTCTGGCGAGTGCCGTCTGTCTTGCATATGTGGTCTCTTGCGTGATTGCTGTTTCCTATTTTGGGGCCGGCTTCGGTCCGATTGGCATGCTGCTGCTTGTCAACGTCGTAGCGATCTACATACAGCTCGGGGCCAATTCCATGCTTCCGCTTCCAGCCTCGATGCTCATGTGGATTTGCGGCGTGACCCCGTTGGGGAATGGTCAATGCATCTCGATTTTAATTGACTGCCTAATAAACGTAGCAAGCGTTTTTACCATCTGCTTTACCGTCGACCGATTGCGGTCGAGATTTCTTTGATTGTTTGTGAGGGATGACCATACCGAGCACACCGAATACAGGGGGGGGCGGGCACCGTGGCTGGTGTACGCCCCCCCCCTGGCTTAGGAGGCTTTAACTTGTGTGGCTTGCGAGCTAACGGGCCTGCTTAACCTTTGCCGCTGCCTCGACAAACGACTTCCACAGGTTAAAGTCGGTCTCGAGCGTCTGCCAGGTGTACTCGGGGTGCCATTGCACGCCTAGGCAGAAGGGTTGACCCTCGACCTCGATGCACTCGGGCACGCCGTCGGTTGCTTGGGCGACCAGGCGCGTATGCTTGCCCAGACGATCGACACAGCAATGGTGCGCCGAGTTGGTCTGGATGAGCCTGTGCCCGCCGAGTGCGCGCTCCAGCAGCGAGCCCGGTACGACCTCGACGGGGTGCACGGGATCGTTGAGTACGTGGGTATGACGCCACTGCGTGCGGCCCTCGCGCGCGCCCAGGCTCGGCACGTCCATGCACAGGGTGCCGCCGGTTGCAACGTTGAGCAACTGCGTGCCGCGGCAGGTGGTAAAGAGCGGCTTTTTGGCGCGGAGCACCTCGTTGACCAGCTTGAACTCAAAGCGATCACGAATCTCACAGCACAGCGTGGGGTCGTAGGGGCGCTCGTCGCCCCAACGCTTGGGATTGACGTCGGGGCCGCCGGGGATGGCGATGCCGTCGGCGATGTCGACGTAATGGCGGATGACATCGATGTCCTCGGTGATGGACATCTGCAGCGGCAGGCCGCCGGCGGCAAGGATGGCATCGACAAAGACGCTGGCGATCTCCTCGTTGGGGGAGAGCGTCTCGCTCAAAAACGGCTTCGCTTCTTCCCAGCGCGGCGCGACGAGGATAAGCGGGCGGTCGGCAGGGGCGACGTCGACATGCGGGGTATAGGACGATGAAGTGCGAGTTCCGATCATTGGTGTAACTTTCGAATCCGGATGGTCATGGCAAGCGGGCGAGCGCGTAGCTGGTTAGTGGCCCTTGATAGAGTTGAGGAAGTCCTGGGCGCGCTTGGTCTGGGGGTGGTCGAAGAACTCGTCGGGCGTGCCGATCTCCACGATCTGGCCATCGGCCATAAACACGACGCGGTCGGCCACACGGCGGGCAAAGTTCATCTCGTGCGTGATGACGATCATCGTCATGCCCTGCTGGGCCAGACGAACCATGACCTCGAGCACCTCGTTGATCATCTCGGGGTCAAGGGCGCTCGTGGGCTCATCGAAGAGCATGGCCTTGGGCTGCATGGCGAGAGAACGGGCGATGGCCACGCGCTGCTGCTGGCCGCCCGAAAGCTGTGCGGGCACCTTATCGGCCTGCTCGGCAACGCCTACGCGGCTCAGCAGGTCCATGGCGCGCTCACGAGCTTCCTCCTTGGACACGCCCAGCACGTCGACCGGCCCTAGCATGACGTTCTGCAGTACGGTCATATGTGCAAACAGGTTGAACTGTTGAAACACCATGCCCAGCTCGGCACGCATGCGGGCAAGGTCTTTGCCTTCCTGTGGCAGGGGCTGACCCTCGATGAGGATCTCGCCCGAGTCGATGGTTTCCAGGCGGTTGATGGTGCGGCACATGGTCGACTTGCCCGAGCCCGAGGGGCCGATCACCACGACGACTTCGCCGCGGTCGACCGAGAGATTGATGTCGTTGAGAACGTGCAGGTCGCCGTAGTGCTTATCGACGTGCCTGAGCTCGATCAGCGGCTGATTGCCGGTGGAAGAGGTGCTCTGTGCCATGGTGCTCGGCTCCTTATGACTCGAAATGGTAAAAGCGTTAGCGGATGATGGTCGCGCCGGTCTTGTGCGAAACGTAGACAGCGGCCTTGTTGATCGCGACGTTGATGAGGATGTAGATGACCGCGATCACCAGATAGACCGATACGAGCGCGTCGTAGTTGGTAATGAGCACGCGGGCATTTTGCATGAGGTCGGGGTAGCTCACCACGTAGGCGACGGTGGTGTCTTTGACTACGACCACGAGCTGCGAAATCAACGACGGAATGATAAAGCGAATCGCCTGCGGCAACACGATTTTAAAGGTGATTTTAGCCTTGGAGAGACCGAGTGCCTGGGCGGCCTCGACCTGACCGCGCGGCACGGCGTTGACGCCGGCACGGAAGATCTCGGCCAGTACGCCGGCCGCAGCGAGCGCGACGGGAAGCGTGAGCATCCAAAACGACGGCAACGCGATCTTGTACTGGGGCAGCACCAAAAAGAAGAAGTAGATGAACAGCAGGCTCGGCACGCCACGGAAGAAATCGGTGAGCACGCGGCAGACCAGCTGCAGCGGCTTGATGTCGCTGGTACGGCCGAGCATGAGGGCTAAGCCCAGTACCAGCGCGATGGCGCCGGCGGTGAGCGCGACCTTTACCGTGCCCTCAAAACCGGCAAGCAGGAACTTCCAGGTGGTGAGGTGAGTAAAGAAGTACCAGTAATGGACCGAAAGCTGGCCGGTCACATAAAAGCGCTGCAGTACCAGAGCGATGAGCGCGGCCACGGCAACAAGTGAGATGGCGGTGCCGACGCGAATCTTGGCGCGCATCTTGGGGCCGGGAGCCTCGTAGAGCGCATCGCGCATGGTGAGCGCGGAGGTGGAGTGCTTGCTCATCGGAGGATCCTCACCTTCTTATCGATATAGTTGCCAATGTGGCTCACCACAAAGGCCGTGCCCAGGTAGCCGAGCGCCGAGATAAAGAACGCGGCGACGCCGCCGAGCGAGCGCGTGTTGATGTAGCTCACCACGCCGGTGAGCTCCTGCGGTTTAAGTGGCACCTGACTGCCGAGCGCGGTGGTGAGCATGACGGCGATAAAGAGGTTGGTCATGGGCAGCACGCTCGAGCGCAGCGCCTGCGGAATCACGATCTTGGCGAGGATACGGCTGAAGCTCATGCCCAGCGAGCGGGCGGCTTCCACCTGGCCGACACCGACAGTGTTGATGCCGCTCATAAAGTTCTCGGAGCCAAAGGCAGAACCCAAAAGGACCGTGGCGACGATAACGCAGGTGCGGTAGGGCAGGACGACCTTGAGCGGTGGCAGTGCGTAGACGACGATGATGAGCAGCGCGATGCCGGGGATGTTGCGGAAGACCTGGACATACAGGTCGCCAAAGACGCGCAGCGGCTTGAGCGGCGACACGCGCATCACGGTGACGGCGACGGCCAGCACCGTGGCGATGGCAAACGACTCAAGCGTCATGCCCCAGGTTGCTAGCAGCGCGTCGATATAGTTCTGGCCATAGAGCGACCAGAGCTCGGAGAGACTCATGCGGACCTCCCGCCGGTAAGGAAAGGGGCTCCCGTGTGTACGGAAGCCCCGACAACTCAGTGAGGAAACAGTTTAGCGCAATAAAGCGCATCGTGCGTTTCCGTATGGTTTCGTAGCGGCCGTTACTAGGCTCGCTGCCTAGGCGCCGATCTCGGGCAGCTCGGGAACATTGGTGTCGCCCGTACGGTCGCCAATGCAGATCTGCCACAGCTCGGTCCAGGTGCCGTCATCCTCGATCTTCTTAAGGAAGTCGTTGACAAAGGCGACACCGTCGGAATCGAGCGGCAGGCCGATGCCGTAGGGCTCCTTGCTGCCGAAGGGCTTGCCGGCAATCTTGTACTTGCCGGGCTCGCGGACCAGGGCGCTCTGCTGCATGTTGTTGTCGATGACGTAGGCATCGACGCGGCCCTGCTGGAGTGCCTGACGTGCCTCCTCGTCGGTCTTGAACTCCTGCTGGCTGGCCTTGGGGGCGAACTCCTCCAGGATGGCGGGGCCGTTGGAGCCGGACTGGACGGCGACGTTCTTATCGGCTAGGTCGTCGACGCCCTTGATGTCGTCGTTATCGGCGAGCACCAGGATAGCCTGCTGGGTGTAGTAGTAGGGGCCGGCGAAGGAGACGAGCTTCTTGCGCTCGTCAGTGATGGTGTAGGTGGCAAAGACAGCGTCGACCTGGCCGTTCTGCAGGACGGACTCGCGCGTGTCCGAGGTCACCTGGGTGATCTCGACCTTGTTCTCGCCTAGGATGTAGTTGGACAGAAGCTGCGCGATGCCGGCATCGAAGCCACGGGTCTGACCGTCTTTCTCGTTGAGGAGGGAGAAGAGCGTGGAGGTCTGAACGCCACCGATCTTAAAGACGCCGGCGTCCTTGACGGCCGTGGCCCAGGTGCTGGCGGCGATGGCATCGTCATCGGCCTTGGGGCCGTTGTCGACGAGCTTGTCGAATGCCTTGGCGTCGAGCGTGGTGGAAGCCTCGGTATCTTCGGAGCTCTTGGAGGAGCCAGCGGCGGAACCCTTGTCAGCCTCGGCGCTGGTGTCAGAGCAGCCGGCAAGACCAAGGCCGGCGACGGTTGCGAAGGTGGCGGCGACAAAGCCGCGGCGGTCGAGAACGACCTGCTGGGAGAGGTTCTTGCTCATGGTAGAACACCTTTCTCAATAAAATCCCTAGCGGTTGAGTAGAGTTATACCCTATCCCGCTCAAAAGGGTCAACATGAAATAACTTAGAAACATACTAACCTTATGGGTTATTCTACCTACCAAAAAGGGACAGGCACCTTTGTGGTGGTTCTTGCAGATGTGACGGCCTGCCTCGCTGTTTTGTCTCAATCTGTAACAGGTAGACGAGGAAATGGGTTCTAACTGTTACAGATCGAGATTTTCTCTTCAGGGGAATTCGAATGTCTCGATCTGTAACAGTTGGACGAGGATTTGGCCCCTAATTGTTACAGATTGAGATAAACATCAGGGGCTTAAACGGTTCGTCTCGATCTGTAACATCTGGACGTTAATTTGGTCTCTAGGTGTTACAGATCAAGATAGTTGCGTCGCGAAAATAAAAACCTCCGCAAGGGCGTTTGCCGTTGCGGAGGTTTTTCTACTCGTTTAGTAGCCTTACGGCCTCTGCAGCCATGTTCTCGACCGTCATGCCGTTCTGCGCGAGCAGTTCGTTGGGGTCGTAGCGGTCGGGGAAGCCCTTGGCGATGCCGAAGGTGCGCGTGCGCAACGGCATGCATGCCAGATAGCACGCGACGCGTTCGCCCCAGCCGCCGTCCAAGATGCCGTCCTCGAGGGTGACGACAACGCGATGCTCGGCGGCAAGGCTGTCGAGGAACTCGCGGTCAAGCTCGGTTGCAAAGCGAGGGTTGACGAGCGTGGCCTCGATGCCGTATTCGGCTGCCAAGCGGTTTGCCACACGCTCGCCCAGCTCAAAGAAATCGCCAAGCGCGAGCACGACCACGTCGCGACCCTGACGCACCACGTTGTAACGAACGGCGCCGTAATCGGCGTCCTCGGCAGGCGCCAAGTCAGGGCGGCTTACCAAGCCAATGCCCGGCACGCGAATCGCCACGGGATGCTCGCGGTGATCGAGCGACCAGCTCAGCATGGACAGATATTCCTCCATGCAGGCCGGCGCCAAGTAGTGCATGTTGGGAAGACCGCCCAGCATGGAAATATCAAAGAACGAGAGGTGCGTCTCGGATGTGGTGCCAAAGATCGACGCGCCAAATACCAGGATGGTTGCGGGGGCGTCGTTGAGGCACAGGTCGTGCCACAGTTCGTCGTAGGCGCGCTGCAAAAACGTGCCGTACACACCAAAGACTGGCTTGGCGCCCGAGCGCGCAAGCGCGGTGGCAAAGGTCACGGCGTGCTCCTCGGCAATGCCCACGTCAACAAACTGCTTGCCTGCCGCGGCGCGAAGCTCGGGTGTAAAGCCCATGATGTAGGGCGTGGCGGCCGTGATGCCCACGACCTGCGGATCGTGCTCGATGGCGGCGCTGAGCGCCTCGCCCGTAATGTCGGCATAGGTGCGCGGCGCAGGCTCGCTCGGATGGCCCGGGCAGAGCTTGCGCCCAGTCGCCATGTCAAACGGACCCACGTGGTGCCAGCGCTCGGGGTCGCTCTGGGCCGGCTCAAAGCCCTTGCCCTTGGCGGTGGAGATGTGCAGCACGATGGGATGATCGATATTGCGCAGTTCCTGCAACGCGTCGACGAGGGCCAACACGTCGTTACCGGCGTCCAGATAGCGGTAGTCGAGCCCCATCGCGCGGAAAACGTTGCGCTCACAGGTGCCGTTGCTGGCTCGCAGCTCGGCCAGATTGCGATACAGGCCACCGTGGTTTTCGGCGATGGACTGGTCGTTGTCATTGACGACGATGATCAGGTTGCTATCGAGATCGGCGGCATTGTTAAAGCCCTCAAACGCCAGGCCGCCCGAAAGCGAGCCGTCGCCAATGATGGTGATGACGTTGTACGCATCGCCCGCCAGGTCACGAGCGTGCGCCAAGCCGCAGCCCAGGCTCACCGATGTGGAGGTGTGGCCCATGGCGAACAGGTCGTGTTCGGACTCGTCGGGATTGGCAAAGCCAGAGGCCTCGCCGTAGCGTGCCGGGTCGATATAAGTGTACGCGCGCCCAGTCAGCGCCTTGTGGGCATAGGTCTGGTGTGACACGTCAAAGACAATTTTGTCGGTGGGGGAGTTAAACACGCGATGGAGCGCGACCGTAAGCTCAACGACGCCCAGGTTGGGGGCAACGTGCCCGCCGACGGCGGCGGAGCTTTCGAGGATGGCGTGGCGGATCTCGCCGCAGAGCAGCGGAAGCTCGGCGCGATCGAGAGCCTTGACGTCCTCGGGCGTTGTCGTTTGCGTAAGCAGCATCGTTGTGGGTTACTCCATGCGAATCGTGCGCCGGCACTCCCTCGGCCGGCACAATTGCACAAGACAGTCTCGCACATTTTGGCGTTTGATATGTGACGGCGGCGCGGTAATTCGCCAACTGGTGGGGCAAAACGTTTTGTCCGATGCCATACTGGTAGATTCGATGATGATTATATTCATTGCGTGCAGGCCGCGGCTTGTCGCCGTGGGACGCTGGAAGGAGGCAGCATGTCCGATGCCGTTCGTGCCGAGAAAATCGCGCGCGAGGTCGACGATGTCGCCCGTCAGCTTGCCCAGACGGGGCGCTTGGGCCTGACGCATGAGTTTATCCAACATGGCGATGTGACGGTCTATACACATGTGACCTCGGTAGCGCGGGCAAGTCTGTCCTTTGCTGAGCGCTTGGGCCGTGCTGGCATTTCGATCGACCGCGCCTCGCTGCTGCGCGGGGCCCTGCTGCACGATTACTTTCTCTATGACTGGCACGATCCCGACCCAAGCCATCGCCTGCACGGGTTTCGGCATCCGTTTTTTGCCCTGGCGCGTGCCGAAGAGGATTTTGAGCTGACGTCGCGCGAGCGGAATATCATCGCGCGCCATATGTTTCCGCTGGTACCGGTGCCGCCGACGTGTCGCGAGGCATGGATTGTGTGCCTGGCGGATAAATGGTGCGCGCTGCGCGAGACGATTGCCGGCCGTCTGCCGCGCAAAGGCGGCGCGAACGATTTGAACGAGGGCTCGAGTGACGGCTCGAACAAAGAATCGAACGAAAAGAGGAGTGGGTAGACGGTGGGAACCGCGATCGACATGACATTTGACGGCGCGACGCTTGCCGCCTGTCCGCTCTCGGCGCTGGTACTCTCGTTTGCCTTCTACGGTTTTTGCGGCTGGGTATGGGAGTCGACAGTCTGCGCCATGCTCAACCACGGACGCTTTGCCAACAGCGGCTTTTTGCTAGGGCCGTGTTGTCCCATCTACGGTGCGGGCGGCATCGCGTGCTGGTTGCTGCTGCGTGGAATCCCAGACGCCTCGAGCCAGTTTGTCGCTGCCGCGCTCGTATGCAGCCTGATCGAATATAGCGTGGGCGTGCTGTTGGAAAAAACGACGGGTGCCCGGTTTTGGGATTACTCGCATCTGCCGTTTAACCTGCACGGACGCATCTGCCTGTACTGGGCCTGCGCGTTTGGCTTGGGTGCGTTGTGTATTTGCCGTTTAGTGGAGCCGGCATTGCTGGGGCTGCTTGGCCATCTGCCGGTGCTAATCGTGCGCTTGGCCGCCTTTATCGTTGCGGTCGCGATGATGGTCGACGCGGCGTGCTCGTTGGCGAGCTGGCGGCGTCTGTCCGATCAGCTGGAGCGTGTGCGTGCCGACCTTGCCGACCGCATCAATGAGTCGCTTGCCGATGCCTCCGACTCTATGCTCGAACGTATTCCCGATTCGGCGATCGACTCGGTGGCGCAGACGCATATCCGCGGTCGCGCCGTTAACGCTTGGCTGGCCGAGCTGGGCGACGCGGCGCTCGATGCCCTGCGCGAGAAGGCTTCGATGCCGACGTTTATCTCGGATGGTGCTCGCGGCCTGGCGCTCGCTGCCCGTCGCGTGGCCGATGCCGCGCCGAGCATGCCGCGTCCGTCGCTCGGTCGTCGCCTTGCCGGCAAGCGCATGAGCCGCCCGGTGCCGAGCGTGTCACTCAGCCGCCGCGACCTACGCTTCTTTAACGCCTTCCCGCGTCTGCGCATCAATCGTTACGAGGGCGTCATCCGAGCTACCGACCTCCGCGACCGAGCCCGCGAGCTGTTCCGGCGCTAGGCGGGGCGGGCGCGCTCACGGCTTCCTTGCTCGCGTATTTCCCGTTCGTTTCGCGCCCGTTGCCGCGCCGTTTCCAAGATTGCGGCACCGTTTCCATTCGACAACGCAGCGTTTAACAACGCCGTGTCTGGTCTACACCAGTTGCCCCTCGGCTCCATTATGAGCGCCGACAACGTTCATGCGACCAAGGGGGAGCGAATGTACGATACGGGATCGACAACGTTTATGCTCATCTGCACTATGCTCGTGTTTTTAATGACACCGGGTCTGGCGTTTTTCTATGGCGGCCTGTCCAGGCGCAAAAATGTCATCAACACCATGCTCATGTGCTTTGGCGCCATTGGCCTGGTTGGTGTGCTGTGGATTGTTGCCGGCTGGTCGCTGGCCTACGGCGGCGACGGTTCCAGCCCGTTTATTGGAGGCCTTGACCAGCTACTGTGCCTTCCGGTGCTCAACCAGGTGCTGCAGGCGGCCGAGGGCAATGCCACTGACGGCGCCGTCTACCCTCAGATCATTAACATCGCCTTTCAGATGGCATTTGCCATGATCACTGCTGCTATCGTCACGGGCAGCCTGGCCGGCCGCGTTAAGTTTGGTGCCATGACGGCCTTCCTGGGCATTTGGCTGCTTGTGGTCTATGCGCCGCTTGCTCACATGGTGTGGGGCGGCGAGGGCTCCTTTATCGGCGACATCATCGGCGCGCTGGACTTTGCCGGCGGCGACGTGGTGCACATCTCGTCCGGTCTGACGGGCCTGATTCTCTGCTTAATGCTCGGCCGTCGTCGCGGTTTTGGCATGGTGAGCTATCGCCCGCATAACGTGCCGTTTGTGGCATTGGGCGCCGGTCTGCTTTGGTTTGGCTGGTTTGGCTTTAACGGCGGCAGCGAGTTCAAGGCCGACGCCGTGGCGGCGCTTGCCATCCTCAACACCGTGACGGCCAGCGCGGCGGGCATGGTCTCATGGCTTGCCGTCGAGCGCGTGCACACCGGTCGCCCCACGCTGGTGGGTGCCAGCACCGGTCTGGTCGCGGGCCTCGTGGTGGTCACGCCGGGCGCGGGCTTTGTCGAGCCGTGGGCGGCGCTGGTCATGGGCCTGATCGTCTCGCCCGTCTGCTATTTCGCCATCAGCCATCTTAAGACCAAGTTCGGCTACGACGACGCGCTCGACGCGTTTGGCTGCCACGGCATCGGCGGCATCCTGGGCGGCGTGCTCACGGGCCTGTTCTGCGTGCCGGAGCTTTCGTGGACCGGCAAGGGCGGTCTGTTCTACACGGGCGACGTGTCGCTGCTCATCTCGCAGATCTTGGGCATTGTGGTGACGGTCGTCATTGTACTGGTACTCGACTTGGTGATCGCCGCGGTGGTCAAGGCACTGTTCCACGGCAGCCTGCGTGTGGACGAGGCCGACGAGGCGCTGGGCCTGGATGCGAGTCAGCACGGCGAGAGCGCCTATCCTTCTTTCTCCGGACTCGATTAGCAGCTTCCCCAAGCACCGCACCTTGCCGTTCAATCGTCGCTCACGTACTTAAGTACGCTTCGCTCCTCTTTCACGGCAATCTGCGGCACTTGGGAAACCTGCTAAGACCAGTCAGTTGAACTTATTGATCTCTGAGGTTGGTTTGCGGCACCTGGAAAACCTGTGCCATGTGAAGGACAATTCATTTCTTTTATTGAAGAGAGGAATTCACTATGAAGAAAATTACGGCGATCGTGCGCCAGGAAAAGCTTGAGGTTCTTAAAGACGCGTTGTTTGCTGCTGATGTTCGCGGTATGACTATCAACCAGGTGCAGGGCTGCGGCGCGCAGCATGGCTGGAAGGAATACGTGCGCGGCAATGAGTTGCTTGTCAACACGATCCCTAAGGTACAGTTCACCCTCATCTGCGCCGATGAGCACGTCGATGGTATTGTCGACATCATCTGCAACGCTGCGCGCACCGGCGCTGTCGGCGACGGCAAGATCTGGGTCGAGCCGGTCGAAGAAGTCATCCGTATCCGCACCGGCGAACACGGCCCCGCCGCGGTGTAGGGCCGACCGTTTGCCATCCGCAACGTTAAAATATCGCAATGAGGCATAAGACTTGCGTTGCGGATGGGCGGATTATGGGTCGCAATAAATATCCCGAAGAGACGGTCGCGAAGGTTCTCGACGCGGCGCTGGAGCTATTCTGCGCACAGGGTTATGAGGGAACGAGCATCCAGGATATCGTTGACCGTCTCGATGGCATGACCAAGGGCGCTATCTATCATCACTTCAAGAGCAAAGAAGAGATTTTTAACGCCGCATTTGATCGAGCGATGGCTCCCGTTGTTGAGCGCCGCCGCGCGACGCTTGGCGTCGGTAATATGACCGGCGCCCAAAAGCTAAAAAGGCTTTACGCTCCCGAGTCCGTTGTTCCGCAAATTGAGCTATGGGCACGTATGCGTCCTGCAGCAGATCCGGTAAAAAGCTCGCGTCTACTGGCGATGCAGTATCAGGGCTCATTTGACGAGTCGGCCGATGGCTGTCTCTTGCCGGTGATCGAGGAGGGCATCGCCGACGGATCCATTGCGTGCGAATGCCCGCGCGAAGCGGCAGAGGCCGTATCGTTGCTGGCGAATCTCTGGCTGCTGCCATTGTTCCGTCCGCTCGAGTCCAAGGAGCGAATGCTCGCTCGCGCACAATGTTTGGTGCAGATGGCGGCCGCGGTGGGGCTCGATTTGGGTAATGAAGTGCTTCAGACAACGGCGCAGATTTGGGACGTATGGGACCGCGCCGGGTGGTAATATAGATACCAACGGTATGTAATTGATTTGTGAGGGTAGCCACGGCTGCCCTTTCCAAGTCGATAAATACATACTGGCGGTATGTATAGGGGGCGGACTTATGGCTGGCCTGAGAGACGTCAGTGCCTCGTTGGAATCAAAAACAGTGCGGTCAATTAGACTCACGGAGCTTCTTGTTGCACAGCTGTGCACGTATTCGATGCTGTCGGCGCTGTGCTTTGCGTATCCACTTTACTTGTTCGATTGCAGTGGATCGTCAACGTTATATGGCGTCGTCGTGGCGATAGCGTTCATACCCGGCGTACTTGCAACTCCGGTTGGCGGAATCTTGGCGGATAGGAGAAGACATCGCGAGGTCCTCGTGGCCCTCGGCATTGCTCTGATGACTGCATCACTGCTGTCTATCCCCATGAAGTACTCATTGCCTCTTGCGGTCGTCGTAGTAGCGACACTTTGTGTTCAATATGGCGTTCAATCGCTGCTAAAGCCAATGCTCCAAATTGAGACGGTGCGCATGGCGGGTGAAGAGAAGGTTGAGCGGGCCACTGCATTGGTTTCGCAGGTGACCATGGTGAGCAATATCTTGGGTCCTGTGGTCGGGACGGCAGTCTATGGGTGCTTTGGCATCGATACTCTTTGCACAACCGCATCGGTGGCGTTTGCGATTTCAGCTCTCTTGTTTGGGGTCGCACTCAAGCAAAATGCCTCATCTGAAACGAGGGGAGACGGCGCGACTCGTACGACATGCCGAAACGATTTTCGGGAGTCGATTCGGTATCTGTTGCAAAATGCATCATTGGTCGCCGTGATTTTGCTTGCGGCCGTTTTGAACCTTGCGTTGGTTGGGCTAACGATTGGCGCTCCCATTATTGTTACAAAGCATCTCGGCATGCAATCGTCCTGCGTTGGGATAGTTGAGGTGGCTATGGGCTTGGGTGGTCTTGCCGGCAGTGGCTTGGTCGGCATTTGGTCGCATCGTTTTTCTTTCAATGGCATATGTCGATATGTTGCGATGATCTGTTTTGGAGTCGCACCGATCATTGTCACGCTACTGTTCGGCGCAGATGCATGCATGTTCACCGTGTTTGCGGTTGGTTCGGCATGGGTCATGGTGTGGGCAAGCATTGCGTCGGTTGAAATCATCGCGTTTGTTCAGCGGGCAGCGCCGACTGAGCTCTGCGGAAAAGTGCTTTCGGTCGTTTACACAGTCCTTTCCTGCGCAATACCTATCGGCCAATTGACGTACGGGGCTGCATATGATCGATGGACACCGGCGATTGTATTCGCAGGCATGTTGGCGGTGCTGGCGCTGACGACGGCGCTGTTTTATCGGCTGAAAAGTCGCTTGCGGCGATTGTCTTGACGCGCTGGGGCACCGTTGCTTTGCGGAAGCGAATGTCCTGGCGCGTTGGAACACCCTTGCATGGGCATGCCTCTCCTTCGTCTACAATATCGTGCAGACGAAAGAGAGGCATGCCCATGATCAAGATGTTTGCGAGTGACTTAGACGGAACGCTGCTGAACGCCCTGCACGAGGCAGATGGGACCATCCGCCGTGCCATTCGCGAGCTGACTGAGGCTGGTCTGCATGTGGTTCCCGCGACCGGACGCTCGACGCTGCCGATCGGCGAGCATGGCTTTACGGGGCTGGCGCTCGATGCCTGCTGCTCTAACGGTTCCATTGTGCGCGACAGTCATGGCGAGGTGCTCAAGACCTGGACCATCGACCCGCAGGTTACCGAGGAGCTGCTCAAGGCGTTCCCGGACATTTGCTTTGATTGCTCCACGCCCGATGGCATGTTCTCGAGCGGTTCGTTCGAGATGCATCAAGCGGGCTTTAAAAAGGACAGCCCCGTCAAGCGTATTGTGATGCGCGGCATGCGTGCACGTGGCGGCTATCACGAGGAGCAGTATTTCGACCAGTCGATCGGCGATATCTTGCGTCACGATGTATGCAAGATCAATTGTCGCGTGACCTCGCCCGAGCTGGAGCGTGACCTTAAGGCGTATCTTGCCGAGCGCTCGGACCGTGTGGTCAACGCGCCGTTCGATCCGGTGATGTTCGAGATCACGGACGTGGCATGCAACAAGGGCGAGAGCGTGGCCTGGCTGGCGGGTTACTACGGCATTGCCGAGGACGAGGTCGCGGTTTATGGCGACGGCGGCAACGATATCGCCATGCTCAAACGTTTCCGTCACAGCTACGCGACCAAAAACGCTAGCGATGCAGCTAAAGCCGCCGCGAGCGCGACCATCGGCAGCTGCATGGCCCATGCCGTCCCCAAACACATGCTCGCCACCATGCGCAAGCAAAACTCCCGCACCGTCATCGAATAATGTGACAAAGGGACAGTCCCTTTGTCACAATCTAAATATTGCCTTTACGTGTTGATGCACACGGTGTGCAATAATACTCGCACTGTGCAATAGCGCACGGACTGAGTAACAAGGAGGACGCTTGTCCCAGCTCGAGAAATGCGACCGCCGATCCCTTCGCTCGCAGCGTGCCCTTCGCCAGGCACTTGCCAGCGAGCTTGCCGAAAGCGGCGACCTTTCGCGCATTAATGTCGCGTCGCTCACCGAGCGTGCTGGCCTTACGCGCCGCACGTTCTATTCGCACTATCGCGATATTCCCGACTTTATCAATCAAATCGAGGACGGCTTGCTGGCCGAGATCCGTGAGCGCATTGAGCTCATCACCGCAGCTCAGCTGCCTGATCTCTATCACAACATCGATGAGCTCGAGCCGGCGCCCGGTTCGGTTGAGCTGCTGCGTTATCTTGCGGCCAACCGCGACTTAATCGGTGCGCTGCTGGGTCCGGGCGGCGACCAGGCCTTCATTAAAAGGATCATCGACACCGCGCGTGAGGCTGTGGTGCCGCGTGCGCAGACGGGCATTTTGGGCCTGGCGCTGGGCACGTTCTTTGACTACTACGTCACCTACGTCGTGAGTGCCGAGGTCGGCCTGATTCAGCGCTGGTTTGAGCGTGGGCTCACCGAATCGCCCGAGGCCATGGCGCGCATTATGACGGTGCTCGCTTTTGTGCGCCCCGGCGACCTGTATGGCCAACCCATCGATATCAACGTGCCGGAATACGGCATGAAGCTATTGAACTTGCAGCTCGAGGACGCGGCCGACACCGCCGCAACCGTCGAGTCCAACAACTAAGAGGAGAGACAGATGAGCAAACTCGTCGAGGGCATCAAGGATCGTATGGTTGCTGCCGCACGCGAGGCCGCGCCCGCCGTGGTGAACGCCGCGCAGAAGGCCGCGACCGCGGCAGCCGAGAAAGTTGTCGAGGCAGTTGCCGATGCCAAGAACGCGGCAGGGGAGACGTCCATCGCTAGCGAGCCCGCCACCGCCGCTGAGCCCGTAGCCGCCGCCCACGCCCCCGAAGGCGCGATCTTCAACCCCGAGGCCGCCCGCGGCAACCTGCACCTGGGCATCGACGTAGGCTCCACCACCGTTAAGCTCGCCGTGCTCAACGACGACAACCAGATCGTCTACGCCAAGTACCAGCGCCACCACACCGACGTCCGCGCCTGCGCCCGCGACCTGTTCGAGGGTGCTGCAACCGTGCTGCCGACGGCCCAGATGACCTGCGCCATTACCGGCTCGGGCGGCCTGCTGCTGTCCCAGTGGCTCGACCTGGAGTTTGTCCAGGAGGTCATCGCCAGCAAGCGTGCCGTCGAGACCCTTATCCCGGCCACCGATGTCGCCATCGAGCTGGGCGGCGAGGACGCCAAGATCATCTACTTTGACAACGGCATCGAGCAGCGCATGAACGGCACCTGCGCCGGCGGCACGGGCGCGTTCATCGATCAGATGGCAACCCTGCTGCACACCGACGCGAGCGGCCTCAACGAACTCGCGGCCAATGCCACCACCATTTATCCCATCGCCAGCCGCTGCGGCGTCTTTGCCAAGACCGACGTGCAGCCGCTCCTCAACGAGGGCGCCCGCCCCGAGGACGTGGCCGCTTCCATCTTCCAGGCCGTCGTGACCCAGACCATCTCGGGCCTGGCGTGCGGCCGTCCCATCCGCGGCAACGTCGCCTTCCTGGGCGGCCCGCTGCAGTATCTCTCCGAGCTGCGCCACCGCTTCTACCTCACGCTCAACCTGGACGAGGAGCACCGTATCGTGCCCCAAAACGCTCACCTGTTTGTGGCGAGCGGCGCCGCCATGGCGCACGAGTCCAACAAGCTCAGCACGTTCCCGCAGCTCATCGAGGCCATTGATGCCCTGGGTGACACACAGGGTGCCGAGGTCGAGCGTCTGGATCCGCTCTTTGCCACCGACGAGGACTTTGCTGAGTTCAAGGGTCGCCACGACACCGAGGTCGTCCCCAAGGGCAAGCTCGAAGGCTACACCGGTCGCGTGTTCATTGGCATCGACGCCGGTTCCACCACCATGAAGGCCGCGCTCGTGGGCGAGGACGGCCAGCTGCTGCACACCTGGTACGGCAACAACAACGGCGACATCCTGGGCACGGCTAAGGTCATCATGGCCGATTTCTACAACCACATCCCCGCCGGCTGCACCATCGGCCACGTGACCACCACGGGTTACGGCGAGGCGCTGCTCATCGAGGCCCTCAAGGCCGACTCCGGCGAGATCGAGACCGTTGCGCACCTGCGCGGCGCCAAGGCATTCCTGCCCGGCGTTGAGTTTATCCTGGACATCGGCGGCCAGGACATGAAGTGCCTGCGCGTCAAGGACGGCGTGATTGAGCACATCATGCTCAACGAGGCCTGCTCGTCGGGTTGCGGTAGCTTTATCGAGAGTTTCGCCGTCTCTATGAACATGGACGTGCGCGCGTTCGCCGACGCCGCCATCCATGCCAAGGCCCCGGTCGACCTGGGCAGTCGCTGCACGGTCTTTATGAACTCGCGCGTCAAGCAGGCGCAAAAGGAAGGCGCCACGGTGGGCGACATCGCGGCCGGCCTGTCCTATTCCGTCATCAAGAATGCCCTGTTCAAGGTCATTAAGCTGCGTGACCCCAAGGAAATCGGCAGCCAGGTGATCGTCCAAGGCGGCACCTTTATGTCCGATGCGACACTGCGCGCGTTTGAGCAGCTCACCGGCGTTCATGCCGTGCGTCCCGACATCGCCGGCTGCATGGGCGCCTACGGTGCGGCCTTGCTCGCCCGCGATCGCGCCGGCGCCGACGGCACCTCGACCATCCTTTCGGCTGAGGACATCGCGCACCTTACCGTGACGCAAAAGCATGTCCGCTGCGGCCGCTGCTCCAACAACTGCCAGCTTACCGTCAACGACTTTGGCGGCGGCAGGCGCTTCATTACCGGCAACCGCTGCGAGAAGGGCGCCGGCCACAAAAAGCAAAAGACCGAGGCCCCCAACCTCTTCAAAAAGAAAAACGAGTTGCTCTTTAACCGCGAGATCCTGAGTCCCGACGAGGCCCCGCGCGGCACCGTGGGTATCCCGCGCGCACTCAACATGTACGAGAACTACCCCTTCTGGCACGCGTTCTTTACGCGCCTGGGCTTTAGCGTGCAGCTGTCCGACCAGTCGAGCAAGAAGACCTACCAGGCGGGCATCGAGTCCATGCCGTCCGAGAGCGTGTGCTATCCGGCCAAGATGAGCCACGGCCACGTGATGAACCTTATCGACCGCGATGTCGACTTCATCTGGATGCCGTGCGTGCGCTGGGAGCGCAAGGAGGATCCGACCGCCGGCAACTGTTACAACTGCCCCATCGTCATGAGCTACCCCACGGCGCTGGCGCTCAACATCGACGAGATCCGCGAGCAGAACATTGAGTTCCTGTATCCGTTTGTGCCGTATCACGACAAGACCGAGCTCAAGCGCCGCCTGTACCAGGTGCTCGCCGTCGATCGCGTGGCCGATGCTGAGGCCGGTCGCGGTCGCGTGCGCGGTCCTAAAATCACGCGCTCCGAGGTCGATGCCGCCGTCAACGCCGCCTACGAGGCAGACGCGCGCTTCCACGAGGACATCCAGACCATGGGCGAGGAGGCTCTTAAGTGGGTCGAGGACCACGGCGGTCACGGCATCGTACTCGCCGGCCGTCCTTACCACAACGACCCCGAGATCAACCACGCCCTGCCCGAGCTTATCTCGAGCTTTGGCTTTGCGGTCTTTACCGAGGATTCACTCGCGCATCTGGTAAAGCCCGAGCGTCCGATTCGCGTCGTCGACCAGTGGATGTACCACAGCCGCCTGTACGCCGTCGCCCGTTTTGTGACGATGCGCAACGACCTGGACCTGATCCAGCTCAACTCCTTCGGCTGCGGCCTGGACGCTCTGACCACCGATCAGGTGCAGGAGATCCTGGAGGCCAGCGGCAAGATCTACACCGTGCTCAAGATCGATGAGGTGTCCAACCTGGGCGCCGCGCGCATCCGCATCCGCTCGCTCATGGCGGCGCTCAAGGACCAGGAGGCCGAGCGCCTGGCCGAGGCTACGGCTGCGGGTGAGGCCTACGAGCAGGGCGACGCCGCGCCGGTGGCGCCCTCCACGGATGCCCCCGCGTTCGCGAGCCGCAAGTACACGTTTGAGGCTCAGCGCGAGAGTGCTTCGACCGCATGGCCCAAGGTACCCTTTACCGAGCAGATGCGCGACGAGGGCTACACCATTCTGTGCCCGCAGATGGCACCGATCCACTTTGACCTGGTCAAAGAGGTGTTCCGCGGTGCCGGCTACAACTTGGAGCTGCTGCCCTCGACCGATCACGACGCCGTCGAGGCTGGCCTGCGCTATGTGAATAATGACATTTGCTATCCGTCGATCCTGGTAACGGGCCAGATTATGGAGGCCATCGAGAGCGGTCGGTACGACCTGTCCAAGACGGCCGTGGTTATCAGCCAGACCGGCGGCGGCTGCCGTGCCACCAACTACATCGCACTCATCCGCAAGGCCCTGCGTGAGAGCGGCCACCCCGAGATCCCGGTGATCTCGCTTTCGGCCGTGGCGCTCGGCGAGGACAACCCCGGCTTTAAGATTACGCCGGCGCTGCTTAAGCAGGCCGTGTACGCGGTGCTCTTTGGCGACGTGATGATGCAGATGCTCTACCGCTGCCGCCCGTACGAGGCTACGCCCGGTGCGGCGAACGCGCTCTACGAGGAGTACATGGCGCGCGCCCGCAAGCTGGCGCCTAAGTTCAACAGGCACAACTACACCAAGCTGTGCCGCGAGGCCATTCGCGCGTTCGACACCATGCCGCTCGTGGGCGAGGGCACCAAGCCGCGCGTGGGCGTGGTCGGCGAGATTCTGGTCAAGTTCCATCCCACGGCCAACAACCACGTGGTCGACGTTATCGAGCGCGAGGGCTGCGAGGCCGTGGTGCCGGGTCTGCTCGACTTCTTCCTGTACTCTATGAGCAACGCCGAGCTGCAGAAGGACGAGCTGGGAAGCTCTGCTACCACGCGCGCTGGTATGCAGGCGCTCATCAAGCTCGTGGACTGGATGCGCACGCCGGTGGAAGAGATGCTCGAAAAGTCCCGCCGCTTTGAGGCGCCCGAGCGCATCGGCACCATGGCCGATAAGGCCCGCACGGTGCTTTCGGTGTGCAACAATATGGGCGAGGGCTGGTTGCTCACGGCCGAGATGCTCGACCTGATCGATCATGGCGCGCCCAACATCATCTGCACGCAGCCCTTTGCGTGCCTGCCCAACCACGTGGTGGGCAAGGCCGTGATCAAGGAACTGCGCCGTCAGCACCCCGAGAGCAACATTGTCGCGGTGGACTACGACCCCGGTGCGTCCGAGGTCAACCAGCTCAACCGCATTAAGCTCATGATTAGCGTGGCCAAGGAGAACATGCGCGCCGGCAAGGGCTTTAAGCTCGAGAAGGTGGCGCCGCTCGCGATGGACGAGGTCACCGGCCAGATGCGTGCCCATGACGGCTGCGTGAGCTGCGGGCCGGCCAGCGAGGAGGCCGTTACATCGGTCGCCGAGCGTCTGGGGCGTGGCATTAAGAAGTAACTGGTCTGCTATGGTCTAGATATGGGACAAACGGGTGGTAGCCGTACCGGCTACCACCCGTTTTTGCTGGACATATGTTGCGCAAATGACCTTGCTACAGCCTTCCGTGGGCTTGCCCGATTTTTAGGCCGGCTCGGGCTTTGAGGACAAGCTGCTGCAAGCCCAGGGCGATTTTTCGCTCAACGCGGGCCAGCACAGTGTGACGTATCTGCCAAACGACGATACGGTAACAACCGGTCGCTACCAGGTACTGCTGCACGACAACAACTTTGGTGCGGCCGAAAGCTATCCCAAGTTCGACTGGGGCCAGCTGGGCGCCGAGGTGGTGACCGACTGCAACAAGGACACGCATTCGTTTGGGCGCATCTTTACGGTGGACGAGGTGGCGCGCACCTACGAGCTCGAAGACCAGATCGCGGCGCCGTTCTCGGGCTACGTAAGCAGTGCGCAGCGCGTCGGCGATTCAGATAGTATGCTCGTGGCATCGGGCATGGCCAAGACCTTTACTGAGTACGATCGCTATGGACTGCCCATCGCCACCTACGAGATGGAAGCCGAGAAGTACATCTATCGCGTGTACAAGTACAAGTTGTAGCGCTGCGCTTAGGTTTGACCAATGGAGTATGAAAACACGCCGTTCGCCGATGCCCCCTCCGCGAGTGGCAGCCATATGGTTTGATGTCAGAAACATATAGTTGTCGCCAGCCTGCTGGCGACGTTCCCCCTGATATCGGAGGTTCCAGGTATGTTTCACGCTCCGTTAAGCAACTATCGGCTGGGCTAACATGGGTCGCCGTGCTATTTCGATAGCCCTTGCAGTGGTCTGCCTAGCTGTGCTCTTGGGCGCTACAGGGCTGTTTGCTATAAGCCGAGAAACGTCCTATATGCAGGAATGCGCTTCCGAAGGCTTTGCCATTGATGGTTACTATCGGGATGACAAAGCAGGTTTGGAAACCCTGGCCTTTCTTGAAGAGGATAACCATCGATGGCAGTTGGTCGGCAAGGGCGGTGGCTGCGTTGATGGACAGTTCGAGCGTATGGACGACCCCAACATTCTGGTATTAAAGAATGAAAACGGCGAAATATTTGGTACGGTCCACGTGGCATATATTTCGCGCCGACGCGATCAGGGCTTGCTCTACCTATTTAGAGATACCAGGGTGACCCGTTTTTATCTGGTGAGTACCGGTCCGGCGTTTACAGTGGAGTCTGGCGATGTCGATGCGGACAGCTGATTCACGGCAATAAATCAGCGAGCGGGGCGCGGGTGTGAGCTGCATCCCGCTATTTGCTCGTGTCCGTAGCGCGTCTGCGCCTCGTCGTAGCTTGCGTCCGTGCGAGCATTCATCCCGCGCCGGCATCACTTCACATCAAACTCCACGCGGTCGACCTCGGGCACGTTGAGGTCGATGAGCTTGCGGGCGACGTGGCGGTCGTGCTCCCCGAGCGCCTCGCTTGTCGTTACGTGGGCGACAACCTCGCGCTCGACCATGCCTTCCTCGTTCCCTTCGGTAGCCGAGGTCTCGACGGCGACGGTGTAATCCTTAAAGCCTGGCAGCACCGCCGCAAGCTCGCGCGTGGTCTCGGTGACGCCGTAGCCGTCCTGCACGCCGGCCTGCGCCGAGCCAATAGACCCCGCGGTCATAACGATGCAGGGGATGGCAAAGATCACCGTGCCCACAATAATGCGGCGGCGCACCTTGCGTGACAGCTCGTCGACCTCGGCATTTTCCTCGGCGGTCACAATACCGTCGCCGTTCAGGTCGCGCTTGAGCGGCACGCGCAAAAGAAGCAGCACGGCTTCGGCAGCCAGCGCGATAAAGACCACGTTGATGCCAAACTCGTAGAGCGCCGAGAGAAACAGCGACCCGCTTGCGATGGCGATGCCATAGCCCGCCGCGCACAGGGGCGGCATGAGCGCGGTCGCCACGGCTACGCCGGCAATGAGCGTCGAAGGCTCCTGATCGCGCGAGTTGCCCAGCCCGCCCGCAAAGCCGCCCGCGAGCGCGACGGCAAGGTCCCACACAGTCGGCGTCGAATTGTCGATGATGGCAGCTGTGGTGGTGCCAAGGGGCGAGAGCTTAAAGTACAACGTGGACGTGACCAGGCAAAAGGCCATCTGCAGCGCAAGGCTGGCGATGGCTTCGACGGTAATCTCGCGGTCGAGCGTGGCAATGCCGTATGCCATGGCAAGAACCGAGCCCATGAGCGGGCAGATGAGCATGGCGCCCACGATGGCGATGTCCGAGTCGATATCGAGGCCGATGCTTGCGATGAGCATGGCGATGATGAGGATGCATAGGTGGGAGCCAGTCAGACGCGCTCCGTTTACAAAACGCTTGCGGATCACGTGATAGGGCGCGCGTCCCTCGCGAATGTTGAACGCGCGCTTTAAAAAGCGACCAGCCTGCTCGGCAG
Organism: uncultured Collinsella sp.; assembly: GCA_902479135.1. Lineage (GTDB taxonomy): Bacteria > Actinomycetota > Coriobacteriia > Coriobacteriales > Coriobacteriaceae > Collinsella. The sequence continues at coordinate 107,935 of CABSNU010000002.1, read as the reverse complement.
CCTCACTATGGGCAGGGCGGATGCCGTGGCGACGATGATGACGCTCGCGCAGTCGCTTGATCTGTTGTTTGTCGAGTTCCATGTCCACCTCGTTCTGGCAAGGGCCGCGTATCCCGCCCGTCGCCCTTACTCTACACCGTGGCGGGCGGGGTGTCTGTTGGATGCGGAATCCGATAGGGCGGATGACGCGGGAGCAAATGCAAATCACAGGCTCAATTCGATTCCGCAAGAATATGATGCGCCAGCTCCTACATATGTGACGAAATTGTGAAGCACGAGAGCGCGAATTTCAAAAAATCCGCTGGTGACCAATGTTGCGCAACAGAATTCAAAAATCAGCTCCTACATTTTGAAGCGTATGGATACATCCGTGTCAAAGGGAGAAAGCCATGGCAAACTACAGTCCACAGCACTTTGAGCCTCGGGCCAAGGCCGTCAACGTCAAGGGCGTTGCCAACCGCGCCGTCGCAACCGTTTTGACGGCGGGCCTCATCGCTCAGCCGCTCATGTCGCCGCTGGCGGCAATCGCCGCACCGTCAACCGGTAACGGCGATTCTGTTCAGGGGGGGGGTAGTTCTGTAGAGAATACCGTTGCCGCCGGTAACCAAGCGGTCGTAAAGACGGCTGCCCAGCTGGCCGAGGAGTCGGCAAAGCAGCTCAAGGACGCTCAGGCCGCCTACGATGCCGCCCAGAAGAAGGCCGACGCGGCGGGCCAGTCTCAAAAGCAGGCGCAGCAGCAAAAGAATCAGGCCTCGCAGGCCGTGACCGATAACGCCGCCGAGCAGAACGAGGCCGAGGTAGCCGCGCTTCAGGAGAAGATCGACGAGCTTAAGGCAGCCGTCGAAAAGACCGAGCAGCAGCAGAAGAAGCTGGGCGACCTGAACGATCGGCTCGAACAGGCCAACAAGAGTGTCGAGGATAAGACCCAGGCGCTCAAGGACGCCAAGGCAAAGCAGGATGAGGCCAAGAAGGCCCTCGATGATGCCCAGGCCAAGCTCGAGGCCATGGGTATGGACGAGTACGAGGCCGCCAAGAAGGCCGTCGAGGACGCGCAGGCAAAGCTCGATGACGCCAATAAGGCCGTTACTACTGCACAGGCCAATCTGGACCAGGCCAAGGCTGCCGAGGCCAGCGCCCAGCAGGAAAAGCAGAATACCGAGGCGGCTTTGACGACTGCCCAGGCCAAGAAGCAGGAGACTGCCGCTGCTCTCGCAGCCGCAACCACCGCGCGCGATAATGCCCAGCAGAAGTTCAACCAGGCGCAGGCCGCGCTCGATGCTGCCGTCTCGGGTACGGGTGTTGACCTGAGTGCGCTTGAGACCGCCAAGAAAGCTGCTGCTGGTGAGCTCAAGACCGCGCAGGCGGAGCTCAATGCCGCGACGGATGCCGACGCCACCGCACAGACAAATCTGCAGGCCGCCCAGGCTGCCGTCGCTGCCGCGCAGGAGAAGGCCAACGCCGCCAACGCCGCTGTGGCATCTGCCCAGTCTGCATATGATGCGGTAAGCAAGGAGTACAACGCCGCCGTCAGCAAGCGCGACGCCGCGAAGTCGGCATACGAGCAGGCCCAGCAGACCGAAGCCGACAAGAAGGCGGAGTACGACCGACTCGTCGAGGTCCGTCAGCAGAAGCGCAGCGAGTGGGAGGCGGCCTGCGCCGCTTCGAACGCCGCGGAAAAGGCTTATGACGCTGCTAATGCCCAGGTTGAGGCTCTTGAGCAGCAGATTGCAGACCTAAAGTCCAACATGACCGTTGACCAGGAAGTTATCAATAAGGGCATGCTCGGCTTTATGGCCTACATCAGCAACAGCAGCGATTTCACCGCCACACAGAAAAAGAACGCCCAGGATGCCGTATCGATGCTGACCGGTGCTGAGGACAAGGCCGACTGGTATGACCAGTACGTCGATCAGGATATGTCTCGCGACACCAATCCGCTCTCCTTGGAGCAGATGCGCAACGCCCTGACATATCTCGACACCCAGAACAACCTCCGCAAGGCGAACGGTCAGTCGGCGCTCAGCGTCAGCCTCCGTATGACTGCGGCAGCCGCCCTTAATACATCATATTCATCGAACATCTGGGGACACTCGAACTGCTACTTCGACAACGGTGAAAACCTTGCTGGCGGAGGCGGCGCATATACCGGCGGCGAGACCGAGGATACCCTCGGCTGGCCCTATACCGGCCTCTATACTCAGGAAAAGAAGATTTTCGACAAGTATGTAGAGCAGTATGGCGACAAACTCGGCAAATATCGATATGAGTCCTATTACATCTATCAGAACTACAACAGCATCTACCACGAGTGCGGGCACTATCTCAACATTATCGATGCCTCTACGAGAGCCATCGGCATCGCGACCGGTAGCGGCAAGAATACCGATTCCGAGGTAACCATCTTCGATTACAGCGATGATGACACGCAGGCTGATTTCACTGTCTCCGAGTTCAAGAAGCTCCTCAACGACTACATCGATTCCGCCTACAATGCGGGCGGCACGCAGGCGCAGAAGGCGCAGCTCAAGGAGCTCCAGGGCAAGCTTGCCGAGGCGCAGAAGAACTTTGGAACTACAAGGGAAGCTTACTTCGCAGCTGTAAACGGGCAGGATGCCGCCCAGGACGCTTTCACCGCAGCCGATGCGAACATGAACACCGCCAAGGGCGAGTACGAGAAGGCCAAGTCCGGCACCGCCGCCGCGAAGACGGCATACGACGCCGCCGAAGCCAAACTCAAGGGTATCGACGTCAAGACGCCCAAGACCAAGCTCGACGCCGCCAAGAGCGAGGCCGCTACTGCCCAGGCAGCTCTCGATAAGGCAAACGCCACGCTTGCTGACAGCAAGACGAAGGCAGCCGATGCCGCTGCTCACAAGGCGAAGGCTCGCAGCGCCCGCGACGCCGCCAAGGTAAAGTCCGATCAGGCCAACGAGGCGTATGACAACGCCACGGCTTCGGTCAAGGACCTTGCTGCCAAGCGCGATGCCGCCCAGGCGGACCTTGCGAATAAGCAGGGCTCGCTTGACGAGGCAAAGAAGGCCGACGACACTGCCCAGGCTGGCGTTGACAAGGCTCAGGCCGCAGATGTGCACGCCGCGACCGCTCTTTCGGGCGCCAAGCAGGCAGTTGCCGCCAAGACGCAGACCCTGTCCGACGCACAGGCGAAGGCCAAGGCCGCCGAGGACGAGCTTGCCACCGCAAACAAGGCCTTCGAGCGCTTCGCCGGTGCCCAGAAGGCGGTCGACGACGCCAAGGCCGCCTATGACGCTGCCGTCGCCGGTGTCGCCGATGCCCAGAAGCAGCTCGAGGCCGCCAACGAAGCCGTCGTCGATGCGAACTTCGAGATCGTCAAGGCCAAGGCCGAGCTTGCCAGCGATGAGGCACTCAAGGCCGATCTTGAGGCTGTCGACCATAAGGCATCCCTTGCCGCGGGCACGACGGGCAACGAGAAGCTGGTCAAGCTGAACGCTGCCTACGCTCGCTATAAGGCTGCCGTCGATGCCGCCGCTGGTCTCAAGGCTGCTCTGAGCGATGCCGATGCCAAACTGTCCGATGCCAACGACGCCTATGCCGCCGCGCTTGCCGAGCTTGGCGATGCCAAGGATGCCCTGGCTGCCGCTCAGGCTGAGTACGACAAGTATCATCCCAAGGCTGAGCCGCAGGCCAAGGCTCAGGTTGCGCAGGCTGCCGCAAAGGCTCCTGTCGCCAAGAAGAAGGCCACGGACGGTGCACTTGCTCAGACGGGCGATACCTCCGCGCTTGCGGGCGAGGTCTTCGTTATCGGCGGTATTACGCTCGTAGCTGCGGGCGTGACGCTGGGCGATCGTCGTCGCAAGCAGATGTAGCGTTTCGGGCGTAGATTCTGCAAACGAACTTCGGTTCATAGCAGGAACGCTTCGATAGCTTAACCGATAAGGCCGGCGCGCTGTTAAACGCAGCGCGCCGGCCTTTCTTTGCGTTGGCATCAAAAAGCCCGGTCGGTAGCCGCGAAAGCTACCGACCGGGCAAATCGTAGGCAATATGGTTGCTGTCGAGCAGCTGCTCAGCTTATCCCAGCAGGCTTAAGCCCACGGAGACAAACGCCAGGATAACGCCGACGATGGACTCGCCGCCGAGCAGGCCGCTGGCGACAACCAGGCCCTGCTCCTGGAAGGCGGCATCCTTGGCGGCCCTTTCCTCGTCAGAAAGACCAGCGGTGGCGTCGCGGTGGGCGGACCACTTGTCGTAGGCGAGTTTGACGCAGGAGCCCAGGAATGCCGTGAGTGACATGTAGAACGGCAGGTACACGCCCAGGCCGATCATCATGGCCGGAATGCCGAGCCAGTACATGACGATGCCGGCGATAAAGCCGCCAACGAACCACGGCACGCTCGGGATGCCCGAGACCATGGTGGCGACCACACTTGCCTGCGCGGCCACAAAGCTCTTGTCGGGACCAAAGGCGTCCGGACCATAGGCGGTGACAAGCGCGACCATGACGGCGGCGGCGACCAGGGCGCCCACGATGCCGCCGATGGCTTGACCGATCCACTGCGCACGCGGGTTGGTGACCAGCACGGCGCCGGCCTTAAAGTCGTTCATGACGTCGCCCGCAAGGCCGCACGCCACGGCTACGATGCCGGCGATAAAGAACAGTTTGACCTGAGCGATCTGTGCGAAGGCTGCCACGATGAGCATGACGATGAGGCCGAAGATCTCCATGGGGTCGATGCCCGTCTGGCCGCAGCTCTGCGCGCTCATGATGGTGGTGACAAAGGTGAACAGCGTCACGATGACGGCCGGAACGGGGCCAAGGTCAAGCACGATGGCGATGATCACGGCGATGGCGGCAGCGCCCAGGCCGATGATACCGGCGTCGAGCTTGAGGGAGCCCGAGATGAGCGACTGCTCGTCGGTGTCGGTGGAGCTGTCGGCGGCGAGGCCGCGGACGATACCGGCGACCTGCGGCAGGATGTCCTTGAGGACGACGGCGACGCCAAAGCCCATCATGAGGCCCATACCCAAGGACTTGACGATGCCCTGCGCGGTCACAACGTCGAACAGACCGGCAGCGGTGCAGCCCACAATGATGCCAAAGTTGCCTAGCAGGGCACCGGCAAACCAGAAGGCGACCGGGGCGAAGCCCACGAGGAAGCCGACGGAGAGCAGCATGGGCGAGTTGTAGATGCCAAAGGTCACGCCGGGAATATTGAGCGTGCAGAGCATGCCGGGCACCACGCCCAGGGCGTCGCGCAGCACGCTATAGATGCCGGCGATGGCCATGGAACCAAAGAGCTGCTTGCCGGTTTTGCCGCCAGCCTCGGTTGCGCGCAAGGTCTGAGCTGCGGCGTTGCCGGTGGGGAACTCCAGCGCGGCGTCCACGATAAAGTGACGGTGGATGAGCGCGGTGGCCAGCAGACCCAGGATAGTGCCGGCGAGTGCCACGATAAACATGTCGAGCCAGCTAATCTGGTCGGCATAGCCCAGCATCCAGGCGCCCGGGATGGTAAACGCCAGACCGCCGGCGACCATGGCGCCTGCGGACATGATGGTGTGGGTGACGTTTGCCTCGTTGAGGCTGGCGTTGCCCATGAGCTTAAGGAAGAACAGCGAGATGACGGCAGCGAAGACGATCGGCCAGGGGAGTGCGCCCATCTTGAGGGCGGTGTAGGCCGAGCTTGCCGTGATGATCACGCAGCCAAGGACGCCGATGACGACGCCGCGCAACGTGAGTTGCCCGCGCATCGAAGCGCGGTTCAAGGGATTGCTCATATAAAACTCCTTTGCGTATATCCGCTTCCCCCGGGAGCGCCGCTACGGATACGGCGCGGGAAGTCGGGTTACCAAGGGCCGCCGCGTGAGCTCGCGCACGACCGCGCACCAGTATAGCCGCAAGCTAGTCATTTTGGGATGACTGGTTTAGGTAGGCGATATACTGCTGGGCAGACGAAAGGAGCGCCGACGATGCTTAATGGGTGCGCATATATATTGACGGTTGACGTGGGCAACACGTTCATTCGCTTTGGCCTATTTGCCGAGGATTCGGCCGCGGCGCAGGAATGCCCGCTCGCGACGTGCGAGATTACCACGCCGTCGAGCATTACGGCCGACGAAGCGCGTATGCGACTCGCTCAAGTCATGGCCGCGCTGGCGGCCGATGCGGGCATGCCCGGCGCGCTCGTTCCCGCAGCTGCAGTGCTGAGTTGCGTGGTGCCGGCGCTCGAGCGTCCGTGGAAGGCGGCACTTTCCCGCACCTGCACGGGGCGCGTGCTCACGGTGGGGCCGGGCCTCAAGACCGGCATGCCCGTCCACTACGACGACCCGGCCGAGATCGGCCCCGACCGCATCGCCGACGCCGTGGCGGCCCGTGCCGTCTACGGCTCGCCGTGCATCGTGATTGACCTGGGCACTACGAGCAATATTGAGGTCATCGATGCGCGCGGTACCTTTGTCGGCGGCGTCATCGCGCCGGGTCTGGCGCTCGGCGCCCGCTCGCTCTCGGCTGCTGCGGCACGCCTGCCGCAGGTCGAGCCCTCGGCACCCACGCATGTGATCGGTCGCAACACGCGCGAGGCCATGCGTTCGGGCGTGGTTCTGGGCGAGGTAGCCCGCATCGACGGCATGCTCGACATGGTGCTTGCCGAGATGCGCGCGACCAAGGCCGCGGGGGAGGGCGACGTGCCCATCGTCATTACCGGCGACGACGCCGAGGCACTCGCGGCGTTGGTCGGCCACAGCCTGACGGTAGACGACGCGCTGACGCTGCGGGGTCTCGCCGAGCTCTACCGCATCAACCAAAAGCCCCGCCGCGTGTAAAAGTGAGGGCGCCGGTGGGACAAACGTCTCCACCTTTCACCTGCTACAATGGGTCAAATTATTGCGATTACGGAGGTGTCTGCCATGTCGGACGATCTTCATCAAACTTCGTCAGGCAAGCGCCTGGACGTCATTAGCTGGGACGAGTTCTTTATGAGCGTGGCCATCGCCGCGCAGCGCCGCAGTAAGGACCCCAACACGCAGGTGGGCGCGTGCATCGCCAGCACCAACCACCGCATCCTTTCGGTGGGCTACAACGGTACGCCCTCGGCGCTCAACGACGACTTTTTCCCGTGGGGCACGAGCGACGACCCGTTGCAGGACAAGCACAACTACGTGGTGCATGCCGAGGCAAACGCCGTGCTCAACTACCGTGGCTCGCTCAAAGATCTTGAGGGTTCCACGGTCTACGTCACGCTGTTCCCGTGCCACGACTGCGCCAAGATTTTGGCGCAGGTGGGCGTGGGCGAGGTTGTCTACCTGGACAACAAGTACGCCGACACCGATGACGGACGCATCAGCCGCCGCATCCTCGACTCCTGCGGCATCAGCTACCGCCAGGTTATCGTCGATGTTCACATCGGCACCGAGGGGCAGGCTCAGCAGTAGCGCGTGGCAACGCCAGCTGGCAACAAAAGGCAGCCAAAAGAGCCCCGTCCCAAATTGACTACTCGTGAAAGTCGCGTCTGCGCGCATGGACGGCTCGTGAGCGGGTACACGGCTGTAGTAACATAGCTTCTGTCCGCGGGCGCGCCCGCGTAATTGTGAGAAAGGAGCCCCTGTGGCTGTTAACGAAGAGCTGCTTAAGAAGGTTCTTGAAGAGATTCGCCCCAACCTGCAGGCCGACGGCGGCGATATGGAGTATGTGGGCGTTGACGACGAGGGCGTCGTCAAACTGGAGCTGCAGGGCGCTTGCGCCGGCTGCCCCATGAGCTCGCTGACCCTGTCCATGGGTATTGAGCGCATCCTGAAGGAGCATGTGCCCGGCGTTACACGAGTTGAGCAGGTCAATGCCTCCGGCGAGGCCGAGGACCTGTACGACGAGTACGCGCCGTTCTAAGCTGCGAAAGCTGCGGACGGCATACTCCGCATAGACGTTACGCCCAAATATGCGGCTGCGAGCGCAAGGCCCGCGGCCGCATTTGGTATGTAGGGAGTAGGAGGGTCGACATGCTCAACGACTTCTACCATATGCTTGATCCCGTCGCGATTTCGGCGGGGCCCATCACGATTTACTGGTATGGTCTGGCCTATGTGGTCGGCGCCCTGCTCACGGCGGTCGTCATGTACCGCACGCAGCGTCGCTGGGGCTTTAACATCACGATTGACGACCTGACGAGTGTCGTGGTCGGCGTGGTCTTTGGCCTCATTATCGGTGCGCGCCTGTTCTACGTCGTCTTTTACGGTGATGGCTACTACTGGGCGCACCCGCTCGAGATCTTTGCCACCAACGAGGGCGGCATGAGCTTCCATGGCGGTTTGGTGGGCGGTATTATCGGCGGCATCATCGTGTGCCGCATGTATAAGCTCGACGCATGGACTTTGGCAGACCTTGCCGTCATCGGCGCGCCGCTGGCCTTGTGCCTGGGCCGTTGTGCCAACTTTGTCAACGGTGAGCTGTGGGGCAAGCCGACCGATCTGCCCTGGGGTGTGGTCTTTGGCGGGACTGCGGGCGATATGCCGCGTCACCCCTCCCAGCTCTACGAGGCATTTCTTGAGGGCATCGTGCTCTTTTGCATTCTGCAGGTGCTCAGCCGCAAAAAGCCGCTGCTGCCTCAGGGTACGTTTATGGGCGTGTTCGTGATGGGATACGGCATCGTCCGCTTCCTCGTCGAGTTCGTGCGCGTGCCCGACGCCCAGCTTGGCTATCTGCTGGGCGGCGTCATCACGATGGGGCAGCTGCTGAGTCTTCCGCTCGTGATCGCCGGCCTGGCGCTCATCATCTTCGCGCGACACCGCAACCGTCCCCAGCGCATCTACCTCGACGCCTAACCACCACAAAGGGGACACAGGCACCTTTGTGGTGGTTTTGCTGAGTTTGATAGGTTTCTAGAAAGGCTTTCGGACTGTGAAGGATTCCGATCTCTCCACAACGGCTGCGCGCGACGCTGCCCGCATCGTCTGGTTTAAGCGCTACCCCGCCAAGCAGACGCTCATCGCATTTCTGCTCGCGCTGTTGGCGACCACGGCGTTTTCCATCGATCCCGCCCCGGTGTCGAGCAACGCAGTCTTGGCGATTGACCCCAAAGCCTCGGGCATGCTGTACGTGTGCTACGAGGTGCTCCTCTCGTTTGCCGGCCATACCGACGCGGTCATGCTGCTTGCGCTTGCCTGCCTGCTCACGCTGCCGTTTCGCTACGTGTTCTTTGGCCGTGGCGACACCTGGCGCCCATCGATTATTCTGCCGTCGCTGTTTTTCGCCATCTGCATGGTGTTCGGCCGCAGCTACGACCTTATCGACTCGGCCGAGATTGTTCTTGGCGACAAGGCCCGTATCATCTGCGCCTGGATTGGCGGCGCGGGCTGGATGCTCCTAGCGATCGTGGCCTTCTATCTGGCTTTTGAGTGCCTGGATTGGCTGAGCTCTCGGCGCATTCCGTTTTCCGAAGCGCACTTTGGCCGCGTATGGCGTGTGGCTCACGCCGTGCTCTCGGTCCATCCCTTTGCCGGGCCCTTCCTGGTGCTTATGATCGCCTGGGCGCCCACGCTCATCGCTTCGCTGCCCGGCCTTTTTATGGGAGATACGGGTGCGCAGATTCGCCAGTGGTTCAACTATCCCAATGGCACGAGCGACTACCTGCGCCTGCTCAACCCCAACGTGCTGCTCAACGGGCACCATCCCGTAGTGCACACGGCCATTATCGGCTCGTGCGTTCAACTGGGGCTTTCGCTGTTCAACAGCGCTAACGCGGGCCTCATCATCTATACCTGCGCTCAATTTGTCATCACGGCTGCCTGCATGGCCTATTCCATCTCGTCGCTGCGCAAGCTGGGCGTGAGCCTGCCGGTCCGCGGCGTGATCTTGCTGTTCTTTGTGTTTATGCCCATGTTCTCCAACTACGCGGCCCTGCTTACCAAAGATGTGCTGTTTGCCGACGCGTTTTTGGTGCTGCTGGTACAGACCGTCAAGCTCGTGGCATGTGGCTTGCCCCGTCGTGATGCCAATGCCGAGCGTGCGGGCGAACAGAGGCCCGTGCTCTTTGCGCGCCACGACTGGCTGTTGCTTGCGCTGGCTGCCATGGGTTCCACGTTTTTGCGCAATGGCGGCCTGATCTTTCCGTTGGCGGCCTGCGTGATTGCGGCGGCGTTTTGCGCATGGGATGTACATGTCGCTCGTCGTGCGGCTAAGCAGACGGGCACCGCGGTCTCATGCGCCACGCCGCGCTTCCGCTGGGTTGGCGTCCTCGCGGTGCTCGCACTCTGCCTTGCCTCTAATATGTACTTCACCAAGGTCTTTATGCCGGCGCACGACATCACGCCTGGTTCCAAGCGCGAAATCCTCTCGATTCCGTTCCAACAGACGGCTCGTTTCGTCCAAAAGCACGACGGCCTCAACTCGGGTGTCAACCCCACGGTAAAGGAGGACGGCACCATCGTGGAGGCTCCTTGCGACGGCTTGGTGACCGACGAGGAGCGCGCCGTGATCGACCGGGTGCTCAAGTACGAGAACCTGGGCCGCCGCTACAACCCGGATAAGTCGGATGCCGTCAAGAACTGCTTTAACGAGTACGCCTCGCAGGAGGACATCAAGGCCTATTTTGAGGTATGGGCCCAGATGTTTAAGAAGGATCCCGAGTGCTATATTTCGGCGCTTATCAATAACTACTATGGTTATTTTTATCCGAGTGCCCGCGATGCCTGGGTCTACAGCACGGCGCGTAGTGCCGAGATCATGGCGCGTCCCGACAACCTCAAGTACTTCGACTTCCATCCGGTTGACAGCAACGTGGTGCGCTGGTGCGACCACCTGATCAATCTGTACCGTGTGGCGGTGCAGCGCATCCCGTTTATTTCGCTCACCATGAGCTCGGCCACCTATGTGTGGATCATGATCGCCGTGGTGGTCTACCTGCTGCGTCGTCATTCATGGCGTGCGCTGGCGATCTGGGTGCCGCTGTTGGGCGTGCTCGCCGTGTGCCTGATTGGTCCGTGCAACGGCTCGACCTACATGCGCTACCTGTATCCGGTCATCGCCTGCATGCCCTTCGCCATCGGCGCCACCGTCACCCGCAGCGACTTCCTCTGGTCCTAACTTGGTGCATTGGGGTCAGGTTTCTTTACACCAAAGGGGACATCATCACGACGCCTTCATTTTGGGGTTTATCTCGCAGGCTAGTAGGTATATCATAACGACGTTTGTTTATATTGCCCGAGCATCTGCGCTGGGCTTTAGGTCGAAACCGATAGGAGACACGTATGTCCGGACACTCTAAGTGGGCCACAACCAAGCATCGTAAGGGCGCGCAGGACGCCAAGCGTTCCGCCCTCTTCTCCAAGCTCAGCCGCAACATCACCGTTGCTGCCCGTCTCGGCGGTGACCCGCTGCCCGAGAACAACGCCAGCCTCGCCGCTGCCGTTGCCAAGGCCAAGGCTCAGTCCATGCCTAAGGACAAGATCAAGTCCGCTATTGACAAGGCTTTTGGTTCGGGTGCTGACGCCGCCGTCTACGAGAACATCGTGTACGAGGGCTACGGTCCCGCCGGTGTCGCCGTCTACGTCGACTGCCTGACCGACAACCGCAACCGTACCGCCGCTGATGTCCGTTCCGCCTTCTCCCACGCTGGTGGCAACCTAGGCACCTCCGGCTCCGTCGCCTTCCAGTTTGAGCGCAAGGGCCAGATCGTCGTCGCCAAGGAGATCCTGGACGAGAACGCCAAGAAGGAGACCATGATCGCCAACGGTGCTGCCGGTGACGAGGATGAGTTCATGATGGCCATCGCCGAGGCCGGTGGCGAGGACTACGAGGATGCCGGCGAGGAGTGGATCGTCTGGACTGCTGCCAACGACGTCATGGCTGTCTCCAAGGCGCTCGAGGAGCAGGGCGTCCAGGTCAAGGGTTCCGAGACCACCATGGTCCCGACCACCCCGACCGAGGTCTCTGGTACCGACGCTAAGAAGGTCCAGCGCCTCATCGACCGCCTTGAGGAGCTCGACGACGTCCAGGACGTCTACAGCACCATGGACATGACCGACGAGGTCATCGCTGCCCTCGAGGAGGAGTAGCGCCAGCACGGATTGAGCCGTGCATATCTGGGCATAATGAAGCGAGCATGCAAGCCTCGTGGAATAGATGAGCCGGATCCGCGTGCGTAGAGCACCGGACCCGGCTCTTTTATAATGATGCGAACCGTTCTGCATTTCGAGAGCCGAGATTTGAAGGGAGCGCCGCGTGCGCGTACTCAAACGAGCCCTAGCGATCGTGTATCTTGCCGCCACCATCGTGGCACTGGGTACGCTTGTCTGCCAGTTTTGGGGGCCGTATACGTATCGCTTTATGCTGCTGATGCGCGACCCCATGCCGCGCATTGTCGTGACGGCATGCGGCGGAGTTGTGGCGATCGGCGTGCTGATAAGCTTCTTCCGCCTGATGTTCGCCCGTCGCGAGCCGTCCTGCGTGCATCCGGCGGGGGAGCGCAATATCGAGGTCACGCTTGCAGCGCTTTCTTCGTGCGCCAGGGCTGCTGCCGAGCGCGACGACCGCGTGATGGTCGAGCATGTCGAGGCCCGCGTCCAAGGCCCCGACGATTCGCACGTCCGTTTTAAGGTCGAGGCCATCGCGCTCGATGATAAGGACGTTGCCGCTCTTGCCACCTCGATGCAGCAGCGCATCGAGAAGGCCTGCGACACCATGCTCGGCACGCCGGGTACGACCGCGCGTGTCCGTTTTTTGCCGTCCAAGACTACCGTCCAGACCGTGGAGGTTTCCGGTGAGTGATACCAATCAAGATAAGACCGCTCGTACGCCGCGCCTGACGATTGACCAGAGCGCTACGCCGGCGAGCGAACCTGTTGATTCCAAAGCAGAGGCAACCGAGTTACAAGACGCGGCAGCCGCGGATTTTGACGAGGCTATGGGTCTCATCAAGGGTACGGGCGCTGCCATCTGGAGCTATGCTGTGCGTCATCCCAACACCACGCTCGGTGCCGTCGCTGGCTTTATCCTTGCCGTGTTGGTGCTCACGTTGGGCCTGTGGGATACGCTCGTCATTGCATTCTTCGTGCTGATCGGCGCTGTGATCGGTCAAATTCGCGACGGCGAGAACGGGATCGTCAACTTCTTCGGCCGTCTGTTTAGCGGCCGCTAATATGTATTCGACTGTCGCATCCGCGGCAGGCATAAGGAGGAACCATGGCTTTTAATACGAAGGTCGATGTAGCCGATACCGAGCTCGAGGAGAACGAGGCAGTCGTCGCCGAAGCTGAGGATGTGACGCTCGAGGACGAGGCCCTCGTCGAGGCCGAGCCCGATGCGGATGAGGATGACGAGGAAACGGACGAGTCCGAGGACTCGCTGACTTATTCCAACGGCGTGATCGAGAAGATCGTTGCCATGGCCACCCGCGAGGTTCCGCACGTTCTGGGCATGAAGGGTAACCTCATGCACTTTGTGCAGGAGCAGTTTGGTGCCGAGAATCTGACCAAGGGCGTGACGGTCGAGGTCACCGATGACAATCGCGTGGTCGTCAACATCTCTGTCATCATCGAGTACGGCGCCTATGCGCCCGCGATCTTCGACGATGTCAAGGCACGTGTCACCGAGCGTCTTGCCGCGATGACCGGCCTTGAGGTGGCGGGCGTCAACCTACGCATCGAGGATGTCATCACCCCCGAGGAGTACGAGCACCGCACCAGCCAGCACGAATAACCTTCCAAAAAGGGACAGGTTTGTTTTGGCAGGTTTTATCTGCGAAAACGTTAAACGGCCGACCGCGCAAGCAAAAGCGTGGCCGGCCGTTTCTGTACGCTCCCGATGTAGTCATACCGCTCGTCTAACTAAGGGTTGCAATCCCCACGTTCCGCGTTACTCTAATGGGCGCATTGTTTCCAAATTGTTAACGAGGGGTTGCCGTAATGGCCGACGAGCACGAAACAGAAAGCAAGGCATGGGCAATTGAGGCCGCTGCGGCAGAGGCGGCGTCGCGTGCTGCCGAGGAGGCGCATCGTCCTCCCGTGGTGCCGATGGAGCGCGTGGTTGATCGCACCGATATCGAGCGCGGCGAGCGTGCCGGCCAAAAGCGCAGCCAGGAGCCAGGCTTTCCGCGCTTTTTTGCCGAGCTCAATTTGGGCCTGATCCTCACGGCCTTTGCCATCGTCGCGTTTAAAACCCCTAATCACTTTGCTTTTGGCGGCACCTCGGGCGTGTCGGTCATTCTGTCCACGCTGTTCCCGACCCTGCCTGTCGGCGTTTTTATGTGGATTATCAATGCGGTCCTGATCGTTCTGGGCTTTATCTTTTTGGAGCGCAAGGCAATCCTGTGGAGCGCTTTCGCCTCGTTTGCGCTTTCGGCCTACGTCTCGCTGTTTGAGCTCTTCATTCCGACCGATGTCTCTCTGACGGGTGATATGTGGCTCGACCTGTGCTTTGCCGTGATTCTGCCGGCGCTCGGCAGCGCCATCGTCTTTGATATTGGTGCCTCGACGGGCGGCACGGACATCCTCGCCATGATTCTCAAACGCCGCACGACGCTTGAGATCGGCCGTGCGCTGCTGCTGGTCGATATCGGCATCGTGACCATCGCGGCCTTCTTGTACGGTCCGCGCGTCGGTCTGTACTGCGTGCTCGGCCTGTTTGCCAAGACGCTCGTAGTCGACAAGGCCATCGAGAGCATTCACCTGCGCAAAGTCTGCACGGTCATTTGTTCCGAGCCCCTTAAGGTCGAGGAGTTTATCGTCAAGCATCTCAACCGTACGGCGACTATCAGTCGCGGCTACGGTGCTTTCTCGGGCAAGTGCGTGACGGTGATCATGAGCGTGCTGAGTCGCCGCGAGGCCGTGCAGCTGCGTCGCTACGCTCGCGAGATCGATCCGGGTGCCTTTATCACGATCGTCGACAGCTCCGAGATCGTCGGCAAGGGTTTCCGCGGAACGAACTAACGCGGTCGAGCTCATCAAACAATCGAATAGCGCCCTGCGCATTGCAAATGCGTCATGTTGGAGTATTTGTCCCCACATTGGGTGATAATGATGCCAAAGACATCGTTTGCGATCCAGATGATTCGCTCAAGATACGAAGGGATGATCTCGATGTTCTGTTCGCAGTGTGGTGCCCCCATGGGCGATAACGACAAGTTCTGCGGCGCGTGTGGTGCCCCCAATGCCGGTGCCGCAGCCTCTGCCCCTCAGGGTCAGCCCCAGCAGTTTGTTCCGCAACCGCCCGTGGCGAATGCGTCCAAGGGCTGTGTGGCTCAGGCGTTTGAGGATATGACCAAGACTCCGGGCGTGCTGCAGCGCGTGTGCCAGATTGCCTTTTTACCGGCGCTGATTTGTGTTGTGTCGGTACTCGTGCTGTTTATTCCCGTTATTGGCGGCATTGCAGCTGCCATCGGCTTTTTGGCAGCTTGCATTGCGAGCGTGTGTGGTTCCGGCTTTGGTATTGAGTGGGGTCGAGATCTGTCGCTCAAGGTTGATGACGGTATGGATCGTCCACTCATGCGTTCCACGTCGTTTGGCCTCGGAGTCTTTTCGAGCGTTATCTCGGTCGTGCTCGAGGTTATTGCTGCCATTCCCGTTATCGGTGTAGTGCTTTCGCTGGTGGAGAGCGTGGTAATTGGCGCCGCGGGCTCGTATTCGTATTACGGCTCCTATGCACTCGAGGCAGCGCTGTTTGGCTCGCTTGGCCTGCTTGTCCTGGCTATGATTGCCACGGCGGTCTTGGGGGTCTTCTTTAAGATGTTCGCCGACATTGCCGTGATGCACTTTGCGGTGACCGGTCGTGTCGAGAGCGCGTTTTCGCTCGACAAGGTCTGGGCGGCGTTTAAGCACAACAAGACCAAGCTGTTCTGCGCTTCGTTCCTTCCCGAGTTTTTGACGGGTCTGGTCGCCAACGTTGTCACCTGGATCCTGACGCTCGTCTTCGGCGCCATTGCCTCTGTCGGTATGTATAGCTACTACTACCGTCCTTCGGCTATTGAGGCGCTTGTTACCGGCGGTGGCATCACGCTCGTATTGTTCTTGGTGCTGACGGCGTTTGTCACGGTATTCCTTACGGTCTTTGGCAAGATGCTCAAGCATCGTGCCGTTGGCTATTGGGTAGCGCGTTATGCAGCTGAATGGGCTGATGAGGATAAGGATGACGTCCTGACCTTTGTGCTGCCGTTTGAGAAGAAGTCTGCTCCGGCTGGTTTTAGCACCGATGCAGCGCCCGTATCCGATTCCGCTGCGGCGCCGGCGCCTGCGCCCGAGCCCGAGCCCGAGCCCGCGCCCGAGCCCGTGCCTGAGCCTGAGCCTGTGCCCGCGCCCGTGCCCGTGCCTGAGCCCGACCCCGCGCCCATGTCGGAACCGGAGCCCGAGCCTGCGCCTGAGCCCGACCCCGCGCCAAGCTCCGACGAGGACCCGCAGGACGAGTAACCCTGCCACCTGCCATTTGGGGACGGGGTAGAAACGGTAGAAATAGCGCTTGACAAATAAGCGGGGGCGGACGTGCCGAAGCGTCCGCCCCCGCTTTGATATCGCGATGCGGCTATGACTGCGAGATGGTCGTGGATCGACTACTCGTCGTGCTTCTCCTCGCGGCGGGCGGCGGCGCGAGCGTCGTGGATGCCCTTGATTGCGGCGTGTCGGGCGGTGCGGGCATCGTGCATGGCGTCGCGGGCCTCGGCGGCCGTGGCCTTGGCAGAGCGCAGTTTGGCTGCCAGGTCGGGATTGGTCTCGGCGACCGCGGCAATCGTGGGGCCGTCGAGCTCTTCTTGTGTGGGCTCGGCCAAAAAGTCGATGGCATATTGGGCGGCCACCATGGAGCCCTTGGCCAGTACCGACTCGTCAATCTTGTAGAAGCAAGAATGTTGGGCGTACGTGGCGCCAATCTGGGGGTTGCGCGTGCCAACAAAGGCGAGCACGCCCGGTACGCGGCGCAGGTACTCCGAAAAATCCTCACCCGAGAGTGTGCCGCGATAATGGCCTTGGCCGGTGGGGCCCAGGCATTTGATTACTGCCTGGCGGCAGCGCTCGCTCGAGGCGGCATCGTTTTCGACCTTGTAATTGGCGATGGTGTAGTCGGTGAGCTCTGCCTCGGCGCCCAAGGCGGCCGCGGTATGCTCCACGATGCGGCGCATGAGCTCCGGCATTTCCTCGTGGGTCGAATCTCCGTAGGTGCGCACCGTGCCGGCGAGGTAGGCCGTGCCGGCGATAACGTTGCGCGCGGTGCCGCCGTGCAGCTCGCCGACGGTAATGACGGCCGGCTCGTAGGGACTGATCTCGCGCGAAACGATGGTCTGCAGAGCGTTGACGATCTCGGCGGCAACCATAACGGCGTCGTGACCGCGCTGGGGCATGGCGCCGTGGCACGAGGTGCCGCGGACGTCGATGCGGAACCAGTCGGTATTGGCCATGCGCGGTCCGGGCTCGCAGCTCACGGTGCCGGCGTCGACCTCACTCCAGATGTGCGCGGCGTAGGCGCCATCGACGCCGTCGAGCACGCCCGTGCCGATCATGAGTTTGGCGCCCTGGCCGTTTTCCTCACTGGGCTGGAAGACGATGCGGACTTCGCCGTGGATGTCGTCGGTCATATGGCGCAGGATCTGCAGCGTGCCGAGCATCATGGCGATGTGGCAGTCGTGACCGCAGGCGTGCATGCAGCCCTCGTTGACGCTGGCAAACTCCTCGCCGGTCTGCTCGGTGACGGGCAGGGCGTCGATATCCGCGCGCAGCAGGATACGGCGGCGCGGCGTGCCGTCCTCGTGGTAGGCATCCGACGCGGTACCGCGAAGCGTTGCCACCAAGCCGGTCTTGAGCGGACGCTCGTAGGGGATATTCATGGCGTCGAGCTGGTTGGCGATGTCGGAGGTCGTGCGCTCCTCGGCAAGGCTCAGCTCCGGGTGCTTATGGAAGTGCCGGCGCTGCTTGATGATATAGGGTTCAAACTCGGTAGCGATATCTTTGATGGCTGCGGTGACGTCGTCAGCCGCGCGAGCCTCGGTCGCCGCCATAATCTGCTGTGCCTTGGTCTTCGTCATGGTCGATTTGCTCCTTGCTGGGTTGATCGCAAAATCGTACAGGCTCTCTCCAGTATGCCACCTGCCGCTAGGGCTGGTAAAGTTGCCGTTTGCCGCTTGGGGTTTTGTTACAAGGGCGGGGGAGTACACTCGGGGGTGTTGAATTTCCTGCCAGAGATGGGGATGCCCATGCAACATATCGATCGGATTATCCGCTCCAAGAACGTCTTTACCGCGCAAGACGGCATTGATACCGTCCGCGAGCTGGCGATTGCCATCGCAGGCGACCGTATCGTCGCAGTCGGTGCGCCCGATGACGTGATTGCCGCCGCGCCTGCCGCCACGCCGGTTATCGACTACGGCGAGCAGTTTGTCTGCCCCGGCTTTCATGACGCTCATCTGCACTTCTTCCATACCTCGGTCGGTTCCTCGCCGTACATGCTCATGGATATGGGCACGTCCGAGGCAGCATTGGTGCAGCATGCGCTCGAGTTTTCCAAAGGCTTGCCAGATGACGCCTGGGTCGTGACCCAGGGTTGGCGCGATTACCGCTGGGATCCGCCCGAGCACCCTACCAAGGCCTCCCTCGATGCGGCATTTCCCGATCGTCCCTGCGTTATGTACTCGGGCGACGGGCACACGCTGTGGCTCAACAGCCGCGCACTCGAGGCGCTCGGCGTTACGCGCGACAGCGAGCCTCCGGCGGGTGGCAGTTACGACAAAGATGCAAATGGCGAGCTTACGGGTATCGCCCACGAGGCGGCTGCTATGCAGCTGCTGCCGCGCTGCCTGGAGTGGCTGGGCGAGGACCGCATCGCGAGCGCTTACGCCGACCAGATGAAGCGT
The DNA here is from genome assembly GCA_902479135.1 of uncultured Collinsella sp. Taxonomy (GTDB): domain Bacteria; phylum Actinomycetota; class Coriobacteriia; order Coriobacteriales; family Coriobacteriaceae; genus Collinsella. Next base: position 89,144 of record CABSNU010000002.1, on the reverse strand, counting down.
ATGGCCGAGCAAGGCATCACCTCAATCTGCGATATGTCGCTCATGCCCATGCCGGGCTGCGACTTTATTCGCGACGATGTTTACGACAAGCTGCAGGCCTCCGGCAAGCTGGGCATCCGCGCCCATCTGTTTCCCACGCTGCTGGATGACCAGTCGCGCTTGGAAGAACTCCAGACCCGCTACGCGAACAACGCGCTGCTCTCGGCGCCAGGCTTTAAACAGTTCTTCGACGGCGTGTCGAGCGAGCATACCGCATACCTCACTGAGCCCTATACCAACCCGCGCTTCCCGGGCGACCAGGGCCGCCTGACGGTCCCTGTCGAGCGTATGCGCAAGTTGGTTTTGGCGGCAGCCGAGCGTGACCATACCGTGCGCATCCACGTTATCGGCGACGGTGCCATCCATGCCGCACTCGATATCTTTGAGGAGGCGGCAGAGCTCTACGGCTTGCCCCAGCACGGCCACAATACGCTTGAGCACCTGGAGAATCTGCTGCCTCAGGACATCGATCGTCTGCGCAAGCTCAACGTCATTGCCTCGAGCCAGCCTTGCCACATCACGCTCGACCCGGGTGGCCCGGAGCGCGACCTGGGCCTGGAACGCAGCCGCATCATGTGGCCGTTCGCAACTTATCAGCAGCGCGGTATCCGTCAAGCTTTCGGTACCGACAGCCCCATCACGGCCGTTACCAGCATGAACGTGCTCTACACGGCTATCACACGCCAAGATCCCCGCAGCCACTGGCCCGAGGGCGGCTGGCTGCCGAGCGAGCGTATCGACGCGGCAACGGCCCTGCGCAGCTACACGCTTGGCAGCGCCTATGCAGCGGGCGACGAGCAAAACCTCGGCAGCCTAGAACCCGGCAAATACGCCGACCTGGTAGTCCTGGACCAAAACCCACTCACCATCGACCCCCAAGAACTCCAAGCCACCAAAGTCCAAGCCACCTACCTAGCCGGCAACCTGATCTACGAGCGCTAAGTATTCATGTCTTACCGTTTAACGCGGCTCGGGCAACTTTTTTTGGGATGGCGCTCGAGCCGCGTTTGTTTGCAAATGGGGGAGGGTTCGTTAGGAGCGTCCCCGCCCTGCTTGATTTGGGCGCGCGGGGCGGAGGCGCTGCTGCCCCGCGCCCAATTTGGACAGCAGCAATGCTATCTCTAGGTGTTTTGCGTACTTTCCATTACGAATTGCATAAAAAGGCTGGGATGTTCTTCCGGATCCTGATGTACCCCCGTCCGCGCCGTGCAAAAAACGGAGTATTCAGCACCGCGAGCTCTGCCTGTGCCGCTGCAGTCGGGTGGCATTGCGGAGATCGACGTCATTTTGGGGTCCGGTGCGGCGCGAGGCACGCTTTTTTGTCTTGACGGGGTTTGCCCGTCGACCCAAATCGCCGGTCAAAGGCGTTCTTGGGACCAATATGGTGTGTCCGGCGCGTATGCAGCCGTCCTGGCCTGCTGAAAACTCCCAAAAATGCACGCTGCTCCCCAGGGGACCCGTGCGAGCGGCGAAAACCATGCCCAAGTCGCTGTCCGCATCGCCATTTTGCTGCACTGACTTTTCTGAATGCCGGGCCCGAATTAGTTAACCTGCCTCCCGTGTGGCTCCGGAGGGGCGGGGCATAAGGTTTATCGCGAGTTCCGCACGAGCCGAAGGCCACTTAATGTGGCCTTCGTGCGAGCAGGACTGCCCGAGCAGGAAACCTTATGCCCCGCCCCTCCGGAGCCACACGGGAGGCATCGCTAAGTTATCCCCCGGCATTCAGAAAATCTAAGTGCCAAAAAATAAGATTTTTTGACTCCGTGTTGTATAACCCGCCATTCGTGGGTACCATTCAACGCGTACGCAAACAAAAAGGGTTAATTCGCGCGGCATAACCGCGCGGCCCAAAAAGGAGGAAACAAGCATGTCGTCTTTGAAGCCGCTTGCAGATCGTGTTCTGGTCAAGCCCGACGAGGCCGAGCAGAAGACCGCTTCTGGTCTGTATATCGCCAGCAACGCCCAGGAGAAGCCGCAGCGCGGCACCATCGTTGCCGTTGGCGCCGGCAAGGTCAACGACAAGGGTGAGCGCATCCCCATGGACGTCAAGGTCGGTGACGTTGTCATCTATGGTAAGTTCGGTGGCAACGAGGTCAAGGTCGACGGCGAGAAGTATCTGCTGATGCGCGCCGACGACATCTACGCTGTCGTCGAGGCCTAGTCTCGTCAGAATCTCTGATTCGTCTTTGAACGCGCCCGCCGCATAGGACTCGGAAGCGGCGACGCGAGTCACATTTCTTTTGGAGGATTACCTACCATGGCAAAGAACATTACGTTCAACACCGATGCCCGCGCTAAGCTTGCCAAGGGCGTCAACACTCTGGCCGACGCCGTTACCGTCACCATGGGCCCCAAGGGCCGCTACGTTGCGCTGCAGCGCACGTTCGGTGCTCCGACCATCACCAACGACGGCGTTTCTGTCGCCAAGGAGATCGAGCTCGAGGACAACATCGAGAACATGGGCGCTCAGCTGGTGAAGGAGGTCGCCACCAAGACCAACGACACCGTGGGTGACGGCACCACCACCGCAACCCTGCTCGCTCAAGCCATCGTCAACGACGGTCTGCGCAACGTCGCCGCTGGCGCCAACCCGCTGGCCATCCGTCGCGGCATCGACAAGGCCGTCAACGCCGCCGTCGCCGAGATGAAGAAGCAGGCCAAGCCGGTCGAGACCAAGGAGCAGATTGCTTCCGTCGGTACCATCTCCGCCGGTGACCCCGAGGTCGGCGAGAAGATCGCCGAGGCCATGGAGGTCGTGGGCAAGGATGGCGTCATCACCGTCGAGGATTCCCAGACGTTCGACATCACCATCGACACCGTCGAGGGCATGCAGTTCGACAAGGGCTATGTCTCCGCTTACTTCGTCACGGATAACGACCGCATGGAGGCCGTGATGAAGGATCCGTACATCCTCATCACCGACCAGAAGATCTCCAGCGTCCAGGACATCATGCCTGTTCTCGAGGCTGTCCAGCGCGCTGGCCGTGGCCTGCTCATCATCGCTGAGGACATCGATGGCGAGGCTCTGCCGACCCTCGTCCTCAACAAGATCCGTGGCGCCCTCAACGTCTGCGCCGTCAAGGCCCCGGGCTACGGCGATCGCCGCAAGCGCATCCTCGAGGACATCGCCGTCCTCACCGGTGGCCAGGCTGCCCTGGACGAGCTGGGCGTGAAGGTCGCTGACATCACCGCCGATATGCTCGGTACCGCCAAGTCCGTCACCATCTCCAAGGACAACACCGTCGTCGTCGGCGGCGCTGGCTCCAAGGAGGCCATCGACGCTCGTATCGCTCAGATCAAGGGCGAGATGGAGAACACCACTTCTGACTTTGACCGCGAGAAGCTCCAGGAGCGCCTGGCCAAGCTCTCCGGTGGCGTTGCCGTCATCAAGGTCGGCGCTGCTACCGAGTCCGAGCTCAAGGAGATCAAGCACCGCGTCGAGGACGCCCTGCAGGCTACCCGTGCTGCTGTCGAGGAGGGCATTGTCGCCGGCGGCGGCGTCGCCTTCATGGACGCTGCTCCTGCGCTCGATGCTGTCGAGATCGACGACCCCGAGGAGAAGATCGGCGTCGACATCGTCAAGAAGGCTCTGACTGCTCCGGTCGCTACTATCGCCAAGAACGCTGGTTTTGAGGGCGCTGTCGTGGTCGACAAGGTTGCCGAGCTGCCCGCCGGCCAGGGTCTCAACTCTGCCAACGGCGAGTGGGGCGACATGATCGAGATGGGCGTCCTCGACCCCGTCAAGGTTAGCCGCGTCACCCTGCAGAACGCTGCTTCTGTCGCCAGCCTGATCCTCATCACCGAGGCTACCGTCTCCGATGTGCCCAAGAACACTCAGCTTGAGGACGCTATCGCTGCTGCTACCGCTGGTCAGCAGGGCGGCGGTATGTACTAAGGCCGACAAGGTCTAGAACTCCCACCGGGAATCCGGGGGCGTGACGGGGGCTTCTCTCCGGAACGTCCTCGGACATGCAAAGAGGCTCCGCATCGCGCTTCGCGCTGCGGAGCCTCTTTGCGTCCTGCGGAATGTTCCGGAGAGAAGCCCCCGTCACGCCCCCGGATTCCCTGCGTTTACGGCCTTGAGGTCGGCGGGCGGAGAAGGACGTGGTCGATAGGGATACGTGTCCCCTTCGCTGTTTCGCGCTTTGCGCGAAAGGCGCGCTACTTTGGGATGGATGGGGAACGTGGTTGTTGCGGTGGCTTTTCCCTTTTGCTGTTTCGCGGCTTTGCCGCGAAAAGCGCAGCACTTTGGGATGGGCGGGTACGTTATTGTCGCGCTGCTCTGTCCCGGCCGCATTTCTAGAGCGTTTCCCCCGCCATAAATTACCCTTGGCATACTTGCGCGAAAGCCTACTGGTGCTACACTTGCAAGTGCTGTTTCAGGGCGGGGTGGAATTCCCCACTGGCGGTAAATTGGGCGGTGCCAAAGGGGTACCGTGGCGCAGGCGAGGCGTCTGCGACCGAGCCGATGAGTCCGCGACCCGTGTGTGCGTTGGTTCGCATGCCGGCTGAACTGGTGAGATTCCAGTACCAACGGTTAGAGTCCGGATGAAAGAGGCAGGTGATCTTATGTCTGAACAGTCGCAGCATATCCATTTTGAGAACACGAATAGGTGGAGCACCAAACAGCTCGTTACCATGGCGCTGATGTGCGCCTTGGGCGCCCTGTTTATGTATGTGCAGCTGCCCATCCTTCCTTCGGCGCCGTTTTTGACGTATGACCCGTCGCTGGTGCCGGCGATGGTGTGTGGATTTGCGTATGGCCCTGGCGCCGGCACTGCTGTTGCCGCCATGGTGATCGTTATCCATGCGCTTACCACGGGCGATTGGGTCGGCGCGCTTATGAACCTGGTTGCCACGCTGGGCTACATTCTGCCCGCGGCTATCGTCTACCAGAAGATGCATACCTATAAGGGTGCCGTGATTGGCCTGGTGCTCGGCGTCATTGCCGCTACGGCGTTGTCTATGGTCGCAAACCTTACCATTGGCGTATGGTTCTGGTATGGCTCGGTCGATGTGATCGCCCCGCTTATGATTCCTGCCGTGCTGCCGTTCAACCTTATCAAGACCGTCCTTAACTCGGTATTGACACTTGCGGTGTACAAGGCGGTCTCCAACCTCATCACGCCTAAAAAGGACCAGGTCAAAGGCCGCGCATGATTGAGTGTCGGGGCGTTTCCTTTAGCTATGACGGTGCCGTACCGGCACTCGACGGCGTCGATCTGAACATCGAGGACGGGGAGTTTTTCTGCATCCTCGGTGGCAATGGGTCGGGCAAGTCGACGTTTGCCAAGCATCTGAATGCACTGTTGCAGCCCGATGCGGGCACGGTACGCATCAACGGCATGGACGCGTCCGATCCCGAGCTGGTCTACGACATCCGCTCGACTGCGGGCATGGTATTCCAAAATCCCGATGACCAGCTGGTGGCAACGCTTGTCGAAGATGACGTTGCGTTTGGTCCCGAAAACCTTGGCGTGCCATCGGCACAAATTGCGCAGCGTGTACGCGAGGCGCTGAAGCGCGTGGGCCTGGTGGGCTTTGAGCGCCACGAGACCCACGCGCTTTCGGGCGGTCAAAAGCAGCGCGTGGCGCTTGCCGGTGCGCTCGCCATGGAACCGCGCGTGCTCATTTTGGACGAGGCGTCCTCGATGCTCGATCCGCGTGGACGCAAGGGCCTCATGAAGGCTTGCCGCGCGTTGCACGATCGCGGCATGACCATCGTGATGATTACGCACTTTATGGAAGAGGCCGCCGAGGCCGATCGTGTAGCGGTATTTCGGGCGGGGCGTGTTGCCATGCTCGGTACGCCCGAGGAAATCTTGACACGGGCGGACGAACTTGCGCAGCTCAACTTGGATATGCCGGCGTCGTGCTGCTTGGGCACGGCGCTTCGTGCGAAGGGCGTGCCCGTTCATGCGCAGGTGCGCGAGGCGGATATGGTCGCCGAGATTGCGCAGGTATATGCCGACCGGAGTGGGGAAGACACCGCAGGGCGGCCTTCTGCATCCGATTCTCGTGTGCTCGACAACGTCTCCTCTGCAACCGACGGGACAGCCGTGTCGGAGCCCGTTATCGAGATTTCGCACCTCTCGCATAGTTACTCGCTGAGTGCCCGCGAGCGCCGCCGCTGGCATAAGCGCTCGGTCACTGCGGGCAAATCGAGCAAACAGGCTCTCTGGGGAAACGACCCCAGCAGCCCGTGGGCGCTGCGCGATGTATCGCTGACGGTGCGTCGCGGCGAGTTCCTGGGCTTGGCAGGTCATACCGGTTCGGGTAAGTCGACGCTAGTCCAGCATCTCAACGGTTTGATTCGCCCCCAGGAGGGATTCGTTCGCGCACTGGGGCTCGATCTGTCAAACAAGAAAGACGCCGCCGCGGTTAAGGCCAAGGTCGGCGTGGTGTTTCAATATCCCGAGCGTCAGCTGTTTGCCGAAACCGTGGCGCAGGACGTGGCGTTTGGTCCGCACAACCTTGGCTTGCCGCAAGATGAAGTCGACCGTCGTGTCGAGTCATCACTCTCGCGCGTGGGCCTCGATCTTTCCACGGTCGGCGACAAGAGTCCCTTTGAGCTTTCGGGCGGTCAGCAACGGCGTGTGGCATTCGCCGGCGTGCTCGCCATGGAGCCCGAGGTCCTGGTGCTCGATGAACCCATGGCGGGGCTCGATCCGGCTGCGCGCAGGGATTTCCTTGAGCTTATCGGTCGACTTCACCGCGATGGCCTGACCGTTGTCATGGTTTCGCATAGTATGGATGACCTGGCCAACTGCTGCGACCGCATCGTCGTGATGAACGAAGGTGCGGTGTTTGCCGAGGGAACCCCCGCGCAGGTGTTTGCACATGCCGATGAGCTCAAGTCGATCGGCTTGGGCGTTCCCGCCGCCCAGCGCATGGCGTTGGCGCTCGCGGAAGCGGGCGTGCCGCTGCGTTGCGGCGGGCTCTATACGGTTGAGTCGCTGGCAGACGAGTTGGTGGACCTGCTAATCGGTCGCTCGGACGGTCCTTCTAACGTCGCGGACATTGCTAAATCCAAGACGGTCGCGCGAGAGGAGGGCTGCTAATGGAGGCGTTTTCGTTTGGCAGCTACTATCCCGGCGATAGTGCGATCCATCGCCTGGATCCGCGCACCAAGCTGCTCCTGGGCTTTGTGTTTTTAATCACGACGCTGACCGTCGGCGGCTTCCGCGGACTGGCCCCTGTCGCAATTTTCGTTGTGCTGATCTATGTCGTGTCCCGGGTGCCGGCTCGTCGCGTTCTGTCGTCGATGGCGCCGCTGCTGGCAATCGTCGTCGTGGTCGCGGTGCTCAACTTGTTTACCGATCAGAGTGGGCGCATCCTGTGGCAGCTCGGCTTTCTGCAGATAAGCGAGGGCTCACTGCGTTCTGCCGCCTTTATGGCGTGTCGCCTGACCCTGATGATGGCCGGCATGAGCGCCATTACGCTCACCACACCGACGCTCGACCTCACCGCGGGCTTTGAGCGTCTGCTCGCACCGTTTGCGCGCGTGGGGCTTCCGGCGCATGAGCTCGGCATGATCATGGGCATCGCGTTGCGCTTTATGCCGCAGTTCGCCACCGAGATGAAGCAGACGGCGGACGCGCAGGCAAGCCGCGGTGCACGCGTAACGGGTGGCCCGCTCGGCGGCGTGCGTATGCTCGGCAGTGTGGCGATTCCACTGTTCACGGGCGTGTTCCGTCATGCCGAGACGCTGTCTGCCGCCATGGATGCACGCTGCTATCACGGCGAGCAGGGCCGCACGCGTCTGCATGCGCTTGCATTTCGCCGCGGGGATGCGCTGGCTGCGGTGGTGACGATGCTGCTGTTTGCGTGTGTCATCGTCGTCAACCTTCAACTTGTTTAGGCGCGATTCGAGCGCAAGAAAGGGGTCCCTATGACCGACAACGACCGCACAGCTCAGCTTGAGCGCGCCTGCTCGTATCTCAGGCGCATTCCGGCGTGGTATCTGGCCACGACCGATGTGGCCGACGGGCATCAGCCTCGCGTGAGGCCGTTTTCGTTTGCCATGGTCGATGAAGGTAAGCTGTGGTTTTGCACGTCGCGCGACAAGGATGTGTGGGCGGAGCTGAGTGCGAATCCCAAGTTTGAGCTCTCGGGCTGGAAGCCGGGGGAATGCTGGATCGTATTGACCGGCGAAGCCGCACTTGAGGACGACGCAGTTGCGAGCGACAAGGTGCGTCAAGCGGGTTTTAAGCACATGGTGGGCATCGGTGAGGAACACGAGAGTGCCAACGACGGCCGCCTTGCTTTCTTTTCGGTCCGCAACATTGCCGCGCGCTTCTGTGATATCGACGGCAGCGAGGAGCGCCTGGAGCTCTAGCGCGTCTCAAATTAACTACCCGTTCCGAATTAGCTAGCGCCAGGAGGACACATGGACGGATTGAATACGGTGTTGGAGTATCTGACGTCGGTGCCGGCATGGTATTTGGCGACGAGCGTTGACGGACAGCCTCATGTGCGTCCGTTTTCGTTTGCGCAGATCCAGGACGGCAAGCTGTGGTTTGTAACAGCGCGCACCAAAGATGTGTGGCAAGAGCTGCTGCAAAACCAGCGCTTTGAGGCCACGAGTTGGTGGCCGGGCCATGGCTGGCTCATCTTGCGCGGGCGTGCCGGCTTGGATGACCGGGCTTTAGGCGAAATGCGCGAAGCTGGGTGGAAGCATCTAGAGCGCCTGGGCGAGCACTATGAGGGGCCTAACGACCCCACGCTCGTCTTCTTTAGCGTCGAGGATCCCGAGGCTTTTATCTGCAATCACGACGAATGGGTGCCGGTCGAGCTCTAGCCAGCTGGCTCATCCTAACAACTTGGTTTTCGCATGGGCGGGCCCCGTATTGCCCGGCGCCGTTAGGAGCGCCGGTCAATACGGGGCCCGCTCCATTTGTCAATTCCTTCAAGCGAATGTGTCGGGAATGTTTCAATGCATGAATATGCAAGCCATTTACGTATTCATGCATCTTTTGGTGCTAAAGTTTCAACCCACTTTATAACGACCGCTGCGAAATGCGCATCGGTGCATAAATCGCAGACAAGGAGTCTGATATGTCTGTAAAGGTTGGAATCGTCGGTGCGGCTGGATATGCTGGCGCCGAGCTCATTCGCCTCGTCCTCGGTCACCCCGAGTTTGAACTTGCTGCCATTACGTCCAACGCCGATGCCGGCCAGCCGTTGTCTGCGGTGTACCCGAGCTTCACCGGCGTAAGCGATCTTGTCTTCACGACGCATGATGCCCCCGAGCTCAAGAACTGCGACGCGGTCTTTTTGGCCGTGCCGCACACGGCTGCCATGGCACAGGTGCCCGCGCTGCTTGCATCGGGCGTCTCCTGCTTTGATCTTTCGGCCGACTACCGCCTGAGCGATCCGGCCGTGTTCGAGGCATGGTATGCCGCCGAGCATACGAGCCCCGAGCTGCTCAAGACCCGTGCTTTCGGTCTGCCCGAGCTGTTCTGCCAGGACTTGGAGACCGCCGCATCCGACCATGCCGACGGCAAACCCGTGCTGGTCGCCTGCGCCGGTTGCTATCCCACCGCAACGAGCCTTGCCGCCGCGCCCGCCGTGCGCGCGGGCTGGGTGGCCGAGAACGGTCCTGTGATTGTCGATGCCATTAGCGGCGTGACGGGCGCCGGTAAGTCCTGCAACGCCCGCACCCATTTTTGCAGCGCCGACGAGAACTTGGAGGCCTACGGCGTGGGCAAGCATCGCCACACGCCCGAGATTGAGCAAATCCTTGGTCTGACCGATCGCGTCGTCTTTACCCCGCACCTGGCACCGCTCAAGCGTGGTTTGCTCTCCACGGTGACGCTGCCGCTTACGCCGCAGGCTATCGATACCTTGACCCTTGAGGACGTTGTCGACCATTACAAGCAGTTCTACGCCGGTCGCACCTTCGTGCGCGTACTCGATGCCGGCCAGCAGCCCAAGACGGCTTCGGTCGTCGGCACCAACGCTGCCCAGATTGGCCTCGCGCTCAACAAGCGCGCGGGCGTGCTGGTGGCGACGGGTGCTATCGACAATTTGTGCAAGGGCGCTGCGGGCCAAGCGGTCCAGTGCGCCAATATCGTCTTTGGCTTTGACGAGCGACGAGGCTTGCCCACAGTGGCGTGCCCGGTGTAGCACATTCGATTGTTAACGATTTGGTAGTCGGGCATCGAGTGGGGCGCCACTCTTAAGCTGGTCTCATGATCACGACTGGCATGGCGCACCAACCGATGTCCGTTTTTTGTTTGACATAAGGAGTCATAAAGACGATGAATACCGAGCTGTTTGATATCAAGATTCGCGCCGTCGAGGGTGGCGTTACGGCTGCGGCTGGTTTTAAGGCTGCAGGCATCCACGCTGGGTTCCGCAAGAACCCCGAGCGTCTGGATTACGCGCTCGTCGTGCCCGATAAACCCTGTCCCGGTGCCGGCGTGTTTACGACTAACCGCTTTTGCGCGGCGCCCGTGCAGGTGAGCCGTGCCAACCTGGGCGGTACCGACAAGGGGTACGGTATCATCGCCGGTGTTTCGGTCAACTCTGGCAATGCCAACGCCGCCACGGGTGAGACCGGCCTTGCCTGCGCGCGCGAGACGTGCAGCATCGCATCGCAGGTCATCGGCTGCGAGCCCCAGCAGATTCTGGTTGCCTCCACGGGTGTGATTGGCCAGATTCTGCCGATCGACACGTTTGAGACCGCCATTCCTGCTGCCTACGAGGCGCTCTCCGCCCACGGTGGCGCCGATGCCGCTCGCGCCATCATGACGACCGACACGCACTCCAAGGAGTACGCCGTATCCTACGTCAGTGAGGCTGCGGGTCATGCGGGCAATGTCTATACGGTAGGCGGAATGTGCAAGGGCTCGGGCATGATCATGCCCAATATGGCCACCATGATCGCAGTTATCACCACCGATGCCCCCGTCGAGCCTGCGGCACTTCATGCCCTGCTGCTCTCGACCGTCAAGCAGACCTTTAACAAGGTAACGGTCGATTCCGACACCTCGACCAACGACACCTGCATCATGCTTGCCTCCGGCGCCGCTGCCGCAGATGCCGAGCCGATCGTCGAGGGCTCCGATGCCTTTGACGAGTTGGCATTTGCCGTGCACGAGGTGTGCGAGAGCCTGGCGCGCAATATCGCCGCCGATGGTGAGGGCGCATCCAAGCTTGTTACGGTCAACGTTACCGGCGCCGCCAACGACGAGGAGGCCGATATCGCCGCCCGTGCCGTTGCCAACTCGCCGCTCGTTAAGACCTGCATCGCCGGCCACGACTGCAACTGGGGCCGCGTTGCTATGGCGCTTGGCAAGTGCGGTGTGAAGTTTAATCAGGAAGACGTTTCCATCGACATGATGGGCATGCCTGTCTGTCGCGACGGTCTGACTGTTCCCTTTGACGAGGACGAGGCTCTGCGACGTTTTGAGGCGCCCGAGATCGTGATCTCGGCCGACCTGGGCGCGGGCGACGCGGCGACCACCGTGTGGACTTGTGACCTCACGCACGAGTACATCTCCATTAACGGCGACTACCGTTCCTAGATTCCAGGCACGCTGCGCATCTTGCCGCGATTGCGGACAGCGGAGCACGGCGCGATAACGATACGAAAGACGAGGCAGATTATGAAATTCGCACGCGATTGTCGTTCGAGCGAATCCAACGAAGCAACCGCGCAGCTGCTGTTCGAAGCGCTGCCGTGGATTAAGAACCTGACCGGCAAGACGGTTGTTATCAAATATGGCGGAGCCGCCATGGTTGATGAGCAGCTGCGCCGCGACGTGATGAGCGACATCGTCCTGCTTAAGATCATCGGCATGCGCCCCGTCATCGTGCATGGCGGCGGCAAGGCTATCAACGAGGCGCTGAGCCACTACGACATCCCCGTCGAGTTTAAGAACGGCCAGCGCGTGACCACGCCGGCGACCATGGATATCGTGCGCGAGGTGCTGGGCGGTAAGGTCAACCAGGAGCTGGTCGCGGCGCTCAACCATCACGGCAACCTGGCCGTGGGCGTTTCGGGCAGCGATGCCGGTACGCTCATCGCCGAGCCGCTCGACCCCGAACTCGGCCGCGTAGGCAAGGTCACGCACGTCAACACCGACTATATCGAGCGCCTGCTCGATAGCGAGTACATCCCCGTCATCGCTACCGTCGCGGCGGGGGAGGACGGCGGTTTCTTCAACATCAACGCCGATACCGCCGCCGGTGCCGTTGCGGCGGCGCTGCATGCGCATAAGGCGATCTTTTTGACCGACGTCGACGGCCTGTACAAGGACTTTAGCGATAAAGACTCACTCATCTCCAACCTAACGCTCGACGAGGTTAACGAAATGCTCTACGGCGGCGAGGTCGATAAGGGCATGATTCCCAAGCTGCGCGCGGCCGTCGATGCGCTTGCCGGCGGCGTATTTCGCGCTCACATCATCAACGGCACCACGCCGCATTCGCTGCTGCTGGAGCTGCTGACCGATGCCGGCGTCGGCACCGTGATCCATTCCACCGAGACGGCTTACGAGTTCGATACGCATCCGCATCCGCTTTCGACGTTTGCTGCGCGTCTGACCGAGAACCTCGACGAGGTCGAGAAGCTTCAGACGGTCTAACTGACTCGCAGCCGCCCCATTCCTGCCCCCATAGGCCTGCGCCGTCTGGCGCCCAACGAAAGGCATCCCATGTCACTTGCAGCTCAGCAATCGCTTGAATCCCATTACGTTATGCATACCTTTGGCCGCTCTCCGGTCGAGTTTGTCGAGGGTCACGGCATGAAGCTCACCGGCGACGATGGCCGTGAGTACCTCGACTTTCTTGCCGGCATCGGCGTGTGCAGCCTAGGTCATGGCAACCTGGCTGTGCTCTCGGCACTTGAGGCACAGACCAAAAAGCTCATGCATGTCTCCAATTACTTCTACATTGAGCAGCGCGGACAGGTCGCGGCGCTGCTGTCCAAGCTTGCTAACGACGACGCAGATGGTGCGCGCGTGCTTGCCGATGCCATTGCCGCCGGCGATGAGACCACGGCAGCTGCTCTTGGTGCCCCGGCTGCGGACGAGCAGGTGTGGGAGACCTTCTTTGCCAACTCCGGCGCCGAGGCCAACGAGGGCTCGATGAAGCTCGCGCGCTTGTACGCCAAGCGTGCCGGTAACGGCGGCAACACCATCGTGTGCATGCGCGGCGGCTTCCACGGCCGTACGCTCGAGACCATTGCCGCCACCATGCAGGATTGGCTGCAGGATAGTTTCCGCCCGCTGCCGGGTGGCTTTGTGGCCTGTACGCCCAACGATATCAATGAACTGCGTGCGATCTTTAAGCAGCTGGGGAGCGAAATTTGTGCCGTGATGCTCGAGCCGATCCAGGGTGAGAGTGGCGTGCACCCCATGACCGAGGAGTTTATGGCGGCAGCGCGCGACCTGGCACATGAAGTGGGCGCCGTGCTTATCGCCGACGAGGTCCAGTGCGGCATCTTCCGCTCCGGCAAGCCGTTCGCATTCCAAACCTATGGCGTGGAGCCCGACATCATGAGCCTTGCCAAGGGCATTGCTGATGGCGTGCCCATGGGTGCCGTCGTGGCAAAGAAAGAGATCGCCGACGTGTTTAAGCCCGGCGATCACGGTTCGACTTTTGGCGGTAGCTGCTTGGCCATCGCGGCGTGCGCCGCGACGCTCTCCGCGCTCGTGCGCGGCGATTATGCCGACCATGCTGCCAAGGTAGGCGCCTATATGGAGCAGGCGCTGGCTAAGCTTCCGCATGTGGTAGAGGTGCGTGGCCGTGGCCTGATGCTCGGCTGTGATTTGGATGATGCCGCGGGCGACGCACATGATATTGTTGCCCGCGCGCTGGCCGCCGGTGCCGTGATTAACGCTACGGGTGCTCATACGCTGCGTTTCTTGCCGCCGCTCGTCTGCGAGGAAGCCGACGTGGACAGTCTGATCGAGATCCTGTCGGGTGTCTTGGTCTAACGCAGCGCAATAACTCAATTTGGACCGGGTTCCGGACTGCGGGCGTGCCCTATGTGGCATGATTCAGCGGTCTGGAGCCCGTTTTGCCTTAGATTTGCTAAGGCAGGGAGACCCGCTGGGCAAAAAACATTAAATATGAGTACTGCTACCGATTTGGTAGCAGCAATTTTGGACTAATAAGGCCAGATAGCAAGTCGAAATGGCGATGAATGCACGATTGTGGTCTAACTGTTAGTCCTTATAATGGACATATGTTGCGTAACTTAAGCAAACGCTATCTTTTTATATGTTGCAAGCAAAGTAGCAGTACTCATTTTTGCCATTATTTGGCCACGGCCTTTGTGACAGACGTGCTGGCGGGTTCGAATCCCATGCACTGGGCCCAAAAAAGAAAGGCTCCCATTGCTGGGAGCCTATCAAATCAGTGGTGGGCGATGAGGGATGTCCGCGTGCGGCTGACGCCGCCCGCTTTCGCTTCGGGCCTACGGCCCTCGCGTGCTGCGCTGGAAAACGTTTCGCGTTTCCTCAGCTCCGCACCCTGGCGGGTTCGAATCCCATGCGCTGGGCCCAAACAAAAACGGTCCCCTTGCGAGGACCGTTTCCAATTCGGTGGTGGGCGATGAGGGATGTCGCGTGCGGCTTCGCCGCCCGCTTTCGCTTCGGGCCTTCGGCCCTCGCGTGCTGCGCTGGAAAACGCTTGCGCGTTTCCTCAGCTCCGCACCCTGTCGGGTTCGAATCCCTCTGCGATGGGCCCAAACAAAAACGGTCCCCTTTCGAGGACCGTTTCCAATTCTGTGGTGGGCGATGAGGGATTCGAACCCCCAGCCTTGTGCGTGTAAAGCACCTGCGCTAACCGTTGCGCCAATCGCCCGTGCGGAGAGAGTATAGCAAAACAATCGCCTCATTCATCTCATATCCATTAAAGGTAACCGTCGCGTGTCACAGCGGAGCTGATTCAGTTGAGATTGCCTGAACATTCCGCCCCTCTTTACGCCCTCGGGTATACTCAAAAGCTACTGATTCGATTTGATGCCCAGCAACAGCAGAGGGGATAGTATATGTGCGGTTTTGTCGGTTTTGTCGGTGGGACGGATAATCAATCCGAGGTGCTCACCAAGATGATGGACCGCATCGTCCATCGCGGTCCCGACATGGGCGGTCAGTTTATCGACGGCCGCGTTGCCCTCGGCTTCCGCCGCCTGTCGATCCTCGACCTGACCGAGGCTGGCGCCCAACCTATGGCCAACGAGGACGGTAGCGTCGTTATCGTCTTCAACGGCGAGATCTACAACTTCCAAGAACTCCGTTCCGAGCTCGAGGCCAAGGGCTATAAGTTCCACTGTGGCGCCGACACCGAGAGCCTCCTGCACGGCTATGAGGAGTGGGGCGAGGCAGTACTTGATCGCCTGCGCGGTATGTACGCCTTCGTCATCTGGGACAAGAAGAAGAACAAGCTTTTTGGCGCCCGCGATATCTTTGGCATCAAGCCGCTCTACTACTATCCCATGGCCGACGCGGGCGACGGTGCGCCGGGCGTGCTCTTCGGTTCCGAGATCAAGAGCTTCCTCGACTACCCGCACTTCCACAAGGCGGTCAACAAAAAGGCTCTGCGTCCGTACATGACGCTGCAGTATTCGGCGACTGAGGAGACCTTCTTCGAGGGTGTCTACAAGCTGCCGCCGGCGCACTACTTTACCGTCGATATCCCGACCGGCAAGATGAACATCGAGCGCTACTGGGATTGCGATTACTCTGCCGTCGAGAAGCCGTTCGAAGAGTATGTCGATGAGCTGGACGAGGTCGTGCACGAGAGCGTCGAGGCCCATCGCATCGCCGACGTCAAGGTCGCGTCGTTCCTCTCCGGTGGCGTCGACTCCAGCTACATCGCCGCTTGCCTCATGCCCGACAAGACCTTCTCGGTGGGCTTTGACTACAAGAACTTCAACGAGACCAACTACGCCAAGGAGCTTTCCGATAAGCTCGGCGTCGAGAACGTTCGCAAGATGATTACCGCCGATGAGTTCTTCGGTGCGCTCGAGGACATCCAGTATCACATGGACGAGCCGCAGTCCAACCTGTCTTCCGTGCCGCTGTGGTTCTTGGCCGAGATGGCCCGCAAGGACGTTACCGTCGTGCTTTCGGGCGAAGGCGCCGACGAACTCTTTGGCGGCTACGCCTACTACGAGGATACGGTTCCGGTGCGCAAGTACAAAAAGATGGTGCCGCTGCCCATCCGTCGCGCGCTCGGTAACCTGGCGCTGCATATGCCGTACTTCAAGGGACATAACTTCCTGGTCAAGGGTGCCGAGATCCCCGAGAAGTCGTTCCTGGGACAGGCTCTGGTATGGCCGGAGCGCGAGGTCGACGGCGTGCTCAAGCCCGAGTACAACACCGGCGACGGCGCCTTCGAGCTCGCTGCACCCATCTACGCGCGCGTGAAGGGTCAGCCCGAACTGGTCAAGAAGCAGTACCTGGACATGAATATGTGGCTCCCGGGCGACATTCTGCTCAAGGCCGACAAGATGTGCATGGCGCACTCGCTGGAGCTGCGCGTGCCCTTCCTGGACCGCAAAGTCATGGAGTTCGCCGAGCACATTCCCGACCGCTACCGCATCAACGAGAACGGCAACAAACAGGTACTCCGCCACGCTGCCAACAAGTCGCTGCCCGATGAGTGGGCCACCCGTCCCAAGGTGGGCTTCCCGGTGCCGATTGTCTACTGGCTGCGCGAGCAAAAGTGGTACGACTATGTCAAGGAGTACTTCACCGCGCCGTGGGCAAGCGAGTTCTTCGATACCGACGAGCTCATGCACCTGCTCGACCTGCACTTTGCGGGCAAGGGCGATTTCCAGCGCAAGATCTATACGCCGCTCGTGTTCCTGGTGTGGTACAAGCGCTTCTTTATCGACGAGGACCAGCCCGCTGTTCAGGCTGCCTAGCCTCGGCTTACGAACGCCTGCGCGTAACGGCTCCTCCGGGAGCCGTTTTTGCGTGGGTGCGTTTCAGTTACTATAAAACCGTCCCTGCCAAATGGCTGAGAAAGGTGAAAGATGCACCATTCGGATTCCGCGACCGTGACCACGGTCGATACGCTTGCCAAGCTTCTCGATGTGTGCGGCGAGCTGCGCGCATCAGAGCAGGTTGACGAGCGTGCCGTGACCGGCTGCTCGTTTGATTCGCGCGCGGTCTCGGCAGGTGACGTGTTCTTCTGCAAAGGTGCTGCCTTTAAGCCCGCGTTTTTGAGCATGGCGCTCGATGCGGGCGCCGTCGCATTTGTGTGCGAGGAGTCGCTGGTCGAGTCTCTGGAGCCGCTGGCGAAGGAGAGCGGTGCTGCGATGCTGGTTGTTCGCAACGTGCGTACGGCGATGGCGCTGCTGCCGCCCGAGGTCTACGGCCGCCCCGATCGGGACGTTAAGATCGTGGGCATTACCGGTACCAAGGGTAAGACCACGGCGGCCTTTATGCTCCAGTCCATCATCAAAGCAGCAGGCGAGTCCTGTGGCATGATTGGCTCGGTAAGCACCGATGACGGCATTGAGTGCTACGAGAGCACCAATACCACGCCCGAGGCCCCCGAGGTCTGGCGCCATATCGCCAACTGCCGCACGTCCGGTCGCCAGTCCATGGTCATGGAGGTTTCGAGCCAGGCGCTCAAGTACCAACGCGTCGAGAATCTGCCGTTTGACGTGGCGTGCTTCCTCAACATCGGCCGCGACCACATCTCGCCGATCGAACACCCCACGTTTGAGGATTATTTTGAGAGCAAACTCAGGATCTTTGACCAGGCAAAGACCGCCGTGGTGAATCTGGGCACCGAAGAGGTCGACCGTGTGCTGGAGGCAGCGTCGACGGCCGAGCGCTTGGTGACCGTTGGCGTCGAGCATCCCGAGGCAAGCCTGTGGGCGAGCGACGTAAGCATGGTCGGCTTTAGCATCGAGTTCAACTTGCATGGCCTGTGTGCCGACGAGTCCGAGGCGGGGGAGAAGGTCCTGCTGGGTATCGCGGGAGACTTTAACGTGGAGAACGCGCTGGTCGCTATCGCCGCTGCGCGCGAGATCGGCATCGGTATCGATGCCATCAAGAAGGGCCTCTCCAAACTGCGTGTGCCGGGCCGTATGGAGGTCGTGGAGTCGAAGGACGGCCGCGTGATCTGCGTCGTCGACTATGCGCACAATCAGCTTTCGTTCCGCTCGCTTTTCTCGTCGGTCAAGCGCGCGTTTCCCGCTAGTCCAGTCATTGCGGTGTTTGGCGCTGCCGGCGGCAAGGCGCAGGAGCGCCGCGAGCAGCTTCCGCGCGAAGCCGCACCGTATTCCGACCTGATGATCTTTGCCAACGAGGATCCAGCTCACGAGGACCCGATGAAGGTCTGTCGCGAGCTTGCCGAGCATGTTCCCGACGATACGCCGAACAAGATCATCCTCGACCGCGAAGCCGCTGTGCATGCGGCGTTCAAGGCGGCGCGCGAGGAGTACGTCAACCCCGATGCTCCCACCATTGTTTTGCTGCTGGCAAAGGGTGACGAGGAACTCATGCACGTGGGCGACGAGTTCGTGCCCATCGAGAGCGACCTTTCGCTGGCCAATCGCCTAATCGATGTTACCCAGTTTGACTAATGAACCATGATGGCGGCGGCGCCCTGAGTGCGCTGTCACCATAAGCGTGTTCCCTCAATCAAAACATGACGTCCAAGTCCAAACCCTTCTACGTAAACGGAGTAACCATGTCCCACAACACCCTGCCGACCGTTGCCGAGCTTTCGGGCGAGATGCGCGAGCGCTTGGCCAAGGTCAAGTACGTCTTTACCGACCTGGATGCCACGATGCTCGCGCCCGGCTCGTGCGTGCTGCGCGACAACGACGGCAACCCCTCGACCAAACTCGTCGAGGCCGTCGTGGCACTCGCTCGCGCTGGTATTCAGGTGGTTCCCACCTCGGGCCGCAACCGTACCATGATCCACGAGGACGCGCGCGTGCTCGGCCTCAACTCCTACATTGGTGAGATGGGCGGCCTGGTCATGTACGACCTCAAAGCCAACGATTGGGAGTATCTGACCGGTGACATGCCTTACGACCCCGCCTGCGGCCTTACTCCGCACCAGGTGATCGAGCAGACCGGCGTGTGCGAGAAGATCCTTGCCCGCTGGCCGCACAAGATCGAGTACCACAACGACATGTCGACCGGCTACAAATACCGTGAGGTCACCGTCGGCATGCGCGGCGATGTGCCCGACGATGAGGTTCAGGCCATCCTGGACGAGGCCGGCTGCGGTCTGATCTGGGCTTGCAACGGTCATCTGACTCACCTGTCCAAGCCGACGACGCTCGAGCTCGATCGCGTCGAGGACGGTCGCGCATTCAACATCAACCCCGCGGGCCTCAACAAAGGCGTCGCCATTGCGCGCTTCTGCGAGCACCTGGGGATCGAGCGCGAGGAGACGCTCGCGCTCGGCGACTCCGAGTCCGACTTCTACATGGCCGATCACGTGGGCACGTTCTGTCTGGTCGAGAATGGCCTGACGAGCGCCGGCGCACCCGAGTTCCTGGCTGCTTGCGAGAACGCTTTCGTTACGCGCGGCAAAATTGTCGACGGTTGGGCGGCGACGGCAGAGCTGCTGGTCGCGGCGCGTTCGTAGCGCGGCGTCGCTGCACTTGGACATGTCTTTTCGAGAGAGACTGGTGAGGTAATGTCCGATATCGAGAATTCGGCAGGCGACACGCGCCCGATTGGCGTGTTCGATTCTGGTTTGGGCGGTCTGACGGTTGCGCGCGCCATCGCGACGGCGCTGCCGCACGAGTCCGTCTACTACTTTGGCGACACCAAACGCTGCCCCTACGGCACGCGCACCGAGGATGAGGTGCGCTCGTTTGCGTTGCAGGCGGGTCGTTGGCTTTCGAAGCACGACGTCAAGATTATGGTCATCGCCTGCAACACGGCGACTGCTGCGGCCTTGCGTCTGGCCCAGCAGGTGCTCGACGTTCCTGTGATCGGCGTGATCGCGCCGGGTGCCCGTGCGGCAATCAACAGCACCCGCACGCGCCGGGTGGGCGTGCTCGCCACCAACCTCACCATTCGCTCGGGCGCCTACACGCGCGCCATTCAGGATCTAGATGCCGGCGTCGATGTATATGGCTGTCCTGCCTCGAGCTTTGTCGAGGTTGTCGAACACGAGCTCGCCTCGGGTGCACATCTGCAGGAACAGTGGCTTGAGAACGAGGACATCTTCGATACGCCTGCCGTGCGTGCGCTGGTGGGTGCCACGGTTGAGCCGCTGCGCGACCACGGTATCGATACCGTGGTGCTCGGCTGTACACATTTTCCGCTGTTGGTGGGACCTATCCGCCATGCGCTGGGGCCTGGGGTGCGCGTCGTGAGTTCCGCCGAGGAGACCACGCGCGAGCTGACCGATATCCTCACGCGCCGCGAGCAGCTGGCGGGCGACGCCGCCGAGCCGCAGCATCGTTTTGCCACGACGGCCGATAACATTGCCGAGTTTGCGGTGGCGGGCAGCTTTATCTTTGGTCAGCCGCTCAAGAGCATCGAACATATCGATATCGACGAACTTGGCTAGGCGCGCAATAGTCGCCAAAGCTATCGCCTCATCTTTTGCCGAAAGGATCATTTCATGG
This sequence comes from uncultured Collinsella sp., assembly GCA_902479135.1. Classification (GTDB taxonomy): domain Bacteria; phylum Actinomycetota; class Coriobacteriia; order Coriobacteriales; family Coriobacteriaceae; genus Collinsella. The sequence continues at coordinate 68,533 of CABSNU010000002.1, read as the reverse complement.
AGTATATGCAGGTCAACCGCGCCAACGGTCGCGCTGCTGACGAGCTTCGTTCCGTTAAGCTCACCCGTGGCGTCATGAAGCACGCCCACGGTTCGTGCCTGGCCGAGTTTGGCGACACGCGCGTGCTGTGCGCCGCCACCATTGAGGAAGGCGTGCCGGGCTGGCGCAAGGGCGCCAAGGCCGGTTGGGTGACTGCGGAGTATGCCATGCTGCCGACGTCGACCGGCAAGCGCTGCAAGCGCGAGCACGCCAATCGTAAGGGCCGTTCCATGGAGATCGAGCGTTTGATTGGCCGCAGCCTGCGTACCGTCGTCAACATGAAGGCGCTCGGCGAGTACACCGTTACCGTCGACTGCGACGTCATCCAGGCTGATGGCGGCACACGTACGGCAAGCATTACCGGCGCCTGGGTGGCGCTGCACGATGCGCTTGCCATGTGGGTCGAAGCCGGCAAGCTCGAGCGCATTCCGCTCACGGGCCAGGTCGCCGCCATTTCCATGGGCGTCGTCGACGGTAACACCCTGCTCGACTTGGATTATTCCGAGGACAGTCACGCCGAGGTCGACATGAACCTCGTCGCTACCGACACCGGCGAGATGATTGAGCTCCAGGGTACCGGCGAGCAGGCACCCTTCGACCGCAACCGTCTCAACGCCCTGCTCGACTTGGGCGATAAGGGCATCGCCGAGCTCATCGAGCTCCAGCGCCAAGCCCTCGCCTAACCTGCCAAAAAGGGACAGGTTTATTTTGGCAGGTTTTATCTGCGGAAACGCCGAACTGTAAGGTTTCTGCCGCCAAAGAGGGGAGAGGGCCCAAGGCCAATTTCCCTTGGGCGGCTTTGCTATACGGACAAGGAGGCCAGCCATGGCACTTGAAAAGATTGACATCGAAACGCTCGATCCGGCGGCCACCATCGTCGTGGCTACGGGCAACGCCCACAAGCTCACCGAGATCGAGGCCATTTTGGGCAAGGTCATGCCCGAGGTACGCTTTGTGGCGCTCGGCCAGCTGGGTGATTTTGAGGACCCCGAGGAAAACGGCACGACGTTTTTGGAGAACGCCATCATCAAGGCGCAAGCCGCCGTCGAGGAGACGGGCCTTATGGCTATTGCCGACGATTCGGGCCTGGTCGTCGATGCCCTGAACGGTGAACCTGGCGTGTATAGCGCGCGCTACGCGGGCGTCCACGGCGACGATGCCGCCAACAACGCCAAGCTGCTCGTGAACCTGGAGGGCGTGGCCGATGAGGACCGTACCGCGCGCTTTATGAGCGTCGTTGCGCTCATCGACCAAGACGGTCTGGTTACCTATGGCGAAGGCGCCTGCGAGGGCGTTATCGCGCACGAGGGACGCGGTGACCACGGTTTTGGCTACGACCCGCTGTTCCTGCCGGTCGACACGCCGGGCAAGACCATGGCCGAGCTGACGGCGGACGAGAAGAACGCCATCAGCCACCGCTTCCATGCGCTCGAGCACCTGTCCGCCAAGCTGACGGGCGAGGAGTAGACCGTGCGTGCGGTAGTGCAGCGCGTGCTCAACGCCGGCGTGACGGTCGACGGCGAGTGCGTGGGCCGCATTGGACGCGGCTACCTGGTGCTGCTTGGTGTGGGCCATGGCGATACGCGTGCCGAGGCCGACAAGCTGTGGGGCAAGCTCCGCGGGCTGCGTATCAACGAGGACGAGAACGGCAAGACCAACTTGGCGCTTGCCGATGTCGACGGCGAGGTGCTCGTGGTGTCGCAGTTCACGCTGTTTGCCGACTGCCGCCACGGTCGCCGCCCATCGTTTACGGATGCCGGCGCCCCCGATGTCGCCAACGAGCTCTACGAGTACTTCCTGACGCTTGTGCGCGAGGACGTCGAGCACGTAGCGCACGGCATCTTCGGCGCCGACATGAAGGTCGACCTCGTCAACGACGGTCCATTCACCATCGTTCTGGACACAGACAATCTGTAAGTAGTCAATTTGGGACGGGGCTTATTTAGCTACTTGCGTATGGCGGCAGCAGAGTGCTATAGTATTAGAGTTTTGTCTATCTTAGGGACATTATCCCCTTTTTGAATTGCACCTTCTGGAGGCCCTGTTCATGGAAGAGATGGAAGTCAATCACGTCGACGACATCCACGAGAAGCTGACCGATATGGTGGGCGATCGCGTTAAGGTGAAGGCCAACATGGGCCGCACCCGCGTCGTCGAGCGCATGGGCACCATCAAGAGCGTCCACCCCGCCGTCTTTATCGTCGAGGTTGACGAGCGCCGCGGCCGCAAGTCGCGTCAGTCCTACCAGTATATCGATGTCCTCACCGGGCAGGTCGAACTGTTTGACCCCGAGAGCGGCGAGCATATCTTTACCCCGCTCGGCAATCAGCTCGAGGAGCACTAGCGGTGACCGATCGGTCCCTGACTCTTTCCGCGCCGGCAAAGATTAACCTCTACCTGGGGGTTCATACCGAGCGCGATGACCGCGGCTACCACAGGGTCGATTCCCTGATGGCAGCTGTCGGTCTTTCCGATACCGTGACGGTTACGCCGGCACAGGCGCTGACCGTCCAGACGGTTCCGGCATCAGATTTTCCCATGCAAAAGAATACGGCGTATCGGGCTGCGGTTGCTATGGCCGAGCATTATGGTCGCGAGGCAAACATCTGCGTGACGATTGAGAAGTGCATTCCATTGTGCGCCGGCTTGGGCGGCCCCTCGACGGATGCGGCCGCGGTCATTGTCGCCTTGGCGGAGCTCTGGGGAATTGATCGCACCGACCCCGCGCTCGACGACATTGCGCGGGGCATTGGTGCTGACGTCCCGTTCTTTTTGCATGCGAGCCCTTCGTTCTACGTAGGTGGGGGAGACGTGCTGGCAACTGAGTACCCCGCGCTGCCCGCAACGCCCGTCGTGTTGGTCAAGCCGCGCGAGGCAAGTGTTTCGACAATTGAAGCCTATCGACGTTTTGACGAGGCCCCGGTGCCTGTGGACAAGCCCGGCGCGATAGCTTCTGCCTTGCGTGCTGGTGATGCCGAGACGGCATATGCACTCATCCATAACAACTTGGGTGTCATTTCCGCACAGATGGAGCCGCAGATTCAAACGGTCCTCGACTGGCTGCATAAACAGGATGGCACCGTTGCTGTAGATGTGTGCGGATCGGGCGCCTGTTCGTTTGCCATTTGCGACACCGCCGCCACGGCCGAAAGGCTTGCCGATGCTGCCCAGCAAAATGGCTGGTGGGCCTGCGCGACGGAGCTTATTCCCAACACGGTTCAAATCGACGCGCCAAAGAAATAAAAATTTCTCTAGCACACGACGGAAATCTTTGTTACTATAGTTGAGCTAACGGGTTGTGGCTCAGTTTGGTAGAGCACTGCGTTCGGGACGCAGGGGTCGCTGGTTCAAATCCAGTCAACCCGACCAGAGCATGAGGAGGGACCGCTTCTTGCGGTCCCTTTTTTTAGCTATTGTTGTGATACCGCGATACCCGCGGTATACTCATTCGAGCTTGTCTCGCTGTATTGTGGAGGTCTACATGTTTGGACTGAGGGCTCCTGAGCTCATCATTATTCTCGTCGTTGTCCTGATTATCTTCGGGCCCAAGAACCTGCCGAAGCTCGGCAAGTCCCTCGGCTCTACCGTCAAGAATATCCGCGAGGGTATGGAGGGCGACGATAAGGCCGAGACCAAGCAGGCCGAGGAGGTCGTGGTCGAGCAGTCCGAGGAGGACAAGGAGATCGCTGAGCTCGAGGCCAAGCTCGCTGCTGCCAAGAAGAAGCAGGCAGAGGACAGCGATGCGGACGCAGAGTAGTCCCATCCCTTTGGGGTGAGCACCTGACCGGCTTGCCCGCAGGCTAGCCGGTCTTTTTCGTTTTGTTGACAGTTGATTGTTTGATCAGAGTTGGGGAGATATCCGTATGGACGCAAGCCAGATCGTACTGACCGCTGAGGGCCGCCAGAAGCTCGTCGAGGAGCTCGCTTGGCGTGAGGGCGATTACGCCAAGGAGATCGTCGAGGACATCAAGGAAGCCCGCGCGTTCGGCGACCTTTCGGAGAACTCCGAGTATGACGCCGCTAAGGACAAGCAGGCCCAGAACGCCGCTCGTATTGCCGAGATCCAGGCCATCCTCGCCAACGCTCAGGTTGCTGCCACCACGGGCGATCTGACCGTCTCCATCGGTTCCACCGTTTCTCTGATTGATCCCAACGGCGAGGTCATGGAAGTCACGCTCGTCGGTACCACCGAGACCAACTCGCTCGAGCACAAGATCTCCAACGAGTCTCCGGTCGGTCACGCCATCATCGGTCATGGCGAGGGCGACTCCGTCGAGGTCGTTACGCCTTCCGGCAAGACCCGCGTCTACACCATCGCCAAGATCGCACGGTAGACCACGGTCCCGCGTAAAGGTATGTTTTCGCTCCCTGGGACCGAATCCTGGGGAGCGTTTTAGTTTGAGGAGCTAACTTATGGCAGAGAACCAGAACGCCGCCGATCAGGCATCGACGCTCAACGACGAGCGCGCCACCCGCCTGGCCAAGCGCGCCGCCCTGTTCGAGGCGGGCCAGAACCCCTATCCCGAGCACTCTGAGCTTGAGGACTACGTCGCCGATATCGAGACTAAGTACGCCGATCTTGCCGATGGTGAGGACACCGAGGATGTCGTGAAGATCGCCGGCCGTGTGGTCGCCAAGCGCGGTCAGGGCAAGATCATGTTCATCGTCGTGCGCGATGCGACTGCCGAGATTCAACTGTTCTGCCGCATCAACGACATGGACGAGGCTGCCTGGAATACGCTCAAGGCTCTCGACCTGGGCGATATCCTGGGCGTGACCGGCGTGGTCGTGCGCACCCAGCGCGGCCAGCTTTCCGTTGCCCCTAAGAGTGCGACCCTGCTTTCCAAGGCCGTTCGTCCGCTGCCCGAGAAGTTCCACGGTCTTTCCGACAAGGAGACCCGCTATCGCCAGCGCTATGTCGACCTGATCGCCAACGACGACGTTCGCGAGACCTTCCGTAAGCGTTCGCAGATTCTCTCCACCTTCCGTCGCTTTATGGAGTCCGACGGCTACATGGAGGTCGAGACCCCCATCCTGCAGACCATCCAGGGCGGCGCTACTGCCAAGCCGTTCATTACCCACTTCAACGCGCTCGATCAGGAGTGCTACCTGCGTATTGCCACCGAGCTGCACCTCAAGCGCTGCATTGTCGGTGGTTTTGAGCGCGTGTTCGAGATCGGCCGCATCTTCCGTAACGAGGGCATGGACCTTACCCACAATCCCGAGTTCACCACGATGGAGGCCTACCGTGCCTTCTCCGACCTCGAGGGCATGAAGGCGCTCGCCCAGGGTGTCATTAAGGCGGCTAACAAGGCCATCGGCAACCCCGAGGTCATCGAGTACCAGGGCCAGACCATCGACCTTTCTGGTGAGTGGGCCAGCCGTCCCATGACCGACATCGTCTCCGACGTGCTCGGCAAGCAGGTCACCATTGACACGCCGGTCGAGGAGCTTGCTGCCGCCGCGCGCGAGAAGGGCCTGGAGATCAAGCCCGAGTGGACTGCTGGCAAGATCATCGCCGAGATTTACGATGAGCTGGGCGAGGACACCATCGTCAACCCCACGTTCGTGTGCGATTACCCCATCGAGGTCAGCCCGCTTGCCAAGCGTTTTGAGGACGATCCGCGTCTGACCCACCGCTTTGAGCTGGTCATCGCCGGCCACGAGTACGCCAACGCATTTTCCGAGCTCAACGACCCGGTCGACCAGGCTGAGCGCTTTGCTGCCCAAATGGCCGAGAAGGCCGGCGGCGACGATGAGGCTATGGAGTATGACGAGGACTACGTGCGCGCCCTCGAGTACGGTATGCCTCCCGCGGGCGGCATTGGCATTGGTATCGACCGCGTGGTCATGCTGCTCACCAACCAGGCTTCTATCCGCGACGTGCTGCTGTTCCCGCACATGAAGCCCGAGAAGGGTTTCCAGTCCGGTGCCGCTGCCGCCAAGGCTGCCGAGGCCGGCAACGCCGCGAGCCCGTTCGTTAAGTCGCTTAAGCCCACGCTCGATTACTCCAAGATCGCCGTTGAGCCGCTGTTTGAGGAGTTCGTCGACTTTGATACCTTCTCCAAGAGCGACTTCCGCGCTGTGAAGGTCAAGGCATGCGAGGCCGTCAAGAAGTCCAAGAAGCTGCTGAACTTTACGCTCGACGACGGTACCGGTACCGACCGCACCATCCTCTCCGGTATTCACGCTTATTACGAGCCCGAGGACCTGGTCGGCAAGACCTTGCTCGCCATCACCAACCTGCCTCCGCGCAAGATGATGGGTATTCCCAGCTGCGGCATGCTGATCAGCGCCGTCCACGAGGAGGAGGGCGAGGAGCGCCTCAACCTGATCCAGCTCGACGCCTCCATCCCTGCCGGCGCAAAGATGTACTAATTAGTTACGCGGTTCTACGAACCGCGTAACGGCTCGACGCTGCGCGGGCCGCATTTGGACAATCTGACGTTCAACTTCAAGGGCGCGACCAGAAGGTCAGCGCCCTTTCGTTTCACGTCACCTTGCCTCAAATGCGACCCGCTCGCTGATGTTGCCAAGACATCGGCGTTGCCATTGTCGGAGGTTGGCACTTGGGGACGTTCCTTTTTTGCCGGCACATGGGGACACTCCTTGACTAGTCGTTGGGTAGCTAATTTGGGACGGGGCTATTTTGACTACTCTGCATGCAAAAGTAGTCAAAATAGCCCCGTCCCAAATTAGCTACCCTTGCATCAATAACAGTCGTCTCTTTTATGTTTCCTTTAGCCGTTGCTGCCTAGGATGGGGGTTAGTCGGTAGGAAGGGAGCGTCTATATGGACGACGCGAGCGAGCGCGCAATCGAAGAGGACATGCTCGATCAGTTCAATTACTTTGATGATGAGGACGAGGAGCTGATCGACCGTCGCGAGCCAGCGCCGCTTGATTCCTTTGATCTGGTCGATGAAGAGACTGATGAGGTTGAGGACGAATCAACGGAGTTCCCACAGTCTTCGCGCCTTAACTCGCTGCTTTCGAGAGCCCCCATGCACCACGGCGTTCGTGCCGGCGCGCTCCATATGAAAACTGACTGGCACCAGATCGTGACGGCAGGCGATGAACTTGCCGTCGATGCGCCGCTCACCGATAAGTCATCCATCATCTGCCGCACCGGCATGCTTATGCTGGCAAGCGGAACAGGTGCCTGGCGCGTGCGCGATACCATGAATCGTGTTGCCGCTGTACTCGGCGTCACGATTCACGTCGACCTGAGTCTTCTGTCGTTTGAGTGCACCTGCATCGAAGATGGCCACTGCTTTAACGAGGTTGTCAGCCTGCCCACAACGGGAGTCAATACCCATCGCATTTGGATGATGGAGAGCTTCTTAAAGGAAATCGAGACGTATGGGCGCCGGTTTACCGTGCACGAATACCACGAGATGCTCAAGACCGTTGAGAGTTCAAAACCCGATTACTCTCCCTGGCAACAGGGCCTTGCGGCAGCTTGTGCTTGCGGCGCCTTCGTCTTTTTGCTCGGCGGCGGCCCTATCGAGATGGCCTGCGCGTTTGTGGGCGCGGGTGTCGGCAACTTTGCCCGCTCCCATATTCTCAAGCAAGGCCTTGGTCAGTTCAGCGCGCTGACGACCGGCGTTGCGCTCGCTTGCGTTTCGTATCTGCTGGCATTGCTCGGCCTTGGCCAGGTCATACCGGGGGCGATGTCGCACCAAGAAGGCTATATCGGCGCCATGCTCTTTGTGATTCCCGGCTTTCCGCTCATTACGGCGGGCCTCGACATCGCCAAGCTCGACATGCGAAGCGGTATCGAGCGCCTTTCATATGCCGTATCGATTATTGTGATGGCGACGCTCGTAGGTTGGATGGTTGCCGAGTGTGTTGGCCTGGCGCCGGACGACTTTGCCCCACTGGGCCTTTCGCCGCTTGCCCTTACGCTCCTGCGCGTGGTGATGAGCTTCGTTGGCGTATTCGGCTTCTCGGTGATGTTCAACAGCCCGGTAAAGATGGCCGCGGCAGCTGGGTTGATCGGCGCTGTGTCCAATACCCTGCGTCTGACCCTTGTCGATGCGCCGATGATGATTCCCTTCCTGGGCCTCAGCACGGGAATGCCTCCCGAGGCAGCAGCGTTTATCGGCGCGCTGGTATCGGGTCTGCTGGCAAGCTTGGCCGAAGTCAAGCTCACCTACCCGCGCATCGCCCTCACGGTGCCTTCGATTGTCATTATGGTGCCCGGTCTGTATCTCTATCGCTCTATGTATTACATGTGCACCTTCGACACGGTCAACATGCTCGGCTGGTTTGTACGCGCGGTGCTCATCGTGGCGTTTTTGCCCGTTGGTCTGGGTGTGGCGAGAACCCTCACCGACCCTCGCTGGCGCCACACCAGCTAATTGGTGCAAGGGGGACAGGTTACTTTGCACCCCCAATGAGTTGCGGTGAAATAGGGACTGAATTGCTGCTTAAAGGGTCAAAACAGTCCGTATTCCACCGCAACTTATGGGGTCGGGGGATTATTGGTGCCCTGCATCTTCATAAACTCAACGCTTACGAAGCACGTGCTTTTCGTGCTAGGCTGGTTTCACCACATAAGTAGTCGCAGACGCACGTATCACGGGCGGGCGAGATGAAGTCCCAACAGCTCCATCTTGCCCGCCCGTTTTTGTTGCGTGGTGCCGCGGCGTAACACAGAAAGGACCATGCCCTTTATGCCTATCAACAAACGAGAGAGCCTGCTGTTCACCTTTATCATGTGCTTTTGCATGGTGCTCTGGATGAGCATCTACAACGTTGCCCTGCAGCATGGGGCCATCAACGGCGAGGTTGTTGCCGCCGCGTGGCTCGGCTTCCCCGTTGCCTACATTTTTGCCATGTGCTGCGACTGGTTTGTTGCCAGCCCCCTTGCCAAGGGTTTCGCCTTTAAATTCCTGGTCACGCCGGGCAAGAGCTCGCCGCTTGCCATGACACTCGCCGTCAGCTCCTGCATGGTCGTTCCCATGGTTATCACCATGTCGCTCTACGGCGCGTGCGAAGGCCTGTTCCATATGCCCGGCGGCCCGCTTGCCAATTTGCAGGCGCTGCCGATGATGTGGCTCGTCAACATTCCGCGCAACTTTATCATGGCCCTGCCCTGGAACCTGCTGGTGGCTGGTCCGGTTGCTCGCTTTGTCTTCCGCCGCGCCTTCCCCATGGGAACCGTCTTTGAAGAGCAGCATATGGAGCTTGTGCGTATGTCTGGCGCTCCCGTTGCCGATGCCGTCAATGACGTTGCCGAGAGCATGGACGCCGAGCCTGCCTGCTAGGCAACAGCCTCTAACCTAGAGCGCCCGCCGCACCCGGCGATTCCTTTTTTGTAGACGTTGTCGTATGGCTGCATGCGGAAAAGGCCCCAGCGGTTAACATATACTCCATATGGGTAAAGAGACCAAAGCGCCGCCACAAGTGGCGCTTTGCGTTTGAAAAACTAGCTCGTCTAAGAGGAACTAGCATGTTAGACCGTTTTACCGATCGCGCGCGCAAGGTCATGTCCATGGCCAAACAAGAGGCGCTCGATCTTCATTCAAATAAGGTGGGCACCGAGCATCTGCTACTCGCGCTCGCCAAGGAGGACGAGGGCATTGCCGCCGAGGCACTGCGCTCGCTCGATATCTCCTACGATGACATCATGGACACGCTCAAAGAAGTCCAGACCACCGTTCCCGAGCCCAGCGAGGAGACCGAGGCCGCTAAGCTCGCCTTTACGCCGCTCGTTATCAGCGTGATGGAGCGCTCCTTCCGCGTGGCGCGCGAGAACAACCAGACCTACGTGTCGACTGAGCACCTGCTCATCGGCATCGTCGAAGAGGGCAACGGCATGGCCATGGACATCCTCATGCGCCTGGGTGTGTCGTCCGCCTCCATTAAAAAGGCTATCGAGAAACTCACCGCCAAGGATCAGGACAAGAAGCGTCCGCTTGCCGGCGCCGGTGCTGGTCGTCCCGGTGCGGGCCTGCCGTTCTTTAGTGGCTCGGATGCCTCTCAGCAAAAGGGGAGTGGCACCGACACGCTTAGGCAGTTCGCCACCAACCTTACGCAGAAGGCCCGCGACGGCGAGCTCGACCCCGTGATTGGTCGCGAAAAGGAAGTCCAGCGCATGATGGAGATCCTTTCGCGCCGCACCAAGAACAATCCGCTCATTCTGGGCGACCCCGGCGTGGGCAAAACGGCTATCGTCGAGGGCCTGGCGCAGCAGATTGCTGCCGGCAACGTGCCCGAGAACCTTATGAACCAGAATATCTGGACGCTCGATCTGCCGGGTCTTGTCGCGGGTGCCAAGTATCGCGGTGAGTTTGAGGAGCGCCTCAAGAACGTGATCCAGGAGGCGACCGAAGCCGACGACGTCATCTTGTTTATCGACGAGATGCACACCATCATCGGTGCCGGTTCTGCCGAGGGTTCTATCGATGCGAGCTCTATGCTCAAGCCCGTGCTCGCGCGCGGTGCTTTCCAGATCATCGGTGCCACCACGGCCGAGGAGTTCCGCAAGTACCTCACCAAGGACCCGGCCTTCGAGCGTCGCTTCCAGACCATTGATGTCGAGGAGCCGAGCGTCGAGGACACGGTCAAGATCCTGACCGCGCTCAAGCCGCGCTACGAGGAGCACCACCATGTGCGCTATACGCAGGGTGCTATCGAGGCCGCCGCGAACCTTTCCAACCGCTACATCCAGGATCGCTTCCTGCCCGATAAGGCCATCGACCTCATCGACGAGGCCGGTGCCCGCGCTCGCATCGCCGTGAATCGCGCGCCCGAGCCGGTGCGCGAGGCCGAGCATCGTATAGAGGAGCTCAAGGCCGCCGCGCAGGAGGCCACCGAGAGCGATGACATGAACAAGGCCGCCGAGATCACCGAGCAGCAGAAGGCCGCCGAGATTGAACTCGCCGAAGCCAAGGCCGCCTGGACCGCCGAGCTCGACGCCAGCCCGCTCACCATCGACGTGAGTCAGATTGCCGACATCGTGTCCGTGACCTCTGGCGTGCCGGTTTCCTCGCTCACCGAGAGCGAGAGCCGTCGCCTGCTGCAGACCGAAAGCGTGCTCAAGACCCGCATTATCGGCCAGGACGAGGCCGTCGAGGCCGTCGCCAAGGCCGTGCGCCGCAGCCGCTCGCCGCTCAAGGACCCGCGTCGTCCCGGCGGCAGCTTTATCTTCCTGGGTCCCACCGGCACGGGCAAGACCGAGCTCGCCAAGACGCTCGCCGAGTACCTCTTTGGCAGCAAGGACGCGCTCATCAGCTTTGACATGTCGGAGTTCGGCAGCGAGTTCGAGGTCTCCAAGCTCATCGGTAGCCCTCCGGGTTACGTGGGCCACGACGAGGGCGGTCAGCTCACCAAGGCCGTTCGCCGTCATCCGTACTCGGTCGTGCTGTTCGACGAGATCGAGAAGGCGCACCCCGACATCTTCAACATTTTGTTGCAGGTGCTGGAGGAGGGCCGCCTGACCGATAGCCAGGGCAAGACGGTCGACTTCCGCAATACCGTGATCATCATGACGTCCAACGTGGGCGCCCGCGAGATCGCGCAGGATGCGAGCGTCGGTTTTGGCACCACCGGTGAGCAGGGTCTCACGTCGAGCGAGATCAAGGGTCGTGCGATGGGCGAGCTCAAGCGCCTGTTCCGTCCCGAGCTGCTCAACCGTATCGACGATATTGTGGTGTTCCAGAAGCTCTCGGGCGAGAACCTGACCAAGATTGCGCACCTGCTGGTGGATGATCTGCGCCAGCGCCTGATCGCAAACGGCATGAACATCAAGCTTACCGATGCGGCCTACGACAAGATTGTGGCGGAGGGTACCGACCTCACCAACGGCGCGCGTCCGCTGCGTCGTGCCATCCAAAAGCTCATCGAGGATCCGCTGTCCGAGGAACTGCTGGCTGGCGAGTGGGGCGAGGGCGATACCGTCCTGTGCGACGTGGCCGATGGCAAGTTTGTCTTTAGCCACGGCACGGGCGAGATCCCGGCACCGCGTCCGGTGGGCACGCTCGGTGGCGATACCGCCCCGGCGGCGCCACACACCGGCAACGCCGCGCCCGTGAACGGCGGCGTGACCTCGGGCCCCGGCGGCATGATGCAAGCTGGTTCCGGCGCGCTGTAGGGATTGAGCATAACCTTGCAAGATGGGGGCGTTTCCGATGAGGAAGCGCCCCCCATTTCCAATGAAATGCGCTCATATCTTTCGTGCTATACTAAATTCAAAGATACGTATAGCAAAGGAGCTGATATGCCTACGTCAATACTCGATACGCGGCCAGTTCAGATGAACGTGCGCATAGATCGCCAGCTCAAAGAAGCGGGAGATACCGTGCTTGCCCATATCGGCATGACGCCGTCGCAGGCTGTTCGGGCGCTTTGGGAATATCTGGTCATCAACGAACGCATGCCTTCAAAGGAGGGGAGCGCAGAGATTCTCTCCGACGAGGCGAACCAGCGATTCGTGGAATCAAGAGCAGCACAGGGTAGCCATATCATTCGCGATTCGTGCCTCAAATACGGCATCCCCATCCCTGAGTTCTCGGGTGACTACGACGACCTCTATGAGGAAGCCATGGCCGATCGCTATCCCGAGTGGGTGGAGCTATGAGTGCGGGCGGAATCCTCAAGTTGCTCATCGATACCAATGTATGGATGGATTATTTTTCTGGTAGGTCTGACCGTACGGCAAACGTCGTCCATCTGATCGAGATTGCCGATGTCTCGGAGCAGATTGCCCTGTTTGCCTCGTCTCTTTCGGTCAAAGATGTCTCGTATCTTGTCTCGGCGGCGATTAAGAGGGAGTGCCGAAGGAAGAAAGGTTCGCTGAGCGATAACGCCATTGCGGCGGCGGACGAAACGGCCTGGGCATGCGTTCGGCAGATGCGCGAGCTCGCCCTCATCGCGCCGGTCGGTGCAGACGAGGTCTTCGACTCCTTTGTGTTCAAGTATCATCACAACGACTTCGAGGACGACCTGATGCTGGGCGTCGCCAATCGCATTGATGCCGATTACGTCGTGACGGAGGACAAGAATCTTATTAAACATACCAATGGTGTATGCATTAACGTTCAACAGGCGTTGAGGCTGGTTGAAGGGTCCAACGTCCCCTCAGCACGGCCCGTCTAACCTGCTTTATCTTAATAAAGTGGCGTTTCCCCGCCGTTAGCCGATGATGCAAGGGCGCTCGTCGTTTTCGACTGGTTTATGCACGTAAAGTCTGGGAATATACAAGGCGCATGTCTTATTGTCTAACCAGTTGCGCCAAGGAGGCACCATGGACTACAAGATTACCGGCTACGAGCCCGCCCAGCTGTTCCATTTCTTTGAGGAGGTCAGCGCGATCCCCCGTGGGTCTGGCAACGAGAAGGGCATCAGCGATTTCCTGGTTGCGTTTGCCAAGGAGCGCGACCTCGACGTTTATCAGGACGAGGTCTACAACGTCATCATTCGCAAGCCCGCTTCTGCCGGCGCCGAGAATGCCCCGACCGTGATGCTGCAGGGCCACATCGACATGGTGTGCGACAAGCTGGGCTCCGTTGAGCACGACTTTACGACCGATGGTATCGACCTGGTCGTCAAGGATGGTGTCCTCACCGCTAATGGCACCACCCTGGGCGCCGACAACGGCATTGCTGTCGCTCTGATGCTCACCGTGCTCAACGACGATTCGATTGCTCATCCGGCCCTCGAGTGCGTGTTCACCACCGACGAGGAGACCGGCCTGGTTGGCGCCGAGACGCTCGACAAGTCCCAGATCAGCGCCCGCACCATGATCAACCTCGATTCCGAGGAGGAGGGCGTGGCCACCGTCAGCTGCGCCGGCGGCGTCGTCGTTACCTACACCTGCCCGATCGTGCGCGAGCACAAGACCGGCAGCACCCTTACGCTCGAGATCTCCGGCCTGCTGGGCGGTCACTCCGGCAGCGATATCCACCTGGAGCGCGGCAACGGCAACCTCATCATGGCCCGCATCATCGACCGCCTGATGGTCGCCGGCGAGCCCGCCATCGTCAGCTTTAACGGCGGCACTAAGGACAACGCTATCAACCGTGAGTGCAAGGCTGTTCTGGTCTACGCCGACCACGCTGCCGCCGAGGCCGCGGCCCAGATTGCAAAGGGCATCATCGCCGACGTCACTGTCGAGCTCGAGGTCTTCGACCCCGGCTTTACCTGCACCGTCGAGATTGCCGACGACGCCGAGGTCGAGGCCATGGACCAGAAGTCCGCGCTTGCTCTCATCCGCGCCCTGCGTCTTGCCCCCAACGGTGTGATCCGCCGCAACGTCGCCACCGACGGCTCCGTCGAGGTTTCCTCCAACATCGGCGTGGTTGCCACCTCTGACGACCAGGTCAAGATCATGCTGTCCCCGCGCTCCTCGATCACCTCGCTGCAGAACGAGTTCAAGGACCGCCTGCAGACGCTGGCCGATGTCCTGGGCTTCGATGCCAAGTTTGAGTTCGAGTATCCCGGCTGGAGCTATGCCGAGCATTCGCCGGTCCGCGACATCTTTGTCGAGAGCTATCGCGAGCTCTTTGGCTCCGAGCTGCGCATCGAGTCCATTCACGCCGGCCTTGAGTGCGGCCTGTTTGCCGAGGCCCTGCACGGCCTGGACGCCATCGCCGTGGGCCCGACGCTCTCCGATGTCCACACCCCGGACGAGAGCATGGAGCTCGCTTCTGCCGAGCGCTTCTACGAGCTGCTCATCGACGTCCTCAAGCGCCTCGCTGCGTAAAGGTTGCGCTGGCAGCAGTCCGAGCCACGTGCTAGCGGATTGCAGATGACATTATGAGAGGGGGGCACCCGAGCTTTTGCGATGGGTGCCCCCTCTCTTCTTTTGGGAAATGGGAAATTGCGGCCACCTAGCCCATATCCGCCTTGATGAGGTCGAGGGTGCGCTGGCAGTTTTCGCGGACGGGGCCGAGCATATGTTCGCGCAGGTCCGCCATGCCGGGCAGGTCGGCGTATTCGTCCATGACCTCTTCCATGCAAATGGGTACCTCGTAGGCGAGGTCCATCATGGTCGCAAAGCAAAACTTCTCGGATAGACCGGCATCGGTGAGCGCCGCCTCCAGCGCGGGGTCGCCCATACCGTGGTATCGGCGGATAGCGCCTGGACCGATGCGCCCCACACGATTTTCGCCGCCAACGCTCATGGCAAGGCGCGCCCGGCGACGCATGCGCTCATACGCCAAACCCGACGCGACATCGTACATTCGAGCCATCATGGCTGCGCCGTCGTTTCCAAGGAGCAGGGAATAGTTTTTCGCATGCGCATCCGGTGCGCCGATAATGGCGTTGAAGAACAGTATCTGCGTAAACAGATATAGGTTAAGTTGATGGTGGCTCGTATTTACGAGGAGCTCTTGAATGTCGCGGGTGGTCGGGCCGCCGTCTGCCGTGTACTTTTGGGAGGGCATCACCCCAAGTGCCTGACAGAGGTCTTCTTGATGTAGGCGTCTGATCGTTCCGTCTTCGACTTTCACGCGGTCATAGCGCTCAACAATGAGGGCGGGTTCGTCCTCAAACATACGATATTCGACGTTTGCCGTTGCGATACCGGCGCGCTGGGCGCTTTTCATGCAGACAAACTCATTGAGAGCCTCGAGTTTAAATCCGATAACGCCATTTTTTAAAATATGCGTCGTGGGCGAGGAGCCCATGCATTCGCACCAGCGGCCGTTTATGAACGCGAGCGCGAACTTGCCCTGGTTGCCTCCAAGTGACCAACTTTCATCTAGACCCATCCACGATGCATCGCGGTCATCTCTGATCGACTTGAGACGGAGAGCAATTTCGTGGTCGTCTATAGGGCGGTATTCGCCAGCGCGATGCAGGACGGCGTCGGCATCTTCTTCGGCACAAAACTGCACTCCGCCCGGACAGTCGAGTCCGATATGGCTGAGCAACGCAACGGGATTGTTGGGCCTAACGTCGAATTCGGCGGCAATCGCTTTTCGTTGGTCTTCGCTGTCGGGTAGAAGGCCAAAAAGGTACGGATTCATGACCTGTTGTCCGTATGTGCGATTCGATACGGGTATGTTGGTCGATAGGGCTGGCCCGTCATAGTCATGATCGTAGGTAAAGCTGATAAGACCGTTCTCATCTTGCGTGAGCGTTCCCGCAGGTACGCCGCAAATAATGGTCCGAAGTGATGTTCTGGCCATTGGCTATTTCCCTTCGGGCTTGGTTTGGTTAGATACGTTTGCGGCAATCGAGACTCCGAGATTGGACATGGCGAAATCGGCGAAGACCTCGTCGTAGAGTGCGGATGTAAAGGGGGCATCTGCAAGAGCCGGAATGGGGGTACTACGACGGTTGCGATGATGAGGACGTTGAGTGTGATGGCGCCTGGGGATGCTGCGAGGCAGCGGATTGGCATGCGGGGCGTCGACTGGTCGCTCGTTTTTCGCTTCGCCGATATCCCCTTGAGCGGCGAGTGCCAGTCCAAGAGCATTGAAAATCGTCAGCAGCTTGTCGAGTCGAATGCCGGTGGCGTCTCCGAGCTCGAGCGATGCGAGCAGACGCTCCGAAACACTGGCCGTTTTAGCGAGGGCGGCACGGGTGAGACCCTGAGCCTCGCGTGCCTGGCGCACGTAGATGCCAGCTTGGCGCGGTGTGGTGATGGGAAGGGTGTCCACGGCGATCTCCTAACGTGCAGACTTTTGCATATTAGTATGACATGCAAAAGTCTGCACGAAAAGGCCTCATGCAAAACTCTGCATAAGGCCTTGTGCTGGCGTTGAGTTTTGAGCGATTGTGCTTGGCGTTACAGCGCCAAAATCCCCAGATGCTCAAGCAAGATCTTAAGCCCGATGAGGATGAGCACGACGCCACCCACGATGGTGGCGGGTTTTTCGTAGCGCGCGCCAAAGGTGTGGCCGATCGCTACGCCGGCGATGGAGAAGATAAACGTTGTGACGCCGATAAGCGATACAGCGGGAACGATGTCGACCGAGAGCGCCGCAAACGAGATGCCTACGGCTAGGGCGTCAATTGAGGTGGCGATGGCGAGGATTAGGTACTCGCCCAGGTCAATCTTTTCGGCATCCTTGCCGTCGCCCTCGTCCTCTTCCTCGGTAAAGGCTTCCCACAGCATTTTGCCGCCGATAAAGGCCAGAAGGATAAAGGCGATCCAATGGTCGATCGGTCCGATGATGCCCATGAATTGACTGCCGAGCGCCCATCCGATTACGGGCATGCCGGCCTGAAAGCCGCCAAAGAACAGGCCGAGCAATACGGCGACTTTAAGGTTGATTTTCTTCATGCCAAGGCCCTTGCAGATGGAAACGGCAAAGGCGTCCATCGAAAGGCCAACGGCGAGAAACACGAGCTCTGCGAATCCCATAGTCTGGCTCCCTCTCTGCGGGCGAGCCCGATTACGCGACTACTCCCTCATTTATATGAGACCCGATGCTACCACACGAGCAGTCAAAAGAACCCCGTCTCAAATGAGCTACCTAAGCGGTGTTCGCTCATTCTGTAAGCATCGGATTTCGCAAGCGCTGCGGGGACAAACCGTGAGAAACTATTTAGCGTTTATGGAGCGTATACGATGGGAGCGATGCCTTGGATAAGAACGAGCTGCAAAAGCGTATGGAACAGGCTATCCGCCTGACGGCACCTGGTCAGCCGATCCGCACCGCCCTCGACATGATCATCGCCGGTCACCTGGGCGCCCTTATCTGCGTCGGCGACACCGAAAACGTGCTCGCTGCCGGTAACGACGGCTTCCCGCTCAACATTTCGTTCACCTCGAACCGTCTGTTCGAGCTCTCCAAGATGGACGGTGCCATCGTCATCGACGGTGACCTCACCCAGATTCTGCGCGCCAACTTCCACCTCAATCCCGATCCCTCGCTTGCCACGAGCGAGACGGGCATGCGTCACCGCACCGCCGCTCGCATGTCGGTGCTCACCGATGCCATCGTGATCTCGGTCTCGGCCCGTCGTGCCGTCGTTAACGTGTACGTCCACGGCAAGAGCTACGAGATCCAGCCCGTCACCACCATCATGAGCTCGGTCAATCAGCTCGTAGCCACGCTCCAGACCACCCGTCAGTCGCTCGATCGCTCCTTGCTGCGCCTGACGGCCCTCGAGCTCGACGACTACGTTACGCTCGCCGACATTACCGGTATTTTCTCGAGCTTCGAGATCATGCAGCAGGCAAAGACCGAGCTTAAGGACTGCATCGTCAAGCTGGGCAACCAGGGCAAGCTCGTGCAGATGCAGCTCGAGCAGCTCGCGGGCTCCAGCATGGATACCGAGTATGACCTGATGATTCGCGACTACGCGAGTGATTCCTCCGAGGCAAACGCCGAGAAGATCCGCGCAGAGCTTGCCCGTATGACGCCCAAGGACCTGTCCGACCCTCAGCATGTGGCGGCGGTTCTGGGTTACGACGACCTGGACGAGGACTCCGTCATGACACCGCTGGGCCTGCGCACGCTTTCGCGCGTGTCCGTCGTGCGCGACGGCGTGGCCGAGAAAATCGTCGACGAGTATGGATCGCTGCAGGAGCTCATGGACGACATCAGCGAAGATCCGGAGCGCCTGGGCGACTTTGGCGTCAACAACCCTGCCATTCTTGCGGACTCCCTGTACCGCATGAAGGGCACCAAACAGGGGAACGCATAATGGCGCCCGTATGCGCCGTGGTCGTTGCCGGTGGCAGCGGCCAGCGCTTTGGTAACCCCGGTGGTAAGCAGCTCGTCAATGCAGCGGGCCGTCCGCTTATGAGCTGGTCCATCCGCGCATTTGACCGTAGCAATAAGGTCGGCCACATCGTCGTGGTTTGCCCTGCCGAGCGTCGTGCCGAGATGCGCCGCCTGGCCATCAGCCCGTATTCGTATAGCACGCCCATCAGCTTTGCCGATGCCGGCGAGACCCGCCAGGATTCCACCCGCGCCGGCGTGCACGCGGTGCCGGCGGGCTTTGAATATGTCGCCATCCACGATGGCGCCCGTCCGCTCATTACGACCGAGGCTATCGACCACGCTATCGACGTGCTCGTGAGCGACCGTGCCCTCGACGGTGTCGTGTGCGGTCAGCCCGCGATCGATACGCTCAAGATCGTCGATGGCGACAACATCGTCGAGACGCCGCCGCGCGAGCTCTATTGGGCCGCGCAGACGCCGCAGATCTTTAGCGTCGACGCCATGAAGCGCGCTCACGCCGCTGCTATCGCCGAGGGCTTTATCGGTACCGACGATTCATCGCTGGTCGAGCGCATGGGTGGGCGCGTCCGCTGCGTCCAGAGCCCACGCGACAACCTAAAGGTGACGGTGCCCGAGGACCTTCGTCCCGTAACCGCGATTCTGCTTGGCCGTATGGCCGAGGGAGAGGACCTTCCCCATGTTCAGTAACCTGCGCATTGGCCATGGCTACGACGTCCACCGTCTGGTGGAGGGGCGTCGATGTATCATCGGCGGTGTTGACATTCCCTACGAGCGCGGCCTGCTGGGCCACTCGGATGCCGATGTGCTCGCGCACGCCTTGGCCGACGCCATTCTGGGCGCCTGCCGCGGGGGAGACATCGGCAAGCTATTCCCCGATACCGACCCCGCCTATGAGGGTGCCGATTCGATGGTGCTGCTCGCTCGCGTGATGGACTACGCGCGCGAGCTGGGCTTCGAGTTTGTCGATGCCGATTGCACCATTGCCTGTCAGCAACCCAAGATCACCCCGCACCGCGATGCCATGCGCGCCAACCTTGCCCATGCCCTGGGCGTCGACGTCGAAAACGTGGGCGTCGCCGCCACTACGACCGAAAAGCTCGGTTGGGAAGGCCAGGGCGAGGGAATCGGTGCCTGGGCCGTCTGCCTGCTACAGAAAACCGTTAAGGAGTAACGAATGCGTATCTACAACAGCGCTACCCATAAAAAGGAAGAGTTCCAGCCCATCGAGTCCGGCAAGGTCCGCATGTACGTGTGCGGCCCCACGGTCTACGACAACATCCACATCGGCAATGCCCGCACGTTCATCAGCTTTGACGTGATTCGTCGCTGGCTCATCGCGAGCGGCTACGAGGTCACGTTCGCCCAGAACCTCACCGATGTCGATGACAAGATCATCAAGCGCGCCAACGAGCAGGGCCGAACGGCCGCCGAGGTCGCGACGGAGTTCTCCGACAAGTTTATCGGCGTCATGCGCGCCGCCAACGTGCTCGATCCCGATGTGCGCCCCCGCGCCACCAAGGAGATCGGCCCCATGATCGCCATGATCAAGACGCTTATCGAGCAGGGCCACGCTTACGCAGCCGATAACGGCGATGTGTACTTTGCCGTGCGCAGCGATCCCAACTATGGTCAGGTTTCGGGCCGCAACATCGATGACCTTATGGTTGGCGCGCGCATCGAGGAGAACGAGGACAAGAACGACCCGCTCGACTTTGCCCTGTGGAAGGCCGCCAAGCCCGGCGAGCCCAGCTGGCCGAGCCCCTGGGGCGAGGGTCGCCCCGGTTGGCACACCGAGTGCGCCGCCATGGTGCATCGCTACCTGGGCACTCCGATCGACATCCACGGCGGCGGCTCCGATCTTGCCTTCCCGCATCACGAGAACGAGTGCGCTCAGGCCACCTGCGCCTGGCACCAGGGCTTCTCCAACACCTGGATGCACACGGGCATGCTGCTGGTAGACGGCGAGAAGATGTCCAAGTCGCTCGGTAACTTCTTTACGCTGGCCGAGGTGCTCGAGCAGCACTCTGCCGCGGCTCTGCGTTTGCTGATGCTGCAGACGAGCTATCGCTCACCGCTCGACTTCTCTTGGGAGCGCCTGGAGGGTGCCGAGAACTCTCTCACGCGTATCGCCGGTACGGTCGAGAACCTGCGTTGGGCTGCGAACCACGCGACGGCCGATGCCGATGCGGCTGCCGCCGAGGCGTTTGCCGCCAAGGTCGCCGAGACCCGTGCCGCCTTTAAGGAGTGCATGGATGACGACTTTAACACCGCCGGTGCCATGGGTGCCGTCTTTGGCTTTGTGACCGAGTGCAACCAGTATCTGGAGCAGGCGGGCGATGCTGCCGACAAGGCCGCAGCCCTGGCTGCCGCCGATACGCTGGCCGAGCTGCTCGATACGTTTGGCATCGAGCTTCCCGAGCCTAAGGTCGAGTTGCCGCTGGGCCTGCTGGGCGTTGCCGCCGGTTTGGTCGCCTATACGGGTGACGACGTGGACGAGGCCGCTGCCAAGATTCTCGAGGCCCGCGCCGAAGCCCGCGCCGCCAAGAACTGGGATCTGGCCGACGCCATCCGCGATCAGCTCAAGGACCTGGGCCTGACGATTGAAGATACTGCCGCCGGCACCCGTATTAAGACTCTCTAATCCCCGCGGGTTTCCCAAGCACCCGACCTTGCCGTTCAAACCGTCGCTCGCGTACTCAAGTGCGCGTCGCTCCTCTTTCACGGTAATCTCGGGCACTTGGAAAACCCGTACCGACCGCCCGAGGTGCGGCACCTTGCCTTTCAATCGTCGGGCATGACCTCAAGGTCTATGCCCTCCTCTTTCAAGGCAATCTGCCGCACCTCGGGCGGTCGGTCTATTTGTTTCGTTTGATAGTTGTATTTAGGAGGTCGCTTTATGGCCGACAATCGCAAGCGTGCACCGCGTGGAGGCAAGCAGGCTGCTTCTGGCTCGCGTCCGATTCGCCGCAACGACCGCGCTGCCGCTCCCAAGGGCCAGCGCGATCGCGCCCAGGCCGCACGTCCGCAGCGCGATCGCAACCGCGACGCTGTCCAGGCTCCCAAGGGTGAGTTCATCGAGGGTCGCCGTGCTGCTGCCGAGGCGCTGCGCACCGGTTTTCCCATCAAGTGCGCACTCATTGCCGAGGGCGGGGAGCGCGATGCTGCCTTGTCGCGCCTGGTCGACGACCTCAACGCCGCGGGTGTCCGCATTAAGTATGTGCCGCGCGCGCAGCTCGATGCGCTGTCGAGCCATGGCGCCCACCAGGGCATCGCGCTCGAGGTTGGCAACTTCCCCTATGCCGATGTCGCCGATATCCTTGATCGCGCGGGTGATGGCCCGGCACTTGTCGTGGTGCTCGACCACGTGACCGACGACGGCAACTTCGGTGCCATCGTGCGCTCCGCCGAGGTTGTGGGCGCCGCGGGCGTCATCATCGCCAACAAGCGTGCCGCCGGCGTGACCGTGGGCAGCTACAAAACTTCAGCCGGCGCCGTCATGCATCTGCCTATCGCGCAGGTGCCCAACATCGCCCGTGCACTCGACGACCTTAAGGCCGCCGGCTTTTGGGTGGGCGGTGCCTCTGAGCACGCCGAAGGCAGTTGCTGGGATGCTCCCTTCGAGGGTCGCGTGGCGCTCGTCATGGGCTCCGAGGGCGACGGCATCTCGCGCCTGGTGCTCGAGAAATGCGACTTTTTGACCAAGCTTCCCCAGCGCGGCATGACTGAGAGCCTCAATGTTGCCCAGGCGACCACGGCACTGTGCTTTGAGTGGCTGCGCCGCAACGCCGGCGAGCTCATGGGGGAGGAGTAGCGCATGTCCAAGAAGAACCGTGCCAAGTCCAAGGCCAAGCGCTTTGGCGAGGGCTCGGCCAAGCCGATTGTTTCGGCCGCGACCTACGGCGTGGGCGGCAATGCGTTTGCACAGGCTATCGCCGACCCAGTCTCGACGGTGCACTCAAATAAGCCCGAGCTGCTGGTGGTCGACGGCTACAACGTGATCCACTGCACGCCGCGCTACGAAAAGCTCGTGTACGACCATTCCGACGATCCGTATTCCAGCGACGTTCACGATATGGCGCGCACTGCCCTCATTAATGACGTAGCCGCGTTTGCCCAGGGCCGCTACGAGGCCGTGATCGTATTTGACGGCGCGGGCAATATCTCCAGCGAGCGCCCCAACCTACCGGCCCGCGGCGTGCGCATTGAGTTTTCGCCGACGGGTGTTTCGGCCGATACCGTGGTGCAGAAGCTCTGCATCGAGGCACGTGAGGAAGGCCGCGCGTGCTCCGTGGTATCGAGCGACGGCACGATCCAGGCTGTCGTCATGGGCAAGGGCGTCACGCGCATCTCGAGCCGTATGCTGGTGGACGAGATCAAACAGATCGATAACGACGTTCACGAGGCAGAGGAAGCTCCGCAAATCAAGATGACTCTGGGCAGCCGCCTGAGTCCCGATGCCCTGGCCAAGCTCAAGGCCCTGCGCGGACGGTAGGGGAGTTGGCGGGGCAATGCTGCCTTGCTAACTCCATTCAGCGATGTCGATCATTCTTTCGAGGCGCCACGTTAGCGCCTCTTTTAGATAAGGCAGTCTCGCTGCTAGGGCATCGTTTTTAGACAGAATCTCGATTGCCTCGTCGACAAAACCTTCGAGTTTGCCCCCGTCAAACCAGCTCATATCCTCAACAAGCAACATTTGTTTCGCGGGACTTGAATGGAACTGCGCGCTGGCAAAACTGTGCTCTCCTGCCCTAAGCTCCTCTAGAGATATGTTGCACCAGAGCGATGAGCCCGAATCGAAGATGGGGGCTGGTCTGCAGGTTAGCGTGTTGACGTTTCGCACAAGGCCAAAGTTACGCCAATGACGGTCATAGTTGGCGATGATGTCGTCACATACGATCATGCGGTCAAGGGCATCCTTAACGCCTGTCACCCCGAGCTCCTCGCAGTTTGCTACGTATCGCTCGTAGTCGGTTAGCCGTTCATCTGCGTTTGCGTTCTGGTTTACATAGAACGCAGGGACATACTCTTCTTCATCAGTTAAGAAGACATCGCATATGCTCAGGGCGGAAGTGCCCGTGCCCTCGAGCGAGTAAGGCACATAATCGCAGGCGTTTAGGATGCGACGGTGGAGCGCGGTCGCCACCAGCTCGTTATAAGGTTCCTGGTTCAGGTGCGCTCCTACCTTATGCAGAATTCGACGCCCGTCCTCGCACGTCCAGTACTTTTGAAGATTGCCGTCCGAGGTGTTATCGGGCTTTGCAGCGGCTGCTTTGCCCTCTGGGACGAAGGGTGCGATGGACAGAGAGACGTCGTCAAAAACATTATTGAAGAAGTTAATATCCTCCCACGCGAGACCGGAATCTTGGGGTCTAATCCAATACTGGTCGGATAGGGAGAGGCCGAGATTTCGCTGGATGAGTTCGTCGGGAACATCGACTGCTGCTTCTGCCAACAGGGATGCAAGTCCAATGCGCGCGAGCGGGATACCGCGACCTCGCCACCAAATGCGGAAAGAGTCGAGCGACACGGGGCTATTGGGGCCAAGTATTCCAATAGGGGCGTGGGTGTAATCGATGTCGGCACCGATGTGGGTAAAGTCTTTTCGCGATGTGCTGTAGACCAGCTGGGCGACTTCGTGCGCGCGGTTCATGAGGGTAAACGTAATCTCGCTTTTTCCATGGCCTCGACGGGGGCGTCCCCCCGCTTTGGTCACGGAGCGGAGTCGTGCGTTGACGCTGTCTTTGTCGATGAGCCATACACCAGAAGCCTTGCGTGCCTCAAGTGCTCCGTTTTTTATGAGCTCTTGCACCCTGCGCGGGGTGATGTCGAGTAGCTCTGCAGCTTCCTTCGTGGTCAACATCGCGAAACCCTTCGCCAGAACGAATAGTTTTATCAATTCCATTGTAATTAAAACTATTCGTTCTAACGAATAGTTTTAAGATGTGGTCGGTCAAAGGGCCTGTTGCGCCCCGTCCGTAATTCCTTTATTCTTAATTGGCTTCGCGCGAAAGCGCCAAGTGTGCCAGTGTGGCGCAACGGTAGCGCAACTGATTTGTAATCAGTGGGTTGCAGGTTCGATTCCTGTCACTGGCTCCATGAGAGTTTCGGGCTTTGTTCCTTGTGGGACAGGGCCCGTTTCTATTTAGGTGGTGCGCCATCGGGTTAGCGCCCATCCCGTTTTTGGTTTGTCTCGTCCTCCAGTTTGTCTAAATCTGTAACACCAAGACCGATATTTGGCATCTAACTGTTACAGATTGAGATGAAACTTAGGGTGTTTTAGGAATATCTTGATCTGTAACATGTAGAAGCGGAATAGGCCTCTTGCCGTTACAGATCGAGACAAGGGCGGGTACGGACCTGGATGTCCTGCTCGAGCGTTGATTTCTGGACGCGCGAGAGAAAAAATCTCCCGACCGGAGAACGAGCGTGGATAATTAACTTGGATAGGGAGCTAAGGTAAACACCGATTGTCTATCGACGGCTTTAGAAACGACGACCCCGATTCCATTGTGGAATCGGGGTCGTTTGTGCCTCAGGAATCCGAATGGATTAATCGAGCTCCTAAGGACCTTCTTGGGTTCTTGCTAATGGTCTGCCGAGGATGTCTCCAATGCAAACAGCGGGCATCTACTCAATATAGCTGGGGTTCTTCTTGATGATCACGCGTGCAGCGATGAAGGAGACGACGATGGCGATGATGGCGACAACGCATGCCAGCACGAAGTTGCCCATGGACCCATCGGGAGCGATAAAGATGAGTGCCGAAAGAAGGCCGGGGCATGCTCCCGCAACATACTCTTTCAGAACAAAGATGCCTGCAGGGAGTCCAGCGCAGAGCGCGCCGATTGCCGTGCCGACAAGCAGGCGGGGACGCTCGATGAGGCAACCGTAGAACGCGGGCTCGGTTACGCCACAGAGTGCGGTGACGGCAACCGTGGTGACCATACCCCTCTTCTCTTTGTTTCCCTTCATGGCAGTTGCCAGGGCGAGGCTCGTGCCACCAATGCAGAGGTTCGAGATGAATCCAAAGATAATGGGTGCCCAACCGAGCTGCGCCAAGCTCGTAACTTCGATTGCGATGTAGGCCTTATCAAGACCGAGCATGACAAAATAGGGGTTAAGGGCTGCAAGGATTGGAGTAGCGATAAATGCCACGTTATCCATGAGCCACGTGACGGCATCACTCAGCGCGTAGCCCATCATGCTGCCAGCGGGGCCGAGGATAATCAGCTCAACAGGCACGACGATGAACATGGTGAGTAGCGGCTTCAAGAACAGTTTGGTAACGTCCGGGATGATTTTCTGAAGACCGCGATCAACAAAGTACATGAACACAACGCCCAGTACGATTGGCACCACCGTGCTCGAGTAGTCATTCGTCGGGATGGGGATGCCAAGAAAGTCGAGACCCTCAGCACCGCTAATAGACGAGCTAATCATGATTGCGCCCAGCAGCGCGCCCATGATAGGCTGCATCTTCATGACGGCGGCGAGCTGGTAGCCTAGGTAAACGGGCAGGAAGCTAAATGAGGCACTGAAGATCGCCAGCAGAACCTGGGCAGTTCCGCTATCGGTGCTCAATCCACAATAATTGACCAGGAGATTCTTAATCGAAAGAATGAGTCCGCCTACGATGAGCGCCGGGACGATGGGCATGAATACCTGTGCGGAGACATTTCCGAATTTCTCAACCAGGCTCATGGCAGTGTTGCCGCTTTTGATACCCTCTGCAAGATCCTTGGCGGTTTGGGCATCGTCGGCAACCGCGCCGCCGCCGACTTCGATTCCCGCGAAGTCGAGGAAGTCGTTGTAAGCCTCGGTGACGTTGGGGCCGATGATCACCTGAAGCTGGCCACCGCTGACTACTGCCCCGAGCGCCTGATCGGCCGATTTGGCGAGCTGGAGATCGATGATCGAGGTGTCTCGTGCGTCGATGCGAAGGCGCGTCGCACAATGAGTTACCGATGTAATGTTCTCTTTGCCGCCAACAGCCTTTAGGACTGTTTCGGACATTGCCTGATATTTCATCTCTTTCTCCTAACCTTCCTGCTCCTGATACTTCGAGATAAGGTCTCGGTACCAATACCAGCTCTTTTTGGGGGTGCGCTCCAGATTGTTCTCGAAGTCGATATGGACAAGTCCGTATCGTTTTTCGTAGCCGTTGATCCAGCTATACAGATCCATCGTCGACCAGAGGTAGTAGCCCTCAACGCGCGCGCCGTCGCGCTTAGCCCTCATCATGTGCTCGATGAACTGGCCCAGAAGCTCGATGCGGTCATCATCGTGGATCATTCCGTCTGCGTCTGGTTGCTCATAGGCGCCATGTCCGTTTTCCGTAATAAAGATGCGGGGCGCGTCATAGCGCTCGTGGACATCCATGATGGTTGAATACATGCAACTTGGGAGTATTTCGCGGCCCCATTTATTGCGGGGAACATTGCTGTCGCGGGCGCTTTCAAACAAGGGCGCAATGCATTTTCCTTCGACTTTTTTGCTCGAACCGCCCTTATTGTTCGCCGAAACGGCAAGCTCTCCACCGTGCCAGTCGGTTACATACTCTCGGCAATACACGTTGAGTCCAATAAAATCGACTTTACCGTCTCTGAATTCTTCTACGTCATTTGGGGATCGATAGAGCGAGACGCCAAGTTTTTCAAGGATTTCGTCCATTTCTGACGGCAGTTGACCCTGAAGCGCTGGTGCCAGAATCATGCGATTGGCGAAAAAGTCTGCGTATCGAAATACGTCATCAGGGTGCTCGGTTGCCGGGTCGAGTTCGACAACGCCGCCATCGTGGACGGCGCCGATGATGCCGTCGTAGTCCATTTGACGATATGCTCGGACTGCGAGTGCGCTTGCGCGCATCAGGTTGTATTGAAACTGCATGTACGACTGAACGTCGAGCGATCGATTGGGGGGATAGTTGCCCAACATGTTTACGCAGTAGCTGTAGAAATGCGGCTCGTTAACGGTAGCCCAGATTTTGACGCGGTCTCCAAAGCGCTCAAAGCAAATCTTGGCGTATTTGCAGAACCACTCTGCCATGTCGTTGTTCAGCCATCCGCCTTTGCAAGCAAGCGTGAATGGCAGATCGTAATGGAACAGCGTAACGTTGGGCTCTATGCCATTTTCGAGGCAGCAATCAATGACTCGATTATAAAAATCGATACCCTCTTCATTCACTTCGCCGATACCCGTGGGGATGATTCGACTCCATGAAAGAGAGAAGCGATAGGTGTTTTGTCCGCCTTCTTTCATCATGCGGATATCTTCTTCATAGCGATGGTAGAAGTCGCAAGATACATCACCGTCAACATGGTTGATGTTCTTATTGCTTGTGTGGTTAAAGAAATCCCACTCGCCGAGGCCTTTGCCGTCTTCGTTCCAGGCACCCTCGCACTGATAAGACGCCGTGGCGGAACCCCAGAGAAACGGCATGTTGTTCACGTTGCCCATGAATCCCCTTTCCATCATTCAACACGGTGGATACGTGTGACGGAATTACGATTAAGATGACGTCAACTGATTTGAATCATAGGAGAACGACCAAAGCTGTTTGATTCAATAAATGAACCATAATATCGAGGAGAGCGGAAAGAGGGATCACGTGAATATCAATGACTTCGATGTGCTCAATCGCATTAGCTCCATCATCAACAGCGAGTTTGGGTCAAACGATGCCGCCATCGCTCGATATCTCATCGCTCACATTAGGCGTTCGAGCGAAATCAATGTTGCCGCAATAACCCGCGATGCATTCGTGACCCGTTCCGCTGTTCGTCGTTTCTGCAATCGATTGGGCTACCAGTCTCTTAGCGATTTGAAAGAATCATTTACTCAATCAGTCTTTCCAAGCGACTTAAGCCATCGAGAGGAGGAATTTGGCTACGAGGAGTACAGGGCAGAGCTCGACGTTCGCATGATCGAGATGTTCGCTGAGGTCGAAAGCGGCGTATCCGATATCGCTATTAAGCACCTTGCCGACGAAATTGATGGCCATAAAAACGTTGAAATCTGGTGCACCAATAATGTGAGCGCCAATCTCGTACGATTTCAGCAGGAAATGTTTTATGCGGGCAAGATAGTTCGCATAGTTGCTGGGGCTAACATCGCGGAATTGAAAAACATGGGAGACGCTTCGCAGTCATTGATAATTCTCGTATCGGTCTCCGGGCTATTTGTGTCACAGGCGCGTGAGTATCTTGAGTGCCGTTCGGGCAGGAAGATTCTAATTACTGCGTTTAGCAACGATGACAAATCGAGGTCTTTTGACCGTGTATATCGTCTTGGTAATGCAGGAAACGGAATTGACCGACTCGGCGTTTATTCGAAATACGCCATGACTTATTTCTTCGACTTGCTATCGTCGTGTTACTTGAGTCGCTACCCCTGCACCAAGGGGGAGCCGCTCTATGGGTCTACTTTGGCCTGGCCCGAGTAGTTGCGGCTCTTTAGTTCTCCCGCCTGGAGAATGAGCGTGGATAATCTGCCGCTTTGGCCTTAGGGCCGCGCTAAAAGTGGGAGATTATCCACGCTCGATCGTGTCGTGGAAGCCCGATCGTGACCTATGTAATAGTGCGAGAGGGTCGTTATCGAAGGTCGATGCTGCAGATGTACTCCACCGTGACAAAGTGTTCCCTCGGGAAATGTCACCAGCGCAGCCAAATCTACCGTCCTTCATATCCAAACTCAACAAAACCGCAGGTCGAAGGTATATAGATACGCCCGGCACCGTGTATCTAGAGGTTTTCGTTGACAGCCCCCAAGGTTGCATCGTATTATCTTTTTCGTTCGCGGGGGCGGCGGTCCAAAAGACCAAAGGAACTGCGGATACTTGAACGATTGGGAGTTTGCCCGAGTGGTTAATGGGGACGGGCTGTAAACCCGTTGGCTCTGCCTACATAGGTTCGAATCCTATAGCTCCCACCCGTCAAGTGCCTGTATAGCTCAGTCGGTAGAGCACTTCGTTGGTAACGAAGAGGTCACCAGTTCAAGTCTGGTTGCAGGCTCCATCCGGCGGTGTAGCTCAGTTGGTTAGAGCACACGGTTCATACCCGTGGCGTCACTGGTTCGAATCCAGTCACCGCTACCATAGGTAACACGGTGGCTTCTCAATAGTATGTTGAGAGGCCACTATGGTATAAAGGCAAAGTCCCGTCCGGGGACGACCTGTTTAGAGGAGGGCTTTATGGCCAAAGAGAAGTTTGAGCGCACTAAGCCGCATGTTAACATCGGCACCATTGGTCACGTCGACCACGGCAAGACCACGCTGACCGCCGCCATCACCAAGGTTCTCTCTGAGACCGAGGGCTGCAAGGCTGACTTCACTGCGTTCGAGAACATCGACAAGGCTCCCGAGGAGCGCGAGCGCGGCATTACGATCTCCGTCTCCCACGTCGAGTACGAGACTGCTGCCCGTCACTACGCTCACGTTGACTGCCCGGGCCACGCTGACTACGTCAAGAACATGATCTCCGGTGCTGCTCAGATGGACGGCGCTATCCTGGTCATCGCCGCTACCGACGGCCCCATGGCTCAGACCCGCGAGCACATCCTGCTCGCCCGTCAGGTCGGCGTTCCCTACATCGTCGTCTTCCTGAACAAGTGCGACATGGTCGACGATGACGAGCTCATCGACCTCGTCGAGATGGAGACCCGTGAGCTCCTCTCCGAGTACGATTTCCCCGGAGACGACATCCCCGTCATCCGTGGTTCCGCTCTGGGCGCTCTCGAGGGCGATGCCAAGTGGATGGACGCCATTCGCGAGCTCATGAAGGCCGTCGACGAGTACATCCCGACGCCTGCTCGTAACAACGACCTCCCGTTCCTGATGGCCGTTGAGGACGTTATGACCATCTCCGGCCGTGGTACCGTTGCTACCGGCCGTGTCGAGCGCGGTGAGCTCAAGCTCAACGAGCCCGTCGAGATCGTCGGCATCAAGGATACCCAGAACACCGTCGTTACCGGTATCGAGATGTTCCGTAAGTCCATGGACTTCTGCGAGGCTGGCGACAACGTCGGTCTGCTGCTCCGCGGCATCAAGCGCGAGGACATCGAGCGCGGCCAGGTTCTCTGCAAGCCCGGTTCGGTTACCCCGCACACCAAGTTCACCGGCGAGATCTACGTTCTGACCAAGGAGGAGGGCGGCCGTCACACCCCGTTCTTCGATGGTTATCGTCCTCAGTTCTACTTCCGTACCACCGATGTTACCGGTACGGTCAAGCTCCCCGAGGGCACCGAGATGGCTATGCCTGGTGACCACATCACCATCGAGGGCGACCTCATTCACCCGATCGCCATGGAGGAGGGCCTGCGCTTCGCTATCCGCGAGGGTGGCCACACCGTCGGTTCGGGCATCGTCTCCACGATCATTGAGTAAATTAGCTCTTTGATATAGCTGACTTAGAGAACCCGGCACTATTAGGGTGCCGGGTTCTTTTCTACGCGGGGCTTATTCCCTGCCGATTGTGCTTCGCTCGCTCTTAAGCCGAGCGTGAGGGATCGATTAGATCTCGCTGGCTTCATTGATGTGTTCCAAATATGAATGGATCCAGCGAGAACCAATTGACTCGAGGTTTTCATTGACAGCACTTACGTAGAGCTGATAAAGTACCAACTCGTGCCCGTACGGGGCGGAAATGAAAGGTTCAGGATAAATGCGTACTCTAGTTACTCTTGCGTGCACTGAGTGCAAGCGCCGCAACTATACGACCACCAAGAACAAGTCGAACATGCCTGATCGTATGGAGATCAAGAAGTATTGCCCCTGGTGCCGTCACCACACGCTGCACAAAGAGACTCGTTAGTCTCTAGTCACATACGCCAGTAGTTCAATTGGTAGAGCATCGGTCTCCAAAACCGAGTGTTGAGGGTTCGAGTCCTTCCTGGCGTGCCAGTCATTATTCCGTAAGCTCCCAATTGGGGGCTTACGGTTTACTCATGTATAAGCGCATTGCGCGGAGGTAACCCAAATGGCCAACAAGAAGAACAAGAAGAAGGCTCAGCAGCCGGCACCTGCCAACAACGCTGCCGCCAACTCCAAGGTTGAGGCCAAGAAGGCCGTTGCCAAGAAGAACGAGAAGGCTGCGAAGTCCAAGAAGAACGAGAAGCCTGGTTTCTTCGCCCGCACCAAGAAGTATTTCGCTTCGGTGAAGTCCGAGATGAAGCGTGTCACGTGGCCCGATAAGAAGGAGCTTGTGAACTACTCGGTCGTCGTTTGCGCTTCTCTGATCGTCGTCGGCGTCGTCATCGCTCTGCTCGATGCTGGCTTTGGCGAGGCTCTTGCTCTGTTCTCTGGATTGAGGGGCTAAACCATGTCTAAGCGTTGGTACGTCGTTCACACTTACTCTGGATACGAGAACCGCGTTAAGTCCGATCTCGAGCATCGCATCGAGACCATGGGCATGCAGGACCGTATCTTTGATATCGAGATTCCTATGGAGCGCGTCACTGAGATCAAAGAGGGTGGCAAGCGCGAGACCAAGGATTCCAAGATTTTCCCGGGTTATGTCCTGGTTCGCATGGAGATGGATGATGATGCTTGGACGTGTGTTCGCAACACGCCCGGCGTCACCGGTTTCCTGGGCGGCAATGGCAAGCCCGCTCCGCTTTCCCGCGACGAGTACAATAAGATGACTCGTCGTCCCGGTAAGGGCGATTCGCCCAAACGCACCTCGGTTGATATTGAGGTCGGTACGTCCGTCCGTGTCACCGATGGCCCGCTTACCGACTTTGATGGTAAGGTCTCCGAGGTTAACACCGAGGCAGGTAAGCTCAAGGTCACGCTGATGATCTTTGGCCGCGAGACGCCGGTCGAGCTCGACTTTAACCAGGTCGCTGTCATCGCTTAAGTTTTCGTCCGTTCGCGCGAGCGTGCTTCTTCTGTGACTGCTCATCTCAGGAGTGCTTCTAACACGTGCGTGCTTACGATATAGCAAGTACTTCACACTCGTGATTCGAAAGGAATGACCATGGCTGAGAAGAAGGTTGCCAACGTCATTAAGCTCCAGATTCCTGCTGGTGCAGCTAACCCCGCTCCTCCCGTCGGCCCCGCCCTGGGCGCTGCTGGCGTGAACATCATGCAGTTCTGCCAGGCCTTTAACGCCGAGACGCAGGACAAGAAGGGCGACATCATCCCCGTTGAGATCTCTGTCTACGAGGATAAGTCCTTCTCCTTCATCACCAAGACCCCGCCGGCGGCTCACCTCATCAAGAAGGAGCTGAACCTCAAGTCTGGTTCCGCTAAGCCCCAGGCCGACAAGGTTGGTCAGCTCTCCCAGGAGCAGCTCACCAAGATCGCCGAGATCAAGATGCCGGACCTCAATGCCAACGACATTGACGCCGCCAAGAAGATCATCGCCGGTACCGCCCGTTCCATGGGCGTCACCATCGCTGAGTAGCGATTTCTTTAGGTAATGACGGGTGCTCCGACCGGGGCGCCCGTTATATGTGTGCAATAGGGCACACGATACGATGTGGGAGGGCATAAGCCCGTTTAACCACAGGAGGTAATGCACATGGCTAAGCATGGTAAGAGCTATAACGCCGCTGCCGAGAAGATCGACCGCGCCACGCTCTACACCCCCCTTCAGGCTGCCAAGCTCATCAAGGAGCTCGACACCGCCAAGTTCGACGAGACCGTCGAGGCTCACTTCCGTCTGGGCATCGATACTCGTAAGGCTGACCAGAACATCCGTGGTTCCATCTCCCTGCCTCACGGCACCGGCAAGACCGTTCGTGTTGCCGTCTTCGCCGAGGGTGAGAAGGCCCGCGAGGCCGAGGCTGCCGGCGCCGACATCATCGGTTCCGACGAGCTCGTCGCCCAGATCCAGAAGGGTGAGATCAACTTCGACGCCGCTATCGCTACGCCGAACATGATGGCCAAGGTTGGCCGCATCGGTAAGATCCTTGGTCCCCGTGGCCTCATGCCGAACCCCAAGCTCGGCACCGTGACCATGGACGTCGCCAAGATGGTCTCCGAGCTCAAGGCTGGCCGCGTTGAGTACCGCGCCGACCGCTACGGCATCTGCCACGTGCCCCTGGGCAAGAAGTCCTTCTCTGAGCAGCAGCTCGTCGAGAACTACGCTGCCCTGTACACCGAGATCCTGCGCGTCAAGCCCTCTTCTGCTAAGGGCAAGTACGTCAAGTCCATCTCCGTGTCTTCCACCATGGGCCCTGGCGTCAAGGTCGATCCCGCTGTCCAGCGTGACTTCCTGGCTGAGTAACTGCTAGTTACTGCCTGAGCAAAGCAAGCATTGCTAAAGAAACCCGGTTCTGCCTTGTGCAGGACCGGGTTTCTTGCTATCTCGGGTCAAAACCACCACAAAGGGGACAGGCACCTTTGTGGTGGTTTTGGCACTTTGGCGTCAATGTTATGGCATCGCAGCGAGCCGGTTCCAAGTGCCCCAGGTCGCCCCGAAAGAGGAGCGACGCGTACGTTTGGTACGCGAGCGACGGTTTGAGGGGCGAGATGGGGTGCTTGGGGCCGGCGTAGCGTCAAGCCTTAAAGGTGGTTACCAGGGCGTTCTGGCTGTTGATGACTCGATGGCATCGTGGCGTTTGAGCTCGCGGCGCATGGTTTGCGAATTGAGCCAGGCTGCCTGCCAGCCACGGATGGGGTAGCGCGTCTGGTCGAGCTCAAACTGCGTATAGCCACAGGCGTTGATGATCGTCGTTCCACACACATGCTGCCGCTTGCGCTGAAAATCGTAACCGTAGCTTTGGTGTACATGCCCATGCACCATGTAGTCGGCCCCCCAGGACTCAAGCGCCGTGTTAAAGCACTCAAACCCTTGATGCGGCAGATCGTCCAGATCACCCATACCGGCGGCGGGTGCATGGGTAAGCAGAATGTCGCACCCGCCGACCATCCTAACCTTACGCGACAGCTTACGCATGCGCTTGGACATCTCGCGTTCGGTGTACATGTTGGCGCCGTCGCGATAACGCATGGACCCGCCAAGGCCCGCAATGCGAATCCCTCGGTACGTGTACACGCTGTCTTCCACGCAGATACATCCGCCCGGTGCATGACGTGCGTAGCGATCATCGTGATTGCCGCGCACGTAGATGAGCGGCTTGTTGATGACCGTAACCAAAAACTCAAGATAGTCCGGGTCCAGATCGCCGGCGGACAAAATCAGGTCGACTCCCTCAAAGCGTTCCTTGCGAAAGCACTCCCAAAGGCATCGTTCTTCGGTATCGGCTATGGCAAGGATTTTCATAGGGCAGGGACTTTCGGCTCATCGTCGAGCTGCGGAATGGTGCCCACCACGTTGTCAGCCAACCAATCCATTTCGACGATCTGTGTGCTCGGCAGCGGGGGAAAGCCCTCGATCTGCGCTACGCCGTCTTGGCTGTGGAGCTCGCCGCCAAAGGGGTTGATGGAACCCTCGACGATGCCGTTGCGGAGCAGTTGCACGAGCTTGCGCGTCTGATAGGGCAGGCCCGGGGCGTAGCGAATGTCGATAACGCCCGAGCTCATGCCGTACCAGTAGTTGACGGCGCGCACTTGGTTGTCGTCGCTGGTCTCGTCCCACGTGCCGTGCAGCAGGCTGCGAACGATAAGCTCGTAGTAACGGCCCCAGTTCCACACGGGCATGGCGATTCCGGTGACTTTGCCGTCGACCAGGCGATGGAGCCCGTAGGCGGTGGGGTCTTCCAGCGACTTGGACATGTCGGCGCCGGTCATGACGCTCACGCCCTCGCGGCACATGGCCTCGGCAAGACCTCCGGCGGGCACGTCGCCCCAGGTGAGGATTACCTGCGCACGCGGGTCGAGCAACGAGGCGCCGATGGCAAAGGCGTTGATCTCGCTGAGCGCGCCCGATGCGAAGACCGACGCGTGGTAACCGATGCGGTGGTTATCTGCCATGCTGGCGGCGAGGGCGCCCAGCAGGAACTTTGCCTCGTACATCTTTCCAAAGTATGAGCGGACGCTTTGATGGGGCAGGCCGATGGAGCAGTTGAGGAATCGCACCTGGGGATACTCGACGGCAGCCCTGAGCGTGTATTCCATCAAACGGTGCGAAGTCGAGAAGATTACCTTGGCCCCGTGTTTGACGGCGGTCTCCACGGCGGCATAGAACACATCCGGATCGTGACAGTCCTCGAACGCCTCGGTGCGCACGACGCCGCCAAAGTGCTCGTCAAGATACTGGCGCCCCTGGTCGTGCAGGCTGTCCCAGCTCGATGTGGCGCAGGGGAATTCGTGGATGAAGGCGATACGCAGGGGGTTGGCTGCCGAGTAGACGGTCTTGCCCATAAAGAAGTTGAGCACGCCGGAGGTGGACTTGGCGGGAGCCTCTTCCTCATCGACGCTCGGCGCCTCGACAAGATCGACTTTCTCCTCGTCGCTTTTGCCTGCAATGACCAGCTCTCGCCAGATCTTGCACAGGCGGTTGACGACGATGTCCGTCGGCGTGTCCAGCAGACGGTCCTGGTTGTACACGTTGAGGTAGACGAGCATGGCGTCGGCAGGCGTAATGTCTAGGTGGTCGCCGCCAGCGCGTAAGTAGGCGCGCTTAAAGAGCAGGAAGGTGTGGCGCAGGTAGTCGACCTTCTTCTGCGGCCACTTGTCGGTCAGGTTTTGGCCAAGCATCTTAGCGAGCGTCTCGTAGCTTCCCTCGCGCGAGAACTCGATCTCGTATAGGGGGCAGACGTACCAAAACGCGCAGAACTCGCCGTAGAGGCGGCTCTCGACAGAATCCCATTTACCGGGATAGAGACGGGTGACCTTGGCCGAGACTGTTGGAGCGTCTAGGAATTTGAGGACGCTGACGCGCTTATTGCCCTCTTGGACGTAAAACCGGTGCATGAACTCGGTGACGATGATGGGGTCGCGATAGCCCTCGGTTACCTGGATGTCGTAGAGGTTGGACCACTTGCGGGCGAACTCGGTGTTAAACGGCAGCAGGGGCATAAAGTTGCATGAAAAGGCGGACTGACGGCCTTTGGTGACCGTGCCGACGACCATTTCGAGCGGAATATCCCGCAGGCCGACGCTCACTCGCTGACCTAAGGGGAGCTGAGCAACCAAGCTATCGAGGTCTGTAAGGTATGGATGCTCGCTTTGGCTAATGGCGCGTCGACGTCCTTGCTCGCCGCGCTTGCGTGCTTGACGATAGGCCTCTTCCATGATGTTGCTCCCTTAGTCGTTTAAACAACGATATGAACCATGGTACCACGAATGAAAACCACTACAAAGATGCCTGTCCCTTTGCGGTGGTTTAGGCGATGATGGGGGCGATGGCGCGGATGCAGGCGTCGGCTGCCGTGAAAGTAGTGCTGTCGTCGCTGACGATAAAGATGATCTTTCCTTTGATGCCAAAGTCGCCGATTTCGCTAAAGAGTACGTAGGGCTCCTTGTCAAAGCCCGAGATGGGCGAGACGGCCGTTTTGGTTGCGCTCGTGAGCTCGTCTGCCAGCACGTCAAGGGAAGCCCACTTAGACGTGTCCTTTACGGCAACGGGCACGGCCACGCGCCCAAAGGGCATCAAATGCACGAGCGTGTTCTTGGAGATGTTGGAATTGGGCACAATGATGGTCTGTCCACAGGCATCCTCAATCGTTGTGTGGCGCCAAGTGATGTCTTGGACCACGCCCGACACACCGCCGACCTCGATATTGTCGCCGGGCTTGATGATGCCCATAAACGTCACCTGCATGCCGCCGATAAGGTTTGACAGCGTGTCCTGAAAGCCGAGCGAGATGGCGATGCCGCCGACGCCAAGAGCGGCGACGAGCGCGTTTGCGTTAATGCCAAAACAGTTGTCGAGGATAAAGCTGCCGCCAATCATCCAGATGACGGCGCGCGCGATGTTGATGAAGATACTCGATGCCGGAAGCGGGTTATCGTCTCGGTTAAGCAGATGGTTCAGGGTCTTGGATACGACCTTGGCGGCGACGGCGGTGCCTATCGCCAAGATGACGGCCCAGATGATGTTGTGGACCCACCGTTGCTCAAAGAAATGAAGAATCGGCTCAAACAATTCCATGTAGGGAAAACCTCCTAATGATCGTTCAACCATGATACCCACCAAGAAGCCCGTCCGATCAAATTCGGACGGGCTTCTGTGCTCGATATAAGGTTTACGCGGCGGGGCGGTAAGGCCCGGCGGTGTAGCTTAGCGTCGACGCTTCCAGATAATACCGAGCATGATGACGATGATGCCGCCGATAAGGCACGCGCCAACTACTGCCAGCGTGCGGTCTCCCGTTGCGGCGAGCTTACCGGTCGTCTTCTTGGTGATGACCTTCGTGGTCGTCGTGTCCGTCTTAGGCGAGGGCTTAGGCGTCGGGGCCGGTGTGGGCGTGGGGTCCACGGCTGCGGAGCCGAAGCCGATGGTGCCGGCGAGCCCGGCCATCTTGCTCTCCCAGCCGTTCTGCCCAATTAGCGCCCTCAGCGCCGCCTCGCACGTGCCCCACTCGGTGTACTTGGTGGCGTGTGCAAAGGTGGGGAAGTCAGTCGTGTTGGTAATGATGTAGTTGTTGGTGGCGACGGTATAGGTCTTGGCGGGGTCGAGCGTACTGCCGTCCTTGGTGAGTGTGGCACTCACAATGCGCTTGCCTTCGGGCTGCGTCCAATCAATCGTCACGTTGATGCCGCCAAAGGAGAGAACGCTGCCAGAGTCATCGCGCCACTTGTACTTGTCTTGCGCCTCCTGCTCGGTATGGCCGGCTGCCACGTAGGCTTGCTGAAGCTCGTAGCTGTGATTGCACTCGTCGCTGATTTGCAGCGAGTGCTCGAGTGCTGCGAGGAAGTCCGCGCCGGTCATGGTCCAGGTTTCCACGGTGTTGCCGTAGGGCGAGATGGCGATGACGTTGCCGGCGGTCACGTTGCCCGCCGCGATGCCGCCGCGGATGCCGCCAGCGTTTTCGATAGCGAGGTCCGCGCCCGTCAGGGCAAGATAGGAGCCGCAAATCACGTGGCCGATGGTCTGGGCCTTGGTGGTGTCGCCCTCCTTGCTGGGGCGGAAATCGGTGGTGCGCACCATTTCCCAACCATGCGTGCCTGCGGCGTCCTCGCCGTAGAAATAGTTGGTGGCGGATGTGCCGAGCACCTTGTTCGATTCGTTTTCAAAGGCCTCGTCGAGCGGCTTGATCTTGTTGCGGACGTCTTCAAGGCGGCTTTGGTAGTCGGAGCCCTTGTCGGGGTCTGCCAAAAGGTCGTTGACGTTCTTGGCGGTGTAGAGCCTCTCGTCGCTGCCGTCTGCAGGGACCGTGACCGTGTCATCGTTGGTCGTCTCGGTGCCATTCGTGTCGTACCTGTACGGAATGGAAAGCAGCCCCACCTCGGCAAAGGCGCTGCCTGCCTCGACAACGTGGATCGTCTTGCCGTCGGCTCCCGTCACCTTTTCGTTAAGGTTGATGTGCTCGTGGCCTGCGATAAGGGCATCGACGCCGGCGAGTTGTGTGGCAAAGGTCTTGGCGTCGAGCGTGTGCGCGATACACACAACAACATCGCAGCCCTCCTTGCGCAGCTGCTCTGCCTCGGTATTGATGGCGTTCGCGGCACTCGAGAAGCTGGTGCCCGCGACCAGGTCCGCGCGCAGCGAGGAACCTAGCGACTCATCCATGGCTCCGATGACGCCGACCTTAATCTTGTAGTTAAACGTGGAACTGTCCTCGCCGTCCTTCCAAGTACGGTTGAGCGTCTTCGTGATGCTCGAGCTCCATACGCCGCTCGTAGACTTCGCGTTCGCGCAGAGCATGGCGAAGGGCGTGCCGGTGGTGCTGTAGCCGGTCATGGTGCGAAGCTTGTCCGCGCCGTAGCTCCAGTCGTGATTGCCGGGTGTGGTCGCGTCATAGCCGTCTGCATAGAAGGTGTCCATGAGCTCGGCGATGCTCTTGCCCTCGCTCATCGTGGCGAAGGACTGCCCGTGGAAGGTGTCGCCCGCATCGAGCAGAAAATCGGCGGCACTGTTCTGGGCGCTATAGAGGACCGCCAGTCCGTCAAAGCCGACGGTGCCGGTGCCCTTGCTTGCGTTGTAGCTGTACTTGTAGCTGCCGTGGATATCGTTGGTGTGCATGACGGTTACGTCGCCGTTGATGACCCCGGGTAGACTGCCCGCGAAAGCGAAGCTGGGAGCGCCG
Source organism: uncultured Collinsella sp. (assembly GCA_902479135.1). GTDB lineage: Bacteria > Actinomycetota > Coriobacteriia > Coriobacteriales > Coriobacteriaceae > Collinsella. The sequence goes on along the minus strand of CABSNU010000002.1, from coordinate 28,750 downwards.
ACGAGCGCGCCGGCGAGGAGCGCGGCGGTTAATGCGGCGCGGGGGAGGAATCTTTTCATAGCGGCTTCCTTAGTCCTTTACCAGAATGCCTGGTTGAATATCGCCAATATCGACATGATATGCGAAAACCGCCGCAAAGGTGCTTGCCCCTTTGCGGCGGTCTTGACGTTTGCGCAGATAAAACCTGCCAAAATAAACCTGTCCCTTTTTTGGTAGGTTTAGCTCAGCAGCATGCGGTCGTTGGCGAGCTCGCCGCCCGAGACCTCCTCGAACTTCTGCAGCAGGTCGGCCACGGTGAGCGACTTCTTCTCGTCGCCGGACACGTCGTAGATCACGTGACCCTCGTGCATCATGATCAGGCGGTTGCCCAGACGGATGGCGTCGTTCATGTTATGCGTGACCATGAGCGTGGTCAGGTGGTTCTCGTCGACGATTTCCTCGGTGAGGTTGAGCACCTTGGAGGCCGTCTTGGGGTCGAGTGCGGCGGTGTGCTCGTCGAGCAGCAGCAGGCGCGGCTTGGTGAGCGTGGCCATCAGCAGAGTGAGTGCCTGGCGCTGGCCGCCCGAGAGCAAGCCGACCTTGGCGTTGAGGCGCGTGTCCAGACCAAGGTCCAGACGCTTGAGCAGCTCAACGTACTCGTCCTTCTCGGCTTTGGTGACGCCCCACGAAAGACCGCGGCGCTGGCCGCGACGCTTGGCGAGGGCCAGATTCTCGGCAATCTGCATGTCGGCTGCGGTGCCGCGCATGGGGTCCTGGAACACGCGGCCCAGGTACTTGGCGCGCTGCGACTCGCTCAGGCGCGAGATGTCGTTGCCGTCGAGCTCAATAACGCCCGAATCGAGCGGGTACACGCCGGCGATCATGTTGAGCAGCGTGGACTTGCCGGCGCCGTTGCCACCGATCACGGTTACAAAGTCGCCGTCGTTGAGGGTGAGGTCGACGCCGGTGAGCGCGCGCTTCTCGGTGACGGTACCCTTGTTAAAGGTCTTCTTGACGTGCGAAAGCTTAAGCATCTGCCTCATCTCCCCTCGTGTAGGAGCTGCGGAGCTTGTAGCGCTCCCAAACCACGGGCACGCACAGGGCCACGGCGACGATCACGGCGGAGAGCAGTTTCATGTCGTTGGCATCCATGCCCAGCTGCAGCACGATGGCGCGGATGAGGAAGTAGACCACGGAGCCAAAGACAGCGGAGGCCAGACGGACGGAGAACTGCGTGAGACCGCCGGGCAGCAGGCGGCCGAGCACCTCGCCGATGACGATGGCGGCAAGACCGATAACGATGGCGCCGGTACCCATGCCAATGTCGGCATACTTTTGGCTTTGGCAGATAAGCGCTCCAGAGAGGCCGATGAGGGCGTTGGAGAGCACGAGGGCGATCATTTTGGTGGTGTTGGTGTTGACGCCCAGGGCGCGGATCATGTACTCGTTGTTGCCGGTGGCGCGCAGTGCGGAGCCGATCTCGGTACCAAAGAACCAGTACAGGATGGCGACGATGGCCACGGCCAGTGCAATGCCCAAGATAATGGCAACGGTGGACTGCGGCAGGCCGGTCATGTTGCTGACGGACGAGAAGATGGTGCCCTTGGCGAGGATGGGCGTGTTGGACTTGCCCATGATGCGCAGGTTGATGGACCACAGGCTGATCTGCGTAAGGATTCCGGCAAGGATCGCGGGGATCTCAAAGACGGTGGTCAGGATGCCCGTGACGGCGCCCGCGATGGCACCGGCACACATGCCGGCAAGCACGGCGAGCAAGGGGTCGACGTTATTGTTGACGATGAGCACGGCGCAGACACAGCCGCCGAGGGCAAAGCTGCCGTCGCAGGTCATATCGGGGATGTCGAGCAGGCGGAACGTGATAAACACGCCAAGCACCATAATGCCCCAGAGGACGCCCTGCGAAACGGCGCCCTGCAATGCAATGAGCATGCTTCATACCTCCTAGGATAGGGTGGACACGTGATTTTCCATAATAGCGGTACCAATGCATAAAAGAGCTGCGGACGGATGTTTTGTCTCATCCGAAACAAGCAGGGCGAACGCCGGTCTTTAGCGTTCGCCCCAAGGACTCAGATATTGAATAACGCGGCTGTGGCGCGCGTGCGGGCCCTAGACGCGTTACCGCGCATGGCGCTACTCGTCCAGAGCGGAAAGGTCGATGCCCAGCGCCTCGGCCATCTCGTCGTTCTTGACGACGACCAGGTCCTTGCTCGAGAGATGCTTGATCGGCATATCCTCGGGCTTGGCCTCGCCCTTCAGGATCTTAACGGCCATCTCGCCCGCAGCGTAGCCCAGGTCCTTATAGTTGATGGAGAGGGTGAACAGGCCGCCGGCCATGCACATGCCCTCCTCGCCGGTCACGAAGGGGAGCTTATTCTCCTTGCAGATCTGGCCGACCTGCGAAGCGCCCGCGGCGATGGTGTTGTCAGTGGGGGAGTACAGCGCGTCGACCTTGCCCACGGCAGACTCGACGACGGACTGAATCTCGTTGGAGCTCGAGACGGTGAAGTTAGTGTACTCGAGGCCCAGCTTGTCGAGCTCCTTCTTGGCGGCCTTGATCTGGACGTCGGAGTTGGACTCGGCGGTGCAGTAGAGCAGGCCGACCTTTTTAACGTCGGGCAGGACCTTCTGCATCATCTCGAGCTGCTCGGCGACCGGGGTGAGGTCGGAAGCACCCGTGACGTTGGTGCCGGGCTTGTCGTTGTCCTGGACCAGGCCGGAGGCGGCGTAGTCGGTGATGGCACAGCCCACGATGGGGATATCAGCGGTGGCGCCGGCGGCAGCCTGCGCGGCGGGCGTAGCGATGGCATAGATCAGGTCGACGCCATCGCCCACGAACTTGTCGGCGATGGACTTACACGTGGACTGGTCGTTCTGGGCGTTCTTCTGGTCGATCTTGACCTTAAGGCCGCTCTCCTTGATGGCCTTGACAAAGCCGTCGTTGGCGGCATCGAGTGCGGAGTGCTCGGTGAGTTGCAGAACGCCGATGGTGTAGTCGGAACCGGCGGCAGCAGAGCCGGAACCAGAGTTGCCGCCGCATCCGGCGAGCGGGGCGAGCGCGAGCAGACCGGCGGAGACCAGAAGGCTCCTGCGGCTGATGGTGATGTCCTTCATATCATTACCCCCAGTATAAAAATGGCTGGAAACACTGCACTGGGACAAAGTGCAAGTGGAACTATAGTAGCGCTGATGTCCATTTTTACAACAGCCTGGCGGGTTTTTTAATACAGAATCGGATGGGCGGTACGGGTAGTCGAATGGGCGGCGGAGGGTCTTATGCGGCGGAGGAGGCATCGTCCTCGTCCAGGGCGGCGAAGAGCTTCTTGCCGTCGAGGAGACGTGTGGTGACGTTTCTCATGCGGCCGATCTCTACGGTACGCAACGTGTCATCGCCGCCTCGCGCGTCATAGACCGTTCCCAGCAAATACGAGATGCCGTCTCGTTGCTTGATGGCAAAGGGCCGGAGTGTCATCCGTGCCACTTCGACCTCTCCGCGTGCCGTGCCACTCGAAATATCAAAACTCACCGTGGTTCCGTGGTCGATGGCCTGCTCGATGAGCTCGCAGGCATCGATGCGCTTGACGGGCGTGCGTGTGGCCTTGGTGGATTTGTCGCCTGCGCTTGGAGCAGGCTCGGGTGCATCGAGGTAGCCGCGAACGTCGGCACTCGCCATGGCGACCAGGTGCTGCGCCATGCTCTTTCGAATGGCGATGGGCGTGGAGCGGTTGCGCATGACCATGCCGTGGAGCCGGATGATCTCTTCGTCGGTGAGCGGACGGGTCAAGAGTCGATAGCCCACGCCGCGCTTGTACTCAATTTCGTATCCGGCATGGCGAAGTGCGGAGATGGCGGTGTAGATGCTGCGCCGCGCCGCCGAGATGGGCATGCGGGCGGGGTCGTCGGGATGGGCGAGGCGCCGGATCAACTCATCGGAAAGCATGGCCTTGTCCTCGCCGGTGTTTTCGCTTAATAGTTGCAGGATGCGAACGGCGCGATAGGCTGCCATCGAGGCGGCGCCCCTCGTCGTGGTCTCGTAAGTTTCAACAGCGGTTTCGGTCATGGCGCCCACGTCCTTTCCGTTTTGGGTGGCGACGGTATGGAGCCTAGGACGCGGGGCTTTCTCAGGGGCGCAGAGCACTCTGGGCGGTCGGTGGCCGTCGGCAAGCGGCGGGTCGAGTTTTCAACAGCCCTGCCCAACTGACCAAAAACTTGCCAAAAGCTTGACGGATGCTGTTGAAAAAAGCGCCCCTCGGCTTGCCGAGAGGCGCTGGCGTGATGCGCTGGAACGCGTTTGGTGGCGCTGTGGCGATTAGAAGTCGGCGTTGCCCACGGTGCGCGGGTGCGGCAGGACGTCGCGGATGTTGCCCACGCCGGTGAGGTACATCACCAAGCGCTCGAAGCCCAGACCGTAGCCGGCGTGCTTGCAGGAACCGTAGCGGCGCAGGTCAAGGTAGTACTTGTACTGCTCGGGATTCATACCCAGATCCTTGATGCGGGCCTCGAGCAGATCCAGGCGCTCCTCGCGCTGGGAGCCGCCGATAATCTCGCCGATGCCCGGCACCAGGCAGTCGGCGGCGGCGACGGTCTTGCCGTCCTCGTTCATGCGCATGTAGAACGCCTTGATCTCGGCCGGGTAGTCGGTCACAAAAGTCGGTCGCTTAAAGTGCTCCTCGGTCAGGAAGCGCTCGTGCTCGGTCTGCAGGTCGATGCCCCAGCTGACGGGGTAATCAAACTGGTGGCCAGCAGCGACTGCCTGCTCCAGGATTTCGACAGCCTCGGTGTAGGTAACGCGGGCAAAGTCGGAGTTTGCCACATGGTCCAGGCGCTCGATCAGGCCCTTGTCCACAAACTTGTTGAGCATATTGAGCTCGTCGGGGCAGGTGGCCATAACGTCCTTAAGGACGTACTTGAGCATGGCCTCGGCGTTATCCATGTAGTCGTTCAGGTCGGCAAAGGCCATCTCGGGCTCGATCATCCAAAACTCGGCGGCGTGGCGCGTGGTGTTGGAGTTTTCGGCGCGGAAGGTGGGGCCAAAGGTGTACACGTCGCCAAAGGCCATGGCAAAGTTCTCGGCATTGAGCTGGCCGGACACGGTAAGGCTTGCATGCTTGCCAAAGAAGTCCTGGCTCCAGTCGACCTCGCCGGACTCGGTGAGGGGCGGATTTTTGGGGTCGAGCGTGGTCACGCGGAACATCTCGCCGGCGCCCTCGCAGTCACTCGTGGTGATGATGGGGGTGTTGACGTAGACAAAGCCCTGCTCCTGGAAGAAGCGGTGGATGGCGGCAGCCGCGACAGAGCGGATGCGGAACACGGCGCGGAACAGGTTGGTGCGCGGGCGCAGGTGCTGCTGGGTGCGCAGGAACTCGACGGTTGCGCGCTTCTTCTGCAGCGGGTAATCCGGGGCGCTCGTGCCCTCGACCTCGATGGAGGTGGCAGAAAGCTCGAAAGGCTGGGGCGCATCGGGGGTCAGCTTGACGGTGCCGGTGCAAATGAGTGCGGCCGAGACGTTTTGATGGGCGATCTCGTCGTAGTTGTCGAGTGCCTCGCGGTTCATGACGACCTGCAGGTCGCGGAAGCAGCTGCCGTCGTTGAGCGTAACAAAGCCAAAGTTCTTCATGTCGCGGACGGACTTGACCCAGCCGGCGACGGTGACGGTCTGGCCGCCGAGCGACTCGGCATCGGCATAGAGCTGCGCGATTTTGGTGCGGTTCACGTATCCTCCCATAACGGTTGAATGATAGTTATCCATACAGTTCGATATTCTAGCAGCTCGGCTCATTTGGGCTATACAGATAAGGCATTGGCGGGATGGTTTTTCAAACGAAAAGTGCCCGCGGCCAGATGGTCGCGGGCGCTCGACGAGGTGCCTTTTGGCTGTGTGGCGCGGGGCCTGGCTACTTGGTCTTGGCTACCAGCAGCGGGTCGCCAAGCTTGACGAGCGGGTTGCCGCCGATAAGCGTTCCAGACTCGCCGACATGGTCGATGCTCTTAAGGCGATCGAGCTCGGAGACGATGACGGTCACGATGTCCTCGTGACCAGCGGCCTTAATGGCCTCGCGGTCGAAGCTGATGAGCGGCTGGCCTGCCTTGACCGTGTCGCCCATCTCGACAAAGCGGGCAAAACCCTTGCCGTTCATTTCCACGGTGCCCAGGCCAACATGGATGAACACGCGAAGACCGTCCTCGGTGATCATGCCAATGGAGTGGTTGGTGACAGTGGTGGCACCGATGCGGCCGTTGGCGGGCGCATAGATGGTGCCGGTAATGGGCTCGATGCCATAGCCCTGGCCAAGCATGCCCGAGGCGATCGTCTCGTCGGGAACCTCGTCCAGGTTGACGAGCACGCCGTTGACGGGGGCGTAGATGACGCCTTCGCGGGTAGCGAAGCTTGCTGCGGGCGGAACGGACGCCTCGCCGGTCGAGGTGAAGGTGGACTTAAGCGAATCGAGCAGACCCATAGTTGCCTCCAACTTAAATAGGCGCATATCGCGCGTATGGTTTGCCGGAAACGTTTCATATGTGTTTCGCGGCTTGGTCAACGCCCCTATTCTACGCTGCTCAGCGATACCTCTGAGCTGGGATTATGTGATATATCAGTTGGAGGGAAACTTATTGCTGGTGTGTTTCTGCGCCACGGGTTCAAGTGGGGTACGCTTGAAGGCGAAAAACAAGGGCGCATAATTTGCGCGAAGGGAGCACATATGATTGTCGAGAACCATGCGCTGTGGGGCGAGGAGCCGACCGAGGATTATCCGGCGACGTTTACGTATTTGGGTGCCGAGCCGCTGCCCGACAAGCCCAATGGCCGCCGCCCCGCGGTGATCATCTGCGGCGGAGGCGGGTTTACGCATATCGCTCCGCACGAGCAGGACCCGGTGGCGTTTGCGTTTTTGGATCACGGCTACCAGGCCTTTGTGCTCAACTATGTCACGAGTTCTACGGGTGACGTGAGCTTTCCGCACCCCCAGGCAGATCTTGCCAAGATGGTCGCCACGGTGCGCGCCAACGCCGACGAGTGGCATGTCGATCCTAAGCGCGTGTGCGTCGTGGGATTCTCGGCGGGCGGCATGATTTGCGCCTCGCTGGCAACACAGTGGAAGACCGGCCCCTTCGCGGCACTTGCCGGGGCGCGTCCGGACGACATTCGTCCCGATGCCGTGGTGCTGGGCTATCCATTGCTCGACTTTGCCTATGTGCGCGACATGCAGACGCGCGATCCGCGCATTGACTTGCGCGTGCCCAAGACGGGCGGCAAGACGGGGCGCGATTTGCTCAACGACTACCTGTCGATGGTGACGGGCGGCGAGGCAACTGACGAGCATCTGGCCGACATCTGCCCCACCACGCATGTTTCGCGCCAGATGCCGCCGACTTTTGTGTGGGGCGTGTCCGACGACAAGACGGCGCCGATCGCGCAGGTCTATCCGTTTGCGCAGCGCATGGCCGAGGAGGGTGTTGCATGCGAGATGCACGTCTTTGACCAGGGCGGTCACGGTCTTTCGCTCGGCAACGCCAACACCGCGGTCGACAACGAGGACAAGCAGGTGGCGGTCCGCCCTTGGATTCACCTAGCCTTCCGCTTTCTGGAGCGCCATATGTAAAAGTAGACTACTTGCCCGTTTCAAAAAGTCTGCTTAGAGGAGGAGCCATGCTTGAGGGTACGTATGTGGTTTCGGCCCAGACGCTGGTGGGGAGTAAACGCGGCGAGGTGACGTTTTCACATGGGGTGAACGGCGTGCTCAGGGCAGTACTAAACGTCAGGGGTCTCAATATCGCTCTCTCGAGTGCCCGCGCTGAGGGCGATTTCTTTGAACTCTCGGGTACTATCTCCCACGTCTTGATGGGCAAGGCGCCCTTTACATGCACGGGGTCAGTCGAGGGTGATCGACTCACTGCTACCGCGCGGTCGGGTTCCGTTTCGATCTCGCTGAGCGGTATGCGCAAAGAGCTTTCGGGGCGCACCGCATAAAGTTTGCGCAGGTAAACATCGGTATTTGACTTTATAAAATAGTTCAGAACGCTATCATTTGTCGTTACGAGTTGGTTAGCCACGGTAAACGGTTAACCGCGTCTAACGAAAGGATGAGCGCGTGAAGCTCGATACACTCGAGATTGGAAAGGACGCCGTTGTCGCATCGGTGACATCCGACGACCAGGCACTTCGTCAGCATATTTTGGACATGGGCCTAACGCCGGGCACCGAAGTCACCATGATGAAGTATGCCCCCATGGGCGACCCGCTCGAGATTCGCCTACGCGGCTACGAGTTGACGCTGCGCAAGGACGATGCCGCACGCATTGAGCTCGTGGATGTGCACGACACAGATACGGGTCCGCGCGCTAACGCCGCAATCGGCACGACGGAGCACCCGGCACTCGGCGAGGGGACGTATTCACCCCGTGCTGCCAAGACGGCCGTGCCCGAGGGTGCGCCCCTGCATTTTGCCCTCGCCGGCAACCAAAACTGCGGCAAGACCACCCTGTTCAACCAGCTTACGGGCTCCAACCAGCACGTCGGCAACTTTCCCGGCGTGACGGTCGACCGCAAGGACGGCACCATCCGTAACCACCCTGAGACGAGCGTTACCGACCTGCCCGGTATTTACTCCCTGTCGCCGTACACAGGCGAAGAGGTCGTGAGCCGTCAGTTCATCCTCGACGAGCGCCCGGACGCCATCATCGACATCATCGACGCCACCAACATTGAGCGTAACCTGTACCTGACGCTGCAGCTTATGGAGCTCGACCGCCCCATGGTCATCGCGCTCAACATGATGGACGAGGTGACGACCAACGGCGGCGCCATTGACGTCAACCTGCTCGAGAGTCTGTTGGGCGTGCCGGTCGTCCCCATTAGCGCCGCGCGTAACGAGGGCATCGGCGAGTTGGTGGACCATGCCTTGCACGTGGCGCGGTTCCGCGAGCGTCCCGGCCGCCTGGACTTCTGCGCACCTGATGGCCCAGACGGCGGCGCACTGCATCGCTGCATCCACGGCATCGCCAACCTTATCGAGGACCATGCCGCGACGGCGCACATTCCCGTGCGTTTTGCGGCGACCAAGCTGGTTGAGGGCGACGAGCTGGTGACCGAGGCGCTTCACCTGGATCGCAACGAGCTCGACGCCATCGAGCACATCATTACCCAGATGGAGGGCGAAGCCGGCACCGACCGCCTGTCCGCGCTGGCCGATATGCGCTTTAGCTTTATCGGCGACGTGTGTGGGCGTTGCGTCGTCAAGCCGCACGAGAGCCGCGAGCACGTGCGCTCCGTCAAGATCGACCGCATCCTGACAGGTCGTTACACAGCCATTCCGGCGTTCCTGGTGATCATGGGCCTCGTCTTTTGGCTGACGTTTGGCGTGATCGGCGCGGCGTTGCAGGGACTCATGGAGGACGGCATCGCTGCCGTCATCGCCTCGGCCGATGCGGGCCTCAAGGCGTTCGGCACCAACGACGTGGTGCGCTCGCTGGCTGTCGACGGCGTGCTTACGGGCGTGGGCAGCGTGCTGACCTTCCTGCCGATTATCGTCGTGCTCTTCTTGTTCCTCTCCATTCTGGAAGACTCCGGATACATGGCGCGCGTGGCCTTTGTCATGGATAAGGTGCTGCGTCGCTTTGGCCTGTCGGGCCGCAGCTTTGTGCCCATGCTCGTCGGTTTTGGCTGCACCGTGCCGGCTATCATGTCAACCCGTACGCTCCCATCCGAGCACGACCGCAAGATGACGGTCATGCTCACGCCGTTCATGAGCTGCTCGGCTAAGTTACCGGTCTACGGCCTGCTGTGCGGGGCGTTTTTCCCGCAGGCGACGGTTCCCGCCATGGTCTCGCTCTATCTGATTGGCATCGCGGTCGGTTGCATCGCGGCTTTGGTGCTCAACCGCACGGCATTTAAGGGCGACCCGGTGCCGTTTATCATGGAGCTTCCCAACTACCGCCTGCCGAGCGTCAAGACGACGGTGATGCTAGCATGGGATAAGGCCAAGGACTTTATTACCAAGGCCTTTACCATTATCTTTGCCGCTACGGTGGTCATCTGGTTCCTGCAGACGTTCGATATCCGCTTTAATGTGGTCGCCGATCAGTCGCAGAGTCTGCTTGCGAGCCTCGGCAGCATTATCGCGCCGGTGCTAGCGCCGCTCGGATTTGGTGACTGGCGCGCCTCGACGGCGCTCGTCACCGGACTTATTGCCAAGGAGAGCGTCATATCGACACTCACGGTGCTTTTGGGCGCAACCTCGCCTGCGGCGCTGTCGACGATGTTCTCGCCGTTTACCGCCTACGTGTTTTTGGTCTTTACGCTGCTGTACCCGCCCTGTGTGGCGGCAATCGGCGCCGTCAAGAGCGAGTTGGGCGCGCGCTATGCCGTGGCTGTATTCGCGTTTCAGGTGACGGTCGCCTGGATCGCGGCGTTTGTCGTGCATTCGGCGGGCATATTGCTGGGGCTGGCTTAGTTATTTATTGACGGCGCAACCTCTATGTACCGAATTGTTTTCGGCCCCGCATCTGTTGCTGACGGATGCGGGGCCGTTGCTATATAATCGCCTCCGCTCAAAATGATTGGAGACGTTATATATGAGTCAGGCAAGGCAAGACGGCATCACGCTTAAGCAGTGGCTCCCGCTCATCGGGCTCACCTGCTGCGCGTTCGTGTTCAACACGTCGGAGTTCATGCCCATCGGCCTGCTGACCGACATCGCCGCGTCGTTCTCGCTCACCGAGGCCCAGGCAGGCATCATGATTTCGGTCTACGCCTGGGGCGTCATGCTGCTGTCGCTGCCGCTCATGGTGTTCGCATCGCGCTTTGAGTTCAAGCGAATGCTGCTGGGCGTGCTTGCCGTGTTCTCGCTGGGCCAGTTCCTGTCCGCTGTGGCACCGACATATCCCATCCTGGTCTGCGCGCGCCTGGTGGTCGCTTGCGCACATGCCGTGTTCTGGTCGGTCGCCTCGATTATGGCCTCGCGCCTGGTCGACACTCGTCACGGCGCGCTCGCCATCAGCATGATCGCTACGGGCTCGTCCATCGCGCAGATCTTTGGCCTGCCCCTCGGTCGCGCCATTGGCCTGGCCGTGGGCTGGCGCATGACGTTTGCCGTGGTCGGGGCCCTTTCTGCCGCTGCGGTGGTGTACCAGGCCGCCGTGTTCCCGGCCATGCCGGCGGGCGAGCGCTTTACGCTTAAGCAACTGCCCGAGCTGCTCAAGAACCCGTTCCTCATCGCGCTTTATGCGGTCACGGTGTTCATGGCAACCGGCTATTATGCGGGTTACAGCTATATCGAGCCGTTCCTGGCACAGGTCGCGCACGTCGACGCAAGCGCTATTACCATGACGCTGACGGCGTTCGGCTGCTCTGGTCTGCTCGGAAGCTGGCTGTTCGGCCGCCTGTTCGACGGGCACCGGTTCCCGTTCTTGGCTATCACGCTCTCCGGCGTGCCGGTGGCCCTGCTGCTCATGGGTCCGGCCGCATCGTCGCTCGCGGCGGTGCTTGCCGTCTGCGCGCTGTGGGGTTGCTGCGCCACGGCCTTTAACGTGGCGTTTCAGGCCGAGCTCATCAAGTACACGCCGGCGGATTCGTCGGCCGTCGCCATGTCGATCTTCTCGGGCCTGTTCAATCTGGGTATCGGCACGGGCACCGCAATCGGTGGCGCCGTGGTTTCGGGTCCCGGTATCGCTTGGATTGGCTTCGTGGGCGGGGCGATTACCGTCGTGGGCGTCATCCTCGCCATCACGGTGCTATTTCCGGCCATACGCCGCGCAAAGCTCGTCGCCTAATCACGTCCCCTCATCAGTTGCGGTGGAATACGGACTGCTGGGTCCAATAAACCCGGCAAACAGTCCGTATTTCACCGCAACTTAGAAAGGGGCTGGGGTAGCTAAAAGAGCCCCATCCCAAAATAGCTACCCTGCTGGGCATACAATGGATGTCGTTGTGTTGAGCTTACCGGGAGGTTGCTATGTGGGCATACGAGACGACGTTCTACCAGATCTATCCGCTGGGCTTTTGCGGAGCTCCGCGTGAAAACGCCGCCCCCGTTGCCGAGGATGAGCTCGCCCAGGCTGCCAACGCCGCGCCCAACCCCGATGCGCCCATCATGAAGATTGCCCAATGGGCCGACTACCTGCAAGAGCTCGGCATCGGTGCTGTGCTCATCAACCCGCCGCTCGAATCCGACAGCCACGGTTACGACACGCGCAGTCTGCGCCATATCGACCGCCGCCTGGGCGGGGATGCCGATTTTGCCGCCGTATGCGAGACGCTGCACGCCCATGGCATCCGCGTGGTGCTCGATGCGGTCTTCAACCATGTGGGCCGTGGCTTCTGGGCCTTCCGCGATGTGCAGGAGCGCAAGTGGGACTCGCCCTACAAGGATTGGTTCCACATCAGCTTTGACGGCGACTCCTGCTATGGCGATGGCTTTTGGTACGAGGGCTGGGAAGGCCATTTTGAGCTCGTGAAGCTCAACCTGCAAAACCCCGCCGTGGTCGATTACCTGCTCGAGTCCGTGTGCCGTTGGGCCGACGTCTTTGGCGTCGACGGCCTGCGCCTGGACGTCGCCTATATGCTCGATCGCGATTTTATGCGCCGCCTACACTCCTTTACCCGCGAGCTTAAGCCCGACTTTGTGCTGATCGGCGAAACGCTCCACGGCGACTACAACCAGATTGTCAACGATGAGATGCTCGACTCCTGCACCAACTACGAGTGCTACAAGGGCCTGTATTCCAGCTTTAATTCGGTCAACATGTTCGAGATCGCCCACTCGCTGCACCGCCAGTTTGGCGGCGATCCGTGGTGCATCTACCGCGGCAAGCACCTGTTGTCGTTTGTCGACAACCACGATGTGCCGCGTCTGGCGAGTATCCTCACCGACAAGTCCTGCCTGCGTCCCGCGTATGGCATGCTCTTTGGTATGCCGGGCATCCCGTGTGTCTACTATGGCAGCGAGTGGGGAATCGCCGGCGAAAAGGGCGGCCCCGATGGCGACTGGGCGCTGCGGCCTGCGCTCGATGAGCCTGCGCCCAACGAGCTGACGGCCTTCATCAAGCAGCTTGCACGCCTGCGCTCGGCCGACGACGCGGCGGCCTGTGCTCTCAACTACGGCGCGTACCGTAACGTGGCGATCCAGAACAAGCAGCTACTGTTCGAGCGCGCCTGCGACGACGCGACGGTGCTCGTGGCGGTCAATGCCGTGAACGATCCCTATACCTTTGGAGCCGGCGAGCTCAACGGGTCCTTTGTCGACCTACTTGTCGACGGCGCGCCCACAGTCGAGCTAACGGGTGCCCTTGAGCTTGCACCCTACGAGGTGCGTTATCTGCTGAGGGCTTAGGCCATGGCTGCGTCCGACGAGGGCTATCAACATATTGAGCATGGGTTTGAACCCGTGTACGACCAGCACTCGCGCGTTTTGGTGCTCGGATCGTTTCCCTCGGTGCTTTCGCGCGCCAATGCCTTTTATTACGGCAACCCTCAGAATCGCTTTTGGCGTGTGATGGCCGCGTGCCTCGGTGCGCCCGTGCCGCCCAACGAGGGAGACTCTTTGGCGAGCGGCGAGCCCGCGACGCTCGGCGCCTCGATTGCCGCCAAGCGATCCATGCTGCTGTACGGTGGCGTAGCCCTGTGGGATGTGATTGAGAGCTGCGACATTAAGGGCTCGAGTGACGCCAGCATCCGTAACGTCGTGCCGGCGCGCATCGAGCTCATCACGAGCAACGCGTCCATTGAGCAAGTGATATGCAACGGCGGTACGGCGGGGCGCCTCTACAAGCGCTATCTGCAGGAGCGGACGGGCCTGCCCGCTGTCGTATTGCCGTCAACAAGTCCCGCTAACGCGGCATGGCGCCTGGAGCGCCTTGTTGAGCGCTGGGGTAGCGCCACGACCTGGGCCCTCTGACTTCCTCCCATGGGGATGGGCTCGTTTCGCGAGATTTTTTCTTTCCCGGGGCAGGTTCGAGGTTCGGTTTTATTGCGGTGAGAACGGGGGGGTGCGAGGCACGCCCCCGGCCTTTTTGTGCGTAATGGTTTCCGGCTGATAGTTGCGTACGCTGCCAACGTCAAATTGCCCTATCGGACGGTTGAAGATGCCATTTTCTACGAACCAAGGCTACACAGAGTTTTGCAATTGTATATCGAGATTAAGCAATGGCGGAATTAGTTAAATTGCAATTCACCTTCGGGACTCGATTTGCTCTATGTTGCAAGCTGTCTTGTCAGATTTGTCTCTCGGGATATGCCGAGAGCCGTCCGATAGTCAGCTGGCGTCAGCCCCGTGTCTTCTTTGAACTTGCGATAGAAGAATGACATGTTGTCGTATCCGACCTGCTTTCCTATTGCCGTCACGGCAAGGTCGGTATTTGCGAGCAGCGCCTTGGCAATGGAGATTCTTTGCCTCTGTAGTAACTTGTTGAAGCTGTCTCCCGTTTCGCGCTTGAGCATGCGTGAGAGGCTGTCGGGCGCCATGCCAAAATGTTCTGCGGCTCCTTTAAGGGTGCAGCATGAATATTCTTTTTCTATATATGTGAGTACTTCGAGTGCGGGATTTTGCCCGTGTGACGCGTTGGTGATGTCGCTTTCGTAGACGTTGGCAAGCTCGGCCACGATGGTTCCAAAAAGAGCTTGAATCATGTTCTTGCTGTACCGGCTCGGTTCCATCCACTCACAGAGAAATTCCTTCATAAAAAGCGATAGCCGCCGGCTTTGATCGGAATGGAATAGAACGTAGCCGTCATGTGCGCGGCCCTTTGAAATGGAATTGGCAAAAAACGATCCCACGATACTTCCGCATTCGAGCTGAGAGAAGAAGCTCGGAGTTATGCCGCCCTTAGTGAGCTTGATAACGATCAAGATGTCGTTTTCGCCCAAGGGAAGCGTCGTGTGCACGGTGTCCGAGTCCACAATGAGCATTTGCCCCCGTTTGAGTTTGAAAGTTGAACCGTTAACGATTTCGGTCGCAGAGCCGTCATACATATAGGCAAGTTCAATTTCATTTTGGCGATGCAGGGGATATTCCCTAAAACGCGAGTGACGCTTGATGTAGAAGCCTGCAACTACTTGCTGGGGCGCAACTGCAGCGGAACGGGGGATGCCATCGGCCTCCGCAACCGATGGGTACGGTGTTACCTGGTTGGGGTCTATGCCCCGCTTATAGAGCTCCTCGTGTGCGCTGAGTTGCCTCAGCTGGGCATCCATCTGCTCGGGCGTCATCGCCGACCTTTCTCCAAACGGCACTCGATGATATTTATCATAGTGTCGGAAATGGATATATCAATCAGTTGATGTGGTTATACCGTTTATCCGAATGTAGCTACCGTTTGCCGATGAACTGGCAAAACTGAAGGTGGTTACTAAGTTCATTTTAATCAAACATAGCGGATTAACTGCGAAAACTATTAACAGTCTGATTTGGTCAATCTTCAACATATTTTGGTTATGTTGCATCAGTTTCTGAGCTGTTAGTTTTAAGCCAATGTCCAAGGGGGACATGAGGCCTCATAACAGCGTGGAGTTCTTGCGCCCGGACCGGTCATAGGGCGCCGTGCAAACCACCTGCGATATTCCGAAGGGAGCATTCATGGCTAAAAAAGACTATCCGGCGATTGCGTCGTCAGTTGTCGAGCTTGTAGGCGGCAAAGACAACATTTCTTCTGTCAAGCACTGCATTACCCGCCTGCGCTTTGTGCTTAAGGACCAGGACAAGGCCAAGACTGACGATATCAAGGCCGTTCCGGGCGTCGTGGACGTTGTTATTGGCAACGGTCAGTATCAGGTTGTTATCGGCCCCGATGTTGAGGATGCCTTTGACGAGGTCATCAAGCTGCTCGGCGCCGGCTTTGATGGCGGCGCAGTTGCCGCTGAGTCCGAGGACGAGGGCAAAAAAGGCAGCATCGTTGAACGCGCTGCCGACCTGGTTTCGAGCATCTTCATGCCTTGCCTGGGCGGCATGGCGGGTGTCGGTTTGCTGCGCGCTCTGCTGGTCGTCTTTACCAACACTGGCCTCATGAGTGCGGACTCCGGTGCGTATCAGATCCTGTACGCGGCTTCCGATGCCTTTATGTATTTCCTGCCGCTCGCGCTTGCCATCACGGCGGCCGATCGCTTCAAGACCAATAAGTTTACGGCGTTTGCCGTAGTCGGTGCGCTCTTGTATCCCGCGATTACCAAGGCCTATTCGGACGGCGCGGCGCTCGACTTCTTCGGTCTGCCGGTCAACCTTATGAACTATGGTCAGTCCGTGCTGCCGGCGCTCCTCACCGTCTGGGTGCTCTCCAAGCTTGAGCATGTGGTGAGTAAGTTCATGCCTAAGTCACTGCGTTTTATGCTTGTGCCCACCATCTGCGTCGCCGTCATGGTCCCTGTCGAGCTTATCGCGATCGGCCCGGTCTCCATGGTCATCGGTAACGTCTTTGCCGACGCCTTCATGGTTGTCTACAACCTGGCGCCGCAGGTCGCTGCCTTTATCTACGGCTGCCTGTATCCCTGTCTGATCATCTTTGGTGCCCACTGGGCGCTCGTTCCCATCGCCATGAACAACTATGCCGTGCTCGGCTATGACTGGCTCATGCCGCTCGGTTTTGGCTGCACGTACGCTATTGCTGGCGCCACCCTGGGCGTCATGCTCAAGACCAAATTCAAGCCCCTCAAGGAGCTCGCTGGCACCAATGCCGTCGTTGCCGTCTTTGCCGGCATTACCGAGCCCGCCATCTACGGTGTTCTTCTCAAGTACAAGCGTCCGTTTGTGTGCGCCTGCCTCTCTGCCGGTGTTGGCGGCGTGATCATCTCCATCGCTGGATTCCAACGTCTGGCCCAGGTTGGCCTCAACCTCTTTACCATCCCGGCCCTGGCTATGTTCCCTGGCGGCTGGAGTGTCCCGGTCTGCGTCGTGTTGAGCTTTGTCCTCTCCGTTGCGCTCACGTACTTCTTTGGCTTTAACGACAAGATGCTGTCCGAAGCCGATAAGAAGGCCCAGCAGGCCGAACTTGATGCGGCGTAGCCGACGCGCCCCAAACGATCGGTAGGTAGGCGGCGCGGGCCGCGGTGCAGGGGCGCCGCGGCCGGTCGCCTCTTTCTGTTTTCCAATCAACCGAAAGGATGATCCATGCCATTCGATTCGCTCTACCCGCGCACCACGGTAACCCGCCGTATCCAGGTACTCGACGGTACGTGGGATTTTGCCTTTGACCGCGAAAAGGTGGGCGAGGAACTGGACTGGCCTGCTAAGGGCCTTGTTGATGCTGTCGACATGCCGGTTCCGGCGAGCTTTGCCGATATCTTCACCGATAAGGAGAGCCGCGAGTTCTGCGGTGACGTGTGGTATGCACGTCGCATTTTTGTTCCGGGCGAGTGGCGCGACGGCAATGTCGATATACGCTTTGACGCCGCCACGCATCGAGCGACGGTCTACCTCAATGGCACGGAGCTGGCGGAGCACGAGGGCGGGTTTACGCCGTTTTGCGCCCATGCCAACGATGCCGTGCACTGGAACGACTGGAACCTGCTCGTTGTCAAGGTTAACAACGAGTTGAGTCATGAATCGCTGCCCCTCGGCCGCGTCAAAGAGCTGCGTGACGGCACGCGCATCAACCAGCCTTACTTTGATTTCTTCAACTATTCCGGTCTTCAGCGCAGCGTGCGCATGGTCTATACCCCGGCTGAGCGCATCGAGGACATGACCGTGGTGACCGAGTCGGTTATCGATGGTACGGCATACGTGCACTACGAGGTCACTACCAATGGGTCGCACGAGGTTGAGCTGACGGTCGCCGATGAAGACGGGAACGTGGTCGCACAAAAGCGCGGCACTTCCGGCGGCATCGAGATTGAAGATGCGCATCTTTGGAATCTGCGCGCTGCCTACCTCTACACCTTTACGGTGCGAATTGTGGACGGCGACAAAGTTGTCGACGAATACTATGAGCAGATTGGCTTGCGTACGGTTTCGATCGATGGCCGCGATTTTCTGCTTAATGGACATCCCGTTTATCTCAAGGGCTTTGGTCGCCACGAGGATAGCCCGATTCACGGCAGAGGGTTTGACCCCGTGGTTGCCCGCCGCGACTTTGAGCTCATGAAGTGGATGGGCTGCAATTCCTTCCGCACGAGCCATTACCCGTATGCGGAGGAAGAGCTTCAAGAGGCAGATCGCGAGGGCTTCCTGGTGATCGATGAGGTCGCGGCCGTAGGCTTTTTGGTTTCGACGCAGAATTTCGACGACGCCACCAAGACTTCGGTTTCTAAGACGCTCTTTGATCTTCCTGGCATCGAGAAGACGCTTGAGGTCCATAAACAGGCAGTGCGCGAGCTTATCGAGCGCGATAAAAACCATGCGTGCGTTTGCGCTTGGAGTCTTTTCAACGAGCCAGATTTCTCGACCGAGGGGAGCCTTCCGTACGCGACGGAGATTTTCGACCTTGCTCGCAAGCTTGACCCGCAGAAGCGTCCTCGTTCCTACACCAATGTCACGCGTTGTCGTGTCGGTATCGACAAGTGCACGCATTTGGCCGACTTTATGATGCTCAACCGTTATGACGGCTGGTACGTGTCTCCCGGCCCCGAGATCGAGGATGCACGCGAGATTCTGATCGAGGAGATGCATAAGTGGGAGAAGCTTGAGCCCAACAAGCCGTTCTTCTTTACCGAGTACGGATGCGACACCATGGCCGGCGTTCACAAGCTGCCGAGCGTGATGTGGAGCGAGGAGTATCAAGTCGAGTATTTCAAGATGCAGCACGAGATCTTTGACATGTTTGACTGGGTAGTGGGCGAACAACCCTGGAATCTGTGCGACTTCCAGACGGTCGAGGGCAAGATGCGTGTCGACGGCAACAAAAAGGGTGCGTTCACCCGTGACCGTCAGCCCAAGGCCGTGGCGTTTTTGCTGCGTGAGCGTTGGTGCAACAAGGCAGATTACGTGGACGGCTTTGATCCGCGCGCGATGCGATAGGAGAGAGCATGGCAAAGCTATCCGATTGGAAAAACCAGACAGAAGAGCTCCGGCGCATGGGCGTGAAGCTACCCCAATGCGATACTGACACAATCAAGGCTACGGGTTGGGAGCAGCCCAGGTGGATCCATTTTGGCGCCGGCAACCTCTACCGAGCCTTTCATGCCGCAATAGCCCAGGAGCTTGCCGACCAAGGCAAGCTCGACCGCGGCGTCGTGGTGGCAGAGACCTTTAGCCCCTCTACGCTCGTTGAAGTCTTTGCGCCTTACGGGTATGACGGCCTGCAGGTAATCATGAATGCCGATGGGACTCTTGACGAGCGCGTGATCGCTGTCAATGCGGGCGGCGTATTTGCAAACCCTCAGTGTCCTGAGGACTTGGCTCGCGCCGAGCGCTACTTTGAGAGTCCCGAGCTTGAGATGGCAACGTTTACCATCACCGAGAAGGGTTATGGGCTGCGCGATGCGCGCGGCGAATTGTTGCCCTATGTTGCCGCCGAGCTCGAGGCCGGTCCGGAGGGCGCTGCGAGCACGATGGGTATTGTCTGCCGTCTGCTTTGGGCGCGCTACCGCGCCGGTGCAGCGCCGATCGCTATGGTTTCGACCGACAATTTCTCGCAAAACGGGCGGCGGTTTAAGGAGGCAGTGCTCACGGTTGCGCGTGGTTGGTTCGATTGCGGCCATGTCGACCAAGGCTTTATCGATTACCTCGACGATGAGGCGCGTGTGAGTTTTCCCTGGTCCATGATCGACCGCATCACGCCCAACCCATCACCCGAGACGGCTGCGGCGCTTGCCGAACAGGGTTGGGAGGACTTGTCGCTCATGCCCACGGACGGTCCTGCGTTTGCGGGCTTTGCCAACACCGAGGCGGCGCACTACCTGGTTATCGAGGACTCCTTCCCCAACGGGCGCCCTGAACTCGAGGCAGCGGGCGTCATCATATGCGATCGCGAGACAGCTGAGCGGGCCGATACCATGAAGGTTACGGCCTGTCTCAACCCGTTACATACATGCCTCGCGGTCTTCGGATGCCTCATGGGCTATGACCGCATCTGGAAGGAGATGGAGGACTCGCGTCTGGTCGCGCTTGTAAAACATCTAGGCTACGACGAGGACTTGCCCGTAGTGGTCGATCCGGGCGTGATTGACCCACGTGCCTTTATCGATGAGCTCGTGGGACAACGCCTTCCTAATCGCAGCCTTCCTGATGCGCCGCAGCGCATTGCAACGGATACATCCCAGAAGGTCGGCATTCGCTTTGGACACACCATCTGCTCCTATCGAGACCGGGGTTTCGATGTCGCAAACCTTACCTATATTCCATTGGCAATCGCCGGATGGCTGCGCTATCTCCTGGGCGTCGACGATGCGGGTAACGATTTTGAGCTGAGCCCCGATCCTTTGCTGCCCGAGCTTACCGAATGCGTCAGCTCACTCACTCTGGGCGTGTGCGATGCGTCGGCCATTCATGATGCCGTATCGCCCATCCTTTCCAACGCCGAGATTTTTGGGCTTGATCTTTACGAGGTGGGCTTGGGCCGCAAAGTTGAGCATTTTTTGGCAGAGATGCTCGCTGGCCCGGGCGCTGTTGCCGCAACCATAGATATGTATTGCAAGTAAGGAGGCAGAACTATGGAACTCACGTTTCGCTGGTACGGTCCCAAAGAAGAGAAAATCACATTGGAGCAAGTGCGCCAGATTCCGGGTGTGCGCGGCATCGTCGGTACGCTGTTCGACATCCCCGCGGGTGAGGTTTGGCCTCGTGGGCGCATTCACGCGCTTCGCAAGATGATTGAACACAACGGCCTGACGCTTAAAGTGATCGAATCCGTCAACATTCATGACGACATCAAGATCGGCTTGCCCACGCGCGATCGATACATCGAGAACTACAAGGAAACGATTCGCAACCTCGCTGCCGAGGGCGTCAAGGTCATCTGCTATAACTTCATGCCGGTGTTTGACTGGGTCAAGAGTGACTTGGACTACCGCTTGCCCGACGGGTCGTCAACGCTGGCCTTTATCAAGAAGAATATCCCCGATGACCCGCAGGAGATTATCGACACGGTTGCTCACGGTTCCGGCGATTTTACGCTGCCCGGCTGGGAGCCCGAGCGCTTGGCGCAGGTAAAGGGTTTGTTTGAGGCCTATCGAGATATCGATGAGGATAAGCTACGCGAGAACCTCGTCTACTTCCTCGAGGCTATTATGCCCACCTGCGAGGAATGCGATGTCAAGATGGCTATTCATCCTGATGACCCGCCCTACTCCATGTTTGGCCTTCCGCGAATCATCAAGAACCGCGAGGACCTCGACTGGCTTTGTCGCACTGTCGATACGCCCTATAACGGCATCACGCTTTGCTGCGGTTCGATTGCCGAGGAGCCTGGAAACGATGTCTATTCCATTCTTTCCGAGTTTACGCAGCGCGGGCGTATTCACTTTGTGCATATGCGCAATATCAAGTACATCGCGCCCGAGAACTCCGCTAACAAGGATTTCTACGAGGCGCCTCACCCGAGTGAATGCGGCTCGCTCGACATGTATCGCATGATGAAAGCTCTCCATGACAACGGTTTTGAGGGCTACATTCGCCCCGACCACGGTCGCATGATCTGGGGTGAAACAGGGCGTCCAGGCTACGGTCTCTATGATCGCGCCTTAGGCATTGCCTACATTAACGGCATGTGGGAAGCGCTTGAGAAGGCTGGTTTTGTCGACAAAGGACAGATATAGTCCACCGCATTTGATTGCTTATGGGTACGGAGCTTTGCTCTGTACCCGTTTTTGAAAAGGTATAGATCATGCTTTTAAATGATGACTTTTTACTCGCTACGCCATTGGCCCGCAAGCTCTATCACGACCATGCCGAGCACATGCCCATTATCGATTACCATTGCCATTTGGATCCCCAGCAGATTTGCGAGGACAAGCGTTTCGATGACCTCACTCGGCTTTGGATTTGCGATGAGGGGGCGGGTGACCACTACAAGTGGCGTCTCATGCGTGCAAATGGCGTGCCGGAGCGTCTGATCACGGGGGATGGAGAGCCGTATGACAAGTTTCTTGCCTACGTTCATACTATGGAACGCGCATACGGTAATCCACTCTACGAGTGGAGCCATTTGGAACTGAGACGAGCATTTGGGATCGATCTCACAATTTGCGGAAAGAATGCCGCCGAGATTTGGGAGCGCGCAAACGCGAGAATCGCAGAACCCGATTTTTCAGCTCGGGGCCTGATGCGCTTATTTGACGTGCACTGTGTTTGCACTACGGATGATCCCGTGAGTGACCTTTCCTGGCATCGGAAGATGCGCCAGTCTGCAGGTGCTGCTATGGTGCTTCCGACGTTTAGGCCCGACGGCCTGATGGGAATCGATAAGCCAACGTTTTCCGAGTATCTTGAGCAACTATCCAGTGCCGCGGGACTGGAGGTTGCAACTTGGGATGCGATCAAGGAGGCCGCTTCGGGGCGCGTCGGATACTTCCATGCCCAGGGTTGTCGTCTGGCCGATCACGGCATGAACTCCTTTAGGTTTGCTTGGGCGGACGATAGCGGGCTCCAGAGAATCGTTGACAACGCATTGTGCGGAAAGACGTTGTCGCATGAAGACGTTGATGCGTACCAGACGGCGTTGACGCTTCATCTGATGGGGGAGTATGAACGTCGTGGATGGGCGCTCCAATTGCATATGAATTGCCTGCGTAACGCAAACTCTGCCGGATATATGTCCGTAG
This sequence comes from uncultured Collinsella sp., assembly GCA_902479135.1. Lineage (GTDB taxonomy): Bacteria > Actinomycetota > Coriobacteriia > Coriobacteriales > Coriobacteriaceae > Collinsella. Next base: position 6,069 of record CABSNU010000002.1, on the reverse strand, counting down.
GCGCGGATGCGGGATTTGACTCATGCGGTGATCAGGCGGGGTTTGTTTCCGAGCTTGCAAGCTTGCTCGATGCGGCTAATGGGGAAGGAGCGCTTCCAAAAACCATTCTCTATTCGCTGGACGAGAGCCAATGGATGGGCCTGGCGACGCTGATGCAGTCCTTCCAGGGAGGGTGTCGCCAAAAGCTGCAGTTGGGGTGCGCATGGTGGTTTCACGATGCGTTCGATGGCATCAGGAAGCAACTGAGCGTGTTTGCGCAGGAGAGCCTGCTTGGCAATTTCACTGGCATGTTGACTGACTCGCGTAGCTTTTTGAGCTATCCACGACACGAGTATTTTCGTCGCGTGCTCTGTGGCCTGCTTGCCGAGTGGGCGGAGCAGGGTCGCGTTCCGGATGACGAGGAGTGCCTGGGCAAGTTGGTGGAGGATATCTCTTACAACAATGCGCGCAGCTATTTTGGCTTTGACCTGAATCGCTAGGGGCCATATTGTTGCCTGGCGTGATTTGCTCGACCTGGCTAAAGTCGCCATCGGCAAAGAGGGCGGACTTAACCATCCGGGTACCGCCGCGGGCAATACTACTCTTGTCGCTGAGGTACTCATCGACGTTTCTCGCAGAGGATTAACGGCTCGCTAACCGCAGTGCCTTGTGGCTAAGCGCCAAAGCCAGGTGGGGATTGCCGGCTTGACGGTGATGACGCCGTCCGGGTCAAAATTCGAGACGCCGCCACCGCCAAGCAGTTGTGCGTGCTCAACCGAGCAGCCCATGCGCACAGCGCCCACAAGCTTATCCATGGCCTCCGAAAATGGTCGGCGCAAGAGGCCCATGCGTGGGGAATGGCGAAGCGCCGCAATGCCGCTGCCAGCGCAGATGGCAACGCCGCCACACCACAATTGGTCATGGCGCTCACATGCCTTGTGCAGGCGAACGGCGGTCTCACGCGCCTGCTCAGTGCCCTCTTGTGCGGCTCGAATCGCGGCATAGACGCGCGTTCCCGTACCGCCAAAGCGCTCAAGCGCCTGCTCGATAGCTGTCAACGTCTCATCGTCAGCCACATCTTCAATGGCCAGCACGATGCCATCGGCAACGCTGCCGGTGTCATTTGCCTTCAAGTCGACTGGGCGGGGGAGTACAGTGCCGGAAAGCTGTGCATAGGCGGTGATGGCATCCTGCAGGTCCCAGAGCAAAAACTCAAGATCGGCGCTATTGGGAATGCTGATATACGCAATGGTTTGCAGTGTTTTTGGTACATCGCCGCGTGCGGTCGTCTCCATGCTGCCTCCTTTCCGGTTGGTTTCCGTTTAGGTTACACCGTCTGGTGGCGCCCCGCCGCGCTATCCTAGTGCAACCCTTACGAAAGGAACGCCATGCGTCTGCCCATGAATACCTCGCTTGCCACGCTCAAGCCCTCCGGCATCCGTCGGATTAACGCGCTCGCCGCCCAGCATCCGGGGTGCATCGCGCTTGCGCTCGGCGAGCCCGATTTTCCCACGCCCGATATGATTAGTGCCGAGGTGACCGCCGCACTGGACCGCGGTGACACGCACTATCCGCCCAACAACGGTCGTCCCGCCCTGCGTGAGGCGTTATCTGCCTACATGGGGGACGCGGGCCTTACGTTTTCGGCCGACGAGGTCATCCTAACCGACGGCGCGACCGAGGCCCTGTCGGCAACATTCATGGCTATGCTCAACCCCGGCGACGAGGTCATTATCCCCACGCCTGCCTTTGGCCTGTACGAAAGCATCGTCGTGGCCAACCATGCCAAGGCGGTCTTTTTGGATACGGAGCCTGCGCAATTTCAGATTGACGAGGACGCACTTCGTGCTTGCGTGACGCCGGCGACCAAGGCCATTGTCATCTGCACGCCCAACAATCCTACAGGCTGCATCCTCAACGCGGCATCGCTCGACGCCGTGGCACACGTGGCAGAACAGGCGGGCATCTACGTGGTCTGCGACGACGTATACAACCGCCTGGTTTATGTGGATGGCTACGAGCGCTTTGCCCAGCGCCACCCGGAGCTACGCGAGCAGACGGTAGTCATCGAGAGCTTCTCCAAGCCCTGGGCCATGACCGGCTGGCGCCTGGGCTGGCTCGTAGCCGCAGCCCCCGTCATCGCCGAGATCGCAAAAGCTCACCAATACCTAGTATCGAGCGCCGTCTCCTTCGAGATGGACGCCGCGGCGCGAGCCCTGACCGTCGACCCAACCCCCATGCTCAAAGTCTACCGAGCCCGCCGCGAACGCGTTCTTACAGCCCTCAACAACATGGGCCTCGACGTAGTAGAGCCCGCAGGAGCCTTCTACACTTTCCCGAGCATCAAAAAGTTCGGCCTAACCAGCGAAGACTTCTGCATCAAAGCCATCAAAGAGGCCAACGTAGCCCTAGTTCCCGGAAACTGCTTCGGAACCGAAGGCCATATCCGCCTAAGCTACTGCGTCTCCGACAAAGACCTAGACGAAGGCCTCCACCGCCTGTCCACCTTCCTTTCAACCTTTTAGCCCTCAGGGATGCAACACATCAGCCCACCGACCCAAGCATTATGAGTGGGGCACGTCGCTCAACGGACACGAGGATTCGCAGCAAAGTTACCGCAGCTCCGGTCCGAGGGGCCGGGTTGAGATTTTCGTAGATTCCGCACGAGCCGAAGAGCACTTAATGTGCTCTTCGTGCGAGCCAGGACTTGACCGAGCGAAAATCTCAACCCGGCCCCTCGGACCGGAGCGTATGCAGGGTTTGTGTACGAATCCTCGCGCCCGTTGACCGACGCCGGGGTCCCCGCCATAATACTTTCGGTTCACGCACGAATCCGCTGCCAGAGACAGCCGGCGCAAACGGGTCTTACCCGCGAGCTTAATGGGACTTCCCGCCAGCCGAGGTGGTCGAGTAGATATGTCTTCTCGCCCCCGTCGCTCATGCAGCGCGGGGGCTTTCTTTTTGGACATGCCCCCGTCACGTCCTTGTGGCGGACCGTGCCCGGAAAGAATTCGAGGAGGTGTAATTCATGCCCCAGCAGTACAAAATCGACAAGGTTGCAGAGATCGAGTCCCGTATCGCCGAGAACGCCGGTCTGTTCGTCGTCAACTACAACGGTCTGACGGTTAAGCAGGCTCAGGAGCTGCGTCATCAGCTTCGCGAGTGCGGCGCCGAGATGAAGGTCTACAAGAACAACCTGGTCAAGATCGCCCTCAAGAACCAGGAGCAGCCCGAGATCGACGAGATTCTCGCCGGCCCCGTCGCTTATGTGTTCTACGAGACCGAGCCGGTCGAGGCCGCTAAGGCCCTTAAGGACTTCTCCGCTAAGTCCAAGGGCGTCCTTGAGATCAAGGGCGGTATCTCCGACGGCAAGGCCGTTTCCGCTGATGATGTTAAGGCTATCGCCGAGCTGCCCACCAAGGACCAGCTTCTCGGCCAGATCGCCGGTCTCATCTCCGGTTTCGCTCGCGACATCGCTGTCTGCGTCAACGGCGTTTCCTCTGGTCTCGCTCGTTCGATCCAGCAGGTCTCCGAGCAGAAGGCAGCCTAGTCGCTGTTTTCACCCGCGGCGGCAACGCCGCACCCCTGGCGCATTCGCGCCGTGTTTTAACTGATCTCCGTGCACAGACACGGAAACCGAAAGGACTTAGAAATGGCTAAGCTTACCACCGATGAGATCATCGATGCTCTTAAGGAAATGACCCTTCTCGAGGCTTCCGAGCTCGTCAAGGCTATCGAGGACACCTTCGGCGTTTCCGCCGCTGCTCCTGCTGCCGTTGTCGCCGCTCCCGCTGCTGGCGCTGCTGAGGCCGAGGAGAAGACCGAGTTTGACGTCGTGCTCGAGGGCTTCGGCGACAACAAGATCCAGGTCATCAAGGCCGTCCGTGAGCTCACCAACCTTGGCCTGAAGGAGGCCAAGGAGGTCGTCGAGGGCGCTCCCAAGGCTGTTCTCGAGGGTGCCAAGAAGGAGGACGCCGAGGCTGCCAAGGAGAAGCTCGAGGCTGCTGGCGCTGCTGTCACCCTCAAGTAATCAGGCTTTCTCGCCAGATTTCTTTGCAGACGGGGTTCGCATTGCGAGCCCCGTCTTTTTTGTTTTGGCCCCTCGGTAGCTGTTACTCGGCGCATGCCCGGCAGTCCGTGAGGGGCACTAAAATTGCGCTATTCAAGCAATAATTTGCGTTGACCTGCTGAAGAATTGTCTTTGCCTTGTAGTGATACATGGTTTCGGCAGTAAGATACTTCGGTATCGCAATTTGGTCTGCGGCTGTATACCGCACGCATGGGGCGCATGTGCGCCTGCGAAAGGATCTTTGAATAACATGAAGGCAATCATCCCCGCCGCCGGTCTTGGCACGCGTTTTCTGCCTGGCACCAAGTGCACGCCTAAAGAGATGCTGCCGGTGCTCGACAAGCCGGTCATCCAGTACGTCGTCGAGGAGGCACTCGACCCCGAGGAGGTCGACGACGCCATCATCGTTACCTCTCCCGGTAAGCCCGAGCTGCTGAGCTACTTCCAGCCTGATCGCTCGCTCGAGAACCTGCTGCGCGAGCGCGGCAAGAACGCTTATGCCGACGCCGTCGCCCATGCGGGCGGTATGCCGGTTGACTTCCGCTACCAGTACGAGCCCAAGGGCCTCGGTCACGCCATTCGCTCTGCTGCCGACGCCGTGGCAGGGGAGAACTTTCTGGTTCTTCTGGGTGACTACGTTGTACCCAACCGCGACATCTGCGATAAGATGCTTGCCGTCTCCAAGGAGCACGGTGGCGCTTCCGTTATCGCTGTTGCCGCGTGCGCTCCCGAGGAAGTCAGCCGTTATGGCGTTATCGCCGGTGACCGCGTGGGCTCGCTCGAGGGCTTCGAGAATGTTGCCGATGCCGAGCCGGGCGCTGTCTGGCGTATCGGCGGTCTGGTTGAGAAGCCTGCCCCCGAGGCAGCTCCCTCCAACCTGTACATCGTCGGCCGTTATCTGCTGAGCCCGCTGGTCATGGACCTGCTCGCCGATCAGCAGGCCGGCAAGGGCGGCGAGATCCAGCTCACCGACGCCATGGCTCGTTCGCTCGACCGCGAGGCTATGTACGCTGTCGTCATCGACCCGCTTTCGGGCTACGATACCGGTACGCCCTCTGGCTGGATGGCCACCAACGCCCTCATGGCCGCAAGCGATCCTCGCTTCGCCGACGCTTTCTGGGACGCCATCGACGAGCGCGGCGGCTTGATGCGCAAGTAAGCCTTCGGGCATCGATATTTACGGGTGCAGGCTTCGGTCTGCACCCGTTTTTTTATGCGTGCTGTTGCCTTTCCTCCGTTCCGCCGTCAAAGGCGTGCATCCTCGGCTTCGTTCACAGAAATCATATGAACAAATGTTCGATACGCACACATCTACCTGCGCATTTTCTGTCGAAAAACTTTGCTACTCCAAAAACTCAATCGCGTCAAGGCTTTTCTTGCTCAACGGTCGGTACCTGATAAACTATTAGGTTGCGATAACTGGCGAAGCTATGCCTCGCCAACCCACCGAGCATTTCCGTGAAGGAGGAAAAACCTGGTGACCTACGCATACACTGCCACTGAGCGCAAGCGCGTCAGCTTCGGGAAAATCCCGGAGGCCATGGAGCTCCCCAACCTTATCTCTGTTCAAAGGGAATCCTTTGAGCGTTTTAAGGACGAGGGCCTTCGTGAGGCGTTCAAGGAATCCAGCCCCATCCAGAGCCAGAACCATGTTCTCGAGGTTACCTTCGGCGAGCATCAGTTCGGCGACCCCGCGCACACCGTCGAGGAGTGCCGCGAGAAGGATATGACCTATCAGGCCCCGCTTCTGACCGACGTCCGTCTCACCAACAAGGAGACCGGCGAGATCAAGGAGCAGCTCGTCTTCATGGGCGACTTCCCCATGATGACCGATCAGGGTACCTTCATCATCAACGGTACCGAGCGTATCGTCGTCTCGCAGCTTGTCCGTTCTCCGGGCGTGTACTACAGCTCCGAGATGGATTCGGGCAAGCAGATCTACAAGGCCCAGATCATCCCGTCCCGCGGTGCCTGGCTTGAGTTTGAGGTCGACAAGCGCGACCAGCTCATGGTCTCCATCG
>CABSNU010000001.1 GCA_902479135.1 uncultured Collinsella sp. | reverse complement strand
CACCATTGTCGGCCTAATCCGCGGTCTTTCATGCAGCAGGGGCTCTCAATGTTTTTATGTCCTGCTCATATCGTCTGTTACTCGGCTTCACTAAGATCGCTGAGCATAAACTCGTAAATGTCCTGCCTCACGGGTGCGTTGAGCTCATATTCGATTTCGACGGCGTTGTCGTTGCTCTTAGTTTTAATAGCCTCGAACTCTCCGGTCGGATGTATTTCGCCTAAGAAATAGAACTCCTTGCCACCCTTATCGTCCTTGTTCTTTCGCATAAACAAATACGTTATCAAGCCGTTTTCTGGCCATGCCTGCAGTCGCAGAATCTCGGGGGAGTTGAGCGTGCGGTTGTTCTTAGAGATTGCAACTAGCTTGCTCGGCGAAACAAAGCGGTCTTCATACTGAATTGACTCACTAATGTCGGGTGCCTTGTCATAGTTAATAAACACGGGGAATGTATTGGTCTTCTCGTCGTAGAAGTAGCCGCCAAGATTTTGGCCGTTGATGTTCTTTTCCCAGTTCATCAAGCGGCAAACCTCTTCGTACGTGTACTTGGCATTGAGAACGAAATTTGTGTTTTCGTACGTCTCGGCATAGTCGAGTCGGTTGCGCGCAATGCCAAAATCCAGCACCTCGAGAATCTGACGCTTGAACTCTGCGTTGCGCAGGGCGCTCGCAAACACTTCGGTCAGACGAGGTCCGCATCCGTCGTCAATAAGCAGGGAAACGAAATCCTTAGGAGTGGCAAAGTCGCCCTTAAGGACGGCGATTGCCGACCTAACGGCGCTGTCCTTAAGTTGTGCGCGGTAGTTCCTAAGCGCGGCCTCGCGCATATGTCGATAGCCCTCGTGTCCGGCTTCGACGAGCGTTTGAAGCAAATAGAGGTCTTCGAATCGCTTGCCCGCGGCGAGCTTTTGCGAAATAAATTTGAGAATCTTGGTTTGATCAGAGGAAAAATGGACTGTGTAGCCCGGCTCGTATTTGGAAAGAAATGCGTGGTAGGACCCCAGGCCGCTGTTCTTGAAGATAAGCAGCGGATCGATGGAGCCATTACGATCAAATTCGAGCAGCGAGGGAATCTTGCCGAGTTTCTGACGCAAGTCGAGATATTCGTTCTTCAAAAATCTGACGGAGGTAAAGTCACCGCCGTCGATGGCCTTATAGATGCGAGCTTCGGAAATACGATCGAAGCTTACCGTTGAGCATCCGGGGATCGCCGAATCGCTCTCTTGGACGAGACGACGCAGGCGGTCTTTGTTGTACGTCTTGTCACCCGAAAGCGCGATGGGCACCAAGAAGTTGCTCTGGTAATTGCCAATAAAGTCTAGTACCAGTGTGTATTCCTTGCCATCATTCAGGCGCAAACCTCGTCCGAGCTGCTGAATAAAGATGATTGCGGAGTCGGTGCGTCGAAGCATGATGATCTGATTGAGCGAGGGGATGTCGACGCCTTCGTTCATGATATCGACCGAGAAAATGTACTCGAGCTCGCCGGCTTCAAGTCGGCTGATCGCAGCATCGCGGACTTCATCGGAATCTTGACCGCTAATCGCAGCCGTTCGATATCCGAGAGTGTTGAATTTGCGCGACAGTTCTTCGGCCTCGACGTTTCGATTGCAGAAAATTAAGCCCCTGCGGTTGCTTTTGGTGACGCTGTATTCTTCGATCTTCTCGGTGATGTGACGCACACGCTCGTCAGACGTCAAGCGTCCGAACAAGGCAGTGTCTTCAACCGTCTCGTCGTCAATCTCCAGATCGTGAATGCCAAAATAATGGAAGGGGGCTAGCATCTCCTCGGCCAAAGCGTCCTGCAGCGTGATCTGGAACGCGATGACGTGATTGAAAAGGGCAAAGACGTCATAGCCGTCGGTGCGATTAGGCGTAGCGGTCATGCCCAGATAAAATCGAGGCGTAAAGTGCGACATGATGGATTGGTAGCCCTGAGATCCCGTGCGGTGGGCCTCGTCGATGACGATGTAGTCGAACTCATCGGGACGGAAATCGCTCAGATGCTTGGCGACCGAAGAGCACATGGCAAACACGCAGGTAGCATTGCTTATATTCTTGCCAGTTTGATAGGTGTCGAACGTATAGGTGCTACCCAAAAGCCGTTCGTAGCTTGCACGGGAGGCGTCTATAATGCGCCGGCGGTGCGCAAGAAAGAGGATGCGTCGGGGTTTAGTTGCGAGCACGTCGAACGCCGAAAGGAAGGTCTTGCCAGTGCCGGTTGCCGAGACCAGCAACGCACGGGTCTCGCCCTTGCGGTGGATTACGCCGAGCGCCTCAAGGGCGCGCTGCTGCATTTTATTGGGCTTGATTTCTTCGAGGTCGTTCGTGGTTGGGCTAACAGCTGCCTGGAACGTCGGTTTCGATTTGGGCTTTGACGGGCATGCCGATCGATATGCGGCATAGTTCTCAATCCAGTCTTGGGAAAGCAAAACGGTTGAGGTGTCGTTCCACAACGAATTGAACTCGCCCCTCAGTTCGCCGAGTAGGCGGCTGTTCTCGACAGTCTGGTACAGCACGTTCCATTCTTTATTACAGGTGAGGGCGGTCTGCGTCATGTTCGAGCTGCCGACGATGACCGTGCTGGTTTCGCCCTTATCAAAAATGTATCCCTTGGCATGCAGATTACCCTGGAATACGCGAACTTCCATGTTGTCGTATTCCAGGAGCTTGCGAAAGGCATCGGGTGAGTTGAAGTTGAGATAGGTGGACGTGAGCAGCCTGCCCTTAATGCCACGCTGCTTGAGCTTCTGGAACGTCTCGACCAGGATTTGAAGGCCGCCGTCTGCAACAAACGCTACGCAAAAGTCAAAAGAGCCGCAGGTTGAGAGCTGCTCCTTGATAACGGATAGTAGTGTTCCGCCTGTCGCCTTCGAGTTGGCGATGAGCTTGGGTGAATCGTTCTCGCGTGCAAGCGAGTCGAATTCAATATCAATCTGCTGCTGCGTAGTCATCCCGGCCAAACCTTTCGAAAGACTATGTTGGCGCCAGGATAACAGATCGATCGTTCGTGTTTTGGGCGGCTTTTCTTTCCGGTCTCGTTTTATAGGTGGTTGGGAGGAGACGTACTCTCAATAGCAAGCGACTTCCACGGCCCAGTGTCGTCCGTTGTCTGCGCCTTGGCGTGGCCTCGCCAGAATCCGGTTGCAAATGACCCGGAGACGATTCTGCAAGTTTTTGTCACTTGTAAGAAAAACTTGCAGAATTCGCAAGTTTTTGTCATGCTGTGAGAAAAACTTGCAGATTGGGGCGGGCGATGGATAAACGGATGGTTCCTAGAAATCGATATCTCGAAAAGTTGATCGCCTTTCGTGATGCGGATGTCATCAAGGTCGTAACGGGTATGCGCCGTTGCGGCAAATCGACGCTTCTGGACATGATGCGCAAACATTTGGAGGATAACGGCGTTCCGTCCGAGTGTCTTTTGACCTTTAAGATGGAGTCGTTTGAGCTGGAGGGCGTGCGTGATTGGCGAGAGCTTTACCGCCACGTCGACGGCCTAATGCCTGCTGGCAAGAGGTGCTATCTCTTCTTCGACGAGCTCCAGGAGGTTGCCGGATGGGAGAAGGCGATTAACGCACTTCGTGTCGACCGGGACTGCGATATATATGCTACGGGCTCGAATGCCTTTCTCCTCTCGTCAGAGATTGCGACCTTAATCTCGGGCAGGTATGTCGAGATTCGGATGCATCCGCTCACTTTTTCGGAATATGTCGACTTTCTTGGTCCGACTGACGTCACGAATAGGCTCGTTGTTTTTGGTCGGGAGGACATCGTTGCGCTCGACGATCTTCTCGACCGTTATCTTACGTTTGGAGGCCTGCCGTTTCTTGCTGCTTCAAAGCTACCGGAGCAGGAAATGAAGGACTATATCTGGAGCACGTACCAAACAATCGTCGGGCGCGACATTTTGGCTCGCGAGGCGCGTCGGGGTAGACGGTCGGTGACGAGCAGGAGTGTGCTCGACCGCGTCACTTCCTACTTGGCTGATAACATTTCAAACCCGACATCAATTAATAAGATCGTTGGAACGCTGGCGGAGAACGGGGCGAAATCCTCGCATGGCGTCGTGGACACTTGTGTGTCCGCCCTTGAGGAGACCTATATCTTTTCGCACGCGCGTCGATTTGATATTAAGGGTCGGGACATTTTGAAGACCGGCGGTAAGTTCTACATTGAGGATCTGGGGCTTCGAGCCTTCTTGGATGGGTATCGCGGCAGCGACAGCGGGCGTGTTCTCGAGAATGCCGTTTACAATCGCCTTGTCTATGACGGATACCAGGTCTTCACAGGTCATCTTCGAGATGCCGAAATCGACTTTGTTGCGATAGGCGACGGCTCGGATCGTAAGTTTATTCAGGTCACAGAGTCGATTGACGAGGAGGCGACGCGTAAGCGCGAGCTGCGTCCTTTTGAGCTCAGGTCGCTTGAGAAGATCGCCGGCGGTTACGAGAAGATCATCATTGTTCGCCGGGGAAGCCATCCGACCGACATTGACGGCATCAAAATCGTTTCTGCAGTCGATTTCTTAATGGGTAGGCTTGGGGCTTAGGGCGTTTGGAGCGCGTCTGTTTCCTATGCCTAGCGACATTGCTACAGCTCGTGACGCCGCCGGCTTCTTCCTTTCCGTCGGGCGGCACCAACTCAGCTGATCCGTTGGGGATGGAGGAAAGCGGATCATTTTCGGCGCGCCGCAGGTGATACGAATCCTGCGGCGCGCTGGTTTTTGCGCGAGGGCTTTCAGCTGTGTCCGCACGACATGTGACACTTACCCTGCCGCTCTGCTCTGCCGCGGCGGCGCGAATTCAAGCAACGACCTTCTAAGGAGTTCGATATCGATGAGTGACAACACCAAGCACCTTGCAAAGAAGTGCGTTAAGGACGCAGGGCCGTGCCTCGCGCCGTGCCTTGCCGGCGCAGCGGTCGCGCTGCTGGCTGTTCTGGGGCCGTTCGACATGCTTCGAAGCGCCAGCTCTCTGCACGTTTGCATGGCCCTTGCCGGTGCCATGATGACCGGCGGCGTGCTCGATCTGGTTTTTTGGGTGCTTGACCCGTTTGGATGGAAGAACGAGGGGCGAGCCCTAAGGGATGCAGATGCCCCGCGGCGTTAGGAGGTCCCCATGATTTGGTTTACCAGCGATACCCACTTTGGGCACGAGAACATGCTGCGGCTCTGCGACAGGCCGTGGCCGACCGTTGCGCAGATGAACGATGCCATGGTCGCCAACATTAACAGCAAGGTTGCTGCGGATGACGAGCTCTACATCTTGGGCGACTTTAGCTTTAAGATGACGGTCCAAGACGCCCACGAGCTGCGCAAAAGCATTGCATGTAGGCGCGTCCATCTGCTGCTCGGCAACCACGACAAAGACTGGACGCAGCCTGCGGTAGCGGATGCTTTTATCGTCGAGCCGCCCATTTGCGTGCTCAGGATCGACCGCCAGAAAATCGTGCTGAGCCACTATCCCATGGTCGACTGGCAGGGCATGTCGCACGGCAGCTGGCATCTGCACGGGCATATCCATAGCTGCGGCGGCGCGTATAACAAGTTCAACCTTCGGCAGGGGCTGCTGCGCTATGACGTGGGCGTGGACGCCAACGGTTACGCCCCGGTAAGTTTGGATGAGCTCAAGTTATGGTTTGCGCAGGTAGACGAGCTGGTGCAGTGCGTTAAATGGCCGTGGTGGGTCAACGCCACGGGCGACGAGCAGATCGAGTGCGATCTCGAAACCTATAAGAGGGAAGTGGTGATCCGATGACGGTCTATGTGACGGGCGATGTTCACGGCGGCCTCGACATGCAAAAGCTGCGCGATTGGGATCTTGGGGAAAGCCTGACGAGCGACGACTATCTCATCATTGCCGGCGATTTTGGCTTTCCGTGGGATTTCTCTGCTGAGGAGTGCGCCGACATCGCTTGGCTGGAGTCGCGCCCCTATACCGTGCTGTTCGTCGACGGCAACCACGAACGTTTCGACCACTGGGCAGAGCGCCCCATGGAGTTGTGGCACGGTGGGCTGACGCAGCGCCTGTCGGATACCTCTCCCATACGGCGCCTGACGCGTGGCGAGGTTTTTGAGCTCGACGGCTCAACGGTCTTTACCATGGGCGGCGCCACGAGCGTGGACAAGGAATACCGCATTCCGTATTCCAGCTGGTGGCCGCAGGAGCTGCCGGACGACCGCAACTTTGAGGAGGCACGGACAAAGCTCGACAGCGTGGGCTGGAAGGTCGACTACGTGGTCACCCACACCTGCTCTACGCGCATGCTTTCGCCCACGCTTTATCCGGCGCCCGGCTGGAATTGCCCCGCCGTTGATCGGCTTACGGCGTTTTTCGATGAGCTGGAAGATCGCTTGGACTACAAGCGCTGGTACTACGGGCATTTTCATCGGGATGCCAACCCGTCCGAGCGCCATACCGTGCTCTACGACTGCATCGTTCGCCTGGGCGACGAACTCCAGCCCTGGGATGTTGCGTAGGGGTGGGGTGCCTGATTACTCAGCCGTTACGGTGATGTTCTCCCTGTGCTTGCGGATAACATCCCAGCTAAAATGCTCGACCAGCTGCTCGGCAGAGCGCGGCGTGGTGCCCGGCGCGATGCCCGTTTGCCCGGCGAGCCAGCCCAGCAGCGCTTCGGGCGTGCCAAAGCGGGCGCGGAGTTCGCCCAGGTCCAGATCGCGGTCTCGTTTGGAAAGGCGGCGGCCGTCCGGTGCCATGAGCAGCGGAATATGTGCGTAGTGCGGCGTGGGCAGTCCCAACAGGTGCTGCAGATAGATCTGACGCGGCGTGGACCCCAGCAGGTCGCATCCGCGCACGACCTCGGTGACGCCCATGGCAGCGTCGTCGACCACCACGGCTAGCTGATAGGCAAACACGCCGTCGCTGCGGCGCACCAAAAAGTCGCCGCACTCGGTGGCGAGTGCTTCGCATTGGGCGCCGTACGTGCGATCCACAAATTCGATCACGTCGTCTGCGAGGTCGTCGACGGTGGGCACGCGCAGACGTGTGGCCGGCGCGCGCAGGGCGCTGCGGCGGGCCACCTCCTCGGCCGAAAGACTTCGGCAGGCGCCACGGTAGATGGGCGTGCCGTCGCTCGCGTGCGGTGCACTCGCGGCGTGGAGCTCGGCGCGTGTGCAAAAGCAGGGATAGGTGAGGCCGGCGTCTTTCAGCCGGCGCAAGGCGCTCTCGTACAGGTCTAGGCGGTCGTGCTGGTAGTAGGGGCCTTCGTCCCACTCCAGCCCCAGCCAGGCCAGGTCGTCAATCAATTGGGCGGCAAGTTCGGGGCGCTTGCAGCGATCGTCCAGGTCCTCAATGCGTAACACGATACTGCCGCCCTGGCCGCGGGCCGAAAGCCACGCGCATAGGCAGCTGAACACGTTGCCCAGGTGCATGCGGCCCGAGGGCGACGGGGCAAAGCGCCCCACGACGGGGGTGGGGGCGGCCGGCGTCGTTGGCGCGTCGGCGGCGGGTGTTGCTATGTTGCGTGCGTTGATGTCCATGCGGACGAGTATAGCGCGGGGCGCGGTGGGGGAGACGCTGCCGTGGCCTGCAAGTTGCTGAGGCCGCGCGTTGCGCGTGCCGGACCACCGGCTCGGCGCCTTAATCGTCGTCAATCAATCTAGCCCTCAAACGACAGAAACCCCGGCAGCTCTTCGCAACTGCCGGGGTTTCCGCGGAAAAGGGGGACATGATCCTCGAGCGGACGGCAAAGGGGCAAACCGTTTTCGCTCAACTGCTTTATGCCCCTCAACTGGCGGCTCAATCAGCGCATGCCGCGCCCACACAAAGCCGCTACACCTGTGATGGAGCTATGAAGTGGTATCTATTGCCGGAGCGGGCTATGCCAAGGAGTGTCCCAGATTGCCGGCAGATAAGGAACGTCCCCAGGTGCCGGCGGCGGGCGTGACTTTTGTCCCGTTTTGACGCTCCGCTGACCTAGATGTTCGTCACATGAACCCGCAAACGTGGGACAATGACGCTACTGGTATCACAGACAAAGGATGTGCCTATGAACGCCCCCGTTGCCAAGACCTGTCGGCAGCGCTGCCCGTTTGCGCGATTTGCTTCCATTTGCGTGCTCGTCGCGTGCGCGCTGCTGCTGTTGCCCGCCGTTGCACGTGCCGACGGGTATTCCATGACCCAAACCTACATCAGTGCCACGGTCGAGGCCGATGGATCGCTGACCGTTGTCGAGGGGCGCCAGTTTGATTTCGATGACGACATCAACGGCGTGTTTTGGGAGATCAATACGGGTACCAACCAGCAGGGCGGCGCGGCGGGCGTCGATGTGCTGAGTGTCGAGGAAGAGGACACCGCGTTTAACAAAGTCGATAGCGCGAACAAGGGCGACTCTGGCGTCTACACGGTCGAGCAGACCGGTGACGGCGTAAGGATTAAGGTGTTCAGCCCTCACGAGAGCGGCGACAGCGCAATCTACTACGTGAGCTACACCATGACCGGCGCGGTCATGAACTGGGCCGATACCGCCGAGCTCTACTGGAAGTTTGTGGGCGACGGCTGGTCCGCGGATTCCGATGACGTCGAGATGGAAGTGTACTTCGCAAATGCCGCTGCCGGGACGGCTGCCGTCAAGGGCGATAACTTCCGCGCATGGGGCCACGGCCCGCTGACGGGCGACGTGTCGCTCGATGCGGACGAGCCCATGGTCACCTATACCATTCCCTGCGTGCATGAGGGCGAATTCGCCGAGGCACGCATCGCCTTCCCCAGCGACTGGGTGCCGCAGCTTGCCGTCTCGGGCGAAAAGCGCATGTCGACGATTCTGAGCGAAGAGAAGGAATGGGCCGACGAGGCCAACGCTCGCCGTGAGCACGCGCGTGCGGTTGCCGGCGCGATTGCCGTGGTGTGTGTTGTCGTGGCGGTTGCCTATACCGGTGTGATCGTGATGCTTAAGCTGCGCAGGCCCAAGCCCAAGCCGCTCTTCCAGGACGAGTACTTCCGCGATGTGCCCTCGGCCGACCATCCCGCGGTGCTTGCAGCTCTCATGAGCTGGAACGACGTGCCCGATCAGGCATATATCGCCACGCTTATGAAGCTCACCGACGACCGCGTGATCAAGCTGGAAGAAGCGACCGAGACCAAGAAGAAGGGTCTGCTCCGTCGCGAAAAAGAGGAGCAGACGTATCGCATCACAGTGACCGACGAGGCCTGGAAGGCTGCCAAGAAGGACGGCATCGATCGCGATGTGCTCAAGGTCTTCTTCGCCGGCGTTAAGCCCGATAAAGACGGCGTCCGTTCGCGCACGTTTAGCGAGCTGGAGGAGTATGCCAGCGAGCGCACCACATCTGTTGGCGACAAGCTCGAGGACTATCAGAGCACGGTTAAGGGCAAGCTGGAGGCGCGCGAGTTTATCGCATCGGATGGCACTATCGCGATGGTGGCCGGCCTGGTTCTCGGCATCATCATTGTCTTTGGCATTCTGGGCTCTCTGATCTATACCGACTTTGCGGACGCCAACGTCGGCGCCGCTATGATCTCGATTCCCGTCACGATCGTGGGCTTTGTCCTGAGCTGCACCTTCCGCCGTTACACGCCGGAGGGCGCCGAGGTGGCGGCTCGCTGCAAGGCGCTCAAGCATTGGCTCGAGGACTTTACGCGCCTGAAGGAGGCTATCCCCAGCGACCTGATCTTGTGGAACAAACTGCTGGTGATGGGCGTTGCCCTGGGCGTTTCGAAAGAAGTGCTGCGACAGCTGGCCGAGGCCGTGCCTGCGGACCTGCGCAACAGCGACGATTTCTACGACAACTACCCCTGCTACTGGTGGTATTACCATCACTACGGCAACGAGTCTCCGCTCGATTCGTTCAACGATGTGTATCATGAGACCATCCGCGAGCTGGCTTCGAGTTCCGATAGCTCGAGCGGCGGCAGCGGCGGCGGCTTCTCTGGCGGCGGCGGTGGCGGCGTCGGCGGAGGCGGCGGCGGAACGTTCTAGCGAGCGCTTGCTTTGGGGTGGATCTTTCTGGGCGGTTGCCAGGGAAGATTCATCCCATTTTTGTGCATCGAAACGGGTCAAACTTTCCGCTGCGGATCTTCGCGCAAGGGGCAGTGGACAAAAAATGCCAAATATGAGTACTGTTGCTGCGTTGGTCACATATGTTTGCACATAATAATGGGCTCCTAATGAGAGTACTTCTCGTTAGGAGCCCATTTTATTGAACATTTGAGGAGCTACGTCAGCTCGTGCAGCTGGTCGTCATGCCTACAAGCATCAAAAATGCCCCAAGTTGCTGCTACTAAAAAGGTAGCATTACTCATATTTGATGTTTTTTTGACCACGGCTATCTACAAACCCCCTAGGCCACTCATTGGGGACAGACTTAAATGACTAGGTGTGGCTGCCCGGGCTAGGCTGTTAGGTCGAGTTCGTAGAGGAAGCTTTCGCGCGGCATGTCGTGACGGCGCTCTTCGCGGTTGGCGCGGTGCGTGGCCGTGCGCTTAAAGCCGTGCAACTCGTAGAACTTCCACGAGCAGTTGGAGTCGGTGTACAGGTGCGCCCTTGTCGCCCCGCGCGAGGACAGGTACGAGACCGCGGCATCGAGCAACACTGAGCCTACACCCAGGCCATGGACGTCGCGATCCACGGCAAGCAGCGTGACCTCGTTGTCGTGGGGCAACGGGCTGCTTTCGAGCAGGCGGTTGTTGGTTCGGATGGTTGCGCGCACAAACGAGAGATACTCGGCGCAGGCATCGGGCTCCAGTTCACGCATCTGCGATAGCAGAGCGCGTTCGGTGTCCATCCAATGTTCCTTGACGGTGGCGCCGGAACTCTGTCCCGCGCGCGCGAGCGCAATGCCACGCGCCTGACCGTCGATTACGGCAACCTGCGAAAACGTCGATGAAGAAAGGCAATAGGCGAGGTCGCACGCGGCCTCAAGGCGGTTGTACTCATCGTTATCCGAATTGTTATGCCAAAGCTGCTGCAGAATCAGCGCGATGGCGTCGAAGTCTTCGGTATCAAACGGTCGGTAGAGAACCCGCGAGACCATGGTGCCTCTTTCTTTTGCGGATGCATATCGAGCACAGTTCTACCACGCTATTGGCATCTAATTATGGTGCCCCTGTGTTCCATGAACTCACCGTGCCCGGTGCCGTGCCCATCCCCTCTGCTCGCAAACTTTTTCTGCACATGCGCCCGTTGCGGGGTGCATCGATGCGCTCGATGCGCTACATTGAATCAGTATTTTCAATGCCGCTGCGCGAGCGCTGCAGATCGACGTATCACCGACTCACAGAGCACGGCGGCGTACCAGACAGGAGGACTGCATGGGATCTGATGTGAAGATCGCACGCGCGTTGATCTCGGTTACCGATAAGACGGGCGTCGTCGATTTCGCACGGACGCTGGTCGATGACTTTGGCGTCGAGATCATCTCTACGGGCGGCACGGCTCGTGCCATCGAGGACGCGGGCGTTCCCGTAACCCCCATCGAGGAGTTCACGGGCTACCCCGAGATGATGGACGGCCGCGTTAAGACCCTGCACCCCAAGGTTCACGGCGCGCTGCTGGCCCGCCGCGATTCCGAGCAGCACATGCAGGAGGCCGCTCAGCACGGCATTAAGCTGATCGACCTGGTCGTCGTCAACCTGTACGAGTTCGAGAAGACCGTCGCCAACCCCGAGGTCACCTTCGCGGACGCCATCGAGCACATCGACATCGGTGGCCCCTCCATGCTGCGCTCTGCCGCCAAGAACGCCACGAGCGTTACCGTCATTTCCGACCCTGCCGACTATGATGCCGTCCTGGCCGAGATGCACGAGACCGGTGGCTGCACCACGCTTTCCACCCGTCGTCGCCTGCAGGTGAAGGTCTACCAGACCACCGCCGCCTACGACACGGCTATCTCCCGTTGGCTTGCCGCCCAGGCAAGCGACGTGGCGGATACCTCTGCCAAGCTCGAGATCTCGTTGGAGAAGGTCGACGACCTGCGCTATGGCGAGAATCCTCAGCAGAAGGCTACGGTCTACCGCTTTGCCGAGGGCTGCGAGAACACCGCGAGCTCGCAGTTCCCGCTCGTTGGCTCCGAGCAGATCCAGGGCAAGCCGCTCAGCTACAACAACTATCTGGATGCCGACGCCGCTTGGAACCTGGTCCGCGAGTTCGACGAGCCGGCCTGCGTGATCCTCAAGCACCAGAACCCCTGCGGTTCCGCCGTTGCCGAGGACATCACGGCCGCCTACGACCGCGCCTTCGCCTGCGATCCCAAGAGCGCCTTTGGCGGCATCATCGCCTGCAACCGCGAGGTTCCCTATGAGCTGGTCGAGCACTTTGCCGATCAGAACAAGCAGTTCGTCGAGGTCATCATCGCCCCGAGCTACACTGCCGAGGCGCTCGAGCGCATGGCTAAGCGCCCCAACCTGCGCGTGCTGGCCACCGGCGGCGTGGACCACGGCGCCCAGGTGGAGCTGCGCTCCATCGACGGCGGCATGCTGGTGCAGGAGGTCGACCATGTGACCGAGGATCCCGCGACCTTTACGTTCCCCACCGACCGCAAGCCCACCGACGCCGAGATGGCCGAGCTCGAGTTTGCCTGGAAGGTCTGCAAGGGCGTTAAGTCCAACGCCATCCTGGTCTCCAAGGGTAAGGCCGGCATTGGCATGGGCCCGGGTCAGCCTAACCGCGTTGACTCTGCGCTACTTGCCTGCGAGCGCGCCGAGGACTTCTGCGAGTGCGAGGGCGTGGAGAAGGGCGGCTTTGCCTGTGCAAGCGACGCGTTCTTCCCGTTCCGCGACAACGTCGACGTGCTTGCCGCGCACGGCGTGACCTGCATCATCCAGCCCGGCGGCTCCAAGCGCGACGACGAAAGCATCCAGGCCTGCAACGAGCATGGCATCGCAATGGTCTTCACCGGCGCCCGCCACTTCCGCCACTAAGTTCCGCCCTGGGACAAAATAATCTCTGCAAAAGACGGTCGCTCCGTTTGGAGGGCCGTCTTTTTGGTATAAGAGGACGGAATGACTAACACGAAAGGTACAACCATGCCCCAGATTGATGATGCCGAGCTGTTTGGCAATGCCGAGGATCAGCGTGCGTATGAGGACTTTTGCGCCAATCAGGAGGCGGTCGAGAAGTTTACACTCGACAAGCCCGCGCTTGTCTGCCGTTGGCGCATGTCCAACAAAAAGGTGCCCATGCTCAACCGCCACATTCGCGCGCTGTCCGAGCGCCTGGTGCAGGGCGAGCCGCTTACCCATAACATGCTCAGCTGGGCCAAGCAGCACGTTGAGTGGTCGCTTGCCGAGGGCGATTACACCGCACGCGACGGCGTGCTCATGCTGGTGATCGACGTCAACGGCAACGCCGCCATGACGGTGGGGGAGTACGAGCCGCTAACCGATACGTCGGCCAAGGCGCTACGTGCCCGCTCCGCCGAGGCCCGCTCCGAGGCCGACGAAACCGGCGTGGCGCCCGAGCTGCTCGCCGCCGTCAACGACGGGG
This sequence comes from uncultured Collinsella sp., assembly GCA_902479135.1. Lineage (GTDB taxonomy): Bacteria > Actinomycetota > Coriobacteriia > Coriobacteriales > Coriobacteriaceae > Collinsella. The sequence goes on along the minus strand of CABSNU010000001.1, from coordinate 149,005 downwards.
AGCTTGCCTTTGTGGCGCCGGCGGACGAGTGCCTGTGCGGCACGGCGACGCTCATTGAGCAGCTGGCCCAGACCAAGGGCATCCCGGTCACGCGCGTAGATATTCCCGCACAGCTCAAGGGCGCCTTGTTCCTGGTGAGCGACGAGCACGGCGTGGTCCCCGCAACCGAGGCCGACGCCGCCGAGGCCGACGCCGCCACGGTCGCCTTCTTCGCCGACGGCTACGAAAAGCTCCGCGCCCGCCGCTAAATGATTTTTCTGGGACGGGGATTTAATAATCATTTGATCCCCGCGCCCGTTGCGAGCGAGGGGCGAGCCAAACGCTTTCGTTCGCGAACAGTTCTGTCACCTTGGTGCCGCGTGGGGCGCGTGCCTGCGGCTTCGCGGTCATAATGGGACAAGACAACCGAGAGGGGAGCGGAATCCATGGCGCTGATCTATATCGTTGAGGACGACGAGCCCATTCGTCGCGAGCTTGCCGACATCCTTGCTCGTGCCGGTTTTGAGGTCGAGGCCTGCGAATCGTTCGAGCACGTCTCGCGTGACATCCTGGCCGCTGCACCCGACTTGGTATTGCTCGACCTGACGCTTCCCGTCAAAGACGGCCAGCATATCTGCCACGAAGTCCGCCGCGAATCCGAGGTTCCCATCATCGTCCTCACGTCGCGCACGACCGAGATCGACGAGGTCATGGCCATGACGCTCGGCGCGGACGACTTTGTCCCCAAGCCCTACAGCGCCCGCGTGCTTGTGGCGCGCATTAACGCACTGCTGCGACGCACCGCCGCTGCCGGCGAGCGCAGCACGCTCGTCCACAAGGGGCTGGAGCTCGACCTCGCCCGTTCTATGGTCACCAACACGGTGACCGGCGACAGCACCGAGCTCACCAAAAATGAGCTGCGCATTCTCTCGCTGCTTCTGAGCCGCGCGGGCAAGATCGTCTCGCGCTCGGCCATCATGCAGGACCTGTGGGACTCCGATGCCTTTGTGGACGACAACACGCTCACTGTCAACATCAACCGCCTGCGCACGACGCTCGAAAAAATCGGCGTCAAGGGGTATCTGACCACGCATCGCGGCCAAGGCTATTCGGTCTAGGTGCCAGCTATGTCGTTTAGCAAATTCTTCAAAGATGCGCTGCTTCCCGTCGCCGTGTGGACGTGCGGCGTGCTGTTGAGCTGCTTTGTGCTGACGGTCGCCGGGGCACCCGCTTCCATCGTGGTCGTGGCGGTCGGCGTGTCCTTTATCTTTGGCATGCTCGGCATCGTGATCGAGTACGCGCGTCGTCGTCGATTTTTGCACCAGCTGGAGCGCGCGGCCGAGGAGCTGGAAAGCCCCGCATGGGTGCAGGAGATGGTGCAGTGTCCGACCTATGCCGAGGGCGAGCTTGAATACGAAGTCCTGCGCCGCGTGGGCAAGGCGGCTTGCGATGAGGTAGCGGAAGGGCGACGCCAAACCGACGACTATCGCGACTATATCGAAAGCTGGGTCCACGAGGCCAAGTTGCCCCTGGCGGCAGCCCATCTGATTCTTGAAAACCTGGACGGCAGCGAAGACGACCTGTCGCGTGTGGATGACCTGGGTCGCGAGCTGGCTCGCGTTGAGCGCTATATCGACCAGGCACTGTACTATGCGCGCTCGGAAGTCGTGGAGCGCGACTACCTGATTCGCCGTTGGGATCTCAAGACCTTGGTGACGGGCGCGATTAAAGCCAACGCGCGCGAACTTATCGCGGCGCACGTGGCTCCGGTGTGCGAGAACCTCGACTTTGAGGTCTTTACCGACGAGAAGTGGCTTGAGTTTATTCTGGGCCAGCTCATTCAGAACAGCATTAAATATGCGCGTGAGGACGGCGCGAGGATCGTGTTTTCGGGAGCGTTGTTGGACGAGGGCCTGGCAAGCGAGCGCATCGAGCTCACCGTTGCGGACAACGGCTGCGGCGTGAGCGCGGCCGACCTGCCGCGCGTGTTCGAGAAGGGCTTTACCGGCGACAACGGCCGCACCACCAAGCGCGCAACGGGCATCGGCCTCTACCTGGTGGCGCGTCTGTGCTCCAAGATGGGCATCGACGTCACCGCAGCATCCGAGCCTGGCGAAGGCTTCGTCGTAACGTTCGCCTTCTCGACCAACAAATTCCAATACTTCGAGTAACGCACGCGGCAGACGCCCGCCCAAACAAAAACGTGCCGCCCCAAACGGGGCGGCACGCCATTTTTCTATCAGACAACTCGTTGAAGTAAGGCTGCGAAGGCCGCGGGGCCGGGAGGGGTTTCCTAAGGGCACATCCCGCAGCCGCAACGCGGCGAGGACGTGCCCGTGGAAACCCCGCAGGCCCCGCGGCCGGTGGGAGCAACGCTACTTCACGACCAAAATGTCGCAGTCCGTATTGCGCAGCAAAAACGTCGAAATCGAGCCCAGGAGCGCATACTTGATCGAGGACAGGCCGCGAGCGCCGCAGAGCACCAGGTCGGGCTTGACCACGTCGAGCATCTCGTCCTTGAGCGTCTCGCGAATACGACCGGCGCGAATCATGACCTCGACCTCGGGAATGTCGGGATTGGCCTTGGCCTCTTCGAGCTGCTTGGCGATGGAGTTCTTAAATGCCTCCTCTAGGCCGTTGACCAGATCGACCGGATAGGAACCGGCACTCTCGAGTGCCGTGGAATCGATGACGTGGCCGATGATCAGCTTAGCGCCGTTGTTCGCGGCGACTTTGATGGCGCGTGCGAGCACAAAATCCTGCTGTTCAGTACCGTCGAGTGAAACAAATACCTTGGTGTAGCCCTCGTTCATGGTTTCCTCCTTGGTCTATCGCACGGGCGCGGGGCTCGTGCGTCGGGCGGGCGCGGGCGCGTTGGCCGCCGGACACTTTATCTTGTTGCAGTTATACCCAAGGATTTCGGTTTGACCGCTCGCAATTCTGTGAACGGGCGAGTTTTTTGGTAAGGGTAGGCGCGGTCGCACCGCCAACGGTTGATAATGGGACATCGCCCGCATCGTCCGCAGAACATCTACCGGCGGGTGTCTAACGAGGGGGTCCCTTTGGATATTATCGAGCTTCTAAAATCTGCCTTCATGGGCCTGGTCGAGGGCATCACCGAATGGCTGCCGGTTTCGTCGACGGGTCACATGATCTTGGTGGACGAGTTCGTCAAGATGAACGTGAGCGAGACGTTCTGGAACATGTTCCTAGTCGTGATTCAGCTTGGCGCCATTCTGGCCGTCTGCGTGCTGTTCTTCCACGAGCTCAACCCGTTCTCGCCCAGCAAGGGCAAGGAAGGCCGTCGCGACACGTGGGTGCTGTGGGGCAAGATCGTGCTCGGCTGTATTCCTGCCGCGGCGATCGGCCTGCCGCTCAACGACTGGATGGAGGAGCATTTCTACAACGCTCCCGTCGTGGCGCTGGCGCTTATCGTGTACGGCGTGCTGTTTATCGTGATCGAGAACTGGCGCGCCAGCAAGCGCGAGGAAATGGCCGTTGCCGGTTCGTTTGGTTCGCGTGCCGTGGTGGCGGGCGGACGTCCCGCCGGTGCGCACTTTGCAGCGCCCGCAGCGGCTGTTGCCGAGGATGAGGACGATAACGAGGATCTGGACTTTGGCTCCATCACTACGCTCGAGGACCTGAGCTGGAAGACGGCGCTGGGCATCGGTTGCTTCCAGGTACTTTCGCTGGTGCCGGGTACGTCGCGCTCGGGCTCCACCATCATCGGTGGCCTGCTTTTGGGCTGCACGCGCTCGGTGGCATCCAAGTTCACGTTCTTCCTGGCCATCCCCGTTATGTTCGGTGCGAGCGCGCTCAAGCTGGTCAAGTACTTCATTAAGGGCGGCACGTTTGGCGCCAACGAGGTCGCCATCTTGGGCGTGGGCTGCGTCGTGGCCTTTGTGGTTTCGCTCATCGCCATCAAGTGGCTCATGGGCTTTGTCCGCCGTCACGACTTTAAGTGCTTCGGCGTTTACCGAATCGTCCTGGGCATCGTAGTGCTTGCATACTTCTTTGTAGCGGTGCCGATGCTCGGCCTGTAACTTGGTTGACGCTGCGCGGCGGCCAGAGCGACAGCTTGTCATTCAAAGAGGGCGGCATGACCAAAAGGTCTATGCCGCCCTCTTTTCATGCCAATTTGTTCGCTCTGGCCGCCGCTCGCTGCCGTTGCTATGACATCGGCGGCTCCGTGATTGGTGCATTGGGGCCAGGTTTGTTTGCACCAATTATTCGGTCACGGTGTGTTCGGGCTTGCGGTTAAAGACGAGCTTGTCTACTACGGCCTGCAGCGACATGCGACGGACGGTGTCGTAGGCTTCCTGCGTGCTGTACGCACAATGGGGCGTGACAATGCAGCGCGGGTGTGAGATCAGAGCCTGGTTGGGCGCGGTCTCATCGGCGAGCACGTCGAGCGCGGCGCCGCAGATGCCGCGCGTGCCACCGCTGGCGATGCCCTCGTCCAACGCGGCGACTAGGGCATTCTCATCCACGATGGGCCCGCGGGCCGTGTTAATCAAAAATGCCGTGGGTTTCATAAGCGCAAGTTCGCGCTTGCCAATCAGCTTCTCGGTCTCGGGAATCAGCGGACAATGCAGGCTGACGATATCCGATGCGCCGAGCAGTTCATCGAGCGTTTGAGCCTTGGCGCAACCGGCGGCGGCAAGCTCTTCTGCCGTCTTGGTCGGCGCCCACACCAGTACCTTCATGCCGAGCGCTTGCGCGATGGGCACAACAGCACGCGCGATGCTGCCAAAAAAGACCAATCCCAACGTGCGGCCCTGCGTGCGATGCATGGTGTACCGGCAAGTGGATTCCAGGCGCCGTCGCGCACGTCGCGGTTGAGCAACGTGACCTGTCGCATCAAGTCAAGCATCAAGGCGATGGCGTGTTGAGCGACGTCGTCCGAGCAGTACCCGGGACAGTTGGTGACGGTAATGCCGTAGGAGGCCAGACGATTTACTGCCACATGGTTCAGGCCGATAGACATGTTCGAGACAATGCGCATTCCCGCGGCTGCCATGGCGTCGGCACATGCATCATCGACGGGACCGAACTCGCCGACAAAGCCCTCGCAGCCTATCAACTGCTCGGCAGTAGGGCAGACGTTGGGCTCGTGCGCGCGGCCCACCAACTCAATTTGGTCGCCACCTTCGATTGCGTCGAGCGCCGCCTGGCCCGCCTCGGTCGAACCGTCGACCATGTAATAGAGCACCTTATGCTTCACAACAGCCCTCCTGCCATGTAGGGACGGGGTAGAAATGGTAGATATTCTATCCCTCCAAGCCAATCGAAGTTGCGGTGGAATAGTTCCTGTTTGAGGGCCAGAAGGCTGGTTTCAGGAACTATTTCACCGCAACTTATTTGGGGGAGCTTGGGTGGTGGCGGTGCGCGGAGTCGTGGTGTGATTTGCGTCGGTGTCCGCGCGGCTCGGTATACTGGTACGGCTCAAACTATGGCGCTGCCCGCAGGCGCGCCGTCCGTCAGATGAGGAGTCGCCCATGACCCAGCCCTTGCCCTGGGAAAAGAACGCCGCGGTACCCGTGCCGCCCGCGCCGGAACCCGTGCCACTCGATGCATACACCGCCCCCGCTGCGCCGGAGCCCGAGCTCGTTCCGCTCGACATCTACGACGCTCCTGCGCCGGCACCCAAACCCGCCAAGCCGCTCGTCGACATCGACAGCCTTAATCCCGCCCAGCGCGAGGCGGTCCTGACCACCGAGGGTCCGCTGCTGGTCCTTGCCGGTGCTGGCTCGGGCAAGACCCGCGTCCTGACCTTCCGCATCGCACATATGCTCGGCGACCTGGGTGTTAAGCCTTGGCAGGTTCTTGCCATTACGTTTACCAACAAGGCTGCGGCCGAGATGCGCGAGCGTCTGGCGGCACTCATTCCCAGCGGCACCCGTGGCATGTGGGTGTGCACCTTCCATGCCATGTGCGTGCGCATGCTGCGCGAGGACGCCGACCTGCTGGGCTACACCGGCCAGTTCACCATCTACGATGACGATGACTCAAAGCGCATGGTGCGTGACATTATGCAGGCGCTCGGCATCGAGCAAAAGCAGTTCCCCATCAACATGATCCGCAGCAAGATCAGCTCGGCCAAAAACGCCATGATCGGGCCCGAGGACATGCTCAAATCCGCTGACAGCCCCAATGACAAAAAGGCCGCGCAAGTCTACCTGGAGCTGGAGCGCCGCCTGCGTGCCGCCAACGCGATGGACTTCGACGACCTGCTCGTGCGCACGCTCGAGCTACTGCGCACCCGCCCCGAGGTGCTCGACAAGTACCAAGAGCGCTTCCGCTACATTAGCGTCGACGAGTATCAGGACACCAACCACGTCCAGTACGAAATCGCCAACCTGCTGGCCGCCAAGTACCAAAACCTTATGGTCGTGGGCGACGACGACCAGTCCATTTATAGCTGGCGTGGCGCCGACATCACCAACATCCTGGACTTTGAGAAGGACTTTAAAAACTGCAAGACCGTCAAGCTGGAGCAGAACTATCGCTCTACGGGCCATATCCTGAGCGCCGCCAACGCCGTGGTGCGTCACAATTCGCAGCGCAAAGACAAGCGCCTGTTTACGGCCGAGGGCGATGGCGAGAAGATCCAGGCCTTCCAGGCGAGCGACGAGCGCGACGAGGGCCGCTGGATTGCCGGCGAGATCGAGAAGCTGCATGCCAAGGGTACGAGCTACGACGATATCGCCGTGTTCTACCGCACCAACGCCCAGTCGCGTATCCTCGAAGATATGTTCCTGCGCGCGGGCGTGCCCTACAAGATCGTCGGCGGCACGCGATTCTTCGACCGCGCCGAGATTCGCGACGTCATGGCCTACCTCAAGATGATCGTGAACCCGGCCGACGAGATGAGCGTCAAGCGCGTCATCAACACGCCGCGCCGCGGCATCGGCTCCACCTCGATCCAAAAGATCGAGCAGCTGGCGCGCGACAACCGCTGCTCGTTCTTCCAGGCCTGCGAGATCGCAACAGCCGAGACGGGCATGTTTAGTGCCAAGGTGCGCAACGGCCTGTCGAGTTTTGTGGCGCTGGTGCGCGAGGGCCGTCGCATGGACGGCGAGCTCAAGGATGTCGTCGAGATGATTGTCGACAAGACGGGCCTGCTGCAGGCGTTTCGCGCCGAGGGCACCATGGAGTCCGAGAGCCGCGCCGAGAACATCCAGGAATTCCTGGGCGTCGCCGCCGAATTTGAGGAGACGCACGAGGATATCGAGGGCACGCTCGAGAGTCTAGAAGAGCTGCGCGCAGCCGGTGTTGCCGACGTGCCTGCCGGCGCCGAGTCCGAGCCCGTCGTGGTGAGTGCGCCCACGCCCGAGCCGGGGCCGTCTGCACCGGCATCCTCGTTTGAGGCACTCGTCGGCGCTCGTGACGCCGCGGGTTCCAATCCGCTCGATAGCCTGGCCGCCCCGGCGCTCTCGCCGCAGGATGCCCTGGCCGCCGCCATCGCGGGCAACGCGTATGCCGTGCCAACAGAGCTACCGGCGGGCGCCGTGCATGCCGACGAGATCGAGCGCACCTACGGTCCGCTCACCTGTAAGGCGCTGCCGGCACTCATGGAATGGCTGGCCCTGCGCTCCGACTTGGATTCTCTTGCCGGCGAGACGCATGCCATCACCATGATGACCATCCACTCCGCCAAGGGCCTGGAGTTCCCGGCGGTCTTCGTTGCCGGCATGGAGGAGGGCATCTTCCCGCACGTACACGATTTTGGCGGCAGCGATGACCCGGGCAAGCTCGAGGAAGAGCGTCGCTTGGCCTACGTCGCCATCACGCGCGCCCGCAAGCGCCTGTTCCTGACATATGCGGCCACGCGCCGCACCTACGGCTCGACTTCTGCCAACCCGCGCTCGCGCTTCCTCAACGAGATTCCGTTTGAGGATATCGAGTTTAGCGGTATCGGCTCTGCCGGCTTTGAGGGCACGGGCTGGGAGAAGCGCGGCGACCGTCACGGCACCTTTGGCTCGGGCATGGGCTCGGACATGTATGGCGGCAAGGTCTTTGGCTCGCGCACGCGCTCGACCGGCGGTTCCGGTTCGCGTGGCGGATCGAGCTTCGACGATTTCTTTGGCGGCAGCAGCTACGGTACCGAGCGCCATCGTGGCGTTTCGCCCGATGCCGGCCGCGTTGCCTCGACCTTTGGCTCGGGTGCACCGCGAGCTAAGAAGCCGTCGTCCAAGGTTTCGCCGACGGTGGAGCGCAAGGTCGATCGCGCCAGCGCGTCGCAGGACTTTGCCGCGGGCGATACCGTGAGCCACAAGACCTTTGGCACGGGTACCGTTATCAGCGTCGCGGGCGACATGATCGAGGTTCAATTCGAAAAGACCGGCCAGACCAAAAAGCTCATGAAGGGCTTTGCACCGATCGTCAAGCTGTCGTAATCCCGGCGGACCCGGGCGGGCGTATGGGGCAACATCGCCTGCTCGGGCAGTCCTGCGCAAGACGGAGGCCACATTAAGTGGCCTCCTTTGCGTGCGGAACTCGCGATCGATGTTGCCCCATACGCCCGCCCAGGTCCTTAGATAACGCTGCTTGCGAACGTTGCTCTGCTCGTTCGCTTTTTAATCTGGAGAGCCGGGTGGGCTGATAAATAGATACGAGTAGGGGCTCTCCCGTACATAGACGGGGGAGCCCCTTGTTGCGTTTGGGTTGTTGGTGCGATCTACAGGTGCGAGACGATCAGTTCCATCTTGCCTTCGAGGTCGATGGAGCTGACGGTGCTCGGAGCTAGCAGGTGGCTTCCCTTGTGGACGGGGTCGCCGCAGACGGTGCCTTCGCCGTCGATGACTGACAGGCACATGAAGGGCCAGCGCTGGTCCAAGGTCTTGCTGCCGTCCACGCGCACGCGGTCGACGGTGTAACAGGGGTTGGACTCCAGCTCGGTCACGCCGTCGACCTCAGGTGCGGTCACGGTACCGTCGGTCGGGGCCTGTGCGTTAAAGTTAATGCAGTCCAGGCTCTGCTCAATGTGCAGCGGGCGCAGCTTGCCGTCGGTGCCCGGGCGGTCGTAGTCGTACAGGCGATACGTCACGTCACTCGACTGCTGCGTCTCAAGAATCAACGTGCCGGTCTTGATGGCGTGCACGGTGCCGGAGTCGATCTGGAAAAAGTCGCCCTTGTGGATCGGCAGCACGTTGAGCATGTCGTCCCAACGGCCGTCCTCAATCATCTGTGCGGCCTCGGCGCGGTCATGCGCGCGCTGGCCGACGATGATCGTGGCACCGGGCTCGCAATCCAGCACGTACCAGCACTCGGTCTTGCCCAGGCTGCCGTTCTCGTGCTCGGCGGCGTACTCGTCGTTGGGGTGGATCTGGATCGACAGATCGTCCTTGGCGTCCAGAATCTTAATGAGCAGCGGGAACTCCTTGCCCTCGCAGTTGCCAAAGAGCTCGCGGTGCTCGGCCCACAGCCACGACAGCGTGTGGCCGGCGTAGGAACCCTCGGCGATCTGGCAGTCGCCGTTGGGATGTGCCGAGATGGCCCAGCACTCGCCGATGGGACCCTCGGGAATGCCATAGCCAAAGACGGTCTCCAGTTGGCGGCCGCCCCAAATCTTCTCGTGGAAGATCGGCGTGAGTTTAATCAAATCGGACATGTGCATACCCCCATCAAGTTGCGCAGGCGCCTCGCGAAATAAGCCAAAGCGAGCGCCCGCCGGATTACAAACTTAAGCCAACGTTACGTTGTGCAGCTCAAAGCGGTCGCCAACGTTGCGCGAGATTGAGTACTCAAACGCGGCACCGCTGTCCAAAAAGCCAATCTGGTTGAGCTCGAGCAGGGGAGCGCCGGGTTTGGTGTCCAGGCGCTCAGCCTCTTCCTCGGTTGCCGCCACGGCGCGGATGGTGCGGTGGAAGCTCGAGATCTTAAGCCCGCACTGCTCGCGGATATAGCTGTAGACCGACGCGTACAGGTCCTTTTTCTTCAGACCTGGGATCAGCTCGAGCGGCATATAGGTGTACTCGATAACGATGGGCAGACCATCGACCTCGCGCACGCGCACGATGTGATAGGCAAAGTCGTCCTCGGCAATTCCCAGCTGAGTAGCGACGTCCGCTGGTGGATTGACAATCGAGAAATCGTAGACCACCGAGGTTACCTTCTCCCCGCGGTGCTCATACGAAAAACCCTGGGCGCGGTCATTCTTGCCCTGGAAAAATGCCTGGTCGGGAAGACCCGCCGTGTCCTTAACGTAGGTGCCCGACCCGCGCCGGCTGGTGACAAGGCCCTCCTCGGTGATCTGCTCGATAGCTCGCTTGACGGTGATTTTGGAAACGCTATAGAGCTCGCAGAACTCAACGACGGTGGGTAGCTTGTCGCCCGGTTTAAGAGCGCCGTCCTCGATGCTTCGACGGATATCTGCAGCTATTGCCTCGTATTTGGGAATCATGGAACCTCCTTTCCGGCTTGATTGAGTACAGAAGAAAGTATAGTCAACACCTAAGCATCCCTATTGCGTTTTTGAAAAGTTCGAGAAAGGTTTAATTAAAAAACGCTTCTCTTTAACAACTAGAGCGCTTCAAATTAATATGCACTCTAATAATGTGGTATTGAGCAAATTGATTGGCTCGAGGACGGGGCTGGGCTGTTTTGCCGCCCAGCGAACCGAATCTCATGCTTTGAGTTTCCCCAGATAAAACCTGCCAAAACAAACCTGCCCCTTTTTGGCAGGTTTTTGCCTTGGGAGCGGTACCATACAGGCAATGTTTAAACGAGAAAGGTGGGCTCCCATGGAACCTAAGCAGTACTACATCGGCATCGACGTCGGCGGCACTTCGGTTAAGGAGGGCCTGTTCGACGAAGACGGTAACCTGCTGGCCAAGGCCAGCGTGCCTACGCCTCCTATCGTTGACGCTGCGGGCTTTGCCGCGGTGACCGAGGCTATCGACCAGGTGGTCGCCAAGGCTCAGATTCCGCGTGCCTTTGTGGCGGGCATTGGTCTGGCCGTTCCGTGCCCCATCCCGGCATCGGGCGATGCCAAGGTCAAGGCCAACATTGCCATTAACCTGCCCGAGCTGAGAGTCGCCATTCAGGAGCACTGCCCCGATGCGGTCGTTAAGTACGAGAACGATGCCAACGCCGCTGCCATGGGCGAGGCCTGGCTCGGCTCTGCCAGGGGAGTGCAGAACGTGGTGATGGTCACCATCGGTACCGGCGTGGGCGGCGGCGTTATCGTTAACGGCGACGTGGTGTCGGGCGTTGTGGGCGCCGGCGGCGAGATTGGCCACATGTGCCTGAACCCCGAAGAGGAGCGCACCTGCGGCTGCGGCGGACATGGCCACCTGGAGCAGTATTCCAGCGCCACCGGCGTGGTGAGCAACTACCTTGCCGAGTGCGAAAAGGCGGGCGTCGAGCCCATCGAGCTGACCGGCCCCTCCGATTCCAAGGACGTATTCCAGGCCTGCCGCGAGGGCGACAAACTCGCGCTGGCAGCTGCCGATACCATGGCCGACTATCTCGGCCGTGCCCTGGCGCTTATTGCCAACGTGGTCGACCCCGAGATGTTCCTGATCGGCGGCGGTGCTTCCGCTTCGGCCGATGTCTATCTCGACAAGGTCCGCGAGCACTTCCAGCGCTACGCGCTTTCCGCCTCGCGCGAGACGCCCATTAAGGTCGCTTCGCTCGGAAACGACGCCGGCATCATCGGTGCCGCATACGTAGCCCTGCGCGCCGCCGGTAAATAGCTGGTGCAAGGGGGTCGGGTTACTTTGCACCAACATGGTGCAAAAGGGACAGCCTTGGCCCCCATACCTGCCCCAAAATATGCCGTGCCCCTTCCGTCTGCGAAGGCTCGGCATCGGCGTGCTACCATAGCTACGTCCAAGTACACATATCAAGTGGAGGATATCCATGGCAAACGTTCTTGTCTTTGGTCACCAGAACCCCGATAACGACGCCATCATGAGCGCCGTCGTCCTGTCCCAGCTGCTCAACCAGGTTGAGTATGCCGGCAACACCTACGAGGCCTGCGCCCTTGGTCAGCTTCCGGCAGAGTCCGCCAAGCTGCTTGCCGACGCCGGCATCGCCGAGCCCCGCGTGATTGAGTCCGTCGAGGCCGGTCAGCTCGTCGTCCTCACCGACCACAACGAGTCTGCCCAGTCCGTTGCCGGTCTTAAGGACGCCACGGTCTTTGGTGTCGTCGATCATCACCGCATCGGCGACTTCGAGACCGCCGGCCCGCTGCACTACATCTGCCTGCCCTGGGGCTCCAGCTGCACCATCGTCACCAAGCTCACCGGCGTGCTCGGCGTTGAGCTTTCCGACGTCCAGGCCAAGCTGCTGCTCTCGGCCATGATGACCGACACGCTCATGCTCAAGAGCCCCACCACCACTGATGTCGACCGCGCCGTCGCCGCCAAGCTCGGCGAGCAGGTGGGCGTCGACCCGGTCAAGTTTGGCATGGAGGTCTTCCTCACCCGTCCGTCTGGCTCCTTCACTCCAGCCGAGATGGTCGGCAACGACATCAAGATGTTCGAGCCCGCCGGCAAGAAGCTGCTCATCGGCCAGTACGAGACTGTCGACAAGAGCCGTGCACTCGGCATGATCGACGAGATCCGCGAGGCCATGCGCGCCTACGCCGCCGAGAAGGGTGCCGACGGCATCGTCCTGTGCATCACCGACATCATGGAGGAGGGCTCGCAGGTCCTGCTCGAGGGCGAGACCGAGGCTGCTCAGAAGGGCCTGGGCATTGCCGACGAGCACGACGGCGTCTGGATGCCGGGCGTCCTCTCCCGTAAGAAGCAGGTCGCTGCCCCCATCATGGCCGCCTGCTAGGTTTAGTTGACCGAACGCCACGACCGGATCGCGGACGCCCCGCGCTCCGGTCGTTTTTTGTGCACGGCGCCGCGTCGTCTCTCGGACAGGCGTGCCCGTGCCGTTGAGCAAATAATGTTCAACCTGTGGTTCCGCTTTTCGGCCACGCCTGCGTGCTTGTCGTGCAGGGTAGGCTAGATGCAAGCGTAATACGTTAGAGCGCGGCACCGCCACTTGGGCGGGCCGTGCTTTTTTAAGACGGGAGCTTTCCCGTGAAAGGAGCCGCCCATGGCAGCAACTGAGCAGCTGTTCAACGTTCGTGAGCGCAAGCGCTTTGAACGTCACGACATCTGGGAGCGCATCGCCGAGAACGGTACGATTTCCGCCGCCGTCATGGTCTTCGCCGCCATCGCCGCCGTCATTTGCGCCAATACCGATGCCTACGAGGCCATCCATCACTTTTTGGAGACCCCGCTGTATGTGGGTCTGGGCAACCTTACGGCCGGTCTCACCGTTGAGCTTTTCGTCAACGACTTCCTCATGGCGATTTTCTTTTTGTTGGTGGGCATCGAGCTTAAGTACGAGATGACGGTCGGTGAGCTCAAGAATCCGCGTCAGGCCATGCTTCCCATGCTGGCGGCCGTGGGCGGCGTTGTCGTTCCCGCCTGCATCTACCTGATCTTTAACCATGCCGGCGCCCGCAACGGTTGGGCCATCCCCATGGCAACCGATATTGCCTTTGCGCTGGGCGTGCTGTCGCTTTTGGGCAACCGCGTTCCCAACGGCGTGCGCGTGTTCTTCTCGACGCTCGCTATTGCCGACGACCTGATCTCCATCGCCGCCATCGCCATCTTCTACGGTCAGAGCCCCAATCCGTTTTGGTTGGGCGCCGCCGCGCTTGTGACCTGCGCGCTCGTGTGGCTCAACAAGACGCAGCATTACCGCCTTGCCCCGTATTCGGTACTGGGGCTGCTGTTGTGGTTCTGCATGTTCAAGAGCGGCGTACATGCCACGCTTGCTGGCGTCATCCTGGCCTTCACCATTCCGGCCAAGTGCGGCGTCAAGCTCGATAGTCTCACCGATTGGCTGGGCGAGTGCCTGCCGCTGCTCGATGACCGCTACGACGACGAGGCGCACATCCTGGGCCAGCATGACTTTACCGTCTCGACTACCAAGGTCGAGCGCGTCATGCACCGCGTGACCCCGCCGCTTATCCGCATGGAGCGTCTGATCTCCACGCCGGTCAACTTTGTGATCCTGCCGATCTTTGCGTTCGTAAACGCTCAGGTTCGCTTAGTGGGCGTGGACATGAGCACGCTGCTCACCGATCCGGTGACGCTCGGCGTGTACTTTGGCATGCTGCTGGGCAAGCCGATCGGCATCTTTGGTATGACGTTTGCCCTGGTTAAGCTTAAGGCCTGCGAGCTGCCGCACAATGTCAACTGGCACATGATTGCCGGCGTGGGCATTCTGGGCGGTATCGGCTTTACCATGTCGATTCTCATCAGCGGCCTTGCCTTCCCGACGGCCCAGTTTGAGGTTCTTGCAGCCAAGGCCGCTATTCTCGCCGGTTCGGTCACCGCAGCCGTGCTCGGCATGATCTACATGAGCGTGGTCTGCAAGCATCCCGCGCCCAAGGACGAGTAGGGGCACATACAAGTTTGAAAACGCTGCCTGTGAATACCATCACAGGCAGCGTTTTAGTCATTGGGTAGTCATTGGGGACGTTCTTAAACGACTAGTCACCGGGGACAGTCTTGCGGAGTCGGCACTTGGGGACGTTCCTTATATGCCGGCAGTTTGGGACAGTCCTTTCCCCTGCAAAGAGCGCGCCTAGTGACTACTCATTTAAGTCTGTCCCCAATGAGTGGTTTTAAATGACTAGGTTTATTCCACCGTTCCGTAGACGGCGCCCCAGCCGTGGGCGGCCAAGGCGGAGTTGAGCTGGTCGCAAAGTGACTGGCGGTCGTAGTAGCCGGGCGGCAAAAGATTCACGATCTCCATGAGGTCGGGCGCCAGGTCCAAGATTTCGGCCTGTACGATCAGATCCAGGCGGTCGATGGCGTGGCGGTCGTAAAACAGTCCGTCGACCAGGCGCTGCAAGTCGCCGAATTCCTCGGCCTGAAACGATCTGTACTCCATAGTGCCTCCTTGGGCGCCCCACGCCGGCATGCGCGGCGATTCGTAATTGATTGCGATGAACTTAATCTATCACGGCTTCATAACGTTGCGACGATGGCGGTCTATACTTAGACGAACTGCAACATACCGCTTCGCGAAAGGTCGCACCCCATGCAGACGATCTACCAGAAGATGGAAACCACCGAACTCGATGCCGCCATCGAGGCGCTCAAAGCCGAGGTCGCCGAGGTCAAGGCCAAGGGCCTGGCGCTCGACATGGCCCGCGGCAAGCCGTCGCCCTCCCAGGTGGACATCTCTCGACCCATGCTCGATATCCTCAATGCCGATGCCGATCTGCACGACGGCAACGTTGACTGCTCCAACTACGGCTGCTTTGAGGGCATTCCCTCGGCACGCAAGCTGGCGGGGGAGTTTTTGGGTTGCCCCGCCGAGCAGACGCTTGTGCTGGGTTCGTCGAGCCTTTTGATTGAGCATGACATCGCCGGCATGTTCTGGCGCTGTGGCTCGTGCGGCAGCGAGCCCTGGGATGCCTACGAGGCCGCGCACGACGGCAAGAAGGTCAAGTTCCTGTGCCCCGTTCCCGGCTACGATCGCCACTTTGGCATCACTGCCGATCTGGGTATCGAGAATGTCCCCGTTGCGATGACCGACAACGGCCCCGACATGGACGAGGTCGAGCGCCTGGTTGCTGCCGACGACTCCATCAAGGGCATCTGGTGCGTGCCCAAGTATTCCAACCCCACGGGCATCACCTTTAGCGAGGACACCGTGCGCCGCCTAGTCGAGATGCCCACGGCCGCGCCCGATTTTCGCATCTTCTGGGACAACGCCTACTGCGTGCACGACCTGTACGACGAGACCGACGAGCTCGCAAACATCTTTGACCTCGCTCGCACGGCGGGCACCGAGGACCGTGTGGTGGCCTTTGCCTCGACGTCCAAAATCACCTTCCCGGGCGCCGGCATCGGCTTTATTGGTGCGAGCCCCGCGGTTATCGCCGAGTTCTCCAAGCGCCTGAAGGCCGGCCTCATCAGCGCCGACAAGCTCAACCAGCTGCGTCACGTGCGCTTCCTTCCCACCATCGAGGCGGTTAAGGAGCACATGAAAAAGCATGCCGAGTTCCTGCGCCCGCGCTTTGAGGCCGTCGAGCGCAAGCTCACCGAGGGCTTGGGCGACACGGGCTGCGCCACCTGGACGCACCCCCGCGGCGGCTACTTTGTGAGCTTCGATGGTCCCGAGGGCTCGGCCCAGAAGGTCGCCGCGCTTTGCGCCGACTTGGGCGTCAAGCTCACACCGGCCGGTGCTACCTGGCCCTATGGCAAGGACCCGCGCGACACCAACATCCGCATCGCGCCGAGCTATCCCACGGTCGAGGACCTGGAGGCCGCGCTTGATGTGCTGGTGCTGGCCGTTAAGCTTGTCGCTGCCGAGCTTGCGCGTGCCGAGCGCGCCTAACGCGTAGGGCCCCGCAAGTCCGCACCTAGTACTATCCGCACTTTCGATACGTAAAGGAGCGTATACATGGATTTGGGTATTTCAACCAACCCCACGCCAGAGCTCTACACCATTAAGGTAACCGGCGAGATCGATATCTCTAACGCCGATAGCCTGCGCAATGCCATCGACCTGGCGCTCGAGCAGCCCACCGAGGCCGTTGAGCTCGATTTTGCCCAGGTGAGCTACATCGATTCGACGGGCATTGGCGTGCTCGTGGGCGCCGCGCACCACGCGGTCGACCACGGCAAGCGTTTTGGCTGCGTCAACGTGCAGCCCCCGGTGATGCGCGTGGTTCAGCTGTTGGGTGTCGACCAGGAGATTTCGATCACCGCTGCATAATCTTTGCCCCCAAAAGGGCGTGCCGTTTGGCATATGTTTGTGATGCGCTCGGACGTTTTGGCGTCCGGGCGCTATACTTGACCGAATGAATAGACGAGTTCCGGCCGAATGGCGCGGTGCGGGCTCGACTCACATCGAGCCTTGGAGGTATGTGTGTTTGGTATTGGAGAGGGTGAGCTCGCGATCATCGTGGTCTTCGGCTTTTTGCTGTTTGGCCCGGATAAGCTCCCACAGATGGGCCGCACGATCGGCCGTGCCATCCGTCAGTTCCGCGAGACGCAGGAAAAGATGACGGCCGTTGTTCAGTCCGAGATTATCGATCCGGTGAGCGAGGCTGCTTCGGCCCCGGTTAAGCCCAAGAAGGCTGCCGTCGATGATGATTCCGATGCGGACGAGGATGCCGTCGAGACGGCTGCGCCCGCAAAGAAGGAGACCTTTGCCGAGCGTCGCGCCCGTCTTGCTGCCGAGAAGGCCGCGAGCGAGGCTGCCGCCGAGGGCGAGGGTGCTGCTGAGGAGCCTGCGACCGAGGGCGCCGACGCCGGGTCCGCCGATGCCGCCGCCGAGTCCGCTTCCGCTGCAGAGCCGGAGCCCGAGCCCGAGCCGGCAGAGCCCACGACGGCTGACCTCTACGCCCGTCGTCCCCGCAAGCGCAAGGCCGTCGTCGACCAGCTCGCTCGCGAGCTCGAGGCCGAGGACGACGCCGCTGCCGCCGATGCCCCGAAGGGAGGCGATGAGTAATGCCTATCGGACCTGCGCGTATGCCGCTCTTCGATCACCTGGGGGAGCTCCGTCGCCGCCTGACCATCGTGGTCGTCTCGGTGTTTGCCGCCGCCATCGTGCTGTATTTCGCCACGCCTGTGGTGCTCGACATCCTGAAAGATCCCATCCGCTCCTTTGTGCCGGACGGTAAGTTCTACATCACCACCACGCTCGGCGGCTTTGGCCTGCGCTTCTCGCTGGCCATCAAGATGGCCATGGTCATGTGCACGCCCATGATCATCTGGCAGATTCTGGCGTTTTTCCTGCCGGCGCTTCGCCCCAACGAGCGCAAGTGGGTCGTGCCCACGGTGCTCGCCTCGACGGTGCTGTTCTTCCTGGGTGCCATTTTCTGCTACTTCATCATCATCCCCGCGGGCTTTGAGTGGCTTATCGGCGAGACCTCGGCCGTTGCTACGGCGTGGCCCGATCTGGAGAACTACGTCAACATGGAGCTGCTCTTTATGATCGGCTTTGGTGTGGCGTTTGAGCTGCCGCTCATCATCTTCTACCTGTCCGTCTTCCATATCGTGTCCTACGCGGCCTTCCGCAGCGCCTGGCGTTACGTATACGTTGGCCTGCTTGTGGGATCGGCTGTGATTACGCCCGACGGCTCGCCCGTCACCCTGGGCCTCATGTATGGTGCCCTGCTCTCGCTCTACGAGATCTCGCTCGCCATCGCCCGCGTGGTCATTACCGCGCGCGAGGGCAAGGAGGGCTTGTTTGTGAGCCGTCTGGACCTGTTCTCGGACGATGAGGACGACGAGGAGTAAATCGGTATGCACGAGGTTGGCATTGTCAACGGCATACTCGATACAGTGATTCGCGCGGCGCGTGGGGCGGGGGCCTCGCGCGCCGTTTTGGTAACGCTGCGTATCGGGGATATGACCGAGGTCGTGCGCGAGGCGCTCGACTTTGCATGGGAGACGTTCCGCGACGAGGACCCGCTCACGAAGGGTTGCGAGCTTGCCGTGGAGGAAGTCCATCCACAAAGCGAGTGCCTGGACTGCGGCGAGGTTTTCGATCACGATCGTTTCCACTGTCGCTGCCCTCACTGCGGCGGCGCCAACGTGCGCCTGTTGCACGGCCGCGAGCTCGACATCGCCAGCATCGAGGTCGAAACCCCCGACGATTAACTGCCCAGCCATCCGGCGATGGGGTATAAAGGGGCAAAAGTAAGGAGCGCCGAATATGGCCGAGAAAACGATTGATATCGCGTCGCCGATCCTGTCGCGCAACGAGCGCCTGGCAGATCAGCTGCGTCAGCGATTTGCAGAGACAAACACCTATGTGATCAACGTGCTGTCGAGCCCCGGCTCGGGCAAGACCACCACGATTCTGGGCACCAACGAGCGCCTGCGTGACAAGGCCGGCCTGCGCTGCGCCGTCATCGAGGGCGATATCGCGTCGGACGTCGACGCCATCACCATGAAGGAAGCCGGCATGCCCGCCATCCAGATCAACACGGGCGGCCTGTGCCACCTCGAGGGCAACATGATCATGGAGGCCGTCGACGCGTTCGACCAGGCCGTCGGTCTGCAAAACATCGATGTCATCTTTATCGAAAACGTTGGCAATCTGGTGTGCCCGGTCGACTTTGACCTGGGCGAAAACCTGTCCATCATGATCCTGTCGGTGCCCGAGGGCGACGACAAGCCCATCAAGTACCCGGGCATCTTCCAGCACGCCGGCGCACAGTTGCTCAACAAAGTCGATGTGGCCCCGGCTTTCGATTTTGATATGGATAGGTATACTAAGACACTCGATGACCTCAATCCGCAGGCGCCGCGGTTTGCCGTGAGCGCGCGCAAGGGCGAGGGCATGGATGCCTGGTGCGATTGGCTCATCGGGCAGATCGAGCAAGCAAGGGCGTAAGTCGGCCGCCAAAAGGCGGGCGTAGCCGCAGAGATACGAGATAGGAGCCTCTTTTGAAGCTCATCATCGCCGAGAAAAACGACGCCGCGCGTCAGATCGCCGAGCGTCTGTCCACGGGTAAGCCTAAAAAGGACAAGGTGTACAACACCGCCATCTATCGTTTTGAGTGGAAGGGCGAGGAGTGCGTGACCATCGGCCTGGCCGGTCACATCCTGGCGCCCGATTTTTGCGACAGCGTGCTGTTCGATAAAAAGCTGGGTTGGTATTCGGTGACCGAGGACGGAGAGATGCTGCCGGCCGATATGCCCGACGGTCTAGCCCGTCCGCCCTACGACACCAAGCGCAAGCCGTTCCTTGCCGACGGTATCTCCATCAAGGGCTGGAAGCTCGAGAGCCTGCCGTACCTCACCTGGGCGCCCGTCATTAAGCTGCCGGCCGAGAAGGAGCTCATTCGTTCGCTCAAAAACCTCGCCAAAAAGTCCGACAGCGTTATCATCGCCACGGACTTCGACCGTGAGGGCGAGCTGATCGGCTCGGACGCCCTCAACAAGGTGCGCGAGGTGGCGCCGGACCTGCCGGTTGCCCGCGCCCAGTATTCTTCGTTTACCAAGGCCGAGATCACGCAGGCCTTCGATAACCTCGTCTCGCTCGACCAGAACCTGGCCGACGCCGGCGAGAGCCGCCAGCACATCGACCTCATTTGGGGCGCGGTGCTCACGCGCTATCTGACGCTCGCCAAGTTTGGCGGCTTTGGCAACGTGCGCTCTGCCGGCCGCGTGCAGACGCCGACGCTTGCCCTGGTGGTCGAGCGCGAGCGCGAGCGCATGGCGTTTGTGCCCGAGGACTATTGGCAGATTCGCGGCATGGGTGCCGCGCAGGGCGCTGCCGAGGACGATCGCTTTAAGATCGCGCACAAGACGGCGCGCTTTACCGACAAAGATGCCGCCGAGACGGCGTACGGCCACGTCGACGGCGCCACGACGGCAACCGTCGCTGCGGTGACCAAGCGCTCGCGCAAGCAGCAGCCGCCCACGCCATTTGCGACGACCTCGCTGCAGGCTGCCGCCGCGGCCGAGGGCATCTCGCCTGCGCGTACCATGCGCATCGCCGAATCCCTCTACATGGCGGGTCTCATCAGCTACCCGCGTGTCGACAACACCGTGTACCCCGCGACGCTCGACCTGGGCGCCGTGGTGAGCGACCTGGCAAAGATCAACCCGGCGCTGGCGCCCGTGTGCAAAAAGGTGCTCGCCGGTCCCATGAAGCCCACGCGCGGCAAGGTTGAGACCACCGACCACCCTCCGATCTATCCCACGGGCGAGGGCGATCCGTCCACGCTCGACGGCGGCCAGCGCAAGCTCTACGACCTTATCGCCCGTCGCTTCCTGGCGACGCTCATGGGCCCCGCGACCATCGAGAACACCAAGCTCGAGCTCGACGTCAACGGCGAGCCGTTTGTGGCCTCGGGCGACGTGCTCGTGACCCCGGGCTTCCGCGAGGCCTACCCGTACGGCCTTAAGCGCGACGAGCAGATGCCGCCTCTGGAGCAAGGCGATACGGTCGATGTGTTCGACATTAAGCTCGAGGCCAAGCAGACCGAGCCGCCCGCGCGCTACAGCCAGGGCAAGCTCGTGCAGGAGATGGAGAAGCGCGGCCTGGGCACCAAGTCCACGCGCGCGAGCATCATCGAGCGCCTGTATGCCGTGCGCTACCTCAAAAACGATCCCGTGGAGCCGAGCCAGCTGGGCATCGCCATCATCGATGCGCTGACGCAGTTTGCCCCGCGCATCACGAGCCCCGATATGACCAGCGAGCTCGACGGCGACATGACCCGTGTGGAGCGCGGCGAGGATACCGAAGAGCATGTCGTGACGCACTCGCGCGCGCTGCTGGCCGGCGTGCTCGATGAGCTGCTCAAGCACACGCAGGAGCTGGGCGACGCCATCAGCGACGCCGTCACGGCCGACGCGCGTGTGGGCAGCTGTCCCAAGTGCGGCAAGGACCTGGTTATGAAGACGAGCGCCAAGACCCGTGGCAGCTTCATTGGCTGCATGGGTTGGCCCGACTGTGACGTGACCTATCCGGTGCCGAGCGGCGTCAAGGTGAGCCCGCTCGAGGGCGAGGCGGCCGTGTGTCCCGAGTGCGGCGCGCCGCGCATCAAGTGTCAGCCGTTCCGCCAGAAGGCCTTCGAGATTTGCGTGAACCCGACGTGCCCCACCAACTACGAGCCCGACCTTAAGGTGGGCGAGTGCAAGGTGTGTGCCGAGGCCGGACGCCATGGCGACCTGATCGCGCACAAGAGCGAGAAGAGCGGCAAGCGCTTTATCCGCTGCACCAACTACGACGATTGCGGCGTGAGCTATCCGCTACCGGCGCGCGGCAAGCTCGAGGCGACGGGCGAGACCTGCCCCGAGTGCGGTGCTCCCATCGTGGTGGTCAACACGGCACGTGGCCCGTGGCGCATCTGTGTGAACATGGACTGCCCGACCAAGGAAAAGAAGCCCGCCCGCGGCCGCAAGACCACAACCAAGGCGAGCTCGGCGAAGAAGACTGCCGCGAAGAAGACGACCGCCAAGAAGGCCACTGCCGCCAAGAAGACGACGGCGAAGAAGTCGACTACCAAGAAGACCGCTGCCGACAAGTAGCCGAGCACATATCCGGGCACATATAGACACGGCGGGGCCGGGCGCGCAAATGCAAATGCGCGTCCGGCCCCACTTCTAAGTTGCGGTGAAATAGGGACTGTTTTTGCTGGTAAAAGGCATAATTAATCCCTATTTCACCGCAAGTTTTGATCAGTTGTTGGGATTACTTCACCTCGACAGGCGCGGCGCCGGGATAGCGCTCCTCAAAGTCTAAGCGGTACTTGTTGTCGTTGGTGCCCGCCACGTTGTCGCGTGACAGCGGCGTCACGATCTCATTCTTGTGGTCCGCGGGCTTGGCGTATTTCAGGCTGATCTCCCAGGCATCGCAGATCGCGTCGATGCGGTGATCCAAGTCGTCGTACAGGGCGATGATGTCCTTCCAAGAGCTGTAGTTCTTGGAGCTCGCCGGGACGTCCAGGTCCTCGACGATGTCGTAATACTGCTCGATGGTGTCCTCCGTGCGCTCGGCGACGTCGGCGAGATTCTGACGGGTGGTGCGATCTTCTTCCAGATAGCTGCCGTTGAAGTTCTGCGCGCAGCCGCGGACCTGGCTGTCGAGATCTTCGAGCAGATCGTAGTATTCGCTCAGCCGGCGGTAGAGGTTCTGCTCGGAGAGGGTTGCTTCGCTGTCGTCCTCGTCGTCATCGTCATCGTCGTCGTACAGGCTGTTGGGGTCGCCGAGGGGCTTTAGGTCATCGTCATCATCGTCGTGGTGCAGCTTGGTTACCTCTGCAGTCGTCTGCGTGGCGGCGTTGTCGAACGGCTTGATCACAAAGAAGACGACCAGGGCGATGATAATCGCCACCAGCACAACGATAACGGCGATAAACGGCCCGGTGCCGCTCTTTTTGGGAGCGGGGGTCTGTGGCGAAGCGGGTGCGTATGCGGGTGCTGGCTGCTGCTGAGGCGAACCGCCAGCGACAGGGATGCGCTGTGTCGTTTCGACCGAAACGGGGCTTGCGGCGGGATCAGGGCGATAGGCGAGAGGGTCGTCCGCCTTGGTTTGAGGCGTATCAAGGGAGCCGGTCTGCTCAAACGCGGGCTGATCGTTGCTCGCGGCCGATTGCTCAACGGGTGCACCGCACGAGGTGCAGAACTTGGCGTCGTCTGCAAGAAGCTTGCCGCACAAGGCACAATACCGAGACATTGCCACTCCTTTCGCCACATTTCAATGCAATACGTCGATTATACCCAGCGTCCAAAACTCCCCATCATAAGTTGCGGTGAAATGGGGAGTGTTTGGCGGCCTCAGGGCTATAACCAGTCCCTATTTCACCGCAACTTAGTAGTCGCAGGCGAGTAGGTGGGATTTGGGGCGCGCTGAGCACTGGGGTATCATGACTTGGTTGCTATAACTCGCATTTACGCGCCTTGTAGGAAGGGGCTGCGCCCATGGCTTTTGAGCCCGCTCAACATAGCTTCATTACGCTCGAGGGCGTCGACGGCGCCGGCAAGTCCACGCAGGCGCGCCTGCTGGCTCGTGCGCTCGACCTCGCCGGCTACCAAGTCGTGACCCTGCGCGAGCCGGGCGGCACCGCCATCAGCGAGAAGATTCGCGCTCTGCTGCTCGACCCCGCCAACACGGCGATGGGCGATACCTGCGAGCTGCTGCTCTACGAGGCCGCGCGCGCCCAGCTGGTGCACGAGGTCATCGCGCCCGCCCTCGCGACCGGCAAGGTGGTCCTGTGCGACCGTTTCTACGACTCCACGACTTGCTATCAGGCGTTTGCCGATGGCCTCGACCGC
Organism: uncultured Collinsella sp.; assembly: GCA_902479135.1. Taxonomy (GTDB): domain Bacteria; phylum Actinomycetota; class Coriobacteriia; order Coriobacteriales; family Coriobacteriaceae; genus Collinsella. The sequence goes on along the minus strand of CABSNU010000001.1, from coordinate 125,258 downwards.
CAGATGGTACGCGATGCCAACAACCTCGCGGTTGCAGGCACGCATCCGGCGCTCACGCTCGTCTATCACATCACACCCGAGCAGGCGGCGTTGCGCATGGCCGCCCGCGGCGCGGCAGATCGTATGGAAGCCAAGGGCATGGCCTTCCAAGAACGTGTTTACCAGGGCTTTTGTGCCATCGCTGCCGAGGAACCGAACCGCGTAAAGCTTATCGATGCTACCGCACCGATCGCAGATGTCTTCGCACGGACGGTCGAGCAGGTTCGCGCATACGGTCTCGACATCCCGCAGGATGCCGTTGCCGCCGCGCTTGCTCAGGAGGCTGAGTAACATGGCCCCCACTCAGGCAAGCCTGCTGGCTAAGCTCGATACCCAGGAGCGCGTACGCGACTTTTTGACCAACGCCGTCGCCAGCGGCCGCGCATCGCACGCCTACCTGTTCTTGGGCGCCCCCGGTGCCGGCAAGCTCGATGCCGCGTGGGCGCTCGCCCAGGCATTCCTGTGCGAGCAGGACGGCTGCGGGTCGTGCGACAGCTGCGTGCGTGTCGCCCGTCATACGCACCCCGACGTGCACTACTACACGCCCGAGAGCGCTACGGGCTACCTCATTGCCCAGACCCGCGAGCTGCTCGACGACGTGCCCCTCGCGCCCATCCGCGCCAAGGCTAAGGTCTACATCATCGATCGCGCCGAGCAACTGCGCGCCAACACCGCCAATGCGCTGCTCAAAACGCTCGAGGAACCGCCCGAGGGCGTCATGTTCATCCTGTTGGGCACCTCGGCCGACGTAATGCTGCCCACCATCGTGAGCCGTTGCCAGTGCGTGCCGTTTCGGCTGGTATCGCCCACCGTTGCGGCACAGGCCGTGAGCCGCGCGACCGGTCAGGACCTTGCACGTTGCCGCATGGCCGTCGCCGTGGCGGGAAGCCCCACGCGCGGCATCGAGTTCCTTAAGAGCGCCGAGCGCCAGGATGCCCGCCGTCAGATGGTCCGTGCCATCGACTCACTCATTGCCGCCGACGAGGCCGACGTGCTCAGTCGCGCCAAGTCGCTCATTGTCGCCGTTAAGGCGCCGCTCGCCGAGGTCAAGTCCACGCAGGAAAAGGTACTCGAGCAAAACGCCGACTACCTGTCGCGTGGAGCATTGAAGCAGCTTGAGGACCGCAACAAGCGCGAACTCAACGCGCGCGAGCGTTCGGGTATCATGGAAGCGCTGGCGAGCGCGCGGACGCTCATGCGCGATGTGCTGCTGACACTTCAGGACGAGGCAGCCGACGTGGTGAACGAGGATGTGCGCGACACGATCGGTCGGCTTGCCGCCGCGACCAATGTTGCGGGTGCCACCCAGGCGCTCGAGGCGGTCGCGACCGCCGAGCGCAACATCGCCAGAAACGTTACTCCCCAGCTGGCCATCGAGGTCATGCTGTTCGATATCAGGAAGGCACTGAAATGCCGTTAGTCGTACCCGTTAAGTTTACCTACGCCTCGCGCGACCTGTGGTTTGACCCGCAGGACCTGGATATCCTCGAGGCCGATTATGCCATTTGCTCTACCGAGCGCGGAACCGAGATCGGCTTGGTCACGGCCGATCCCTTCGAGGTGCCGCAAGATGAGATCGGTCAGCCGCTCAAGCCCGTGCTGCGTGTGGCGAGCGACATCGACCTGCAGCTTGCCGACGACCTGGCCATCCAGGGCGACGAGGCCATGGTCGACTTCCGCCGCCTGGTCAAGGAGCTCGACCTCGAGATGAAGCCGGTCGGCGTCGAGTACCTGTTTGGCGGCGAGAAGGCCGTGTTCTACTTTGCGGCCGAGGAGCGCGTCGATTTTCGTCAGCTCGTCAAGGACCTGTCCTCGACGCTGCACATTCGCGTCGACATGCGCCAGATCGGCGTGCGCGACGAGACCCGCCTGGTGGGCGGCTATGCCCAGTGCGGCCAGGAGCTCTGTTGCACGCGCTTTGGCGGACAGTTTGAGCCCGTCTCGATTCGCATGGCAAAAGAGCAGGACCTACCGCTCAACTCGTCCAAGATCAGCGGCGTTTGCGGCCGCCTGATGTGCTGCCTGCGCTATGAGTTCGAGGCCTACAAGGACTTTAAGAGCCGTGCGCCCAAAAAGAAGACGCTCATCGATACGCCGCTCGGCAAGGCGCGTATTCAGGAATATGACACGCCGCGCGAGCAGCTGGTGCTGCGCCTGGAGAACGGCAAAGTCTTTAAGGTCAATCTGGCCGATATGACGTGCTCGGAGGGCTGCAAAAAGAAGGCCGCCGAGCAGGGCTGCAACTGCCGCCCCGACTGCGTGACGCGCGACGTGCTCGAGCGCATCGAGTCGCCCGAGATGCGCCTGGCGCTCATGGAGCTCGACCGCGAGAACGGCGTCGACGTGGGCGATGGCCTGTCGAGCGCCGACCGTCTGGCCGGTACGTCGATGCCCAAGCGCCGTCGTCGCGATGCTGAATCCGATGCTCGCGCCGGTCAGGGGCAGGGCGAGGGTCGTGGCCGCGGAAAGGGCCGTGGCAATGCCGCAACGCCTGAGGCCGAGGAGGCCGCCGGTGGCCGTCGTCGTCGCAAGCGCGCGGGCTCGGGCGATGCCGGCGAGGCTGCAGCTGCAGACAAGAACTCCTCCCGCGAGCGCGAGACTCAGCAGCCTCAGCAGCAAAACCGCGGCGGTGGCATGAACCCCACGCGCCGTCGCCGCCGTCACCTGTCGAGCGAGGAGCGCGAGGATGCCTTCCGCGCCGCAGCTGCTCGCGAGGCTGGTGCCGCTTCCAAGGGTCCCTCGGCCTCCGATGCGCCTGCCGACAAGGGCGGCAAGTCACGTGGCGAGGATGAGCGCGCGCCGCGTCCGCGCCGTCGCCATTCCTCGGGCACGCAACAGAAGCCCTCAGTGCCCTCCGTTGCCGATCAGGTCTCGGATGGCGAGGTCAAGGTCACGCGCCGTCGTCCCGGAGATGGCGGAGGCGCGGCCGCCAAGGCCGCGCGCGGCGCTGCTCGCGACGAACACGAGTCGCGTGAAGATCGTGGTGGCGAGGGTTCGGCCGACCAGGGTCAAAAGCGCCGTCGCCGTCGTCGTTCCCGCAAGCCGCGTCAGGATGGTGGCGAGGGTTCGACCCAAAACTCGTCCGCACCGCAACCGCCCACCGGCGAATAGTGCCCGCAAGCGGATTTAACCTGCCTGACCCCAAACGCGTCGGGGTACCATAGCGCTGAATCAACAACCCTCCCTGCGACCGAACGTAGGGAGGGTTGTGTCGTGAAGAGACATTTGAATGTGTTGGGATGCCTGCAAGGTGCCGACATTCTACCGTTTGCGGATGAATTGCTACCGTTTGCCGAGCGGGCGGCGCACGAGGCGCTTGAGGCGTTGTCGCCCACGCGATGCGCCGGCTGCGAGCGCTCCGGCGCGCTTATTTGCCAAGACTGCCTGGCCGCGCTCGCGCTCATCGACCCACGTTATAGCTGCACTCGATGCGGCGCCCCGTTTGGAGACTTGCTGTGCACCGAGTGCTCGGTCGAGGGTACGTCCTCGGCGATGGCCGAAGCGCTCGACCGGTGCCTGGTATGTGCCGTTTACACGCATCCGCTGCCGCGGATCATTAAAGCGTACAAAGACGCGGGCGAGCGACGTCTGGCGCCGTATCTGGCAGAGCTGCTATACGACACCGCCTTACATGCCCAGGTCGCGGCACCCGAACGCTACGGCGGTGTGTTGTCCGGCGCCGATGCCGTGGTGTTTGTGCCCGCGACGGCGGCGGCGTTTCGGCGACGCGGTTTCGATCATATGGAAGCCATCGCGCGCCCATTTTGCGAGCTGTCTGGTGTTCCGCTGCTCGACGCCCTCGTTAAGTACGGCCATGGCGACCAGCGTGAACTCGGTCGTGAAGAACGCCGTGAACGCGCCCGAGGCATGTACGAGACGGTTGAGGACGTGCACGGCCGCCGCTTGCTGCTTATCGACGACGTTATCACCACGGGTGCGACGATGGCAGCGGCTTCGGCGGAACTCAAGCGCGCCGGTGCCGTGGCCGTTGATGGCCTCGCTATCGCACGCGTTTGGTAGGGGTGGTTTTGTGGCAGTGAAGATTGAGCGGCGCAACGAGCCGACAGACGAACAGCTGGCGGCTTCCGTAATCCTAACAGGCGCCTCGGCGCTACGCATGATGCGCGCCGAGCGCCGACAGATGGGCTACATCGGCTGGAAGGACCTTGAGCCCGAGGAGGAGTGCCGCGTGCTGTGTACGTCATCGCCTTCGACCGAGGATATCTATCTTCCCGACCTGGTGCGAATTGGAGTCAAAAGCGGCGAGGTGCAAGAAGATCTGTGCTTGCTGGTGGGATCTGCGGCGCAGCGCCGACGCATGCCTGGTGTGGGCTGGTCCGTGTGTTCCGGGTTGCCTGCCGGCTCGATTCTAGAGGTGGAACCGGGGGTGTACAGCCTATCTCCCGAGGCCCTTTGTGTTGCCGTCGCCCGCGAGGTCGGTTGTATCCAGGCGTTTGCTCTGGCCCAGGAACTGTGTTCCAAGATTTCACTGAGCGATCGCGGGAAGTATCTGCCTCCCTACACCTCACCTGTTGCGAATAGACTTGCAAAGGACAAGGACCAACCGGCAGACGTGGGCTACTTTGAAGTCGAGCCGGTGCTGACGCCCGATCGCCTGGCAGATTACCTTGCGGCATGCAAGGGGAATGTGGCCAAACAGCTGCTGCGCCTGTGTCCCTACCTGTCGGAAAACCTGCTCTCGCCCATGGAGTGCATCATGCTCGCTCTGTTTTCGCTTCCGTTTTCCTATGGCGGATTTGCCTGCGGTCCCTTTAAGACCGACTACAAGATCGAGTTCGATGACCGCGCGCAGGCAATCTCGGGGATGCCGCATGCAGTTTGCGATGCGTATCAGGAAGAAGCCCGGTTTGACCTGGAATACAACGGTGAGCTGGGCCATTCCTCCCGGAGGGGGCGTATCCATGATGAAAAACGCAACACGGGCTTGATTACTATGGGAATCGAGGTCGCGACGGTCAACAACGAAATGCTCTGCGACATGGAAGCGATGGAAGCGCTCGCATGGCGCATTTACCAACGCATGGGTAAGCGATATCAGAATCGCGTAGAGGCGCGTCGAAAGAGGCAAGATGCTCTGCTGAATACGCTCCGAGCGTGCTTTGGGCTCAAGCCGGCGTAAAACTATGGCTTTATAGGGGGTCTGTTTATATGCCCTGTGCAAAAAACGGCAAATATGAGTACTGTTACTAGATTAGTAGCAGTAAAAACAAAGAAACTTGGGCCGAAAATTTGGATTCATTGAAGAGATAATAAACGAATGTGGAATATCTTGGCGCCAAGCAGGTTGTGCGGAACTCAAAAAGGGCTCGCGGGGCGGAAAAACGCTGCTACTAAATTGGTGACAGTACTCATATTTGCCGTTATTTGCACACGGCACCCTGAGGCGGGTGCCCCGGAGCTCCCCGTAGGGGAGCTCCGGGCTTCATGGGGGCACGAATGGTCCGCTCCGACCTGCAAAATCTGTGCTCACGGTGCGAATGACGCCCCTAACCTTAAACTTTAGCTTGAACTTAGCTATAATGCGCTACGTTCCTGCCAGGCTGTGGTTGCGGACGGACGAAATGTCCATCCTAGTCCAAGACAGACGCGGTCAAAGGGATCCACGTAAGCGACCGCGTGCGCGCGGCGCGATCATGGCGCGTCCTAGATGTAAGCCGCACCGTCCGTTCTACTTTCTTTGGGGCAATACCGCCTCGCGGGCGAGCGGGCCAGTCGTGAAGGTGGCTGCGGCCTCCCGAGCAAACGCCCCGGTGCGCAAGTGTGGGGTCAAATACCAGGTCAGCTGGTGGGAACAACCTGATATTCCGCGCAACGCACGGATCGTATACGACACAGAAGGCAGGGTAGTGGACATGGTGAGGGGCAGCTTGATGCACGCGGCTCGGTTAGGTGCTGGGACCGCAGCGGTCATTGCCGTTTTGGGCCTGAGCGGATGCGCATTCAACCCGCTGTCTACGTTCACAACTCCCACGATCGACCAGATCGAGTACGAGACCGTCACGCCGGCGGTGTCGGACGATGCCCTGGTCACTCCCGGAACCCTGACGGTCGCCCTCGATACTTCCGATGCGCCGCAGGCCATGCAGGGCGACGACGGCGAGCTCACGGGGTATGCGGTCGACGCCGCCCGCGCCCTCGCAAGCCGTATGGGCCTTAAGGTCGCCTTTGTCGATGCGTCCTCGGCAGGTTCCGCGCTCGGCGACAAAAAGGCTGATATCTTTATCGGCGAGATCAACTCCACGGACGGGGACGTTAGCTCGCTCGGCACCTGCCTGTACGATGCCGCTTCCGTGTTCGGTAAAACCAGCGATGGTGGGTCGCTAAGCGTTTCCACCGATACCCTTAACACGTCTACTCTGGGTGTCCAGATGTCCTCGGCCTCGCAGGAGGCGCTTGCTAAGCAGAGTATCACCGCCAACCAAAAGACCTACTCCAACATCAACGAGTGCTTTGAGGCACTCGAGTCCGGCGAGGTCGACTATGTAATCTGCGACTCCACGGCCGGCGGCTACCTTGCACGCCTGATGAGCGAGGTCTCCTATGCCGGTTCGCTCGAGGCGCCCTCGACGCTTGGTGTTGCGGGCCTCTCGTCCAATGACGAACTGTGCCGTGCCGTGAGCGATGCCCTCGACGGCATTACGGCCGACGGCACGCTCGAGGCGGTCCACTCTGTCTGGTATGGCAGGATGCCCTACGACCTCACCACTAAGACGGTTTCGGGCGCTAACGTGCAGCCGGGCGACTCTGAGTCCAGTGAGACCGCATCCTCCGGCAGCGAGTCCTCCGATTCCAACAATGAGACCGCATCCTCCGAGGACAAATCGTCCAGCCAGGAAGGCACCATCACCGACGACGACATTAACAAACTTAATAGCTAGTTATTGCTAGGGGTGGTGTCTCCTATACGTTGGAAAGGACGCCTCTTCACGGTTTCAACACGCACTGCCGGGCTTCCCCAATAGGGGAGCCCGGCTTTTTCATCCCTATAAAACCAGCAGGTCAAAGCCAATTTTCGGGACCAAATACAAAGCCGTCGGCTCCCTCCTATAGCGCACTTTGCCACGGAAAAGTGCGAGACTTCGGTATGCGGTATCAAGCAATCGTTATTCGGGTCTTTAGGAATCCGCGTGATTAAATGCACGGCAATGGGTACATAGCCAGTACAGTAAGTCCCCGAGGCAGATTGGAGCCACGTATGGATATCAAGGTTTCTGGACGCAAGACGACGGTAACCGATGCTCTGCGTGCGCATGTGGATGAGAAGATCGGCGAGGCGCTCAAGGTTTTCGATATCGAGCCCATGACGGTCGACGTTGTACTTCGCTATGAGAAGAACCCCTCGAACCCCAACCCGGCAATCGTCGAGGTTACGGTTCGCGCCCGCGGTTCGGTGATTCGCGTTGCCGAGCACGGTGCAGATATGTACGCCGCCATCGACCTCTCCGCCGATAAGGTCACCCGCCAGCTGCGTAAGTTCAAGACCAAGGTCGTGGACAACCGCCAGGGCGGTGCCAGCGCCGCGGATGTCGCGCCGGTCGAGCGCGTCGAGGATCTGGCCGACCTGCTGCTGCCCGAGGAGGAGGACGACCTGCTCGTCCGCGAGAAGGTTATCGATGTCACCCCGATGACTGAGGAGCAGGCGCTGGTGCAGACCGATCTGCTGGGCCACGACTTCTACGTGTTCGAGAACGCGACGACCGGTCTCATCAATGTGGTGTATCACCGTAAGAATGGTGGATATGGCATCATCAAGCCCCGCATCGAAACACTTGACGAGTAAAATACGTTAACTTGCATGAGTTAACGGTTGGCGGCCATCCCATGCGGGTGGCCGCCTTTTTACGTAAGGAGTCGCTTTGATGGACAAGGCCGCATCCGCCGGTCATTCGGACCGTTGCCGCATCGTCGTCGATACCTGCTGCGACTTTAGCCCCGAGGTCGCCGCGAACCTCGATGTCGATATCCTGGGTTTCCCCTTCATTATCGATGGCGAGGAGCGCACGGACGATATCTGGTCGAGCATGAGCCCTAAGGAGTTCTACGACCGCATGCGCGCCGGCGCTCGCGTGTCCACCTCGGCTGTGTCGCTCGGTCGCTATATCGAGTTCTTTACCGAGTGCGCAAAAGAGGGCACGCCCACGGTCTACCTGTGCTTTACCTCGGCGCTGTCGTCGAGCTACAACTCCGCGTGTCAGGCGGCAGATGCCGTGCGCGCCGAGTACCCCGACTTTGAGCTCTACGTGGTCGACAACGCCCTGCCCTGCGCGACTGGCGAACTCTTGGCGCTCGAGGCCGTGCGCCAGCGCTCTGCCGGGCTCACCGCCAAGCAGCTGGTCGAATGGGCAAACGAGGCCAAGACCTACGTCCACGGCTACTTTACGCTCGAGAGCTTTGATGCGCTGGCGGCCGGCGGCCGCATTCCGCCCGCGGCAGCGCAGCTCACGGCTAAGCTCGACGTCAAGCCCGAGCTCTCCTACGATCTGGCCGGCTCGCTGTCGCTCATCGGCGTCAACCGCGGCCGCAAGAAGGCGCTCAAGTCCATCCTCAAGTCGTTCCGCGAGAACTACGTGCCCGATCGCACCATGCCCATCGCCATCATGACGGCCGATGCCGAGAAGGACGGCGATTGGCTCGAGGCCGCCATCCGCAAGGAGGAAGGCTGCGCCGATGTCACCATCATCCGCAGCTCCGTGGGCCCTACCATCGGCTCGCACGTGGGCCCCGGCATGGTGGCTTGTGCGTTTTGGGGCAAGAACCGCGCCGACAAGGCGTCGCTTTCCGACCGCATCGCGCGCCGTGTGCGCGGCGAGTAGGCAAGCGCTGCGGCCGCAAGCGCCCTCAAGTTACGGCCCAAACGCTGGCGCCGAGTATTCAACCTGGTAACAACACCCAACCCAAAAGGAAAGGTTTCATGGCAAACAAGCTCTCCGTCGCATTCATCGGCACCGGAATCATGGGTGCCCCCATCGCCGGCCACATCCTGGACGCCGGCTATCCCGTCACGGTCAACAACCGCACCAAGTCCAAGGCCGCCGCGCTTGTCGAGCGCGGCGCCGTCTGGGCCGACACGCCGGCCGAGGCCGCGGCAAACGCCGATGTCGTCTTTACCATGGTGGGCTATCCCTCCGAGGTCGAGGAACTCTACCTGGCGGGCGACGGCCTGCTGGCCTGCACCAAGCCGGGCGCGGTGCTGATCGACCTCACCACGAGCTCGCCCGAGCTCGCGCGCGACATTGCCGAGGCCGCCCAGGTCTCCGGTCGCATGGCGTTTGACTGTCCCGTCACCGGCGGCGAGTCGGGTGCTATCGCCGGTACGCTCACGGCTATCGTGGGCGCCACCGAGAACGACATCGCCCCGGTCCGCGACATCCTTGCCACCTTTGCGGCCAACATCTGCTGCTTCGATGGCGCCGGCAAGGGCCAGGCAGCCAAGCTCGCCAACCAGGTGTCGCTGGGCGCCTGCATGGTCGGAATGGCCGATGCCATGGCATTCGCCGAGCTGAGCGGCCTCGATCTGGAGAAGACCCGCGAGATGATCCTGGGCGGTACCGGCAAGTCCGGCGCCATGGAGAGCCTGGCACCCAAGGCGCTCGACGGCGACTACAAGCCCGGCTTTATGGTCGAGCACTTCATTAAGGACCTGCGCCTGGCGCTCGCCTACGCCGACGACCGCGAGCTCGCACTGCCCGGCGCCGACGTGGCCTTTACGCTCTACGACATGCTCGACGCCATCGGTGGCGCCAAGCTGGGCACCCAGGCCATCACGGTGCTCTACAAGGAGGAGGCCGACGCCATTGCCGCCGGTCTGGACTGGTCGCAGTATCGCCCCGAGGAGCACGGCGCCCACGAGGACGGCTGCGGTTGCGGCGAGCACGGCGACGACCACGAGTGCGGTTGTGGTCACCACCATGGCGAGGACCACGAGTGCTGCGGCGGTCACGGCCACGATGACGGCCACGAGTGCTGCTGCGGCCATCATCACGAGGAGTAGCGCCCATGAGCTGGACGTTCGTGGTGCTCTCGCTGGTGCTCTTTCTATTTGCGATCTACATTGGCTTCTTGTGCGGCCAGTGGGCCTGCGAAAAGCGCGTCATCACCAAGCGCGACTACTGGATCGCCAACTTTGCGGGTGCGGCGGCAGTCATCCTGCTGACCTGGGTGTTCTCGCTGTTCCCTCTGGTGCAGTTTGCGCCGATCGGCTGGCTCGGCGGCTTTATCGCCGGCCTTAAGATGAGCTTTGGCGAGTCCGTCGGTCCGTGGCGCAAGCACGACGAGGTCTTTAACGTCAACAAGGCCCACCGCGCCGCCGCCGACGCGGGCGATGCCGAGGAGCGTCGCCGCGCACGCCGCAATGGCGCGGCCGACCGACAGCTCATCTCGGTCACCGATGACAGCAAGGGTGCTGGCAAGCACGCTAAGAAATAGTAAGAAGAGGTAACTATGGCAGAAAACAAAGACGAACAGCTCACCGACGAGGAGCTGGCACAGCTTCAGCTGGCAGAGGAGAACGAGAACGCCGTCGACCGCCTGGTCCAGGAGCTCGGCTGTCCCACGCGCCGCATCCGCCAGTTTGCCGCCCGCGTGCTGCATCTGCTGGCCGAGCGCGACCCGCAGCGCGTCGTGCCCTGTGTACCCGCGCTGATCGAGGCGCTCGACCGCTCCGAGGCTCAGACCCGCTGGGAGGCCCTCGATGCCCTGACGGCGCTCGCCACCACCTGCCCCGAGCAGATGGGCGACGCCTTTGAGGGCGCCGAGACCGCGCTGTTCGACGAGATTTCCTCCACGCTGCGCTATGCCGCCTTCCGCCTGCTGTGCGTGTGGGGCGCCACGAGTGTCGAGCGTTCGCGCGAGGCTTGGCCCATCCTGGATGAGGCCATCCAGTGCTATCACGGCGACCTCGAGTACCGCGACATGCTCGGCTGCTTGTACGAGTTTGGCCAGGGCGAGATCGATGCCGAGGTTGCCGAGAAGCTCGCGCTGCGCCTTAAGTTCGACGCCGAGAACGGCAAGGGCAGCTATCTCAAGGCCCGTTCGAGCGAGATTTGCGAAATGCTTGTTAAACGTTTTGGCCTGGATCTCTCCAAAAAGAAGAAGCGTGCTAGCGTTAAAAAATCTGACGACGCCGAAGACGAGGAGTAACAGATTATGGCGCACGATGTAGTCCTGATTCCCGGTGACGGTATCGGTCCCGAGATCACCCAGGCCATGCGCCGCGTGGTCGAGGCCACCGGTGTCCAGATCAACTGGAACGTCCAGGAGGCCGGCGCCGGCGTCATGGACGAGTTTGGCACGCCGCTGCCCCAGCACGTCCTCGATGCAGTCGCCGAGACCAAGGTTGCCATCAAGGGCCCCATCACCACACCGGTCGGCACGGGTTTCCGCAGCGTCAACGTGGCCCTGCGCAAGCATTTCGACCTGTACGCCTGCGTGCGCCCTTGTCTGTCGCAGCCGGGTGACGGCTCGCGTTTCCGCGATGTCGACCTGGTCATCGTGCGCGAGAACACCGAGGACCTCTACGCCGGCATCGAGTTCGATGAGGGCGCTGCCGAGGTCGAGGAGCTCTCGCAGCTCGTCGAGCGTTCGGGCCAAAAGACCTTCGCCGCCGATTCCGCGATCTCGATCAAGCCCATCTCTATCGCCAAGAGCCGCCGTATTGTGGAGTATGCCTTTGAGTATGCCCGCCGCTGCGGCCGCAAAAAGGTGACGGCCGTGCACAAGGCCAACATCATGAAGGCGACCGACGGCCTGTTCCTGCGTGTTGCGCGCGAGGTGGCCGCCAACTATCCCGATATCGAGTTCAACGACAAGATCGTCGACGCTACCTGCATGGGCCTGGTCCAAAACCCCAACGACTTCGATGTCCTGGTGCTGCCCAACCTGTACGGCGACATCGTGAGTGACCTGTGCGCCGGCCTGGTGGGCGGCCTGGGTATGGCTCCGGGTTCCAACATCGGTGCCGATTGCGCCATCTTTGAGGCAACGCACGGCTCCGCGCCCGATATCGCCGGTCAGGATATCGCCAACCCCACGGCCGAGATCCTCTCTGCGGCTATGATGCTCGATCACCTGGGCGAGAACGACGCTGCCAATCGCATTCGCGTCGCCGTGTCTGCCACGCTCGACGAGGGCGAGCAGGTTACCGGTGACGTGCGTCGTGCCCAGACCGGCTCCGTTGAGGGCGCTGTGGGCACGCAGGCCTTTGCCGATGCCGTTATCGCGCACCTGACCTAAGGTATGCACGCTGCAAACGCCTAAATAGTACTTAAGTGTTTGCGTATAACCTAAGAATCAATACGCCCGGCGCTCTGTCGGGCGTATTCTATTGAGGACTATGTTTCCTAACAAGGAGTAACTGATATGGGTCTGATTCAAAAGAAGGACGAGAAGGACGAGATCGACGGCATCCAGATCATCGAGCGCGGCGAAGGCCCCGACGGTGATGAGGGCGAGAAGATCGACCTGGTCGCCGGCACGTCTGCCGAACATATCGCCGCCGGCACGACTGCCGAGGAGGAGGACGCTCGCCTGGAGGCAAAGATCGCCGCCGACGCCGCCGACGAGAACCTTATGCCTGAGGAGCAGGACGAGGACGACGACTCCGATGCGGACGACCATGCATCCAAGCACAAGAAGACGATGATCGCCGCCTTTGTGGTCGCCATCGTGATCGCTGCGGTGGTCGGCTTCTTTATTGGCAATGGCGGTTTTGGCGGCAAGGGCGTCGGCTCGGCGACCCTGACCGAGGATCAGCTCGATTCGACCGTGGCAAGCTATAGCTACAACGGCAAGAAGAGCGACATCACCGCGCGTGAGGCCATCGAGAGCCAATACAGCCTCGATACTGTCAAGGACGACGACGGCAACTACACCGCTCCGTCTGCCGACGTTATCCTGTCCTACGTGCGCAACCAGATTCTGCTGGACGCTGCCGAGGACGAGGGCATTACCGTCTCTTCCAAGGAAATGAAGCAGTACGCCGAGGATTCCATCGGCACCTCCGACTACAAGACCATGGCCACGCAGTACGGCGTGTCCAAGGACCAGGCCAAGCAGATCGTCCGTCAGTCCGCGACGCTGCAGAAGCTCTACAAGAAGAAGGTCGGCGACAGCTCCGCAAGCATGCCGACCGCCCCGACCGAGCCTGCTGACGGCAACGAGGAGACCGCGAGCAAGGACTACGCCGACTACATCATCAACCTTGCCGGTGATGAGTGGGATAGCTCAAAGGGCACCTGGAAGGACGCCGATAGCACCTACGCCAAGGCCTTCGCTGACGATGCCTTTACGGCCGATAGCGCCACCTACAAGCAGGCCATGACCGCCTATTACACCGCCTACCAGCAGTATTCCTCGCAGGCTTCGAGCGCCAGCTCCAAGTGGACCGAGTACGCTAACGGTCTCTACGCCAAGGCCAACATCAGCATCTACGGTCTGTTTGCGTAAAGTTTGCCTGAGCTTTCGAGCGCGAAGTCGAAATATCTGATTGAGCCCGCTAGAACGCATCGTTCTGGCGGGCTTTTTGCGTTGAGGGCGTGATTGGCGGCTTAATTATGGCTATTCATCTTTAAGTCCAAAAAGGCTATCGGCTTCATCGTCGGATATATATTCCAGTACATCGCCCGGTTGGCAGTCGAGTGCCCGGCATATCGCGTCAAGAGTTGAAAAACGTATGGCAGAAACCTTGCCCGTCTTAATGCGTGACATATTGACCTGGGAGATGCCCACACGTTCCGCAAGCTCTTTGGATGAGATCTTGCGTTCGGCGAGCATGCGGTCAAGCCGCAGAATAATCATGGATTCCCCCTAGAGCAACTCGTCATCTTGTTTTTGCAGGATATACCCGTAGCGGAAGACGCTGGCTATCAGGCAAATAATCAGGCCTGCAAAGAGCATGGAAGGGTCGAATAGCTGGCCGACGAACGCATCCGTAAAGCTGCCGCCAAATCCTGAGAGTATTATTCCCGTGATTACGGCACCAAGAAGCCTCACGGCAACGCCGCCGATAAGGAATAAATGTCCTACTCGACGAAGCGTATGGTTGCATTCAAGGTCAAAGGGCCTGCCTTCCTTTTCAATGTTGAAGAAAAGCCTGCGCACGCTTAGCGCGATGGTAAGCGCGAGGCATGTCATCAAGAGGCTCCCTATGGCAGTGTGACCATCGTGTGCAACGAGCATAAGTGGGGCCTGCGCATCGGTACCGACGATAGCAAGGCACGGTCCTTCGCCGGCTTGAAGTTCTACGGATTGGAGACACGACCCTTGGGAGAGGCCAGGCAATATGAGTAGAAGGTCAATCATAATGACTGCGAGGAGTCCCAGAGCGAGCGCTGCGGTAATGCAGATTGTGGCCCATTTGCAGATGCGAGCGAGCTTCTTCAGTTTAGCTATCGTCTGTTCGCGGCTGATGGTTTCATTCGATGTGGATGCGTTCCAGCGGATCATAGCCCCTCCAACCAATCTCTTGGATGATACTTGTATCATATATCATAATTAATGATAAACGATAAATAATTACGGATACTGAGTAAGGATGATTGAAAACGATTAGCGTGAGCTATTAGCTCATTTTGGATGCCGGAGTTTAGCGCGCGGGGGATGAGGACAAATGCCAAAACTTCCCGTGATCGCGCAAGTGCTTCATCGGGTCTCCCCAATTCATCTAGGAAAACGGCCGTAAACGAATGCAAATAACCGGTGAACGGTCGAAAACTACCGTTCACCGATAATCTCAAAACTGGTTCTAACTGGTATTAAGTCAAAAAGACCAATTCACAAATCTTCACAATGACCTGCAATTTTTCTTTACGCTATTTTTAGCCGCCCTGCGTTGTATTGACACGAAAAGAGTTCCGATCTTTCGCCATAACATTTCGAAACGGTTTCAAAACCGCAGGTAGAAGTGTTAACGAGCGGTAAACGGTCGATTTTTTGCCGTGAGCGGTGCAAAAACGTTTTACTGTATGAATCAACGAAAGCGACCTCTTCTGTGGTGATATAGTGACAACAACACGTCACGTGGTTACTACCAGTTGAGAGACCACTGGTCTTCAAAGAACGCTTTCTAAGAAGCTTTAAGGGCGATTGCCCGCTGGCTTCCGAAAATCATCGGACTCAGATCGTACACACCTTCGGAAGGGAAATTTGAATGGTTGGCTTTATTCTTACCGGTCATGGACAGTTCGCACCCGGCCTTGCAAGCGCTATCGCTATGGTTGCCGGCGACCAGCCCGCTTTTACCGTCGTTCCTTTCGAAGGCGACCAGGCTGCTTCCTACGGTGAGGATCTCCGCGCCGCTATTACCGCCATGCGCGAGGAGTGCGATGGCGTGCTCGTCTTTACCGACCTGCTCGGTGGTACCCCGTTCAACCAGTCGATGATGATTGCCCAGGATGTCGACAACGTCGAGGTTCTGACTGGCACCAACCTTCCCATGGTTATTGAGCTTCTGTTCCTCCGCGGCAATGCCACGCTCGCCGAGCTTGGCGAGCAGGCCGTGACCGTTGGTCAGACGGGCATCACCGCCCAGACGGTCGCATCCGTTGCCGGCTCCGACGAGGAAGATATCTTCGGCGACGAGGACGGCATCTAATGGCCGATTTCGGAGCCAGCGTCTTGAGCTCCTCGGTCGCTCTTTTGGGCCTGCTTGTCATCATGGGCTTGATTTACACCATCTGGTCGCAAATCAACATGAAGAAGAAGCAGAAGTACTTCAAGGAGCTGCACACCGAGCTCAAGCCGGGTCAGGAGGTTCTTTTCGCCGGCGGTATCTACGGAACCGTCAAGGGCATCGAAGGCGAAAAGGTCCAGATCAAAGTCCGATCCGGTGCCGTCGTAGATGTTTCGCGTTACGCGATTCAGGAGATCAAGTAACTGTCGTCAGCAAATAACGAAAGGAAGCTGATCAACATGGCAGAACCCAACATTCTTCTTACCCGCATCGATAACCGACTGGTCCATGGTCAGGTCGCTACCCAGTGGAACTCCACCCTGGGTTCCAACCTCATCCTCGTCGCCAACGACGACGTGTCGACCAACACCATGCGCCAGAACCTCATGAAGATGGCAGCTCCCACCGGCGTCGCTACGCGTTTCTTCTCCCTGCAGAAGACCATCGACGTCATCGGCAAGGCGAGCCCGCGCCAGAAGATCTTCATCGTGGCCGAAACACCGGAAGACGTGCTTACGCTCGTCAAGGGCGGTGTGCCTATAAAGAAGGTAAACATCGGCAACATGCACATGTCGGAAGGAAAGCGCCAAGTCGCCACCTCCGTCGCAGTTAACGACGAGGACGTCGCTGCGTTTAAAGAGCTGCAGGAATTGGGGGTGGAGTTGGAGATCAGGCGCGTTCCGAGCACGCCTGTTGAGGACACGAGCAAGCTCTTCTCGTAATCCTCGTGATCCACGTTGTCAGGATTGAAACCCTGACGTTCTGTACGTGAAATCCAAAGTGCGTACATACATTTTGAAAGGAGGAGCAAGATGGAATACACGATCTTCCAGGTCGCTCTGGTCTTCATCGTCACGTTCGTCGCGGCAATCGACCAGTTTAACTTCCTCGAGTCTCTCTATCAGCCCATCGTCACCGGCGCCGTCATTGGTCTTATCCTTGGCGACCTCAACACCGGTCTTCTCGTGGGTGGTACTTATCAGCTCATGACGATCGGCAACATGCCGATCGGAGGTGCTCAGCCGCCTAACGCCGTTATCGGCGGCATCATGGCAGCCATTCTCGCTATCGCCACGGGCCTCGAGCCCAACGCGGCAGTCGGCCTTGCCATTCCGTTCGCTCTGCTTGGTCAGCTCGGCGTTACCCTGGTCTTCACGCTTATGTCGCCGCTCATGTCCTCTGCGGACAACATGGCTCACAACGCTGACACCAAGGGTATCGAGCGTCTGAACTACTTCGCCATGGCTCTGCTCGGCCTGATCTTCGCTGTCGTCGTCACCCTGTTCTTCATCGCTGGCGCTACCATCGGTCAGACCATCGCTTCCGCCATCCCGACTTGGCTGCAGACCGGTCTCTCCGCTGCAGGCGGCATGATGCGCTTCGTCGGCTTCGCCGTCCTGCTCAAGGTTATGATGAACCGCGATATGTGGGGCTTCTTCCTCATGGGCTTTGGCCTCGCGCTCATCACCGTTGCCAACGAATCTCTGGCAACCCCTGCTCTGCTCATCCTCGCTCTCATCGGCTTCGGCATCGCTTTCTGGGACTTCCAGCAGCAGACCGAGCTGAAGGGTGCAGCTGTTTCTGACGGAGGTGACTTCGAAGATGGCATCTAATGAGTATGTGATCCCGGAGCACTACGAGGATCTCACTCCTGCTCCGCAGCTCGACCAGAAGACCCTCAACAAGATGGCTTGGCGCTCCTGCTTCCTGCAGGCCTCGTTCAACTACGAGCGTATGCAGGCTGCTGGCTGGCTCTACTCCATTATCCCCGGTCTGGAGAAGATCCACACCAACAAGAACGACCTCGCGGCTTCCATGAGCCACAACCTGGAGTTCTTCAACACCCACCCGTTCCTCGTCACCTTTGTTATGGGTATCGTGCTTTCGCTCGAGCAGAACAAGGTTGACATCCCCACGATCCGCGCCGTCCGCGTTGCCGCAATGGGCCCGCTCGGTGGTATCGGTGACGCTCTGTTCTGGCTGACGCTCGTGCCTATCACGGCCGGCATCACCTCCAACATGGCCATCAACGGCAACGCCGCTGCACCGATCATCTTCCTGGTGATCTTCAACGTCGTCCAGTTCGCTCTGCGCTTCTGGCTCATGAACTGGTCCTACAAGCTTGGCACCAGCGCTATTGACGCTCTGACTGCCAACATGCAGGCCTTCACGCGTGCCGCTTCCATCATGGGCGTCTTCGTCGTCGGTTGCCTGGTCGTCACCATGGGTGGCACCCAGATCAACCTCCAGATCCCCAACGGCACCACCCGTGGCCTCTCCGCTACTACCGTGATCGTCTCCGAGAAGGAGGCCGAGAACTTCACCGGTATGGAGGGCATCGATACCGAGACCGCTGAGGCCGGTACCATCGCCATGACCGATGAGGACGGCAACGCCCTCACCGCTTCCGATGCTGACGGCAACGCTGTCGAGTGCGGCGTCACCGATCTGGGCAACGGCATGGAGTCCGTCACCTACGGCACCGTTACCGAGGATCCGGTCAACTTCTCTGTTGCCGACACCCTCAACACCATCGTCCCGAAGCTCGTCCCGCTTATGCTTACGCTGCTGCTTTACTACATGTTCGCTAAGCACAGCTGGACCCCGACCAAGGGCATTCTCCTGCTCTTCGTCCTGGGCATCCTGGGCGCTGGCCCGCTTGGTCTCTGGCCGAGCATCTGGTAAGGCTCTAGCTTGAGGGGTGTGTCCCTACGCGGCTCACACCCCGACCCCTTAAGCCATGTGTATGTTAAAAGCCGCGTGCTCGAAAGAGCGCGCGGCTTTTGTTTTCTTGATGATTCGGGTGCAGCAGTCAGATAATGCTAAACACCCTAGGTAGTAGCTGAATTCGAGCAAAAGGGAGGATGGGATGGCGATCGGAGCGCGCAAGCAACCGCTGTACGATCAGCTGGTCGATATTCTGACCGAAAAGATTGACCACGAATATCACGCCGGTGACATGATTCCTTCCGAGCGCGAACTTTCGGAGCGCTATGGTCTCTCGCGTACTACGGTACGCCTGGCTCTGCAGGAACTGGAGCGTTTAGGACTGGTGGTTCGGCAGCACGGTCGCGGTACCTTTGTGACCGACCGTTCGGCAAAGGCAACTAATCTTATGCAGTCCTACAGCTTTACCGAGCAGATGCGCGCGATGGGTCGCGACCCCGAGACCACGATTCTCGAGTTTTGCGAGATGGAGGCCGATAAAAATCTGGCCGAGCATATGGGATTGCGTATCGGCGATCGCATTTTTAAGCTCAAGCGCCTTCGTTCTGCCGACAACATGCCCATGATGGTCGAACGCAGCTATCTACCAGTTCGTCAATTTTTGTCCCTAAAGCGACCGCTACTGGAGCGTAAGCCGCTTTACGATGTGATTGAGCAAGACTTTCAGCAAAAGATACGCGTGGCCGAAGAGGAGTTCTATGCGAGCATAGCCCGTCCCACCGACGCCCACCTTTTGGGAATTGTCGAGGGCTCGCCTGTGCTCGATTTGGTCAGGACTACGTATAACGAGTCAAGCGAGGTTGTGGAGTATACACTCTCGGTTGCTCGTGCCGATCAGTTTAAATACAAGGTTTACCACCAGCGTAGCGACTAGTGCTCGCATCGCTTCCATATGATGATTCTTTGCATTTAACTGGTTACTACCAGATAACCAACCGAAGTGTATAATTGCACGTCAGAGGATTACTTCTAGAGAGAGGTATTAGAAATGTTCGAGAAGAGTGTCGAGGAGCTCACCGAGCTCGGCGCCCAGATCACCACGGCCGAGATTGCTCAGCAGCCCGAGCTTTGGCGTGATACGCTCAACATCTATCGCGAGAACAAGGAGGCCATCGAGGCCTTTCTGGCCGAGGCTCGCGCTATGGGCGAGGGCCGTCTGTCCGTTGTCTTCACCGGTGCCGGTACGTCCGACTATGTTGGTGATACCTGCGCCCCGTACCTGCGTCACGCTGGCAACACTGATCTCTACGACTTTAAGCCCATCGCCACGACCGACATCGTGAGCGCCCCGCGTGACTTCCTGCGCGCCGAGGATCCCACGCTCGTGGTTTCCTTCGCCCGCTCCGGCAACAGCCCCGAGAGCCTTGCTGCCGTCGCCGTTGCCAAGGAGCTCGTCCACAACGTCAAGTTCCTCAACATCACCTGCGCTCCCGAGGGCAAGCTGGCTGTTGAGTCCGCCGATGACCCCAATGCGCTGACGCTGCTCATCCCGCGCGCCAACGACAAGGGCTTCGCCATGACCGGTTCTTACACCTGCATGACCCTGCTCTCCACCCTCATCTTCGACGAGGCTTCCGATGAGCAGAAGGCCGAGTGGGTCGAGACCATCGCCAAGATGGGCGAAGAGGTCATCTCCCGCGAGTCCGAGGTCGCCGATTACCTGGCTGGCGACTTCAACCGCGTGACCTACTTGGGTTCTGGCTCCTTCGGTGGCCTTGCCCAGGAGAGCCAGCTCAAGATCCTTGAGCTGGCTCACGGTCTGGTCGCCACTTCCTACGACACCTCCATGGGCTATCGTCACGGACCTAAGTCCTTCGTCGACGATAAGACGCTCGTCTTCGTGTTCGTCAACAACGACGCCTACACCCGTCAGTACGACATCGACATCCTCAACGAGATCGGTGGCGACGAGATCGCTCAGCACACCATCGCCGTTCAGCAGGAAGGTGCCACCGTCTATGAGGGTGAGTCTTTCACCTTTAAGGGCTACGAGGCGCTTCCCGAGGGCTACCTTGCTCTGCCGTTCGTGATGTTTGCCCAGGCTATCAGCCTGCTCAACTCCGTGCGCGTGGGCAACACGCCCGATACGCCGAGCCCCACCGGCACGGTCAACCGCGTGGTTAAGGGCGTGACGATTCACCCCTTCACCGCTTAATCGCGTCCCCCTGTAAGGGCGCCCGTCCGCTCATAACGGCGGGCGGGCGCTTTTTGTTTTTACATGGACCGGGTATAAGTATCACCACGGTCAACTGCTTTAGAAGCAAGGAGTGCATATGAGCACGTACGCAATTAAGGCTGACAAGTTCTTCTTGCCGGCAGGCCCGCAACTGGGCGGCTATCTTATGGTCGAGGATGGCGTCTTTGGCGCCTGGCAGGCCGACGAGCCCTCTTGCGAGATTAAGGACTACACGGGATCGTGGATCGCACC
Source organism: uncultured Collinsella sp. (assembly GCA_902479135.1). Classification (GTDB taxonomy): domain Bacteria; phylum Actinomycetota; class Coriobacteriia; order Coriobacteriales; family Coriobacteriaceae; genus Collinsella. The sequence goes on along the minus strand of CABSNU010000001.1, from coordinate 104,376 downwards.
GGGTATGGTCGATACTCACATCCATGGCTTCTACAACCACTCAACTACCGATAACGATCCCGAGGGCATCGATATCAGCTCGACCGAGCTCGCCCGGCGCGGTACCACCAGCTGGCTGCCCACGACGTTCACCGATGGCGTCGAGCAGATCAAGGACGCCTGCGCCGCTATCGCCCAGGCGGACGAGGGGCGCGGCCCCGACTTCTGCGGTGCTCGCATTCAGGGCATCTACCTGGAGGGCCCCTTCTTTACCATGAAGCACGTGGGTGCGCAGAACCCCGCTTATCTTATCGATCCCTCCGAGGAGGTCTTCGATCAGTGGCAGGAGGCTGCGGGTGGTCGCATCGTTAAGAGCGCCATGGCGGCCGAGCGCGACGGTGCCGCTGCTTATGCGGCTGCTCTGAACGCCAAGGGTGTGGTGACCAGCATCGGTCACTCCGACGCCACCTACGATGAGTGCATCGCCGCCATCAACGCCGGTGCCAGCTGCTTTACGCATACCTATAACGGCCAGCGCGGGCTGCATCACCGTGAGCCCGGTGTCGTGGGTGCTGCCATGTCCACGCCCGAGACCTACGCCGAGATCATCTGTGACGGCAAGCACGTAAACCCTGCCGCCATCAAGGCGCTGCTGCAGGCAAAGGGCTGGCAGCACACGGTGCTCATCACCGACTGCCTTGGCTGCGGCGGCATGCCCGAGGGCAGCTACACCAGTGGTGGCATGGACGTCATCATGAAGGACAACCTGTGCTGGCTCGCCGACGGCAAGAGCATCGCCGGCTCGGTGCTCACGCTTGCCCAGGGCGTCAAGAACATCGTCGACTGGGGCATCGCCAGCGCCGATATCGCCATTCGCATGGCAACCGAGGTGCCGGCACGTTCCGCGCACATCGAAGGTAAGTGCGGCAGCATCATGCCGGGTCGCGACGCCGACTTTGTCGTGTTCGACCATGAGCTCACCCTCGTCGAGACGTATGTTGGCGGCCAGAGCGTCGGCAACGCCTTTACCGAGTAACGATAGAAAAAGACGGCGGGTCCGAATCTGCTCGGACCCGCCGTATGGGTTAAACGCTCAAAAGCACCTTCACAGTTACAGCTTGTTAGCGATCTTCTTTGCCGTACGCTTGACGCCGGCCACCAGGCCCCCTGCAGGATGCTCCTTCTCGTATGCTAGGCGCTTCTCGCGCTTGGCGTACTCTTCGACGATGATGTCGCCATATTCGTCTTCGATCTTGTCGAAGAAGTCGACGGCGCCCTTAATTTCCTCAGCGGTCGGGTGTCCCTTTTGGACACCGCCGGCGAGCTTGAACGGCCCCCACGTATCAAAGCCGGGGCAGCCGTAGACACCCATAAAGATGGCCTGCTTCATGCGGCAGATGCCATCGATATCCTTGCCGTACCACTTGTTTTTGCCACCGTAGGTCATAAGGCCAAACACCTTGTCCTGCGGCTGCAGCACGTTAGTGAGCACGCGTGCCATATCCTTGTCGATCTCGGAGTAATAGATGCCCGTGGCGACACCGATCAGATGATATTCGTGCAGGTTGGGATACTCGTTTTTACCGAGTGACTTCACATCGAGGGTATCGATCTCGGGGTGCGCCTCGACAATGGCGTCCACGAGCTTTTTCGTATTGCCGTGATGGCGCGAGGCGTAGAGGATGATGGTTCGCATAAGAAGGCCTTTCAGCTGTAATTGCATCAATGTCTGTATGGTACCCCGTTGCATGGCTGGGATACCGGACGTATCGATGAACGTGCGGGTTTGTCCTTTGGTCAGGGCCGAGACGGGTTCTTGCGAGCAAAAAGCAGTTGTTCGAAAGGATGGATAATGGAATACGCTCTTTCCAACGATTCGATTTCTATCAAGGTTTCCACGGCCGGCGGCTCGTTTACCTCGATTGAGGCCGGAGGTCGCGAGTATTTGTGGCAGGGCGATCCCGCCGTGTGGTCCGGCCAGGCACCGATTTGCTTCCCGATTTGCGGAGGCTTGCGCGACAACAGCGCCATGACATTTGCCGGGCATCATGTAAAGCTCGCTCGCCACGGGTTTGCGCGCAAACAGGAGTGGAAGCTGTTGAGCCAAGGCGAGAACGAGCTGGCGATGTGCCTGGCTTCGGAGGATAACGCCGCATTGCTGAGTGATTATCCGTATCCGTTTAAGCTTGTCGCTCGTTATGCGCTCGAGGATACCGCCGTGCGCGTCTCCTATGAGGTGACCAACGAGGGAACCGAGGACATGCCGTTCTTTATCGGCGGTCATCCCGGCTTCAGGTGTCCGCTCGATGAGGGCGAGGCCTATACGGACTACGAGCTGCGCTTTGAGAAAGACGAGGCTGCGGAGCTTTGCACCGCCGTGCCCTCGACCGGATTGATTGACGTGGCAAACCGTTCCAAGAACCCCATGGTGGGAAAGACGCTGCCCCTGTCGCACGAGCTCTTCGATTTTGCGGAGACCATCTTTGACGTGCTCGAGAGCCGCCAGGTCACGCTTTCTAAGAAGGGGGAGGACAAGGGCGTTCGCCTGAGCTTCGAGGGCTTCCCGTATCTCATTGTGTGGAGTAAGCCCGAGGGCGATTTTGTGGCAGTTGAGCCTTGGGGCGGCCTCTCGACCTGCTCCGATGAGGACGACGTACTTGAGCATAAGCGCGGCTGCCTTGTCGCCAAGCCCAAGGAGACCATCGTCCGCTCGTTCACGATTGAGATTCTGTAATTCCGTTTTGTCGACTCGTATCGCGAGGCATAAGGAGCCTGCGAGATAAGGAGCTAAAAATGATCCTCACCGTTACGATGAACCCGTCTGTCGATACGCGCTATCAGCTCGATGAGCTCATTATCGACGACGTCAACCGCGTGACGCCCGAAAAGACCGCCGGCGGCAAGGGCCTCAACGTGGCCCGTGTGCTGGGTCAGCTGGGCGACGACGTTGTGGCAACCGGTCTACTCGGCGGCCACATGGGCGCCTACATGGCTGAGCTCATGGACGCCAACGGTATTAAGAATGATTTTGTGCCCATCAAGGGCGAGACCCGCATCTGCCTCAATATCCTTCATGCCGGCAACCAGACCGAGCTGCTCGAGAGCGGCCCGACGATTGCCCCCGAGGAGCTCGATGCCTTTACTGCAAAGTTCGCCGAGCTTGCAGGCAAGGCCGACGTCGTCACCATTTCGGGTTCGCTGCCCCGCGGTGTCGAGGCAGACTACTACGCCAAGATCACGGGTATTGCCGAGAACGCCGGCGCCAAGGTGCTGCTCGATACCTCGGGTGCTTCGCTCGAGGCCGCTCTTAAGTCCGAAATTAAGCCCGAGCTGGTCAAGCCTAACCTGACCGAGATTAACGGCCTTCTGGGCACGAGCTTTACCACCGACGATGTGGACGAGCTCCGCACCGCACTCGCCTCTGACGCCCGCTTCTCCGATATCCCTTGGGTCGTCGTGTCCATGGGTGCCGCCGGTTCCGTGGGCTTCCACAATGGCCGTGCGTTCCGCGCAAAGACGCCCGATATCCCTGCCGTTAACGCCACGGGCTCTGGTGACTCCACCATCGCAGGCTTCGCACATGCCATCGCTGCTGGCGCAGACGACGAAACCGTGCTGCGTACCGCCAACACCTGCGGTAAGCTCAACGCTATGGATCCCATGACCGGCCATCTGGTCATGGATCGTTGGGACGAGGTCTACAACGGCGTTGTCGTGACCGAGCTGTAAGAGCTTGGGCGACGGCCCCGGCATTGCTTGTTAGCTCATGTCGACGATAAGTGCAGTAGCATTATGCCGGGGCGCGACGCCGACTTTGTCGTGTTCAGTCCCGACCTTACCCTGGTCGAGACGTATGTGGGCGGCAACAGCGTCGGTAACGCGTTTATCGAGTAGCCGCCAAAGAAACGATCCGAGAGGGGATTTAGATGATTTACGGTGCATTGGGCGATATCGAGGAGTATCGCGGAATGCTCAAGGGCCTCGACGTGCTGATCGACTGGCTCGAGGAGAACGAACCGGCGCAGCTCGAGGTCGGCAGCCATCCGATTCTGGGCGACAAGGTCTATGCGAACGTCATGGCTCCCACGACGCGTCCTGAGGCCGAGGCTTACTATGAGACGCATCAGCGCTATCATGACCTGCAGATCGACGTCGAGGGTCGCGAGGCCTTTAAGGTTGCCACGGGCAGCCTGACGCTGGTTCAGGAGTTTGACGAGAAGGACGACTACGATCTGGTCGATTCCGACGCCTCGATTGCCGGCGATCTTGCCGACGACAAGTTTGCGCTGTTTGTTGCCGGCGAGCCTCACATGCCCACGCTCGAGTTCCCGGGCGATGGCGCACAGCCGGTCAAGAAGATCTGCTTTAAGCTGCTTGCAGACGCTTACTGGGAGGAGTAGCGCGCTGCTCGTGAGCTAGCGTGATTCCCCTTGGGGAGTGCGTTTAAGCCCCGCTGATCGCGGTTCCTTTGGGGATTGCGGTTGGCGGGGCTTTTTTGTTGAGTAGGGGAGTTGCCGGCGGCGTTTTGCTTGGATTTATTTGCGAAGAACATCGGCTAGCCGCAGGATTGAAATCATCGACCGATAAGTGAGTTCCACTTTTTCGCCCGCAAGCAGTCGTTTCGAGCCAATCTCATCTAGCCCCACAAGCCGAGAAAACAGCGGGCCGCTCATCGTGCCATCGTCAATTGATTCCCTTATGGTCTTCAAAACGTCCGTATCATGAAGCGACGCCGAGCTGTAGGGGGCAACACGAGCGGAACTCTCAATTAACGACGAGACAAAAGGATGGAGATGCTTTGGACATAGTCCATCAAACACCACATCCCCATTGTCATCCGAGCCGACCAGGCGCCAAGTATAATGATCGACCCAGCCGTCTCCGTCATATATGGTGTCCATGAGCAACTTCCCGTCTAGAGAGACCTATTTGGACATCGGGGCGCAAGACCGCAATCCATATCGGGCCTGCAGCAGCTCCAACCCAACGCACCACATAGGTTCCCTTTCGTACATGTGTATCAATCTGCCCCGAAATGCCGGTGAATGCAATTCCAGACCCGTTTGTCGGATAGCAATCGACGTATTTTTGTTTTCCGCTCACAACCTTGTATAGATATATCGTTCCAGCAAAAGAGAAGGTATCGTGACTATTTTAGATCTATATGGCCAATTCGAGCCCTCACCATGGCAATTGTTGCAGCTGGGTTTCTTTTCATTAAAATTTCACTTTGGTAAATCCCCGCCCCTAAGCATTAAACCCGAAGTCTACCGAGTGGGCCGCTGTTGACGTGGCGATGCTTGGATTGGCGCGCACGCACCCGAAATCGGCAACAAAAAAGCCGCCCGAAGGCGGCTATCTTGTGCAATGGAGCCAGCGACCGGGCTCGAACCGGTGACCCCCGCTTTACGAGAGCGGTGCTCTACCAACTGAGCTACGCTGGCGGCCATGTGGTGACGCAACTGAGGCGTCAACGGCTGTCTATGATACGGGACATCGCACATCCGCGCAAGTGTTCTGACGGCTTTTCTCACTTTAAATGCACTAATATTGGAGACGTGATGTCTGCGGCGTCCATTTGGCGCTTGACCTGCTATTGAGCTGGTGGCCGACGTCCCGCTCATATGGGTCTCAAACAGAATGGGGCAGCCATGGCTCAACCCAAGATCCTTCTCACGCGTATCGATGACCGTTTCATTTACGGGCAAGACGTCGAACTGTGGAACGAAGCCGTGGGTTCTAACCTTGTCCTAATCGTCAACGATGGGATCGCGGCGGATTCGCGCCGATGGGCACCCATGAGGGTGGCGGCGCCAGAAGGCGTTTGGACACGGTTTTTCTCGGTGCAAAGGACTATCGACATCATTCATACCGCAACGCCGCGCCAATTGATTCTGATCATGGTGGCCTCACCCTCCGATGCACTCGCGCTGGTTAAGGGCGGCGTGCCAATAGCCAAGATCAGCATTGGTCATATGCAGGCAGGGGAGGGCAAGCGCCCTGTAACGCCCGCCGTTGCCGTAGACGATACGGACATCGCTGCCTTCAAAGAGCTACAAGAACTCGGCATAGAGCTAGAAATCCGTTACCTCCCCAGCTCCAACCCCGACCCCATCCAACTAGTCATTTAAGAACGTCCCCAATGACTAGGTAGAAAAACGCCCGTCGGCTGTGGTGCCGGTGGGCGCTGCTGTGCGGTATGTCACGTTGCGGGCTTAGTGCCTCATAAAGTGGTATTCGATCACGTTGCTGTAGGGGTGACCCGGGCCCACAATGCCCTGCGGGAACAGCGGCTGGTGCGGCGTGTCGGGGTACATCTCTGCCTCGAGGGCAAAGCCAGCGCCCCAGCCATAGTTAGCATCGTCCTTGGCGTGCTCGTCGCCCAGCCAGTTGCCGGTGTAGAGCTGCACGCCCGGGGCGGTGGTGTAGTAGTCCAGCTCACGACCGGTCCACATCTCCTCGACGTGCATCGCGCGGCGCAGGTTGCGACCGTACTGATAGCCATCGATGCACAGGCAGTGGTCGTAGCCGCGTGCCTGCTTGATCTGCGGGTTGTCGGCCTCCATGCCGGGCGCGACAGGACGCAGCTCGCGGAAGTCGAATGGCGTGCCTTCGACCGGAGCAATTTCGCCGGTGGGAATGTTCTGGCCGTCAATGGGCAGGTAGTGGGCGGCGTTGGCGACAAAGAAGTGCTCGCAGTCCATGCCGGCGTTATGACCGGCAAGGTTGAAATATGTGTGGTTGGTCATAGACACGTAGGTGGCGCGGTCGCTTTCGCAGCCATACTCGATGCGAAAGACGCCGGTGCGTGTAACGGTAAACACGGCCGTAAACGTGCGGTTGCCGGGCAGGCCCAGCTCGCCATCCTCAAGCGAAGTGGTCATGCACACGGCGTTGTGAGTCTCGTCGAGCTCAACATCCCACACGCGCTTGTGCAGGCCGTGCTCAAGATCGCTGTGCAGGTTGTTGGCGCCTTCGTTGGCCGGCATATGCCAGTCCGTGCCGGCGATGGTGATCGTGGCACCTGCAGTGCGGTTGGCCACAGGTCCGATGGTCGCACCAAAGCAGGCGGGGTTGTCAAAGTAATCCTCGAGCTTATCAAAGCCCAACACCACATCGCGCACGTTGCCGGGGATGTCGGGCACGTCGATGCCCAACACGGTGGCGCCATAGTCCATAATGCGAACGCAGATCTCGGGCCCGTTGAGGGTGTAACGATGAACGGGGGTACCGCACGGCGCGGTGCCGAAAAGCTCGGAAGTGATCATTTGGTTCCTAACATCGAGGTATTTCCGACAAACTGTAGCGCGAACAGGCGAGATTATCACTACACCCCACTAAAGCAGGGGGTATTTTTCTCAAAAAAGTGATGATTGGAGCTGTGCGGGCGTTCATTTCTGACGCGCGCGAGTCTGATACAATTTGTTCGTTATTGTTTGAATTGACGTGAGCGTGGAACAGCGAGGACTCATCGTGATTAAAGCGGAGCGACAGGATAAGGTTCGGCAGCTGCTCGAGGAACAGGGAACGGTCTCGGTCAAGGAGATTTCGGATGCGTTAGGTGTCTCGGATATGACGATCCGCCGTGACCTTGAGGAGCTTGCGAGCCTGGGCGAGATCGAGCGCGTGCACGGCGGAGCCCGCAGTGCGCAGAGCCGTCCACACGCTATGCTGCGCCATGAGTATTCGCACAGCGAAAAGCGCACGAAGCATGCCGAGGAAAAGTTGCAGATTGCGCGCCGTTCTGTGGAGCTTATCGAGGAAGGCTCGACCATTTTTTTGGGCACGGGCACCACGGTTGAGCAGATGGCCTCGATGCTGCCGGCGTTTCGCCTGCGCATTGTGACCAATTCGCTTTCGGTGTTTAACCTGCTCGAGGCGCGCGAAGACTGCGAACTGTGCCTGGTGGGCGGCGTTTACCGCCGCCGCACTGCCGCCTTTGTGGGCCCCACGGCCGAGGACACCTTGCGCGCACTGGGGATCGACGCAGCCTTTATCGGCGCAAACGGCATTTTGGACGGCGACGTGTCTACGTCTAACATGGAAGAGGGCCGCATCCAGCAGCTCGCCTTTAGCAAGGCCGACTCGCGCTATCTGATCGCCGATTCCAGCAAGATTGGCAAGCGCGACTTCTACACCTTCTGCCGTCTGGACAGCCTGGACGCCGTGGTGTGCGAGCCGGGCATCGCCGCCGAAGATCGTGCCGCCATCGAGGAGCATACGCAGGTCATTTGCTAGCTAGCGCTACGGGATTGCCAACGGGCGATGCGGGAGGACTTTAACCTCCTGTCATTGTGGAAACCAGCGCGTCAGCGCTACGCGATATGACGCGCAAATGAGGACTCCACTATCAAATCGTCTCAACCTGTGACATCTAGACGTCCAAAACCGGTCTTAGTGTTACAGATTGAGACAATTCGGCGGGGCCTACCTTGTTTATCTCGATCTGTAACGGTTAGGACTTAAAAACTCGGCTACGTGTTACAGATCGAGACAAAAGAAAAAGAACATTAGGACTTGAAAATAAAGTTTTGATAAGGGATTCGCCCAGTTAAGACGGTGCGGCAGACAATTGAGATTAGTTTGCCTCCGGAGTCGTAAGCATAATGAGTCAGTTCGATGACCGGAAGTTTTGCAACACCATAATTACTGGCTTCGGAATCGCTAAGCAGACGTGCTCTATAGCTTTCCCTAACAGATTGGATAGACTTGGACAAGTCGTCCATGATTCTGCTAAATGCCTGAAAATCTAACTGGTTATTCGGAACGCGCGACTTTGAAATGAAGAACGTATCAGCGCCTATGAAGCTGCCTTCAAGTTCGTAGGTCAATTCAAGACGCTGAATTTCATCGCGACTTTGACATCCAAATTGTTGGAGCATCATTACGGAAATTGGACGACCTGATGTGAGGCCGCCGAAATGTTTGGTGATGGCATCCGGATCAACGCCATCGCAATGGCTTGCAAAGTCAAAGTCTAAAAGTGAATTGAGCTCGCTAACGCGTTTCGGTGCAACAAACGATCCCTTACCTTGGATTCGATAGATACTTCCACGACGCTCCAGCTCACTCATGGCAAGTCGGACGGTTGTTCTGCTTACGGCGTATTCGTCGCAGAGTTCCATTTCTGTTGGAAGTTTATCGTCTGCTTGATATTCATCGACGATCTGCTTGAGCAGCGCGTCGGTGAGCTGTAAATAGAGTGGCCGTTTTTCGTGTGTATCGAGCATTAGAGCCTCAGTTTGCATGTTGGTTATACCTGATGGTTGCCTCAGTCGGGATGTAACGTGGGCAAGGTAACCTTAACGTATCACAGAGCGGCTCAGCATGACGATCTGATGCCTGTATCCACGAAGGGCTTGTCCGAGCGTGAAGATATTCTGGGGCAGGCAAATACCGTTCATGGAGTCCCCGATATGTTGGAGGTCAGCGCCGGCTGCTTTTGCTGCAAGGCCTATTTTCTTAATGGTCTCGCTGTCGCAGGAGTCTTGACTCGTCCCGTTCGCCGCCATGACGAGAACCTTCTCTTCAATTGACTTGCCTACGTTGTGGGATCGTACAAAGTCTACGATGGCGCGCAGGTCTGCTTCTTGGAAGCAAGGGACGGTGTAGGGGGCTGGCACGAGAAGGATATCGACGCCGAGGTCAACAAACTTGCGCGCAATTTCGAGCGTCATGACAGGTTCCGCAACGCCCGCTCCATGCATTTTTCCGGCTATGACCAGGCCATTGAAATGCTCTTTGGAGAGTTTAATCGAATGGGCGATTGCATCGTTGGAGACGCCGGTTCCAGGGTTGCCCGTCAGGCAGATAAAATCAAATCCGAGTTCGTTAGCCTTTTCTAAGGTCTTGGGAGAGACGCGACGACCCATGGGGATTTCCGTTCGGGATTCAGACATCTCTGCCTCGTTATCAACTGGCTCCAGATTGACGCCAATGGGCCTTCCGCATGCTCGCTTCACCCAAGTGACCGGGTTTTCATTGAGATCATCTGGAATACCGGCAATAACTGGATCGAACACATCGAGCGCGTTAAACAGAAGCAGGTCGGCACCTGCGGCACGTTCGATTTCTGCATTAGTAACGCCGCCGAGAAATTGGGAAGAGGGTACGTTTTCCGCCATGATGGTACGTCCCTCGGAAGCCAGAATTGCCTGTTTTAGATCCATGGGTGACGTGGCGGCAAAATCGGATGCGGACATGTTCAGTAATCGTTTGGGCATTGTTACTTCCTTTGACTAGAACGACAGGCTTGTGACATTGTCTCTAATATTGTTACAACAATATATTCAATATGTTATATCCAATCGGTGAACGGTTGCAAACTTATTGTACTGCTCGGAAAAAATAGCCTTTAGCTGGGAAAACATTATATTAATCAACTACCGTTCACCGAATAAGTATTTGAATTCTTGACATATCGACAAAGCGGAAAAAGAATTGGTTATGACAAATCGCGCAAATGATATTACATTTCGCACAAGAACGTATTCACTTACATAAGTGGATACAAACGGGGACGACGACGGTTGAGTCCGGATAAATCGTTGTGTGCCCGGGAATCATGAAAGGATGTGTTATGGACGCTATCGTCAAATTCCTTGAAAAACACCAGCCCCTCTTCGACAAAATCTCGAGGAACATTTATCTGGTGGCGATTAAGGATGGCTTTCTCTCGAATATGCCAATTGTGCTGTTCTCGAGCCTGTTCCTTCTTCTTTCGACGCTCCCTGCCTATGTAGGCATCACGCTTCCGTCTGAGGTGCTGGATTTCTTCAATAAAATCTATGCATATACCATGGGACTTCTTGGCATTATGGTGGCCGGCACCACGGCGAGCTCACTTGCCATGTCGATGAACCGTCGCATGCCTTCGGGTAAATCTCTCAACCCCACCTCGTGCATGGTTTGTGCCATGTGCGGCATGCTCTTGCTATCGGTGACGAACGATGTTGTCTCGATTGGCGGAGCAGATACATCTGTTTTTGAAACCGGCTATATGGGAACCAAGGGTTTTCTCGCTGCGTTCGTAGCCGCATTCTTGACCGTTAATATCTATAAGGTGTGCATTAGCCATAATGTGACGATCAAGCTTCCCAAAGAGGTCCCTGGCTCTATTGCGCAGAGTTTTCGCGATATCTTTGCATTTGGGTTTTCGATCCTTGCGTGCGCTTTTATCGATCTTGCGAGCCGCAAGCTGCTTGCTGTGCCGTTCGCCAATTTGGTATCCGCTCTCATCTCGCCGCTGTTCTCCGCGGTCGACACCTATCCTGGCATGGCGCTTATCGAAGGCGCGGTCGCGCTTTTCCAATTTATGGGTATCCACGGTGCTTCGGTTGTCATGAGTCCGATCAATGCTGCGCTCTACGGCAATACCGTTACCAATCTTGAGGTTTTCCAAGCAGGTGGACACCCGTCAATTGCTCTCACGCAGGACTTTACAAGCTTCATCGGCGGTCTGGGCGGTTCTGGCTGCACGTTCATCGTTCCTATTATCCTGATCATGTTTATGCGCTCCAAGCAGCTTAAAGCCATGGGCAAGGCATCGATTATCCCGGTGATTTTTGGAGTTAACGAGCCCGTTATCTTCGGTATGCCGATTGTTCTCAATCCCTATATGTTCGTGCCCTTCCTAGTGGCTCCTATGGTCAACGCCATTATCGGTAAATTTTTCATTGACGTCATTGGAATGAACGCCCCCATGTATACCATGCCGTGGGCGCTTCCCGGCCCAATTGGTGCGTTCCTCACCACGGGTCTCGATCTGCGTTCTCTCGTATTGATGGCAGTGCTGTTGGTCGTTGACTTTGTGATTTACTATCCGTTCTGCAAGGCGTATGACCATCAGCTTTGTTTGGAAGAGTCTGCAAAGGAGACTGCAGGAACCTCGGATGCAGATGCTATTGCCGCACAGGAAAATGTCGCAAAAGCTCTCGAGGCGGTAAAGGACAAGGCGGAGCAGATCCGCGTGCTTGTGCTTTGCCAGGGTGCCGGCACTTCGACTCTCTTGGCAAATGCTCTTCGCGAAGGTGCCGCTGCTAAGGGTATCGATTTGGTTTCTCAGTCCGGTGCGTACGGAAGCCACTATGAGACGATGGATCAGTACAACGTGATTGTTCTGGCGCCCCAGGCACGCATGTACTATGACGCTATGAAGGCCGATACTGATCGCCTTGGAATTAAACTGCTCACCACAAGGGGCAAGGAGTATATCGACCTTACCAACGATCCCGAAGGTGCAATTGACTGGATCGTTCAGGAGCTGGCCAAATAGTGGATGCACTCCGTCGTTGATTCGTCGGTGTATAGTACGGCCCCGCAGCTTATTGAGCTGCGGGGCCGTATTTCGTTGAGTATCTAATTGAGACAATGAGCGCAACCGTCGTGAGGTCGCATTGGCGCTCTCCGAGTCACCGACAAGCTGCCTTCCATCTATGTGACCAATTCGCTTTCGGTCTTTAACCTGCTCGAGGCGCGCGAGGGCTGCGACCTGTGCCTCGTGGGCGGTATGTACCGTCGCCGCACTGCCGCTTTTGTGGGGCCAACGGCCGAGGATGCCCTGCGTGCGCTGGGCATCGACGCGGCGTTTATCGGTGCCAACGGCATCTTGGACGGTGACGTATCTACGTCCAACATGGACGAGGGCCGTATCCAGCAGCTCGCCTTTAGCAAGGCCGATGCGCGCTATCTGATTGCCGACTCCAGCAGGATCGGCAGGCGATACTTCTGCCCCCCCTGCCGGCGCAGAGGTACCGCTTTACAATGACGCGCAAATAACTTTGAGCAACAAGGATGAGGCTATTCTGAGATATGACTAGACTCCGTATTTCGTCTTTATGTCCCTTGAGAATGAATCATAGTCTTCATAGAGTCCCTCTTTGCTTTCATCCTCGGCGTGGTTTACACGTTCAAGGAGCTTATCCTTTGGAGCCTCTTTTGTTATTGCGGCCTCGCCATCGGGTATTGTGGATTGCAAGAATAGTTCTAGAGCATGGACGTCTTTGAGTATGTAGCCCGTCGAACGGCCCGCTCCTGTTTTTTCGATTGCGCTGCAACTAACAAGCTGACCGAGGGTTCGTTTAACGGTTACCTCGCTGATATCAGGGCAGTTGGACCGGATGTCGGATTTCTTAATGACGCCGGGTCTCTGTTGAAATAGAACAGCGATGCGCGCTTGCTTCGACATGGGACGAGTGCTTGATTCAATTAAGGTACGCTGCTCGAGCTGTCGGTAGGCGGCTAGGGTTGTTCCGAGCATGAAACGGATAAAAGGTGCTTCGGTGTTTTGATTTTCATTCCATCCAGTGGAGCTTGCAGCGAGGGCGTTGTAGTAGAGCGCCTTGTTGTCTTCAATAAGTCGTTCGATGCTGATGTAACGCGCAACGTCGTATCCAGTCTTTTCGAGCAGCAGCGTTGTAAGGAGCCGGCTCATCCTGCCATTGCCATCGTTGAAGGGATGAATGCTAACAAAATCGAAGATAAAGCGGAGCGATATAAGGAGGGGATCGCAAACTTGGCGAGATAAAGCATCGTTGAGGGACTGGCAGGCTTCTTTAATAAGTCCCGGGGTTGCTAGAGCCGAAGGGGGCCTAAAGCGCACAAATCGATTACCTTGATCGTCAATGGAGACGATTTCGTTATCGCCATCTTTCCAATGGCCTCCATACGAGATTGCCGTGTGCGCCATGAGGTCACGATGCAACTGCAGAATGACCGATGGCGTTACGGGAATGGAATCGTGTTGCTCGTGAATAAGCGACAGCACATCTCGGTATCCAGCGATTTCTTCCTCTGCGCGGGAGCTTGGCTTGGCGGAATACGCCATGATCGCTTTGAGTCTTTTTTGGGTGGTAACAATTCCTTCAAGTCCGTTGGAGGATCGGGTGCTTTGGATCTTAGCCTCCTCCATTAGGGACGATAGAAGCTCGGGTTTGACTTGACTCAGAGCAAGCTGACGGCCTTTATGCTCGCGTATCGAGAGGAGGAGGTTGGTGATTGGAGTTGCTTCGAGTTCCGCTGGGACTGTGGTGTAATCGAACTGGCGCATGCGGCTCCTTTCGGTATCACGAACATACTTTCGATATCATAATATCATTAAATGATACCGAAAGTATGTTCGTGATACCGAAAACTAGAAACCATGCTTCATAACTGCTTGGAAAGTTTGGATTTGACTATCTTATTGTCTTGATCTGTAACAGGTAGACGGTCGAAAGTGGGCTACGTGTTACAGATTGAGATCTTTCAGCCCTGGTCGCCCGTTCGTCTAAATCTATAACAGTTAGGATTGAAAATCCCTGCTAGATGTTACAGATCGAGACGAATGATTCGCTCGGGCTCACCAAAAACAAAAAAGGCCGCATGCGAACCCGTGGAGGGATTCGCATGCGGCCGACAGGGGGTATGCGGCAAAAGTTAGGCCATAAGCAGGCCGGTCTCCGAGACGTTCTTGTACCAGTACGCGCTCGCCTTGGGATAGCGCTTCTGGGTCTCAAAGTCGATGTAGAACAGGCCATAGCGCTTGTTATAGCCGTTGGTCCAGGAGAACTGGTCCTGCAGCGACCACACGAAGTAACCGTCGACGTTCACGCCGCCGTCGATTGCCTTGAGAATCCATGCGAGATGCTGACGCATGTAGTCGATGCGAGGGGCGTCGTCGATAAAGCCGTCCTCAAAGTCGTCCTTATAGCCCATGCCGTTCTCGGTGATGTAGATCTTCTTGTAGTTGGGGTAATCGTTCTTAATGCGCAGCAGCAGATCGTACAGGCCCTCGGGATAGATGATCCAGTCCCAATCGGTGGTGGGTACGCCTTCGCGCACGCATGACTCGCCCACGCCCTTGAGGAACCAGCGCGAGGAGCCCTTGTCGCCGGTGCCATTGTGGTTGATGTCGTTTTCGCCCTCGGCGGCACGCAGGAACTGGCACTTGTAGGTGTTGACGCCCAGGCAATCGTTGTAGGGGAGCGCTGCAGTCAGCGCGGCGATGTCCTCGTCGCGGACGTCGAGCTCGCCGCCGGCGATATGGGCCAGCTTGGTTGCGGCCTCCATGGTATCGGCTGCATAGTGGCCGCGGAAGGTGGCGTCGAGTACCCAGCGGTTGTTGATGACGTCGGCCATGCGAGCTGCCTCGCAGTCGGCGGCGTTGTTGGGATCGAGGGGATACTTGGGCTCCAGGTTCTGGACAATGCCGATCTCGCCCTCAAAGCCGCCCTCATGGAAGGCAACGACAGCCTTGGCGTGGGCCACCATCATGTTGTGCATGAGCTGGAAGGCCTTGTCCAGGCGATACTTTTCGCCGTGCGGCCAGTTGCCAACGATAAAGCTGCCCTCGGCGGTCGCGGGAATCTCATTAAAGGTGAACCAGTGCTTGACCTCGGTGAACTCGGCAAAGCAGAACTTGGCGTACTCGACAAAGGCGTCGATCGTCGTGCGCGTCAGGAAGCCCTCGCCGCCGTTCTGGTAAAAGGCCTCAGGTGTATCAAAGTGATCGAGCGTGACATAGGGGATAACGCCGGCATTATTGCAGGTGGCAAAGAGCTCGTGATAGAAGGAAACACCCTCGGGGTTAATCTCGCCAGTACCGTTGGGGAAGATGCGGCTCCAAGCGATGGAGACGCGGATACCGTTGATGCCGAAGCGCTGGCACAGGTCGATATCGACCGGGTACTTGTTGTAGAAATCGCTTGCAGGATCGGGGGAGAAGCGACCCTGAGCTGCCAGGAAATCGTCCCAGGGCACTTTGCCCTTGCCGTGCGTGCGGGTCTCGCCCTCAACCTGGTAAGCGGCGGTGGCGCCGCCAAACACAAAGCCGTCGGGGAACTGCATGGGGTTGGTCATGAGTCATCCTTTCTGTGGGATACGAATAGGGAGAGATGCCCGAACTGGGGATCCGGGCACCAACAGAGGGAGGAACTAGTCGAGGTTCTCGCGGAGCCACTTGATGGCGCCAGCGGGGTCGCGGGTGAGGTCGATATATTCCTTACCGCGGGGAGCGAGCAGCTTAATGCCCAGACGATCGGTGTCGGCCTTCATGTCGTTGTAGTAGCTACGAATCTGCGGGGCGAGCACGATGACGTCGTACTGATCCATGATGGCAGTGTGCTGACCATAAGCGCCTGCGGAGGAAGCGATGTTCTCTCCGGTCTGCGCAGCACCTTCCTTGATGGCGTTGGCAAGCATGGCAGAGGTGCCGGCGCCGGCGCACAGGACGAGGACCTTCAGACCGTCGACATCCTTCCTAGCGGATGCGTCAGAGGCGGGCTCGGGCTGATCGGCGACAGGCTTGCTGTCGGCGGCAGCGGCGGTCGGCTCGACGGAAACGGTAACCTGCTCGACAGCGGGCGCAGGGGCGTTGGCAGCGATGGTGGCAGCACCATCGGACTCGAGACCCAGCTCGGCGGCGCGCTCGGCCTCCTGGTCGCAGAGCAGCTTATCGTATGCCTTCAAGAACGGCAGGTAGATGATGGCGTCCAGCAAGATGATGATCGCGACAAACACCAAGGCGATAAGCTGGAAGTTCGTGGTGATGAAGATGCCGATGGGAGCGGGGGTAGCCCAAGGCACCACGAAGGAGAAGCCGTTCATGCCCACGTTGTCGATAAAGAACTTGGCAACACTCACGTTGACGCAGCCGGCGGCAACAAAGGGGATGAGCATGTAGGGATTAAGGATCATCGGCGCGCCAAAGAGCAGCGGCTCGTTGACAGCAAAGGCAACAGGAACAATCGAGGCCTTACCGACGGCTTTGAGCTGCTTGGACTTCATAAAGAGAATCAGCAGAAGCGGCACGATGAACGTGGCGCCGGTGCCGCCGAACTCACCCACGAGCGACATGTTGAAGGTGAGGGAATGGGCGGGGTGACCACCGGCCAGCAGAACCTGCAGGTTCTCGGCCTGGTTGGCAAGACGGATGGGGTCGATGCCCGGCTGGACGATCGAGGGGCCGTGGACGCCGATGAACCAGAAGAACGCGGTGGCTGCCTGAATAAGGATGAGTCCGGGGTAGGTCTCTGCTGCAGTGAAGAGCGGGGAGAGCAGCTTGATGAGCAGCTCGGAGAACGGAACGCCCATGAGGTTGCGCACGACGACATCGATGATGCCGCAGATGATGACGGCGCCGCCAAAGGGGATGATGTCACGGAAGTTCTGAGCGATGGCGCCCGGGACCTCCTTGGGCAGCTTAATGGTCAGATCGCGAGAGACGCAGAATTTGTAGACCCACACGGTGATGAACGCGGCGATATAGGCCGAGAACAGACCGCGCGTGCCCATGCTGGTGCAGTCGAAGACCGAAAGCTCGGAGCCGTTGAACTTGGTGGTGAACTGCGTAACGGCGAGCAAAAGCATACTGCACTGGGCGGCCACCATGGTGGAGCCGTCGTTGAGCACCTTGCCGGCGGGCATGCGACGGTTCATGGAAGCCGTAAAGTTCTTGGCAGTGGTGCCGGCGACCATGATGCCCATGACGCCCATGGTGAAGTTGTACAGCTTGTTGCACCAGTCGATGAGCGGCTGGGGCAGCGTGATGCCGACTACGCCGGGAAGGGTGGCAATGAGCAGAAAGATCGAAGAGGTGAGGACGATGGGCATGCACCCAAGGAATCCGTCCTTAATAGCCTGGAGGTAGATGTTCCTCGAGATCTTCTCAAAGAACGGCTGATGCTTTTCGAGCATCTTTACGATGGCGTCCATAGAGCTCCTTTGCTACTTGATGCGCGATGCATGTGGATGGAACTGGTCGTCGATGGACGGTCAGGACTGCCCGGAAACCTTCCTGCTTAAGGAAGGCATTGCGAAATGACAACGTTGTCATTTCGCTAATGACAACGTAAGACATTTTTGGAAGAGCAACAAGGATTTACAGGTGAACGGTCGATATCGTCCGATAAACGGCTGATTTGTCAGTCGGGCAGGTAGTGTATGCTAGAACGCAAAAAACAAGCGATGCAAAACCGACTGGAGAAGTAGTGGCAACGATGGACAAGAAAAATATCTCAATGAACGATGTAGCAGTTGCTGCGGGCGTTTCTCTCAAGACGGTTTCGCGTGTGATCAACGAGCCCGATAGCGTGCGAGAGTCGACACGCGATAAGGTTCATTCCGCAATGGAGGCGCTCGGGTTTCGAACCAACTTTGCCGCGCGTTCGCTCAAGTTGGGCCGTTACGGGTGCATCGGCGCGGTGCTGTTCCACTTGTCGGGCGGTGCCGTGGACATGATTGACGGTATCGCAGATGCCGCCGAAGAACGCGGCTTTGCGCTCACGATGATCAAAAAGCGGGCGGGGGAGAAGATGACCCTTGCCGAAGCGGCGCGTAGGATGTCGCAGCTGCCTGTTGATGGCATGATCTTCAACCTGCGTCAGATGGTCGATGACTTTGATACTTTTGAGGCACCGAAAGACCTCAAGACGGTGATTATCACACCGATGGAACATCCTACCTGCTCCACCGTCAGTGACGACCAAGAGGGCGGCGCGCGCATGGCGTGCGAGTACTTCTTGAACCACGGGCATAAAAACGTGTACTTCGTCTCTGGTAAGAAAGAGTCGTTGTCGAGCCAGTGCCGTATGAAAGGTTGGCGTGCGGCACTCGAGGCGCGTGGCATTGAGCCGCCCGAGCCTCTGCAAGGCGATTGGAATGCGGATAGTGGCTATGCCGCGGGCCTTGTGCTTGCCGATAAGCCCGATTGCACGGCGGTCCTCGCTGCTAACGACTGCATGGCAAACGGCGTGATGATGGCTCTACGTGACAAAGGGCTCAGTGTGCCCAATGATGTGTCCGTGATCGGCTTCGACGATGAGCTCTATAAGACGATTCCCAACTCGATTCTGACGTCGGTGAAGTTTCGCCACCGCGAGCTGGGCGTCCGTGCGCTCAACGAGGTCGTCGCGGGTCTGGAAGCTCCGAGCTCCAGAAGCCGTACGCTCGTCTCGGGCGTGTTGGTCGAGCGTTCCAGCGTGAAAGACCTGCGGGCGTAGACGTGCTCGGCCTGTTTGTCTTAATCTGTAACAGGTAGGGCCGAAATACTCGGCTAGATGTTACAGATCGAGATTGAGAGGATTGTCCTGTGCGTTCATCTCGATCTGTAACAGCTAGGACCGAAAAACTCGGCTAGATGTTACAGATTGAGATGAACAGGAGGACGGGTGCGGTCTAAACAAAATGGCCCGCGCATCACACATCGATGCACGGGCCATTTATTGTCTGCAAGCGGCAGGTGGTGTCAGCGTCTTATGCCTCGAGGTTTTCCTCGATCCAGGCGACGGCACCCTTGGGATCCTTAGTGAGGTCGATGTACTGTTTGCCCTTGGGCGACAGCAGCGTGATGCCCAGGCGGTCGGTGTCGGCCTTCATCTCGTTGTAATAGGTGCGAACCTGCGGAGCCAGGACGATGACGTTGTACTGGTCCATGATGGCGTAGTGGCTGCCGTAGGCACCGGCGTTGGCGGTAATGTCGATGCCCAGCTCGTCGGCGCCTTCCTTAAGCGCGTTGGCGAGCAGTGCAGAGGTGCCGGCGCCAGCGCACAGAACCAGAACCCTCAGATCCTTGCCCTTAAGGGCGGACGGAGCTGCGGAGGCCTCAGTGGCAGAAGCGGTCTCGACAACAGGAGCCTCAACGGCGGGGGCGGCAGCGGTCTTGACGGCCTTGGTCTCCTCGGCCTCTTCTTCGGCCAGGGTCTCGGCCTCCTGCTTGCACAGGACGTTGTCGTAGGCCTTGCAGAACGGGTAGTAGATCAAGAAGTCAACGACCAGCAGGACGACAACCAGGACCAGAGAGATCGGCTGGAAGTTGGTGTCGATGAAGGTGCCGATCGGTCCGGGGAGTGCCCACGGCATGGCATAGATAAAGCCGTTCATGCCCAAAAAGTCGATGAAGAACTTACCAATGAGGACGTTGGCCACGGGGGCAAACAGGAACGGGATCAGGAAGTACGGGTTGAGGATGATGGGCGCGGCGAACAGCAGCGGCTCGTTGACGGCGAACATCACGGGCACGACAGAGGCTTTGCCGACGGCCTTGAGCTGCTTGGAGCGCATAAAGAGCAGGAAGATGATCGGGACAATGAACGTGGCGCCGGTGCCGCCGAGTTCGCCGATGTAGTTACCGAAGTTTTCGGTCAGGGCGAGGGCGGGGTGACCGCCGGCCTGCAGCGTGGCGAGGTTGGTGGTGATGTTGCCAAACAGCGCGGCGTTGAGGGCAGGCTTAACGACCGAGGGGCCGTGGATGCCCATGAACCAGAACAGCGGGATCATGAACCAGATGAGGGCGAGGCCGGCGTAGGAATCGGCAGCGGCGAACAGCGGGCTCACCAGCGTGGAGATGACGTTGGCAAACGGGACGGCCAAGCAGGTGCGGCAGATAACGTCGATGACGGCGACAAACAGGATGGAGAAGCTGAAGGCGAAGATGTCGCGGAAGTTCTGGGCGATGGCGCCGGGGACTTCTTTGGGCAGCTTGATGGTGATGTCTCGCTTAATGCAGAAGGCATAGATGTTGACCGTGGCAAATGCGGCGACAAAGGAGCTCAGCAGGCCCTTGGTGCCCATGTTGTCGGTAAAGAACACCGAGACATCGGCGCCGTCGATCTTGGCACTCGTCTGGGTAACGGCCAAGATGAGCATAGCGCACATGGCGGCGACCATGGTGCTCGTGGCGTTGATGGCCTTGCCAGCAGGCATGCGGCGGTTCTTGGAGCCGGTCAGCGCGCTTGCGGTGGTGCCGGCGACCATGATGCCCACGACGCCCATCGTGAAGTTGTAAACCTTGTTGCAGAAGTTCACGACGTCGACGTTCCACCAGTCGGGCAGCGTAAAGCCGCCGACCGTGGCGACAACGCCCGGCAGGGTCGAAATAAGCAGGAAGACAGAAGAAGACAGGATGATGGGCATTGCTGCCAAAAAGCCGTCTTTAATGGCCTGAAGGTAGATGTTCTTAGAGACCTTGTCGAAGTACGGCTGACCTTTCTCCAAGAACTTAACGATCGATTCCATAGTTCACGCTCCTCTTTGCATGAAATCTTAATGGCATGGACGTTGAAAACCTATATGGTCTCCCGCTTGCTAAAAGCCCGGGTGCAGGCGGGGTCGGTCCCAGGGGGAGAGAGGGGAGCGGCTGGGTTTGTATCGCATAGGGCCGCTCCCTTCTCGGGGGAAAGCGAGGCGATGCGCTACTGCGCGTCCGCCATAGTGTCGGCGAGCTCCTTGTACCAGAGTGCCGACTGCTTGATGTAGCGTTTTTGCGTGTCGAAGTCGATGTAGAACAGGCCGTAGCGCTTGTTATAGCCATTGGCCCACGAGAACTGGTCCTGCAGGCTCCAGATAAAGTAGCCCTGGACGTCGACGCCCTCGGCACGCGCCTGGAGCACCTTCTCCATGTGCTGGTCGACAAAGTCGATGCGCTCGGGATCGGCGACGATGCCGTTTGCGTCGGGCTCGGGGTCCTTGTGGCCCAGGCCGTTTTCGGTGATATAGATGACGGGGAGGTTGGGATAGGTGGCGCTGATGTGCTTGAGCGTGTCGTAGAGGCCTTGCGGGTAGATGAGCCAATCCCAGTCGGTGGTGGGGATACCCGGCATATCGACCTGCTGCCCGACGCCCTTAAACTTAAAGCACGAGGTGCCCTTGTCTCCGGTGCCGTTAAAGCTGTTGGTGGACTCGCCATCGTAGGCGGCGATAAACGCCGACTGATAGTAGTTGAGGCCGAACATATCGTTGCGGGGCGCCGCCTTGGCGAGCTCCTCCATGTCGCTGTCCTCAACCGTAAGCGTGGCGTTGTTGGCACGCAGAATCTCGTTGATGAGTGAGAGGGTGCGCGCGGAGTAGTGACCCAGGAAGGCGCCGTCCATGATGAAGTCGGTGTAGAAGGCGTTGTACAGGTCGGCGGCGTGCTGGTCGGCGGGCGAGTCTGTGGCAGGATATGCCGGCGTCAGGACGTTGACCATGCCAATGCGTCCGCCCAGGTGCTCGGTCTCGTCAAGATCCTTATACAGGTTGACGGCGCGGGCGTGGGCAACGAGCTCGTTGTGCTGGCTCTGGATGCCGCTCGTCACATCAAAGTGATGGTTGGGCGGGAAGTTGCCTTGGATGTATTGGGAGTGCGAGAGGCTGATGAGCTCGTTGATGGTGAACCAATTCTTGACCTCGCGGAACTCGCGGAAGCAGAACTCGGCATAGCGCACATAGGCGTCGACGGTCTTGCGGTTGAGCCAGTCGCCCTGGTTGAACAGGGCGGCGGGGGAGTCAAAGTGATGCAGGGACACATAGGGCTCGACGCCATACTTTTTGCAGCAGGCGAACAGCTCGTGGTAGTGCTTAACGCCCTCGGCGAGGGGTTCGGCATCGTCGCCGTTGGGGAAGATGCGGGTCCAGGCGATGGACACACGAATGGCGTTGAGTCCATGCTCGGCAGAAAGGCGGATATCCTCCTCGTAGCGGTTGTAGAAATCACTGGCCGGGTCGGGCAAAAAGCGACCCTGGGCGACAAGGTAATCGTCCCACATGGTCTTACCCTTGCCTGCCACCTTCGTGGAACCTTCCGTTTGGTACGCGGCGGTTGCGGCGCCCCAAACAAAGCCCTTCGGCAGCTGCTGTACGCGGTTTAGCAAAGACATATGCATACACCCTCTCGTCTCGCTGTTCGATATTGTGCGTTTGCGCTCAGGAGGCTCCCTGGTTAGCGTTCAGCGGTGAAAAAGCCCGATAAACACTATCTTAAAATGATTAGAACCAAAATGAGCACGTGAACATTTGACAATGAGCACGTTAACATCCGGCTGGGATGTATAGAAACAAAACAACTTCAAACAGCCGCGAACGGTTGTATTTGTTCGGTAAGCGGTTTTGATTGACAGAAGTTTTCATGTTGTGGTATATGGCTCGGGTATCATGAGCACGTTATCAATGTATGTACGATGCGCCATGGGCGCGGGGAATAGTTGGGAAGCAGGTTAGCGTGGAAGGCATGGATCAGCAGACAAGGAATGGTCGTTCGGCGAGCGCGGCAGAGGTTGCGGCGCTCGCTGGCGTGAGCCGCCAGACTGTGTCTCGCGTGGTCAACGGTATGCCCAACGTGACGGAAAAGACGCGCAAGCGTGTGCTGGCCGCCATGGAAGAGCTGGGCTTTCGTCCCAATTTTGCTGGAGCGGCGTTGCGCGGCGGGTCGTATCGTTCTATTGGCCTGTGCATGTACAACATCACACGTGTCGGTAACCTGGCGACGCTCGAGGGTATCATGCAAGCGGCGCGCGAGCATGATTTTGCCGTCACTATGATCGAGATGGGCGGCGACAAGCCCTATGCACTTGCCGATGCCTCGCGCCGCATGGTCGAGCGACCCGTCGACGGCATGATTCTCAACATGAACCGCATGGCTCCCGATTTTGAGGAGTTTGTTCCCCAGCCGGGAGTGCGAACGGTCATCCTGTCCATGTATGCGCATCCGCGCTGCACGACGATCGACTCCGACCAGTATGGTTCGTGCGAGCTGTTGACCAATTATCTGCTGGAACATGGTCACTCGAATATGCGGTTTGTGGCGGGTCCGGAAAACTCGATTTCCTCGCGTTTTCGTGAGGCCGGTTGGCGCGATACGCTGGGTCGTGCTCATGTCGATGCCGCTCCGATGCTGCGTGGCGATTGGAGTGCGGACAGTGGGTACGCCATGGGCGAGCGGATTGCGGCCGAGGTGCTTGCCGGCGGGTCGCAGACGCCGACTGCCGTGCTTGCGGCAAATGACCAGATGGCGCTGGGCGTTATCGCCGCGCTCGAGAACGCGGGCCTGTCCGTGCCCGACGACGTGAGCGTGGTTGGTATCGACGACGCACTCGAGGGACTTGTTCCTCACAATCGGCTGACGACGCTGCGATTTGATTTGCGCGGTGTCGGTAAGCTTGCGTTTGAGGCGGCGATTGGAGAGAGCTCGTCTATCGAGGCGATTCATGTGCCGAGCACGCTGGTCGAACGCTCGACTGTTAGGGACATACGGGGTTAGGTCCTACTCCGTTTGTCTCGATTTGTAACAGGTAGACGGTCAAAAGCGGGCTACGTGTTACAGATTTAGATTCTTCGGAAAGAGCAATCCTGTTCGTCTCAATCTGTAACAGCTAGGACCCAAAAACTCGGCTAGATGTTACAGATTGAGACAAACGGACCCCGAACCGCCCAAAAAGACCGGGGGCGGCGCGCCGTGTGACGTGCCACCCCCGGCTGAGAAATGGGGACAGGTTATGTGGGCGGGTAACCCCGCAAGCCGCTAGTCCAGACGACGGGTCTGCGCTACGTGCTTGTACCAGTAGGCGCTTGCCTTGGGCGTGCGCTTCTGGGTTTCAAAGTCAACGTAGAAGAAGCCATAGCGCTTGTTGTATCCGTTGGTCCAGGAGAACTGGTCCTGCAGGCTCCACAGGAAGTAGCCGCCCACGTTGACGCCCACCTCCATAGCCTTGAGCAGCCAACGCAGGTGCTGCTCGATGTAGTCGATGCGCGGCTGGTCGTCCACAAAACCGTCCTTGTAGGGGTCCTTGTAGCCCATGCCGTTTTCAGTAATGAAGATCTGCTTGTAGTTGGGGTAGCGCTGCTTAATGTAGACGAGCAGATCGAACAGACCCTCGGGATAGATGATCCAGTCCCAGTCGGTGGTGGGGATGCCGGGCTTGTTCACATGCTCGCCAATACCCTTAACGCGCCAGCGGCCGGTGCCCTTCTCGCCCGTACCGTTGTGGTGCAGGTCGTTCTCGCCATCGTAAGCCTTCAAAAAACGGCACTGGTAGTTGTTAACGCCCAGGTAGTCGTTGTAGAGCGCGGCCTCGCGCATAATCTCGAGGTCCTCGTCCAGGATCTCGATGGTGCCGCCCGAGACGGCAGCCAGACGGTTGGCGCACTCGAGGGTGTCGGGCGCGTAGTCGCCACGGAAGGTGGCGTCGAGCAAGAACTGGTTCTGCAGCACGTGCTCGTTGTTGGCGGCTTTGATGTCGGCGGGGTCGTTCTCGTTGAGCGGATACTTAAACTCCAACGACTGAATGACGCCGATCTTGCCCTTAAAACCGCCGTTGTGGAAGGCCAGTACGGCCTTGGCGTGGGCGAGCATCATGTTGTGCTCGCACTGGAAAGCCTCGGCCAGATGCGCCTTGACGCCGCCGGGGAAGGTGCCCTCGATGTAGGTGTTGGAGGCATCGGCCCAAATCTCGTTAAAGGTGAACCAATAGGTCACCTGGTCGGCGTACTCCTTAAAGCAGAAGGTGGCAAAGTCCACAAAGGCGTCGATGGTCTCGCGGTTGAGGAAGTCGCCCTTCTCAAAGAGGGGAAGCGGCGTGTCAAAGTGATGCAGCGTGACAAACGGCTCAACGTGATGCTTGTGACATTCGGCGAAAAGGTCGTGATAGAACTGGACGCCCTCGGGGTTAATCTCACCGGTGCCGTTGGGGAAGATGCGGCTCCAGGCAATGGAGAGGCGGATGCCGTTGATGCCAAACTCCTCGCACAGCTCCAGGTCGACGGGGTACTGGTTGTAGAAGTCCGAAGCGGGATCGGGGGAAAAGCGCCCCTGGGCCTCCAGGAAGTCGTCCCAGGCGACCTTGCCCTTACCGTGAGTGCGGGTCTCGCCCTCTACTTGGTAGGCAGCGGTGGCGCCGCCAAAGACAAAGTCCTCGGGAAACTGCGCAGGCGGATTGGTGACGCTAGCAGGGTTAACGGACATGATGATCCAATCGTCTAAATCGAAGGGCCAGCCGGTCTTGGATGGTCGGCTGGCCCTGGGCGTTACTTACTTCGAGAGTTGCTCGCTTACGAAGGCGAGAGACTTGTCGCCGTTCTGGGAGAGCTCGATGTACTGCTTACCGCGGCAGGCGACGCACTTGTTGCCTACGCGCTCGCAGTCTTTCTGCAGGTCGGCCAGGTAGCTGGCGGCCTGCGGGGCCAGGACGACCAGATCGAAGTCGGGGAGCATGTCCACGTGGTTGCCATAGGCCTCGGCAGCGGTCTCGAGGTTAATGCCGCGCTCCTTGGCAGCCTTGGCCAGCGCGTTGGCGAGCAGGCCCGAGGTGCCGCCACCCTGGCAGAGCACGAGCACGCGCTTGCCGTTGAGGTCGCTAGTGGCCGTAGCCTCGGTGGCGGGTGCTGCGGAAGCGGCGGGGGCGTCGGCCTTCACGGCCTCGGCAGCAGCGCCGGCGGCAACGCTCTTGGCGTCGGCCTTGCCCTGGAAGGCATCGTTGAGCTTGGCGGCCTTCTCGGCGTTCTTGGCGGCGAGCTCCTCCTGGGAGATCTCGGCCTCCTCGGCGCACTTCTGGGCGTCGTAGGCACGGAAGAACGGATAGTACAGAACAAAGTCGACGACCAGGATAAGGGCGAGCATCACAAAGGCGAGCGGCTGGAAGCCCAAGCCCATGATGGTGCCAATGGGGCCGGGGACAGTCCAGGGCAGGGTGTACATAAAGCCGTTCATGCCCAAAAAGTCGATAAAGATCTTGAGGATCCAGATGTTGGCGATCGGGGCAAAGACAAACGGGACAAAGAAGACGGGGTTGAGCACGATGGGTGCGGCGAACAGCAGCGGCTCGTTAACGGCAAAGCACACGGGGACGATGGCGGCCTTACCGACGGCGCGCATCTCCTGGGACTTGGCCAGGAAGCAGAACATAAAGACCAAGACGAGCGTGGCGCCGGTGCCGCCCATGCAGACGACGAAGTACTGGGCGCCCTGCGTCAGAACGGCGGAGGCGTGCTCGCCGGCCTGGAATGCAGCCAGGTTGTCGGTCATGTTGGCAACGAGGGCGGCGGCGATGGCGGGCTCGACGATCGAGGGGCCGTGGACGCCGACGAACCAGAACAGGCTCATGGCGCCGTAGATCACAGCGAGACCGATATAGCCGTCGGCAGCGGTGAACAGGGGCTGGAACACCTGGATGACGCCCTGGGCAAAGCAGAAGCCAAAGGCAGCGCGGAAGACGATGTCAAAGACCCAAAAGACGGTGATGCAGACGGAGAAGGGGATGATGTCCTTAAAGGTCTGCGAGATGTTGGGCGGAACCTGCTCGGGCATCTTGACGGTGATGTTGCGCTTGATAAAGAACTTGTAGATGATGCCGGTCACAAACGCAGCGATGAAGGCAGTCAGCAGGCCCTTGGAACCAAGGTAGGTGGTGTTGAAGCCGCTGGCGGCGTCCGTGGCGATGGTGTCGCTCGAAAGGAGCAAGAAGCCGATGATGGCCGCGCACATGCATGAGATAAAGTTGATCTGGTTGTTCTTGGGCAGGTCGCGGTTCTGAGCGTCGGCGAAGTGCTTGGCGGTGGTGGCGGCACAGGCGATTGCCAGGATGCCCATGGAGTAGTTGTAGCACTTCCACAGGGCGTTGTTGATGTCATCGGGCCAGTAGAAACCCCAGATGTTGGGGACCGAGGCTACGAGGCAGAAGATGGACGAGAAGATGATGATGGGGATGACGGAGATAAAACCGTCGCGGATCGCCTTGAGGTACTTGTTGCGGGCGATCGCGTTGAAAAAGGGCTGGCCCTTTTCGATAGTGGCGATGAGTTGCTCCATGCAAAGCTCCTAAGAGTCGGTGGGTTAGCAACGATGGTAGCTTTTGACGTTCGGTTGCCAAAATGTTGACGTTGCCATTTTGTGACACAAAAAAAGACGCGAACCGGTGGTTCCTGTGCCTGCGAACCGTCGATTCTTTGTGCGTAAACGTTTGAGCCGCCCGGTGGCTCTGTGTTTGCGCAATGGCAACGTTAACATTTGGGCGACAAAAGCCGTTCGGGGAAGCAGAAATGTCGGTGAACGGTAGGTTTTGGGTGGTAAGCGTATTGCAGAGGCGGCGTTAGATATACTTGAAGGCGTTTAATATGACTGCGCAGGATGCCGTCAATGGCATCGTTGACACGGAAAGATCGACCAATGGCCGCTGTTAAAAAATCGGTTTCCGTTAAGGACGTGGCGCGTCTCGCGGGCGTCTCGGAGCAGACAGTCTCGCGTACGGTGCACGATTCACCCAGCGTGCGCCCCGAGACCAAGGAGCGCGTGCGTGCCGCCATGCGCGAGCTGGGGTATCGCCCCAATTTTGCCGGTCGATCGCTGCGCCGTGGCAAGTTTAAGACCGTCGGCGTCGCCATGTTCAACATTACCGGTACCGGCAACCTCGACCGCATGGAGGGCTTTGCCGCTGCGGCCGACAAACACGGCTATGCCATCACTCTCACTAAAGTAGATGGGCATCCGTATACCCTCGAGAGCGCATCGTCGCGCATGAGCGCACTGCCGGTGGATGGCATGGTCGTGATCATGAATCGCATGCCGGCGGACTTTGGAACCTTCGAGCCACTGCCCGGCATGCAGACAGTGCTCGTTACGATGTTGGAGCACCCGCTCTGTTCAACGGTCGATAACGACCAGTTCGATTGCTCGCGCCAGGTTGTCGAGTACTTGCTGAGGCAGGGGCACAAGACCGTGCATTTCATCTCGTGTCCCGAGCGCTCGCTTTCGGGCATGCAGCGCGAGGAAGGCTGGCGCGAGACATTGCGCGCACATGGTATTGAGCCGCCGCGACTCGTTCGTGGCGATTGGACGGCACAGAGCGGGTATGCTGCCGGTCAGGCTCTGGCGGACGATCCGACCTGTACGGCCATTTATGCTTCCAACGACGCCATGGCCTACGGCTGCATTCGCGGACTCGAGTCGCGCGGAAAGCACGTGCCCGAGGACGTGAGTGTGGTGGGTGTTGATGACAGTCTGGGCGACATCGTGCCCGATCGTCGCCTGGCCACCGTGCGCTTTGACAACAGGCGCGTCGGCATGTGGGCGGTCGACAAGATCGCCGGCGCCGAGGGCGTTGTGTCTGGCGTGGAGCACATGCTGATCCCCGGCGTGCTCGTGGAGGGCGATACGGTACGCGATTTGCGTTAGGGTGCGGTCCTGTTTGGGTTTCCGCTAATCATGTTTGATATTGTTCGAAATGGTTTGGAAACCGTTCACGGACGAAAAAAGACCGTTCACGGCTCGAAATAACGGTTTGCATTGTTCCTTTTTGTTTGAATGTTATTGTTTCTGTCATACACAGCGCAGCGCGTATGCCCGGACGCGATGCTCTCCATCGGTTCATACGTGAAAGGAACGCAACATGGCAACCAAAGAAGAAATCTCGATGGTTGGATTCGAGATCGTCGCATACGCGGGTGACGCCCAGACCGATCTGCTTGCAGCGCTCGATGCTGCTCGCGAGGGTGATTTTGAGAAGGCCGAGCAGCTGCACAAGGATGCCAGCGATGCACTCATCGGCGCCCACGACACGCAGACCAAGCTGCTTTCGCAGGAGGCCGGCGGCGGCGAGATGGAGATGACCTTCATCATGGCTCACGCTCAGGATACCCTCATGACCACTATGATCCTGGAGAAGCAGACCCGCTTTACCATCGATGCCTATAAGCGTATCGCCGAGCTCGAGGCTAAGCTCGCCTAACGAACTCTTACAACCAAGTCCCCTTCCAAAAGCTCTGCCGCTACCCGCGGCGGGGCTTTTTACCTAGTCATTGGGGACGTTCTTAAATGACTAGTCGTCGGGGACACTCTTGGGTCGAACGCCGGCTCTGCCGTTCGGTTTTTCGCTCGGTGGGTATACTTCCCCTGCATTACACGCCGGAATGAGGAGGTATCCAAATGCCGGACAATGGATCGATTCAAAAGAAGGACGCGCGCGAGATGGCTCACGGGCGCCCCGTCCAAATTACCGAACATACGACAGTGGCCGAGCTGCAGCCCAGTTTGTCCGATGCCGTGTGCGCAAACAAAAAGCTGCAGATCGGCTTGATCATCGCGCTCGTGGTGCTGGCGCTCCTTTCGGGCTTTGTCGCTCGTCCGCATTATGCCGACACCAAGACCTGGGACTCCACCATCGAGGTCATCGATCAAAAGAAAGGTAACGTACTGGCGCTCACGACCTCGTGCGTGGCGCTGTCTGCGGGTATTACGGCGTTGCCGGGTGATACGGGAACGCCGGTCGCCGAGCAGCTCGCGCAGCTTTCGGGCAACTTGGGTATCGTGCTTGCCGTGCTCTACCTCGAGAAATATCTGCTGACCATTTTGTGGTCGGTTGGCCTGGGCATCCTGATCCCGTTTGCGCTGGTGCTCTTTGCGGTGTCGCTCGGGATTCACGGGCGCTGGAGCACGAGCGCCGTCCTGCGCCGTGTGGCGACGCGCGTGCTGGTGGTTGCCGTGATCGGCATGGCGCTTGTACCCGCGAGCGTATGGGTATCGCAAAAGGTCGATGAGACGTATCAGGTGAGTATCGAGCAGGCAGAGCAAAAGGCGACTGAAGCGAGCAAGACGAGCTCCACAAAGAGCGAGAAGAAGTCCGAGACCACGGAAAACAAGAATGTGCTTGAGCAGCTGACCGATGGGGCATCGAGTCTACTCACATCGGTGACCGACAGTGCCAAGTCGATGACCGATGAGGTGGTGCAACAGGTGACCGATCTGATTGAAGGCGTCATCGTGATGATCGTGACCTCGTGCGTTATCCCGTTGCTGGTGCTCGCGGCGTTTCTGTGGCTGGGGCACACGCTACTGGGGATCGATATCTCTGGCCCGGCGAACTATTTGACGGGCCGTTTTCTGAGCGCTCCGTCCAAACATGCCAAGAAGAGCGGACAGTCTGAGTAGGCGGCAAAGCGATCTTTGGAAGATCAACCGTAAGAAGGGCGGCCGAGACGCGTTCTCGGCCGCCCTTTTGTTTGTTGAACACATGGTCGCTACGTCCGCGCCGACCCCAAACGGTCAGCAATCATCCGTGAACGGTACTTGTTCAAAAAAGAACAAAGTCAAACAAATAATGGTTGCATTAGATGTTCGAATGTGTTCAAATAAACATGAACAGTGAAGAACCGCACATTCAGATGCCCGGACCTGAACGCGATTCAACACTTCCAAACAGAAACTACGTACCTGCGTATCTCTCAAGGAGGATGTCATGAGGGTTGTAATCGCTTCCGATGCCGACGGTATGTCGATGAAGGAGTCCATCAAGGAGATGCTCATCGCCGACGGTCACGAGGTCGTCGACTATTCCGAGACCCCTGCCGCGGACTTTGTCGATTCCGCGACCGCCGTTGCCAAGGACCTGCTGGAGCACAAGGATTCCCAGGGCTTCGCATTCGATAAGTACGGCGTCGGCTCCTATATGGCCGCCGTCAAGATCAAGGACATGGTCGTCGCCAACATTTCCGACGAGCGTTCCGCCTACATGACCCGCGAGCACAACGGCTCGCGCATGGTCACCATGGGCCCGGGCGTTGTGGGCACCGAGGTCGCCAAGAAGATCGCCCGCGAGTTCCTGCGTGCCCAGTACGCCGGCGGCCGTCACCAGATCCGTGTCGACATGCTCAACAAGATGGCCTAACGAGAGCCACCGAGAACTCGAACTTCTACCTCAACTTGTGAATTCAGACGAAAGGACGTTCTGATGAAGAAGACCATCGCAATCGGTTGCGACCATATCGTTACGGACGAGAAGATCTATCTGGCCGACCGCCTGGAGCAGGCTGGCTACAAGGTGCTCGATTGCGGCACCTACAGCCACACCCGTACGCACTATCCCATCTACGGCAAGGCCGTGGGCGAGGCCGTTGCCAGCGGCAAGGCCGACTTTGGCGTGGCCCTGTGCGGCACCGGCATTGGCATCACCAACGCCGTCAACAAGGTTCCCGGCGCCCGTTGCGCCCTGGTCCGCGACATGACCTCTGCCCTGTATGCCCGTCGCGAGCTCAACGCCAACATCGTGGGCTTTGGTGGCAAGATCACCGGCGAGTTCCTGATGGCCGATATCATGCTTGCCTTCCTGGAGGAGCCCTACGAGAAGACCCCCGAGCACGACGCCCTGATCGCCAAGATCGACGCCTGCAATAAGGCCGACGCCGAGGCTCAGGCTGACCCGCACTTCTTTGACGAGTTCCTCGAGAAGTGGGACCGCGGCGAGTATCACGACTAGTGGGGTTCCGGCGTTTTAACAAACGCCGGACCGGTCGACGCTGCGAAGCCATCTGGCGGGCAATCTGCCGTTCAGTTTCGGCGGCATGACCAGAAGGTCAATGCCGCCTCGCTTCACGGCACCTTGCCTCGCCAGCTGGCTTCTCGCTGATGTCTGAGTGACCTGTGGGGTTACCGCTGTTGTTGCGAAGATTTCTGATACGGCAAGCTGCTCCGATAACACGTTTGCTTGCTTGGCTTGGGTGCTTCGCTCTTGGCGGTACCCGGCATTCTGCAGCTTTTCAATTGACGGCTCGCGTTTCTGTGAGGGGGCGCGGGCCGGTTTTCTATCAGCCCTATTGACTTGGCGGGCTGTCGTAAGAAAGGGAAGGCTCCTATGGAGTTTGTTCTTGATAATGGTTCTATCCGCGTAGCACTGAGCACGGCGGGCGGGTCGTTCACTTCTATTGCGGCCAACGGCCGTGAGTACCTGTGGCAGGGTGATCCGGCGGTCTGGTCGGGGCAGGCGCCCATTTGTTTCCCGATCTGCGGTGGCCTTCGTGACGGTCACGCAACGACCATGGGCGGCCGCGAGGTAAAGCTCGCCCGCCACGGCTTTGCGCGCAAACAGGAGTGGAAGCTCGAGGAACAGAGCGACAACATGGTTGCGCTGAGCCTAAGCTCTGCCGACCATGCCGAGTTGCTCGAGCAGTACCCGTATCCGTTTAAGATCGTTGCTCGTTACACGATCGATGCGGAGAAGGTGGCCGTGTCGTACGAGGTGACCAATGAGGGCACCGAGGACATGCCGTTCTTTGTGGGCGGTCACCCTGGCTTTAAGTGCCCGCTTGACGAGGGCGAGTCCTACGACGACTACGAGCTCCGTTTTGAGCAGCGCGAGGCCGCCGAGCTCTGTACTGCCGTTCCCTCGACGGGCCTGATTGATGTTGAGCATCGCAGCAAGAACCCGATGGTTGGCCATGACCTGCCGCTGACCCACGAACTCTTTGACTTCGCAGAGACCATCTTTGACGTGCTCGAGAGCCACGTGGTTACGTTGACCAAGAAAACCGAGGACAAGGGCGTGCGCCTGACGTTCCCCGATATGCCATACCTGATTGTGTGGAGCAAGCCCGAGGGCGACTTTGTGGCCGTGGAACCGTGGGGCGGCCTGTCCACCTGCTCCGACGAGGACGATATTCTGGAGCACAAGCGCGGCTGCCTGGTGGCCAAGCCGGGAGAGACCGTCACCCGCGGCTTTGAGATCGAGATCCTTTAACGAGCTATCGTATGTTTGGGGCGGGTTATGCCGCCCCGGAACAGGAGTTCAACATGATTCTGACCGTTACCATGAACCCGTCGATTGATACGCGCTATCAGCTCGACAAGCTGATCATCGACGATGTTAACCGTGTGACACCCGAAAAGACCGCTGGCGGCAAGGGCCTCAACGTGAGTCGCGTGCTGCTGCAGCTGGGTGACGACGTGCTCGCGACCGGCCTGCTCGGCGGCCACATGGGTGCCTATATGGCCGAGCTTATGGATGCCGACGGCGTCAAGAACGACTTTGTGCCTATTGCTGGTGAGACGCGCATCTGCCTGAATATCCTGCATGAGGGCAATCAGACCGAGCTGCTGGAGAGCGGCCCGCAGATCGCCCCGGCCGAGCTCGAGGCCTTTACGGCCAAGTTTGCCGAGCTTGCAGCGAAGGCGGACGTTGTGACGCTTTCGGGCTCGCTGCCGCGTGGCGTCGATGCCGGCTACTATGCCGAGCTCGTCAAGATCGCCGAGGAGGCGGGCGCCAAGGTGCTGCTCGACACTTCGGGTGCATCGCTGGAGGCCGCGCTGGAGTCCGACGCTAAGCCTGAGCTCGTAAAGCCCAACCTGACCGAGATTAACGGCCTACTGGGTACGTCCTTTACGACCGATGATGTCGATGCCCTGCGCGAGGCGCTTGCCGCCGATGACCGTTTTGCCGGTATCCCCTGGGTTGTCGTTTCGATGGGCGCTGCCGGTTCGGTTGGCTTCCATGAGGGTCGCGCGTTCCGCGCCAAGACGCCCGCGATTGCGGCTGTGAACGCAACGGGTTCCGGCGACTCGACCATCGCCGGCTTTGCACATGCCATTGCTGCTGGCGCCGACGACGTCACGGTGCTCAAGACCGCCAATACCTGCGGCAAACTCAACGCTATGGATCCCAAGACCGGTCACCTGGTCATGGACCGCTGGGACGAGATCTACAACAACGTTGAAGTAACGGAGCTTTAGGGTTACGCGGTTTTACCAAACCGCGCAACGGCTCGACGCTGCGCGGGCCGCATTTGGACAATCTGACGTTCAACTTCAAGGGCGCGACCAGAAGGTCAGCGCCCTTTCGTTTCACGTCACCTTGTCTCAAATGCGGCCCGCTCGCTGCCGTTGCCAAAACATCGGCGTTGCCTTGCTTCGGGAATGCGGCAGATAGAGACGTTCCTTTTTTGCCGGCAGTTTGGGACACTCCTTACGGGGCACCCCCTCCACAGCGCCTATGCCAGCTTGTCGATTTGCCCAATCTCCCAGAGCGGAATATTGACGAGCGTGCCTTCGTCTCTATATGCCGCTAACGATGTTCTCACGCAGCGCTCGAGCTTGAACTTCTCGCAGGCAATCCTCAGGCTCTTTGCTTTGAGGTTCTCTGCCGCCTTGACCTCGAGCGGAAGCACGGTCCCCGCATGGTCGATGGCAAAGTCAGTCTCTGCATTGCCGGAGGAGGATGACCAATACGCGGGAGTATTGCCTTGGAGCAAAAGCTCCTGTGCGACGTATTGCTCGGTCAGCGAGCCTTTGAACTCCGTAAAAACAGCGGGCCCGTTCAGAACAATGGCTGGCGTGAGGCCGGAGAGTGCTCCGAGGATGCCGGTGTCGATGCAGAACAGCTTGAAGCCCGAGAGATCCTCGTAGCTTGTGAGCGGTGCTCTTAGGGCGGAAACACGTGGTACCTTATGAACGATTCCATAGTCCATGAGCCACTGGAGGCTTTCCTCAAAATCGCGTGCGCGCGCCCCGGGACGAAGCGCGCCGTAGACGAACTTCTTGTTTTCCTTTGCGAGCTGGCCGGGAAGGGATTTCCAAACCAGCCTCATGCGCTCGACGATGCGGGCTGGCGCATGCTTGCCAAAATCGGATTCATAAGCTTCGATGATTTGCTGCTGAAGCCTGCGGGCCTCGATGAAATCGTGGGAGGCGGCGAAAGCGGAGACAACTTCTGGCATGCCACCGACAACGAGGTATTCCTTGAGCAGGCGCTCGAGCTTTTCGGAAACATTCGCCAGCAGGTCCATGTCTGCGGCAAGGATGGCATCTGCGAGCGGATCGCCATCGACGGCACGAACGAACTCGACAAACCCCATGGGGCGCATGGTAAGCTGGTCGATCTTGCCGACGGGGAACGACTCGTTTTCGCGTCGGAGCGCGAGCCCCATATAGGAGCCGGCTGCCATGATATGGTATTCCGGCGCCAGCTCGTTGAAGTATTTGAGCGAGGTGATGCCACGCGGTGCCTCTTGGATTTCGTCGAAGATGATGAGCGTGTCTGTCGGCGTTATGGTCTGGCCGCGCAGGAGCTCTATCTGGGAGATGATGCGTTTGGGGTCAAGGCTTCCGTCGAACAGCGAACGTGCGCCCGGTTCGAGCATAAAGTCAAAACGGATGACGTTTTGATACTGCTGGCCTGCGAATTCGTTGAGAAGCCAGGTTTTTCCCGTCTGGCGGGCCCCCTTAAGCAGGAGGGGCTTGCGGTTTGCCCTAGATTTCCAAGCGATGAGTTCGTCCATTAGCTGTCGCTGCATACTGCCTCCTAACGATCATGGTTAGTATAAGACCGTGTTGGTTTTTCCATCGAAAAATGTGGGAATGAACCACGTTTTTCCATCGAATAATGTGGGAGGCAACCACGTTTTTCCATCGAATAATGTGTGGGTTTAGGTCGGCATCTGGGGACGTTCTTTTTCTGCCGGCAGTTTGGGACACTCCTTGTTTTGGTGCAAATTAGTTACCCTTGCATCAGAAAACGGCGCCCGCCGGCGATGTTGCCGGCGGGCGCCGCGGTCGTGTAGGCGCTATTTGTTAAGTGCGTGCGTTCGAGCTCGCGTGCTACAGCGAGTCGATAAAGCGCTGCTGGGCGGCGCGGCCGGCTTCGTCCCACTTAAAGACGCCGGCGTTGTCGAGCACGTGGCCAAACACCACGCCGACCTCCTCGTGCAGGATATCGATGGCGTTGTCTGCCGTAAGCTCGTCGGCGCGGCGGGCAAAAACGTCTTCGGCCCATGCGGCGTGGTTGCGGCATAGATCATCGCCCTCGAGCGCGCTAGCAAGGTCGTAGCTGGCATCGACCTTGGCCGCCAGCAGGTGCTCGCGGACAGCGCCGAGCTCGGGAACCAGGCGCGGCGGAAGAATGGCCAGGCCCATGACCTCGATCAGGCCGATGTTCTCCTTCTTAATGTGGTGGTACTCGGCATGCGGGTGGAACACGCCCAGCGGATGCTCGTCGGTCGTGATGTTGCAGCGAAGCGCCAGGTAGGCCTCGTAGATTTCGCCGCCGGCATTTCCGCGAGAGTCGACGCGGCGGATGACGGGCGTCACGGTGTTGTGCGCCACGCCATCGGCTGTGTACGCGATGACGCCCACAGACTCATCGGTCCACTCGCGCCAGGCGAGGATAATCTTCTCGGCAGCGTCGAGCAGCTGAGCGCGGTCATGCGAGCGCAGGCGCAGCACCGAGAGCGGCCACTGCAGCACGGTACCGCTGACCTGGTCAAAACCGGGCACGCTAAACTGCGAGACCTCGGCGGCATGCATCATGGGGAACTCGTGCGCGCCGCCCTGGAAGTGGTCGTGCGAAAGAATCGAGCCGCCCACGATGGGCAGGTCGGCGTTGGAGCCGATGAAGTAGTGCGGGAACAGGTCGACAAAGTCGAGCAGGCAGGTCAGCCCCTTGCGGTCGACGTGCATCGGACGATG
Source organism: uncultured Collinsella sp. (assembly GCA_902479135.1). Lineage (GTDB taxonomy): Bacteria > Actinomycetota > Coriobacteriia > Coriobacteriales > Coriobacteriaceae > Collinsella. The sequence continues at coordinate 67,451 of CABSNU010000001.1, read as the reverse complement.
CTCGGAGCTCATGGCAATGCAGTGCTCGTTAAAGTACGCGTACGGGCTGTATTGGAAGCCCCAGCGCTCGCCGTCGAGCTTAATGGGGATAACGCGCAGATTCTGGCGGGCGGGATGGGCGCCGCCGTCGGCTGCAGCGGAGCGTCCGGGATAGCCCTCGTTTTCGATGCAGAGCTGGCAGGCGGGATACTTCTCGCCCGTGTTTTTGGCGGCGCCGGCCGCGGCAATATCGCGCGGGTCCTTTTCGGGCTTTGACAGGTTGATGGTAATCTCGAGGTCGCCCCAGTTGGTGGGGGTGCTCCATTTGATGTTGCGCGCGATGGCGGCACGGCGCACGTAGCCGGCGTCGCAGCACAGGCCGTAGAACCAATCAGTCGCGGCGCGGGGCTCGTTGACGCCCATGCGGCCGTTGAATTCCTCGTTTACAACCGAAGGCCTCGGCATCAGCACGCCCATGATGCGCATGGCGATGCGGTCGCGGCCCGATACCGTGTCCTCGGCAGCACCGTTGGCAACAGCCGCCTCGGCAAGCGCGGCAAGTGTGCCTTCAAGGTCAAAGTTGGGCAGGGTATCGGGGTGCAAGAGCGAGAGTTTCTCGACCTGGAGCGCCCAGGCCATGTCGAGCGCCGGCCCCGTAGCGCCGATGCACTCCAAAATGGTGTTGTATGCCCAGATGCGATCGTCCTGGCCGATCATCGATCGGTGGATGGCATATTCGATGAGGCCCTGCGCGGCCTCGCGCACATCAGTCATTACAGCCATGCCGCGTAAGCCCCCTTGTCAGAAATCGCGTAGTGGCGGGCAGAGCCCTCGCCAAGCCAGCCGTTCATCTTGGCAATGAAGGTGTCGACCAGCTCGAGCGGCACGAAGGCCTGGATGGTACCGCCAAAGCCGCCGCCGTGGATACGAACGGCGCCACGGCCGTCGAGCACATGCTCGGCAAGAGCAAGCGCGTACATGGAAGGCTGCTCGGCACCCAGTTTGGCAACAACATTCTGCAGGTACATGGCGGAGCTGGCGCCGGACTCACGCGTCAGGACCAGGAACTGGTCAATGTCGCCGGCGTTCAGGGCAGCCCAGCGCTTATCGACCAGGCCGTTCTCGTACCAGTAATGAACGGCGCGCAGGCAGGCGCGGTCGCCCAGCTTGGCGCGCAGCTCGGGGAGCTTGGCGTCAAAGTCCGCCACGTTTACCTCGCACAGGCGTGCCTTGCCAAACTCGGCAGCGACGTCCTGCATCTCGCGCGGAACGGCGGCGTAGTCGTCGGTGGCGGCCACGTGGTCGGCACCGACCTTAACGAGCACGAGCGCATAACCGTGATCCTCAAAGTTGAGCTCGAGCTTCTGGGTTTTAGGCTGAGCCTGGTCCTCAAAGTCCATGTAGGCGAGGCCGCCCAGGCACACAGCGGCCTGGTCCATCAGACCGCAGGGCTTGCCGTAATAGTTGTTCTCGGTGCGCTGGCTCATCTGGGCGAGCGCGACGGGCTCGATGGCGGGTGCTCCCCAGAGCGTCTCCATGGCGCGACCGTATGCCGCCTCGACAGCAGCGGAGCTGGAAAGGCCGCCGCCCGAGGGGACAGAGCAGGTGAAGGCGAAGTCGAAGCCCTGGGGCTCAACGCCCAGAGCAGCGATTTCGTGGGCCATGCCGCGGACGAGGCTCGCGGACGTGCCCTTCTCGGACTCCTGAACGTCTAGCGTGTCGAGCGCGATTTCAAACGTGGGATAGCCCTCGTCGGCTACGCGAACCTTGTTGGAATCGGTTGCCACGGCGATGCCGTCAACGGCGACATCGAGCGAGCCGGCGATAACGTGGCCACCCTCGTGGTCAGTGTGGTTGCCGCTGATCTCGGAGCGGCCGGGCGCGTGCACGTAGAGCACCTGGCGGTCGCCGATGGGGCCAAACTCCTCTTCGAACAGCTTGGTGAGCGTGGCGAATGTCTTTTCGTCGGGGACGGTCATGGGAGTCCTTTCCTTGGCGCGCCCGGGTGGGTTTTGCGTCGTTATGAGTACGTTAACAACTTAAAGCGGCATGAACCAAGTGTTCACGATACCGCACGTTACGGGCTATGTTAACGTACTCATAACACATCGCTTGTCACTTTTTGAGAATCTGGTAATCGGTAGAAATACAGCCGTGAACGGTATTGCCGTATGGACTTATAAAGCAGAAGAGATGCGGATTGAAAAAGTAGAGTACGTTAACATGCGTCCGACGATAGCGGGCCTCGGCGCGGGCTAAACTCCTGCCCGGGCCGGCATTCACGCTATTCAGATCTCGCAAGGGTGAAGGTGATCCTGTGGCAAGGCGCCCGTCCAACGATACAGGTACGCGTCCGGTCTCCATGGCCGACGTCGCCCGCGCTGCTGGCGTTTCGCAGCAGACGGTTTCGCGCGTCGCCAACGGCTTGCCCAACGTTAACGAGCAGACGCGCCAGCGCGTGCAGTCCGCTATGCAAGAGCTCGGCTTTCGTCCGAGTTATGCCGGTCGCTCGCTGCGCGACGGTCGATACCATTCGGTTGGCCTATGCGTCAACGATGTCACCAAGTTTGGCAACCTCTCAATGATCGACGGCATCGCCAGCGCTGCTCGCGAGCATAATTGTGCCATCACGCTGGTCGAGATGTCCAAGACCGAGGAGTTTTCGCTTGCCGAGGCCACGCGTCGTATGGCCGCACTGCCCGTGGACGGCATCATCATCGGCATGAGCCGCATGGCGCCCGATTTTGAGACGTTTGATCCACTGCCGGGCATTGGCACGGTCATCGTTACCATGTATGCGCACCCGCGGGTGACCACGGTCGATTCCGATCATTACGGCTGCTCGCTATTGCTTATGGATCACCTGTTTGAGCTGGGGCACGAGCAGATTCGCTATATTGGCGGCCCGTCGTTCTCGGTCGACGAACAATTTCGTCGCGCCGGTTGGCAGGATGCACTCGAGCGTAAACACATCGAGCCGGCAGAGCCGCTCGAGGGCGACTGGTCTGCAAACAGCGGCTACGAGGCCGGCAGGCGCCTGGCCGAGCACGATCACACCATGACGGCGATTTACGCGGCAAACGACCAGATGGCAAACGGCGCAATTGCGGCGCTGCGCGATAGCGGCCTGCGTGTGCCCGAGGACGTGAGCGTGGTGGGCGTCGATGATTCGCTCGATGATTTTGTGGCACACAACGAGCTCACGACCGTGCGATTCGATCTACATCAGCGCGGACGCGAGGTGTTTGAGCATGCGGTTCCCGAGGCGGGTACGGCGGGCAAAACCGTTGCCATCCGTATTCCCGGCCAGCTCATCATTCGACATAGCACGGCGATACTGCGCGCATAGTTTGTGCTGGTAAACGGCGATTTATCGCATTTCAATAGCAATCGGTAAGGATGCCGGCAGATAGCTGTTGGGATGCAGCCGAGTGCTATGATAGACGGGCTCTTTTGTCTATCTAGGAGGCTTTGCCTGATGGAGATCACCAAGGATATCCGCTACGTTGGCGTCGACGATCACGACATTGACCTGTTCGAGGGCCAGTACGATGTGTCCGAGAACGGTATGGCATACAACAGCTACGTTATCTTGGGCGAAAAGATCGCTGTCGCCGATTCAGTCGACGGCGGTTTTGTCGACGAGTGGCTCGGCAACATCGAAGCCGTGCTCGACGGCCGCACGCCCGATTACCTGGTCGTTCACCATATGGAGCCCGATCACTCCGCTGGCATCGCCGCCTTTATGGAGCGCTATCCCCAGGCGCAGATTGTGGCCAGCATGGGCGCCTTCCGCATGATGGTCAACTACTTTGGCACCGATTATCCCGAGCGCAAGATGGTCGTCAAAGAGGGCGACGTGCTCGACCTGGGCGGCCACAGCCTGACGTTTGTCGGCGCTCCCAACGTTCACTGGCCCGAGGTGCTGTTCTCTTACGAGGCCACCGACAAGGTGCTCTTTAGTGCCGATGGCTTTGGCAAGTTTGGTGCCAATGACATCGAAGATCCGGAAGGGTGGGCCTGCGAGGCACGCCGTTACTACTTTGGCATCGTCGGTAAGTTCGGCAAGTTCGTGCAGGCCGTGCTCAAGAAGGCCGCCGACCTGGACATCCAGATTATTTGTCCGCTCCATGGCCCCGTGCTGACCGAGAACCTGGGCTACTACCTCGACACCTACAACACCTGGTCGAGCTATCAGCCCGAGGACGAGGGCATCACCATTGCCTATGCGAGCGTGTACGGCCATCTGAAGGCTGCCGTTGAGGAGCTCGCATCTGCGCTCGAGGCCCGCGGCCAGAAGGTCTCCGTCTTTGACTTGGCTCGCGACGACATGGCCGAGGCCGTTGAGGATGCGTTCCGCTATGACCGTCTGGTACTCGCTTCCATTACCTATCAGGGCGAGATCTTCCCGTTCATGAGCACCTTTATCCACACGCTTGCCGAGCATGCCTACCAGAACCGTACGGTGGCGCTCGTCGAGGGCGGCTCCTGGGCGCCCGCAGCTGCCAAGGTTATGACCAAGGAGCTCGAGGGCATGAAGGACATTACCCTGGCGCAGAACAAGGTGACCGTGCTGGGTTCGCTCAACGACGCCTCGCGCGCCCAGATTGAGGCCCTCGCTGACGAGCTCTCCAAGTAGCGATACGTTCACTTTTAACGCTCAAACCACCACAAAGGGGACAGGCACCTTTGTGGTGGTTTTTGTTTACGCGCTGGCGATGAGGAGATTTGGGCGGGCGTTGTCGACGATCTCGGCGATTGAGGTGGCGACGGCGTGATCGGGGTCACGGTCCATCACGATGGCGTTGACGTCGATTAGCTCGGCAAAGCGGTACATGCCGCGTCCGTTGACCTTGCTGGCGTCCATGAGGGCAACGTCTTGACGGGCGGCGGAGATCATGGCTGTTTTGGTCTCGGCCATCTGCGGAAAGTCGGTCGTAAAGCCGCAGCCGGGAACAAAAGCGCCGGGGCACATGACGGCAAGGTCGGCATGGACCATTTGGAGCGCCTGCATGGTGAGCGGTCCGTACAGATAGCGATGACCTTTGCGCAGTGCCCCGCCCAGCATGACGACATCGACCGAGGGCATGCTCTCGTCGATGTAATCGGCAATGGTAATGTCTGCTGTGATGACGGTGATACCGTCGCGTTGATCGAGGAGCCGGACGAACTCGAGCGCCGTGGTGCCCGAGTCGACAAGCAAGGTGTCACCGTCGCTGACGAGTTCGATGGCGCTTTGCGCGATGGCCTGCTTGGCGGCGACATTGACGTTGATACGGCGATCCTGGGTGGATACGGTCAGTCGCTTCTGGAGCGACACAGCGCCACCATGCGTGCGGCGCAGCTTGCCGGACTCGGCGAGCGCGTCTAGGTCGGCGCGGGCGGTAACGGAGGACACGCCAAAAGTCTGGGCGATTTCTGCCACTTGCACTGAGGCGTTATGTTCGAGCATTTCCATAATGGCGGCGCGACGCTCATCGGCGAAAGCTCGGGTTGTTGCATGGGCCATATCCGCTCCATCATCGTCTGAAATTTGCAGGAATTGTGTTGAGTCTATTTTCGTTCATTTTCTTTTTAAGTAAGAAAACGCCTTTCGATTACTTACTTTTTCTATAAAAGAAAGATGATCAAAGCTCAAAACTCAATTTCGAACACGCACGCTCGGGTTCGACCCCTTCCGTTTGCTTTTCAAAAATGAAGGTTGGACCTCGCGCGATGACAATATCTCGCACATGCATACCCGCTGAATTTCATACAATGAGCGCAGCAAAACGCAAGGTAAAACACCTTGTGAACAACTACGCCCGATGTCCAGATGCGGGCGAGGGAGAGGAGCAAACGCTCATGGCACTTGTTACCACCGAAAAGATGCTCAAGGACGCTCAGGCCGGCCACTACGCCGTCGGCGCGTTCAACGTCGAGAACCTCGAGTTCGTTATGGCCGTTCTGGCCGCTGCCGAGGAGACCAAGTCCCCCGTCATCATGCAGACCACCCCGGGCACCATCAAGACCGCTGGTCTGGACTACTTCTACGGCATGGTCAAGGCTGCCGCCGAGCGCGCTTCCGTGCCCGTTGCCCTGCACCTCGATCACGGCGATGGCTATGACCGCTGCATGCAGGCTTTCCGCACGGGCTACACCTCCGTCATGATCGACGGTTCGCACGAGTCTTTCGAGGACAACATCGCTCTGACCAAGTCCGTCGCCGATGCTGGCCGCGCCATGGGCGTGCCCGTCGAGGCCGAGCTCGGTAAGGTTGGCGGCAAGGAGGACGACGGTCCCGCGGTTGAGGGCGAGAGCCCCTACACCGATCCGGCCGAGGCCAAGGAGTTTGTCGAGCGTACCGGCTGCACCTCCCTCGCAATTGGCGTCGGCACCAGCCACGGTGTGTACACAAGCGATCCGCACATCGAGCAGTCCGTGGTCAAGGCTATCCGCGACGCCGTCGACGTGCCGCTGGTTCTGCACGGCACCTCCGGTGTGCCCGATGAGCAGGTTGCCGAGGCTGTGAAGAACGGCATCTGCAAGGTTAACTACGCCACCGAGCTGCGTCAGGCCTACACCAAGGGCTTCATGGCCTACATGGCCGAGAACCCCGCCTGCTTCGACCCCAAGAAGCCGGCTAAGGAGGGTATGCGTGAGATCACCGAGCTGGTTAAGATCCGCATGACCAACCTCAACTCTGTGGGCAAAGCAGAGTAACAGCAAGGGTACTCCGACTCGCTACATATCCCGGGGAGGGACGAGGGCTTAGTTCCCCAATCGTCCTCGGGCATGCAAAAAGCCTCGCTGCGCACTTCGTGCGGCGAGGCTTTTTGCCCCCTGCGGAAAGATTGGGGAACTAAGCCCTCGTCCCTCCCAGGTTGACCTACTCGAGGTCGTCGCCCTTGTGGCGTTGGGCGGAAAGAGGTGGGGCGTCAGGGCTTCTTTGTTGATGAGGGGCTAGTATGCCCGGGCTTGGTTGGGGAAGGTTTTGTCTAGGGATGCTTGGAGCTTATCGAAGGATGCTCGCAAGTTGTGGATCTGGTCGGTTGAGCGTTTGGCTTTTGTGGTGGGGGAGTCGAGGAGGCTGTTTCTCTGTGTCGGGGGGAAGGAGAAAAGGTTTGCATGTTTTAGGGATGGCTGCTGTGCTGCGTCATTGGAAGAATGCATGCTTATGCGGCCTCCTCGATGTCCACCAAAAGGTTGCGCACGGGGTGTGTTGCTAGGTCCCGTGCGTTGGCAGTATTATGCCGCGGCTGCCGCAAAAAAGCGCTAAAGAAAGGCTTAACCTGGTTTGGTGTTACGATGAAACTGCAGGTCAGAGGTATTGAGTAACACTCTTGAAAGGTTTTGGGCTTAAGGGCTTTCTAAGGTTTGTGACGTGGATGTGGCGCGGAGGTGCGGAGCGTGTGAATGCGCGCTGTTAGCGCTGCAGCTCTGCGGCGCGCACCTGCTCGATGACCTTTTCCATCGTGGCGTCGATGCGGTCTTTTTTGAGCTCGCATTCCCAGATGGTTATGGGTGTCCAGCCCATTTGAGTGAGTGCTGCCACGGCAGCGCGGTCGCGCTCGACGTTGCGACGGAACTTTGCCTCCCAAAACTCAACGTTGCGCTTGGGCTGGCTAGGGTTGCACTTGGGGCAGCGGTGCCAAAAGCAGCCGTTGACGAAGATGGCGATCTTGCGCCCGGGAAAGGCGATGTCGGGCTTGCCGGGAACCTTCCATTCCAAGCGATAGCCCGTAAGGCCCGCTGCCCGCAGGCGCTGGCGAACGAGCAGCTCGGGCTTGGTGTTGGCGCGCTTGTTGCCCTTCATGGACTTTTTGATGGCGGCACGACGGCGTACGAGCTCACGCTCGTCGGCGGAAAGGTCCGAGGTATCGATGCCGTCGAGCAGGCCGGGCTTGGGACGCTTCTTGCTGCGGCGCTTAGGTGCGCGCTTGGGCTCGGTGGAGGGCTCGTCGGTCGCGGTGGCGTCGGCGTAGTTGGCAGTGCCGTTGGCCTCAAGCCGATCTTCCCTCAACTCAATCAGAGCATCGATAAGCCCTTTGTCGGCGGGCATCCACTCAACGGTGGCAAGCGAGGTGCGCGGAATCCAGCGGATATCGAGCTGGCGGTCGTGCTTCTGGGGCTCATCGGATTCATCGGCGAGCGAGCAGTAGTAGCACTCCATGGAGAGATGGAAATCGGGGTAGTCGTACTCAACGGTGTAGAAGTCACGCAGGTTGGTGACCTTCACCTGCAGCTCTTCCATGAGCTCGCGGCGCACGGCGTCCTCGGGCGTCTCGCCGCGCATGAGCTTGCCGCCTGGGAACTCCCAAAGTCCCTGCATGTCGCCATAGCCGCGCTGCACGGCAAGCAGCTCGTCAGATCCTTCCTTGCGAATGATCCCAGCGGCAACATGAACAGTCTTCAACAGGAGTCCTCTCTCAACATCAACAAGTGACAGGCTAGCTACCCGTACCTTACACAACGGTAAGGCAAGCGTAAGCCATATCGATGGTAGCCGACTCGGCTCCCTGCGACTATAGATGCCGTAGACTAATCGCAAGAAAGGACTCGGTATGCAAACCACGCACATGGCGACCCCGGTACTGGAGGTCGCGCATCTCGAAAAGGTATATGGAGCGCTGGGCAACGTGACCCGCGCGCTCAACGATGTTAGCTTTACCGTCAACCGCGGCGAATTCGTTGGCATCATGGGCGCTTCGGGCTCGGGCAAGTCGACGTTGCTCAACTGCGTGTCGACCATCGATAGCGCCACAAGTGGCACGATCCGCATCAACGGCCAGGACGTGACGCGCATGAAGCAGGCCAAACTTTCGCAGTTCCGCCGCGAGGAGCTCGGCTTTATCTTCCAGGATTCCAACCTGCTCGATACTCTCACGGCACGCGAGAATATCGCCCTGCCGCTCACCATCGCCCGCGTGAATTCGGCCGAAATCTCGACCCGCGTGCAGGACGTGGCCGCGCGTCTGTCCGTGAGCCAGGTGCTCGACAAATATCCCTACCAAATGTCCGGCGGCCAGCAGCAGCGCGTCGCCGCCTGCCGCGCGCTCGTCACCGACCCCACCATGATCATGGCCGACGAGCCCACCGGCGCCCTCGATTCCAAGAGCGCCCGTCTGCTGCTCGAGAGCCTGGAGGCCCTTAACCGCCGCCTGCGCGCCACCGTGCTCATGGTCACGCACGACAGCTTTGCTGCCAGCTACACGAGTCGCGTGCTGTTTATCCGCGACGGCAAGATCTTCACCGAGCTGCGCCGCGGCGACACCGACCGCCGAGAGTTCTTCGACCGCATTATGGAGGTCGTTGCCATGATGGGCGGTGAGGGCTCCGATGCTCTGTAAACTCGCTTGGGGCAACGTCCGCCGCGCCGGCCGCGACTACCTCGTCTACTTGCTGACGCTCACCCTGGGCGTCACGGTCTTCTATGCCTTTAACACCATCTCGATGCAGGTCGACATCGCCGGAATCGATGAAGAGGGCTTGGCACAGGTTATGGGCAGCATGCTCGGCGACCTGACGTACTTTTTGGCCGGTGTCATGGCTTTTTTGATGGTGTACGCCAATAACTTCATCATGAAACGCCGCAAAAAGGAGTTTGGCCTGTACCAGGTGCTCGGCATGGGGCGCGGGCGCGTCGCCACGATCATGGCGCTCGAGACGGTGATTGTCTCGGTGGTGGCCTTTGTCGCCGGCATTGTGCTGGGTGTGGGACTCTCCCAGCTCATGACGTTCTTTACGGCCTCGCTCTTTAAGACACAGATCGCCAATTCCCACTTCTTTTTCTCGATGCATGCGTTCAATCTGACCCTTGCCTGCATGCTCGTAATGTTTGTGCTCACGCTACTGCTGAACCTCCGCGCCGTGCGTCGTACCAAACTCATCGAGCTTATGGGTGCCGAGCGTCGCAACGAGAGCATTAAGACGCGCAACCCCTGGATTGCGATTGCCATCTTTGCCGTGGGCGTGGTGCTTGTGGGTGTGGCCTATTACCGTCTGCTACGCGATGGGTTCCCGCTAACTGCGACGGACAGCAAGCTGCAAGAGGCCATGAGCCAGTTTGGCATTACGACTGCTATGGTTACCGTGGGCACCTTTGCGCTGTTCTGGGGACTCTCGGGCATGCTCATCAAGCTGCTGCAGAGCCTGCGCGGCGTGTATTGGCGCGGCCTCAACATGTTTACCGTGCGCCAGCTTGCGGCCAAGGTCAACACGGTGTGCTTTTCGATGGGAGTCATCGCGATGCTCCTGTTTTTGGCCATCACCTCGGTGACGTGCGGTATGTCGATTGCCAATGTGATGAACGAAAACCTGGAGCGCTATAACCCAGTTGACGTGTCTCAGACGTATGTCTATTACACGCCCGATACGCTCGACTACTACAAAGGGTATGTCAATCCGTCTGAGGCCGATCGCATGGTGTTGGCCGATACAACGGTCGATTTGTACCCTGCATGGCACGGCAAGGGCAAGTCGGCGGACAACAACGACGAGACCGGCAAGAAGGTCGATATCGCCGATGTTGCCGGTGAGCATGTGCAGATCGATTCGTATCTGAGTTACCCATTTGGCGGCTCGAATCCTTCGGTGACCCCAAGTGAGATGTGCAAGATCATGGGCGAAAAGCTTCCCAAGGCGTTCGGGGGTAGCAATGCCGATACGATGGGTCTGTTTGTGACGCCGGCAAGCCAGTACAACAAGCTGCGTCAGATGATGGGCGAGGAGCCAGTGCACATTGGCCGCGACCAGTACTTGCTCACGTGTGATATGGGCGGCGAGCTGGTCGACCTGTACACCAAATACATGGCCGGCGGCCATACCCTCACCTTGGGTGGGCATGAGCTCAAGCCCGCAACCGATAAGTCGGACGAAGATACGGCGGCCATCGCCAACTCGGCGATGGGCAGTAATCCGGGTACCGTCGTCGTTGCCGACGAGCTGTTGTCCCAACTTAATCTGCAGCCGTATTCCAGTAGCCTGCTCGTTAACTACAAACAGGGGATGGATACGACTGAGGCAGACGAGAGCATTAAAAACACTGTGCTCGACAATCTGCTCGTTGACGGCAAGGAGCCGGGGTCGTGGGGAATCTTCATCATACGCTCCGAGATGTACACGCTAGCAGCGCAAATGAACGGTCTTATTAGCTACCTAGCCATCTACATCGGCTTTGTATTGGTCGTTGCATGTGCGGCGATTCTGTCGATCCAGCAACTCTCCAACGTGGCCGACGGCAGCCGCAGCTATCGTGTGCTGGCACAGATCGGCTGCGACGACCGCCAGATCCGCCATTCGGTGATGGCGCAGCAAGCGGTATTCTTCCTGTTCCCGCTGGCAGTGGGCCTGGCGCACTCCTTTGTGGCACTTAAGGTGATCATCGAGCTGGTGAGCATTTTCGGAAATATGAGCATCGGCGGCACCGTGGGCCTCACCTGCGCGATTTTCCTGGCGGCCTATGGTGGCTACTTCCTGGTAACGTACCTCATGAGCGCCGGCATGGTACAAGCTGCCATCGCCACCCGCTACAGTGAGTAACAGACGGGCAAAACCGTCGCAAAATCAGAGCGAATAACCGCCGCGAAGGGAGTCCAGCTCCCTTCGCGGCGGTATTTTGCGTATCTAGAGCATCTCAGATGCAAGTGAGTAGGCTTTTTTGGATCTGCCGAGCACATCGCGGCAAGTGCTCAATAAAATCGCAGGTCAGGGCTGTGGCGTTTTGAGGTGTGCTCGGCATCCCGCCAAAAGCCTACTCACTTGGTTTTTTCTGCTAGAAAACCGCCGCGAGGGAAAGCAGCTCCCTTGCGGCGGTTGGCGTTTGCCCAGATAAAACCTGCCAAAATAAACCTGTCCCTTTTTAGCAGGTTATCGCTTCCAAAAATGGAGGATCAGCGTGGTGCCTTTTGGTGGAGGGGGGATATTGATTAATTCGGGTAACAGTTTTTTTAACGCCGGGAACGATGTTAAAATAACCAAAATGCTATCTAGGAGCTTTGATTTTATGGCAACCGAGGCAGCTACCCTGCAAAGCGTGACGCGCTCGTTCCTCTGGCATTCAATTATGTTGTTTATAGGGGCGGCTGGTCTGTATTGTGTGGCGCCAAGTATTTATACGGGCCTTTCTGGCACCGTTCTTATCGGTCTGCATCTGCTTTCGGGCTTCTGTGTGGGCCTCATCTCTCGCCCTGTGAGACAGGGTATTTCCAAAAGGCTTTTTGGACTTATGCTCGTAGACATTGCACTTCTTGTGATGTACACGATATCTCTTAATGTCTTTCATCAATTTCATGTTGTGGTTTCGGCGTTCGCGTTCATTTTGTTGTTACTAGCCCCCTTGCTTGTCGCTTGCTGTTCTTGGGCGCTTGGCGGTGAATTCGCAAACATACGTGCGGGATTAAAGGGGAAACATGTGGCCGATGGCTCTGCTCTCCACGGGTATCCTGAGCTCGCACTTTACAGCCCCGTTGTGCTCTTGATTGCTTTGCTTGTTGGCCTTCAGTTTCTTCTCGTCCCGTTGATGGACTCCATCGGTTCTTTCCTTTCCGTTAACGCCGAGATGGGGGTTGCTGCCTTGCTCGTCGAACCTCTTGCGTTTGGTAATGCCGCCGTTATTCTCGATACGGATTGTTTGTTTTCGCGCAATATAAACATCGGGGCTGTGCTCCTGAGCTTTGGTGGGCATCAAGAGATCGTATTGCTTCTGGTTACCGTTTTGGGCAGTATCCTTGCCAGGGCCATAACGCGATTTTTCCCTGACTTAACGAGCGCTTTTTCTGCGGCCGCCAAATTAGGAGGAAAACACTCTGCAGTTGCCGATATCCCTACGGCTTCGGGTTTTTCTCAAAGGGAGTCCGCGGTTTTCTCTATGAGGATAGAGGGAAAAACGTACGAGGAGATTGCTTCTGCCTTGGACATTTCCCCGTCTACTGCCCGTACCTATTTGTCGCGGGCCTTGACTAAAACCGGATATAAAAGCATTTCAGAGGCGACGGCTGGACTTCTCTTGTCAAAGGATGCGTGGCATCTTGACGCAACAAAAGGCCATGATCACCGTTCAGAATCGCTGGGGTCCTCATCGTTCAATCAGAACTGCAGGATAGTCTTCGTCTGCTTCCTGTTTATGTATGCGTCTGGAATGGGCATCGAGGAAATCCTCGTATGCTTCGGCTTTGAGCATGATGCGATAATCCTATCGATAGCTATAGTGCTTGTGGCCCTGTGTTGCCGTGCGGCTATACGGTGGATGTCTGAAATGCACTTGTGCCTTTCGCCTGAACTCACCCTTTCTTCGGTGTCTGTGGGTGCTGGAGCAGCGTTCTGGGTTCACGATGTGGTAAGTCGACTGTACATTTTCTTTGAGTCCGTTGGGAGCGGTGAGGCCGTTGGCGGCCTTATGCCTGCCTTACGCGTGACTGCGTTCCTTGTCGTACTTATCCTTATGGCTAATTCGCTGCTATTCTTGCGTTCGAAAGATACGGTTCGGGTGGGTGATCGACGCGATACCGTGCGTGAGGCCTTCTTGAGGCTTGGTTTCACGCCGCTTTATGCCGATATCATGACATGCGTTTTTGATGGCAATAGAACCACCGAGATTTGCGCGCATCTTAACGTTGCTCGGGGAACCGTCAAAGAGGCCAAGAGCAAGAGCTATGCCTTGCTTGGAGTTCACTCGGAGCGTGAACTTAGAGATAGGGTTTTTAGTCTTATGGCAGATGTTATAGAAAATAGCAGGTAGAAGCCTGTAGACAAATAAGATTGTAAATCCATCCTACACGTCTACAGACAGTTCTGACGATGAAGGCGATACTTCCGGACAACGGGTCCGACGACTCGTGTGTTGCGAACCGGAGGTGCTTGCTGTGAAGACCTGTGATTGCCTCACATATGTACGGCTTAATTTAGAAGTTCTTGCGCGCAACCGGGGAATTATGTTGCTGACGGCGCTGCTCGCGCTCGTATTCTGCATCCCGGTATTTCTATCCGTTCCAACGGGAGCAGATTATCTATATGGTAGAGCTTCCATCGAAGACCAGAGAGCCCTTTTGGTCTCTCAAGTCTCTGACGGCGTTTATGACACTGCCCCACAGGAGCTCAACAGCATCATTGCCGACGAAAGGGCGTGCCTTGATCGGGCGCTTGAAAGCAAGGCGGACTCCAGAGAGTATTACGATGCGATTGCCGATTACGACAATCTATTGCTCAAGGAATACCGACTCGGTTATTTGAATGGTGTTGATTCGGAGTTATCGCTTGAAGCCCAAGAACGTCTTCCCCGAGCCATATCGATGCTGGCCCATCCGGAATCGTACGACTCAACAACAAAAATGCCCGGGATGATTCTTCTCGCATATTATTGCGGCGCTGTTCCTGCAATAGCGTGGCTTTTGGTCCCGGTCCTCGTCCTCTATATGTCGCTTGAGGGGGATGGAAAGCGGTTCTACGATCGAGCGTTGTTGTCAAAGTTAGAGATGAATGCATGCCGCGTTCTCGTCTCTGGTATTGCATCGATGCTGGTTTTGGTTCTGGCGTTGGCTCCCTGTTTTGTATTGGCAACGGTGTTTAACGGTGTAGGTCAGACAGAGTACCCAGTCGTATTCATTCAGTATGGTGACGTAGTCGAAAGAACTGTGTTAGTTCAGCTAGGGCTATTTGCCGTCTTTGAAGCTGTGCTGTCGATGATGTTTGCTTGCTTGGGCGTGTGCGTGTACGCCGGAAGCAGAAACAGGGCCATTTCGTCCATGGTGATCGCTCTTGTGGGGGGCATAAGCCAGCTTCCGTTTTATGCGAGCAAAGATGCTCCATGGCATGCGTTGCTGCCGTATATGGTGTCGAGCTATTCTGCCTCTTCGTTTGCGCTCGGCGGCGCATCTTACGCCAATGGAGCGGAGGTATCTCTCGTTCCTGAAGCCAGTGCATCGCACTGCCTCTTTGCCGTGATGGGCGCGTTTGCTGTTTGCGCGTTGGGGGTCATTTCGTTTTCGTGTCTAAAAAGCAAGAATCGCTGGGCCTGGAACCATATTCGCCCGGATAGTTTGGGCGAGAAAAGCTTGCTCTCTCTGTCGCTGGATGCGTTGACGGTTGGAAAAAACCAGCTGGTAAAGGGATTGCAGTTTGATATGCCCGCTGGCCAGATATGGGGTCTTGTCGCGCCAAATGGACATGGCAAGACTACGCTACTGAATACTCTTTGGGGAGATGCTGGGCCATCAGTGCGCGTGTCAGGTTCTCTCTGTTTTCATGCAAAAGTATGCGTCGACCGTGAGGAAATGAGAAAGGTATTCTTTTTGGTTCCGAATAGGCCGTCGCTATTGATTCCATACATGACCGTCGCTTTTCATCTCGACCGATGCAGGAGAATTTGGCATTCACCTCGCACTTTGGACCAAGTGCTTGATCGCTTTGACTTGACTGGGTTGAAGAATACGCCCGTATCTAGGCTGTCTGATGGAAATAGACAATTACTTAATGTCGCGATGGCGTATATGTCCTATTGCGAAGTCGTCCTTTTGGATGAGCCCATGAATGCACTTGATGTGAGACACGTTGCGATTGTTTCGAATGCTCTTAGAGATGAAGCGGGTAGAGGAGCACATGTCATTATCTCTTCTCATCTTATCGGAAACCTCGAATCGCTCTGCGATGCCTCCGTATTGCTCACAGGGGATGACTCGCGTGTCGTTACCAGAGAAATGGGAGGTGATTCGAAGTGGATCGGTAATGTATACGCGCAGCTTTTCAAGACGAACGACAGTAAAACTAGGAAAGGAAGATAACCATGAAACGCCATGTAACGAAGAACTTTGTGAAGGCAATGTTCGCATGTTTTATGCTTACCCTGTCGATGGTCACAATTCCCGTTTGTGCGACGGCGAAACCAGATGCAGGTTCTGTCGCGCCTTGTCGTCTTGTGACAGCGGACGTCTTGGACACTTACAAGTCGTTCTCCACTGCGAACCACCCGAGCGAGAATGTTGATTGTTTCGACCAGACATACAAGAGGCTGTCTTTCAAAACTTCGTATTCTCGTACGGGGCAAACGATTCTCTATACGGGTGCAGCGTTAAGCCCACGCGGCAACGGGATGCCCGGGTTTGAGACAAAATATCAGTGCACATATCGTACCTGGTAGACAACTCTAGGATCGGATCTCTCCGAATAACTTTGTGGCGGACTTGTTTAACGCTACCGCTCCTTCGTTTATCTCAATCTGTAACATCTGACTGGCAAAAACGCTTCTACCTGTTACAGATTGAGATTATTCGACGCGCGTTCTGTAACTCGTCTCGATCTGTAACAGTAAGACGGCGATTTGGTCTCCATATGTTACAGATTGAGACGAAAGAAAGCGTGAGCCAGAAAACCGCCGCGAGGGAAAGCAGCTCCCTTGCGGCGGTTGGCGTTTGCCCAGATAAAACCTGCCAAAATAAACCTGTCCCTTTTTAGCAGGTTATCGCTTCCAAAAGTGGAGGATGAGCGTGGTGCGGTTTTGCTGCTCGGTTTTGACCAAGATGTTGTGGATGTGGGTCTTGACGGTGCCCACGGCAAGGAACAGCTCGTCAGCAATCTCTTGGTTTGATTTGCCCAGCACAACCAGACGCATAACTTCGGTCTCACGGTTGGAGAGCTTGTAGGCGTTGCGATAGAAGGGCATCTGCTCTTCGATGTGTCGATCAAGATCGCTGACGTTCTTTTCCTCGGGCGCCTCCTGCATGCGGATTGAAAGCACGTGGTAGGAGTAGATGATCAGCAGAATCGCAAAGTAGCAGGCAAAGACGTTTTCGCTAAAGTTGCGCTCGGACAGATATAGTTGCAGCCAAGAGGGCGCCAGACTCATGGGGACAATCAGAATGTTGTAGAAATCCTCGGCAACGATGCAACCGACCAGAATAGCGCCGATAATCAGGTGCTTTCGTTGGTTGTTAACGCGTGCCTTCAGCTCGACTTGCGTGCTCTTGCGTGCCGTCCAAAAGATATATAGCCCCACGAAAACAAGGAATACCTGACGCATCGTGTAGTAGAGCCATTGATGAATGGGGCCGTAGGGGACAGCGACGATAATCAGCAGCTCGCTCAGCAAGAACGTTGCGACGGGAATGACAAACTGCTTTTTTGAATGCTTGTCGAGCAAATCCATGGCAATGAGCCAAATAAAAGCCTGCGAAGCGGTCGCCACAAAGGTCCGCAACACAGGCATGGTAATTGAGTAATAGTCGCTGGCTGGAAAACTCTGGTTTTGCAGCGTGTATTCAAAAAAGAAAATCTCGGTCATCTCGATGGCATAGCAGATAAATACGCCGCTGCCATAGATAAAGAAGCGTCGACGAGATGAGGCATAGGCGGCAAGCGAGAGCACCGCCGTCACAATACAGATCACGAGTATCGCTAGGGTATAGAAGAACATCAGGGTGTTCATCTGCCACCGTCCCATCTCATTTATTCTATGGCCGAGCTCTGTATACCTTGTGGGATATAGACGTCTCAACCCTTCGTTTCATTGCGGATTAGGCGCCGAGATACAGCATAGCCGTATACCGTTCGCGGTTCTAGATGGTAAACCCCCTGTAAACTCTTGACCTGCGGGTTTATATTGGTTTAGAGGGGGTGTAACTCCGTGAACGGTCTTTAATCCCGAATAAACTAGGTAAAAATTGCATACGGGTGAATGATGGTCTTGTCAACACGAGGCGTGATGTTCGAGCGCCTCATAGTAATAGTCGGCAAGACCGGCGGAAAGGAAATCGACATGGCACTGCCTAAGGATTTCATCGACACCAACGACTTCACCAAAGAGCAGATCCTGGCTATTGAGGATCTTGGCCTGGCAATGAAGAAGGCCATCAAGGTTGACGGTTATTATCCGCACCTGCTCCGCAACAAGAGCCTTGGCATGATCTTCCAGCAGGTCTCCACCCGCACTCGTCTTTCCTTCGAGACCGCTATGACCGACCTCGGCGGCCATGCTCAGTTCTATGGCCCTGGCACCATCCAGCTCGGCGGTCACGAGTCCCTGGGCGACACCGCTCGCGTTATGGGCTCGCTGCTCGACATCATGATGGCTCGCGTTGACCGTCACAAGGACGTCGTCGGCCTCGCCGAGGGCTCCGCTGTGCCCGTCATCAACGGCATGTCCGAGTTCAACCATCCCACGCAGGAGATGGGCGACCTCATGACCATGCTCGAGAACCTCCCCGAGGGCAAGAAGATCGAGGACTGCACCCTGGCCTTCATCGGCGACGCCACCCAGGTCTGCGTCTCCCTCATGTTCATCGCCTCCAAGGTCGGCATGAAGTTTGTCCAGTTTGGACCTAAGGGCCACCAGATCCCCGACGGCGGCCTGCACGTTGGCACCGTCGAGGAGCGCGCCGAGTTCGGCAAGCAGATGATGGCCATCGCCGAGGAGAACTGCAAGGTCTCCGGTGGCTCCATCGTCATCTCCGACGACATCGAGTGCATCAAGGGCGCCGACTTCATCTACACCGACGTGTGGTATGGCCTGTACGACGAGGAGGTCTCGGGCGAGAACTACATGGACGTGTTCTATCCCAAGTATCAGGTCACCATGGACATGATGAACTTTGCCGGCCCCAACTCCAAGTTCATGCACTGCCTGCCGGCCACCCGCAACGAGGAGGTCGTCGACGAAGTCATGGACGATCCCGAGCGCTCCCTGTGCTGGGTCGAGGCCGAGAACCGCAAGCACTCCATCCGTGCTCTCCTTGCCGCCCTGGGCAAGCGCACCCCGCTCAACGACGAGGGTGTCGAGTACTCCGCCAAGGCTGAGCTCCACGCCGCTCTCGAGGCTCTCGAGCAGCTCTAAGCCTCAAGGCTTCTAAAAGCACGTTTGCGGGCGGCGGATGCTCGTCTCCTGTCGCCCGCTCACCGAGGCCCAAGCAATTGCCTTAATACCTTAGGGCCTCGGATCTGTCCAAGACTGAGCGAAGGAGCTCATCATGAGCGACGGAAAGAAAAAGCTTTCCTTCTTGACGGTCATTTCGACCATCATCTGCGTCGTCTTCGTTTGCGAGGCCGCCGCTCCTGCTGCTGCCATTGGCAACCAGCAGTTCTTCTGGTGGATCTTCCTGATCCTGACCTTCCTGCTTCCCTACGGCATGGTTGTCGCCGAGCTCGGTACCACCTATGACGGCGAGGGCGGCATTTACGACTGGGTACGCGATGGCCTGGGCGACAAATGGGGCGCCCGCATCTCGTACTACTACTGGGTCAACTACCCGCTGTGGATCGCCTCGCTGGCTACCATGTTCCCCGACATTTTGGGCATGGTCTTTGGCGTCGAGTTCAACTTGATCGCCAAGATGGGTATCGATCTTGCCTTTGTGTGGATCGTCTACCTCATGGGCCGCTCCAAGGCGGCCGACTCCGAGTGGGTCCTTAACGGTGGCGCCATCATCAAGGTCGCCGTCGCCGTTATCGTTGGCGCTTTGGGCATTTGGTATGCCATGGAGAACGGTTTTGCGAACGACATGTCCGCTGCCACCTTCCTGCCCGAGCTCACCAACACCAACGCTCTCGGCTACCTGTCGATCATCATCTTTAACTTCATGGGCTTCGAGGTCATCTGCACCATGACCGACGACATGGCCGATCCCGCTCGCGATATTCCCAAGGCTATCATCGTCGGTGGCGTGGCTATCGCCGTCATCTACCTGTTCGCCGGCTTCGGCATCGGCGCCGCCGTGCCGGCCGACTCCATCGACCCCGACTACGGCATGATCGTCGCAGTTCAGACCATGGTGGGCGACTCCATGCTCTTCAAGGTCATCTGCATCGCCTTCCTGATCACCCTGTTCGCCAACATGGCTGCTTGGTCCTTCGGCGTCAACTCCGTCGCTCGCTATGCTGCTGAGCACGGCAACATGCCCAAGGTCTTCGCCTCGATGATCTCGGATGACGACATGCCCAACGGCGCCAACCTGGTCAACGCTGTCGTTGCCTCCCTGGTTCTCTGCCTGCAGCTGGTGCCCATCGACGCCATCTCCAACGGTGTCTTCTGGATGCTCTTCGGCACCTCCGTCGTCTTCCTGCTGCTCACCTACATCCCGATGTTCCCGGCGTTCCTCAACCTTCGTAAGAACGACCACAACCGTGAGCGCATCTTCACGTTCCCGTTCAAGGGCGCGATGATGAAGGTCATGCTGGCCATCCCCTGCATCGAGCTGGTCCTGGCCATCGTCGCAACCCTGGTTCCGTTCTCCGCCGCTGAAATTGGCGACAAGCTCCCGATGATCGTTATCTTCATCGTGCTTCTGCTCATCGGCGAGGTTGTCCGCGTCGTCAGCGCCAAGGGCCGCGAGACCGAGTACAAGGGCCTCACTCCCGAGCTGGCAGCTCAGCGTCTCGCTGAGGAGGCTGCCGAGGCCGAGGAGAACTAGAGCACCCGGATTCGGGGCTCCAACCCTCATCATCTTCTAACCATTCCCCCGGGGTGGGTGTGAGCGATAGCTCCGGTAACCACCGCCCACCCCAATCTCTCTTCCGTATCCTTCGTGCGTTTTGTCTCCGCGCACTTGGTTACGTCGTCGCTTGCCGGTGCGATTCCGTGAAAACCGGCACCGGGCGCCCCGACCTTTGCCGGGGAACGGGCGCCTACCATCTCTTGGTTTTAGGCTGCGGGTAACCCGCCCGCAGCAAGCGATCGTTCGATTTGGAGGAAATCTTATGCGTACGATCACCGAGTCCGAGTCCACCCCCAAGGCCGACGGCTTCTTTATGCCCGCTGAGTTCGCCCCGCAGGATCGCGTGTGGATGGGCTGGCCCCACCGCACCGACACCTGGGCCCACGGCGCCAAGCCGGCTCAGAAGCAGTATGCCGCCATCGCCCGCGCCATCTCCGAGTTCACCCCGGTCTATATGTGCGCCAACCAGGTCGACTACGCCAACTGCAAGGCCGTCTTCGAGAACGACGAGAACGTCACCGTCATCGAGATGACCACCGACGACGCCTGGTTCCGCGACACCGCCGCCACCTACGTCATCAACGGCAAGGGCGAGAAGCGCGCCAACCACTGGCACTTCAACGCCTACGGCGGCCTCGTCGACGGCCTGTACTTCCCGTGGGACAAGGACGAGCAGATCGCCCTCAAGATGGCTGAGCTCTCCGGCTGCCGCCGCTATCGTCCCGACGACATGATCCTCGAGGGCGGCTCCATCACCGTCGACGGCGAGGGCACCCTTGTCGTGACCGACCAGTGCCTGCTTTCCCCGGGCCGCACCTGCTCTGCGGTGCTCGAGGAGGAAGAGGATCCCGAGTCCATCTGGCCCAAGTACCACAAGAAGTTCGAGCCCTGGAGCGAGGAGCTTCGCGAGTACATGAACGAGCACCTCAAGGACTACCTGGGTGTCGAGAAGGTCATCTGGGTCAAGGAGGGCATCGACCCCGAGGAGACCAACGGCCACATCGATGACGTCGCTACGTTCATTGCCCCGGGCGTCATGGCCTGCATCTGGACCGACGATCCCGAGTACCCGTTCTATGATCAGTGCCACGCTGCCTACGAGACCCTCTCCAACGCCGTTGACGCCAAGGGCCGCAAGCTGAAGGTCTACAAGCTCTGCATGCCCGTGAACCCGCTGTTCATGGACCAGGCTTCCTGCGACACCATCGACGCCGACGAGAACGCCGAGCCGCGCGTTCCCGACGAGCCGCTGATCGCTTCCTACATGAACTACCTGGTCACCAACCACGGCGTTATCGTCCCGCAGTACGGCGACGAGAACGACCAGCTGGCCGTTGACACGCTCCAGAAGATCTATGACGAGGTCTGGGGCGAGGGCGTCTACAAGTGCGTCGGCGTTCAGTCCGAGCAGGTCGTCTTCGGCGGCGGCAATATCCACTGCATTACCCAGCAGGAGCCGTCGGCTTAATCGTCTGGCTTTCCGAGGCACCCCATCTCGCCGCTCAAGCCGTCGCTCGCGTACCAAAGTACGCTTCGCTCCTCTTTCGCGGCGACCTGGGGCACCTCGAAAACCCAGTCGATCAATCGGACAGTCGGTGAATCGCACCGTGACCATCTCGGGGCATTGATGGTCTGGTCACTTGATGTCTTGGTCGGCTGGGTTTTTCTTTGGGCACTCCGTTGCCTCCACTTCGGAGTGCCCGCCTCTTTGATTGAGTACGCGTCTGATCTGGGATTTATTGCGGGTTAGGCCAATTGTTCGCTTGAATATCCCAGGTCAGACGCGTCTTCAATTGCCGAAAGTTTCCGGTTGCGAGCGCGACCGTTTTGATCGGAGTATCTATGTACCAGCGTATCGTTATCTACACGCGCCTGTTCCGCGAGCGTTGGTCCAACAATTGCATCCTCTCTTCTCTTTGGGATGGCACCTGCACCGGTGACGCGGCCTGCAACCCTACCTTGGGCTGCGCCTTCGGTACAGATGCCATCCTTTTTGCTGTAGGGGGAGCGTGTCGTGGCAGGTAAAAAGTTCTCCCTGTTCGAGGTCATCCTCTCGGTTATCTGCGTTGTCTTTACCATCGAGGCGGCCGCTCCGGCATCTGCCATGGGTAACGTGCAGTTCTTCTGGTGGATCTTCCTCATCATTACGTTTTTGCTTCCCTATGGCCTGGTGGTGGCCGAGCTCGGTACGGCGTTCGATTCCGAGGGCGGCCTGTACGATTGGGTTCGCCTGGGCTTGGGCGACCGTTGGGGCGCCCGCTGCTCCTGGTGCTATTGGGTCAACTTTCCACTGTGGGTGGCAAGTATCGCCTGCATGTTCCCCAGTGTCATCAATGCGGTATGGGGCATCGAATTTTCGCTTGGGGTCCGAATTGCCATCGAGCTTGCCTTTGTGTGGGGCGTCACGGTCATGGCAATGCAGCCGGTGGCCGAGGCCGATTGGGTCATGGATGGCGGCGCCGTCATCAAGGTGCTCATTACCGCCGTGGTGGGAATCATCGGCATCTGGTTTGCCTGCAACAACGGCTTTGCCAACGATATGTCGTTTAAGACATTTGTCCCCGATCTGGGAGACACTAACTCACTGACGTATCTTTCAATCATCCTATTCAACTTTATGGGCTTTGAGGCGGTCGCGACCTTTGCCAGCACGATGAAGAACCCATCGCGCGATATCCCCAAGGCGGTTATCGCCGGTGGCGTTGCCATCGCGGCGATCTACATTATCTGTGGCATCGGTATTGGAGCCGCGGTTCCCACCGAGCAGCTTTCACTCGATTCGGGCATTGTGGACGCGGTTGCCGCCATGGTGGGGCGCGCTCACCTGCTGACGATGGTCGTGAGCGTGGCCTTTCTGGTAACGCTGTTTGCCAACATGATCTGTTGGAGCTTTGGCGTCAACAACGTGGCGAGCTATGCCGCGCGCCATGGCAACATGCCGCGTCCCTTTGCGCTGGTGTCCAAGAAGACCGGCATGCCCAACGGCTCAGCACTCATTAACGGTTGTTTTGCCAGCTTGGTGCTGCTACTTCAGATTCCGCTGGGCGAAGGTTCCGACGTCTTTTGGGTCTTCTTCTCGATGAACGTCGTCTTTCTGCTCATGAGCTATATCCCGATGTTCCCGGCGTTTTGGCGCCTGCGTAAATACGACGACCGCCCCCGTGTATTCCGCGCGCCCTTCGAGGGCAAGGTGCTTGCGGTAGCGCTTGCGGTGCCGGTGGTAGAACTCGTGCTTTCGATTGTTGCGACAACCGTGCCGCTTAACAGCTCGCCCGCCGAGATGTCAAAGTTGCCGATCCTCATGGGTGTGGTGATCGGCGTGTTGCTGGGCGAGGTTTCGCGCCTCATATCGCGCCGCGGCCGCAGCATCGACAATCCCGGCGTTGGCGCAAGGGGGACAGGTCGCTTTGCACCAAAACAGTAGCGCCGCGAGTTGTGCGGTGCTAGATGCATCTTGGATTACTGCTCACGCTGCTCGGGATCAGATGCGAGCTTGGGTGCAAAGTAGGGGACGTGGCCCAGGTAGGGGCAGCTGTCCGAACGCGCCTCAACGGCGCAGGGAACGTCGTCGTAGGTCATGGAAGAACCGAGTCGGGTGATGGCCTTGGCGGCGGGCGCGACGAGCATCTTGAGCGGAGCGATCGGTGTCATGGCATCTCCTTTCATCGGTGAGACACAACTTGTTTATCTAAACGATACAGTACGTTTAATCGGTGAGTCTAATCTTGCGGCAAAGAATCTGTCAACATCCTCACAGCATCTAGACAGGGGAGGCGGGCATGAGTTTCGCGTTCTATATCTACACCACGATTATCATGGGTGTGGCTCTGGTGACCAGTGCCGTGGCATTGGTGGTTTGGCTCATGACGCACCGTCGCGACAGCCTAGTGGCCGCGGCGGGCTTTTTGCTCTACATGCTCGATATGTCAGTCATCTTTTTTGACGAGTACAATCGGCTCAAATACGACTACGCTGTTACCTTTAGCGAGCCGTTGCAGCACCCCTTGCTGCGCTGCGTGCTCGGTATTGCCATCTATGCCTGCGTGGTACTGTGGATGTTTGCGCGCTTGCGCAAAAGGCCGACGTCGCGCATGCTCGTACTCGCTATCGTGCCGTTTTCAATCTTGCAATTGCTGCTGGTGCCTCGCAGCGGCGCTGCCGGAGAGATGCAGCAGTATCTCTTTTGGCTCACGCGTGACCTGGGCAATGTAGGATGTCTTGCCTATGCCGCCTGGCATTACCGGTACAGAGCCACGCGTGTTGAGAAACTCGACCTCGACCGCTCAAAGCTCTTTTGGAAGGTGGCCCTCGTTCTTGCGTTTTGCGTAATCGCCGAGGACACCTACATGATTTTGCTCTGCCGCCCCGACTCTCAAAACCCCGTCATCAGCCTCTTTTTGTGGTATCTGTCCGAGCGCAATATCTCCGAAAACGTGCTGCTCGTGGTATGCGCGGTCCAACTCTTTTGCCAGTTTAGCCATATCCTGCGCGTGTATGCCCGTCATCCGCGTGCCGATGAGGACGTGGCGGCCCAGAGCGCAAGCTCTGAGGACGACCTCGCATCGCGTGTGGTGATCTATGCCGATGCCCATAAGCTGTCGCGGCGCGAGCAGGAGGTGCTCACGCTGCTGCTGAAGGGCAACGACGCCCAAAACATCGCCAGCGAGTTGGTCATCAGCCCTGGCACGGTCAAGGCGCACTTGCATCGCATCTACGTTAAAAGCGGCGTCTCCAACCGAGATGACCTCATAGATACCTTTTGGCGTTCCTAGCCCCATTCTTCCTCGCATGCGGGTCTTGCCGTGTGGGCGGCCATACCGTTGGGCGTAATGAAGCGGTAATAATCTCAGACAATAAACCTGCAGGTAAAGCGTGTAAACCTGCTTAAACTGACCGTTTGCGGTCCCTGGCCTTGGCACGGATTTGCCCCTGTGTATCAATGGGTGTAGCGCGAAGCCGCGGACGCGGGACAGACGTCCGAGCACGGCTTGTAGGCACGCGCCGATGCGGGAGCGCTACGCTCCCAACCGAGTGCCCACGCGGGCGGTGCGTCCGCGTTGCAACCAAAGATGCCTGAGGAGGCTCACATGGACAAGGCTGATGTAGTTATCAAGAGCAACGCCGTTTTTACCGGCGATGGGCTCGAGCCGTTTAAGGGCGGCGTTGCCGTGCGGGGCGATAAAATCGTTGCCTGCGGTGACGATGCCCACCTGGCACCGTTTATCGGCCCCGATACCGAGGTGCGCGACTTTGGCGACCAGCTCGTCATGCCCGGCCTGATTGACTCGCACACGCATTTTGCCCAGGGCGCGTTCATGACCGACCCCGATTTTGCCGTCAACCTCATCGACTGCACCAGTTTTGAGATGGCGATGGAACGTGTCGTGGCGTTTGCGGCCGACCATCCCGATAACGAGTGGATTCTGGGCTGCCAGATTATCCAGTTCCAGTGGGATGTCCCCGAGATGCCCACAGCCGCGATGATCGATGAGTACATCTCTGACCGCCCGGTTTTTCTGCAGCAGGTTGACCTGCATACCTTTAGTGCCAATACCTGCGCCATCAACAAGGTGGGAGTAACTTCGCAGACGCCCGATCCCGCAGGTGGCAAGATCCTTAAGGATGCCGAGGGCAATCTGACGGGCGTGTTTTCCAACAACGCCGGCGTCTTCTTTATGGACGAGGTCTACGATCCGGCGCCCGAGGTTGTTGACGCGTCGTTTGCAAAAACCGCCCGGCGCGCCAATGCCCTGGGAATCACTACGGTCGGCATGGTCAATCCTACGTTTGTGAGCATGGAAAACCCGTATGCGGTGTTGGCAGGTCTTAATGCCAAGGGCGACCTGCCGCTGCGTGTGTTCCTGTACACCGACCTGTTCGAAAACGAGTCCTTGACGCTCGAGCAGATCAAGGAGAAATATGCCTTCCCGGGTACGCGGGTGGAGTGGCACGGCTTTAAGCAGTTCCTTGATGGCGTGTGCTCCGACCATACCGCCTGGATGCTTGAGCCCTATAGCAACGCGCCCGATACCTGTGGTGAGCCCGCGGAGGAGCCGGAGCGCATCCGCGCTGCCATCCTCAGGGCGCAGGAATGGGGCGTTGACACGCGCATCCATACGATTGGTGATCGCTCGGTGCGTTTTGTGCTCGATTGTTTTGAGGAGGGCGAGCGCTTGCATGGCAAGCGGGATTGTCGCCACTCCATGGAGCACAACGAGACGGTTCAGCCCGAGGATCTGCCGCGCTATGCCGAGCTGGGTATATGCCCTGGCATGCAGCCGTGGCACATGCTGCTCGATATGGCTGACCTTGCCAAGGACGATGCCGTGGGCCCCGAGCGTGCTGCGTTTTCGTGGCCCCTGCATAGCCTGCTTGCCAGCGGTGCCGTGGTGCACCTGGGCAGTGACTTCCCCGTTGTGGGCCTGGAGCCCATGGAGGAGGTGTACGGCGCGGTCTTCCGCATGCTCGAGGACGGCTCCAACCCCGAGGGCTGGTTCCCCCAGGAGCGCATCACCATGGCCGAGGCTCTGCGCGCCTACACCTATGGCAGCGCCTACGCCATGCATGCCGAGGACCGCATCGGCACGCTCGCGTGCGGCAAGCAGGCAGATATCTGTGTGCTCGATCGCAACCTCTTTGATTGCGAGCCGGCCGAGGTGCTCGAGGCTACCGCAGCCCTCACGATGATCGCCGGCAAGGTGGTCTTTGAGGCATAGCACCATCGTTTGATTGGGCGGCTTGGTGCCAGTTGTCAGCCGCCTGACATCCATTCAGCACTACTCTCTCAAGGAAAGGGGAGAACAATGGCAGAAGAAGTAACCGCTGCCGTGGAGGAGGAGCGCGAGCTCGCCTCCCAACCGATTCCCGGCCTGGTGCGTAAGTACACCATCGTCACCGGCCAGGGCATGCTCGCCCAGATCATCATGGTGGTCCTCGAAGGACTCGTGATGGGTTGGGGCCTGGGTGCCCACGGCCTGGCCTGTGTCTCGATCATTATGTCGGTCGAGTACATCAACCTGGCCTTTGGCAACCTGTTTGGCACCGGCGTGCCCGCCGTGGTGGGCAACCTTTTGGGTGCCGGCGACATCAAGGGCGCAAGCAAGGCTTTTAGCCAGGGCTTTTGGCTCACCACGATCGTGAGTGTGCTGCTTGCTGTGGTGATGGCAGTGTTTACCGAGCCCATCTGCGCATTCTTTGGCGCCACACCCGACATCATGGCCGATACCGTTGCCGGCGTGCGCACCTTCGCCGTGCTGCTGCCGCTCACGGTCATTGGCCAGATGATCACCGCTGTGATGCGTGTGGACGAGAAGGTTCAGATCCAGGCCAACCTTATGACCGTTTCGGCCATCGTCGCCATCTGTTGGCTCGCGCTTTCCACGTTTGTGCTCAAGTTTGGCGTTATGGGCGCCGGCGTGTACTACGGGCTTTCCATCGGTATCTGGGCCATCGGTATCTTCTGGTTCATCGGGGGCAAAAAGTCCCAGCTCCAGATTAGCCTGGCCGACCTTAAGCTCGACCTCGCCATCTGCGGCCAGATCTTCAAGATCGGTTTCCCGTTCTTCCTGGTCCAGGGCGCGACCTTTATCTTTAATACCGTTGCCAACTCGCTTTTGGGTTCGCTCGGCGGCGACATGGGCTCGCTCTACATCGCAGCCTTTGGCGTGATCAACGGCTACATCCTCTACATTACCATGATGGTTGCCCAGTGCTTCTCCTATGGTCTGCAGCCTATCGCTGCCTTCAATGCCGGCGCAAAGGCCTGGTCGCGCCTTAAGGAGACGCTCTCCTGCACACTTAAGTACCAGGTCGTGACGCTGGCGCTGGTCACCGTTGCACTCTGGCTTGCCGCCACGCCGGTGTGCGCCTTCTTTGCCGGCAGCGATCCTGCGCTCGTTGAGGTTGCCGCCAACGCCACGCGTACTGTCATCCTGGCTGTTGCCCTGGGCTATCTTGCCATGACCATGTCGATGTACTTCCAGGCGGTCGAGAAGGTGGGTATCGCCACGTTTACGGGCCTGCTTCGCTATGTGATCTGCTCGGTGCCGCTTATGTACCTCCTCGGCAACATGATGGGTGTTGAGGGCGTGTGGATCGCCCTGGTGGTGGCCGACGCCATTACCGGTATCATCTCCATTGCGCTCGCCGCGCATGAGTCCAAGCGCCTGAGCGGGCTTCCCGCGTAGCCAACGCGCGCTTGCGACACATGACAGCGACTGTTTAATGCAAGCCGCCGCAGATGCTCCCAAGGCGTCTGCGGCGGTTCTTTGCAACGAGGTTCAAATAGGCAATCTACCAGCGCTACTTTCAAATTAAAGGCCGGCTTATGATTGTTCTCGAACCAATGCCATGAGGCCCAGGCGGTTTTTGACGCCGAGCTTGTGATAGAGGGCGTTGACATGCTTTTTTACGGTCGACTCCGAGATATAGAGCTCCTCGGCCATTTCGCGGTTGGTCTTGCCGGCAAGCATCATCTTGAGCACCTCTGCCTCGCGGGGGAGGACTTCGAGCTCGCTGATGAGCGCCTCTAAGGGGTTCTCGCAAGCTTGCTGTGCGGTGCTCTGCGCAAGGATCCCGTACAGGCGCAGGCTCAGGTGCCGCGCGAGCTGGCGTAGGGCTTCGAGCTCTTCGTCCGAAAAATCCCCCGCTTCTCGTGCGCGAAACAGCGTGAGCGACCCCAGGGATGTGCTCCCGTGCGCGAGCGTGGCAGTGCAGCCATAGTAGATGCCGAGCGGCTTCATCCACTCCTGATAGATGGGCGTTGCGTTGCGGCGCTCGACATCCACAAGGTCCAGGTCGCGATAAACATGCACGTTGTGAACGTCAAAGCTCCAAAGGGTGTAGTCAAAGGCGGCATAGCGTTCGTAGTAGCTCTCGAGCTGGTCTTCTGCCATGCCACGGGCAACGGGGCTTACGAATTCTGTCTGTCCGTGTGTGCCGGCGCGTGCGATATCAAACATCGAGGCCCGGTGCGATATCACCTGATTAACTCTATCAAGAAGCCCGGCTTGAAGCGTGGCGAAGTCGTCGCAGCCATGAATCCATAAGGCGCATTCGTTGAGGGCGGACCAGCGGCTCCCGTGGATCTCATCGGGGTTAAAGCGGGTATGCGTGGTATTGGTCATGGATGTCCTTTCATGCGGCTTTGTCAGTATGACACGTCTCGCGCGCCACTAGAACTTTAGGTCAGTGAACGGTGTCCTTTTGGGTGGCGAAAGGGTCCCCTAGGCCCATTGAGAGTGGGCTTCCGGAGCCGCACAATGGGGCCGTCATCACAAAGGGTCGTCCATATCGTTAGGAGCCAACATGAAGACCATTTACGAGAGCGAGTCTACGCCAAAGAAGGACGGATTCTACATGCCCGGCGAGTACGAAGAGCAGGAGCGCACCTGGATTTTGTGGCCGCATCGCTCGGATGTGTGGCGCTGCGGTGCCAAGCCGGCGCAGAAGGTCTTCACCGAGATCATCAAGACCGTTGCACGTTTTCAGCCCATCACTGTGGGCGTCAACACCGAAGACTTCCCCGCGGTGTGTGAGATCTTCGACGGCGTTGAGAACGTGCGCGTTATCCACATGGAGTACAACGACAGCTGGATTCGCGATCCCGGCCCGGCGTTCCTTGTCAACGACAAGGGCGACGTGGCACTCTCGCACTTCCACTTTAACGCGTATGGCGGCTTTATCGACGGTCTGTATTTCCCGTGGGACAAGGATGCGAGCATCGGCTTGCAGGTGGCACAGCTCGAGCAGGTCAACCGCTATCGTCCCGAGGACTACATCCTCGAGGGCGGCTCGTTTAACTGCGACGGCCAGGGCACCGTGGTGACCACCGAGATGTGCCTGCTCAATGAGGACCGCAACCCCCAGTACACCAAGGAGCAGATCGAGGAGAAGCTTGCCGAGTACCTGGGCATCGAGAAGGTCATTTGGATCAAGGATGGCATCGATCCGTTTGAGACCAACGGGCACGTGGACGACGTCGCATGCTTTAGTGCGCCCGGCGAGGTCTGCTGCATGTGGACCGATGATCCCAACCATAAGTTCTACAAGGAGTGCCAAGAGGCGTATAAGACGCTTTCCGAGACGACGGATGCCCGTGGCCGCAAGCTCAAGATCCACAAGGTGATTATGCCTGCGACCTCGGTATATATGACCGAAGAGGAGGCCAGCACGATTGACCCCGTCGAGGGCGTGCTGCCGCGTACTCCCGAGGACGCTTTCGAGCCGAGCTACCTCAACTTCCTGCCCATCAACGGGGCGGTGCTGGTGCCACAGTTTGGCGACCCCAACGATGCCCAGGCACTCAAGGATATCCAGGCTGCCTATCCGAATCGCGAGGTCATCGGCATCATGACGCGCGAGGTCATCTATGGTGGCGGCAACATCCACTGCATCACCCAGCAGCAGCCCAAGGCGCGCTGCAAGTAGAGGCGGTTGCAGGCACACGGGGTAGTGTCGATATGACCTGGGGCCCGCTGGCGCACACGCTGGCGGGCTCTTTTGCGTGCGGCGGGCAGCGTTGCACGCGGGCACTCGGGTCTAAGCGAGGGTACCAGGGACCTTGCTTATCGTCGATAGTTGGTCTAGAATCGTCGATAGTCGATGATAGGGGGTTGCATGCAGCTTGTTGAAAGTGAGACCGTGGAGTTCAAGTGCACATTTACCCCTAAGCTGCTCAAAGCTGTGGTGGCGTTTGCCAATTCGAATGGCGGTACCTTGTATATCGGAATCGACGATTTTGGCAGCATCGTCGGCGTGGACGATATCGATGCCACCATGCTTCAATGCTCTAATGCAATAACCGATGGCGTGTATCCCGACGTTTCTGAAATCACGACGGTCTCCGCATTGGACATCGATGGCGCAGCGTTGGTGAAAATCGAGGTGGAAGCGGGTCCTCACAAGCCGTACTGCCTGTGCTCGAAGGGATTTGTTCCCGCCGGGGTATATCGGCGCCTAGGTCCTGCCAACGTGCCCATCGAGATGGCCCAGATCCGCTCGATGATCAAGCGCACCGACGGCGATTATTTTGAGACCGCGCGCTCTCATGAACAGAGCTTGACGTTTTTTGAAGCCGAGCGGGTCTTTAGGCGCGCGGAGATTACGTTTGACCAAACCTCTCAAAAGAATCTCGGCCTTATCGATGAGCTGGGCTTTTACACCAATTTGGCACTGCTGGTCTCTGACCAAAACCCCTTTGCAGTCCGCGCTGGCCTCTTCAACGACGATGCGTATACCGAGTTTATCGACCGTCAGGATGGCGAGGGCTCGATCTTCAGGCAGATAGAGGATATCGAACGGTTCCTCAATATATCGAACGCAACGCGTATGTACTTTGTGCCGGGAAGGCTCGATCGCATAGATAAGGACGACTATCCCCGCGAGGCTGTTCGAGAGGGAATTCTGAACCTGTTTATCCATCGCGACTACGAATCTTCGGTGGCGTCTCTTATCAAGATGAGCCGTACGGCGCTTGAATTTACCAATGCGGGAGGGCCGCAGCACATCAGCGTCGAGGAGGCGCTTGCGGGCGGCTCGGACGCTCGGAATCCAAAGCTGCAACTGCTCTTTTTGCGTCTGGGGATGGTTGAGGCGTTTGGAACGGGCCTCAAGGGGATCCGTGCGCTCTATGAGGCGGAAGGGTTGGAACCCGAAGTCTGCGCCTACCCTGCAATGTTTAGGTTGTCGCTGCCCAACGTCAACGCCGTGCGCAATTCCTATCTGACGCCTCGTGGCAATAGCGGTCCCAACTTGCGTGGGGATTACAGCGATTATGAGCAGCTCGAGCGGGAAGGGGCGCTGCCGCCCGATGTTTCGCAGGCGTTTGCATCCGTGCGAGCGCAGCGAGAGGGGCACGTGTCGATGAATGGCGACTGCGGCCACGAGGTGCGTGCCAAGCTCGTGGAGGAGCTTGGCTTTGATGTTGCGTGCAAGGCGTCCGCGATGCTACAGGATGTCTCGGACGAGCGACGTGGTGGATACGCTCGCGCCTTGATTCGCTTTGCCCTTGAGCGGCCCCGCGGTTTTACGCGCCAGGATGCTTCGGACGCTCTGGGAACTGGGCGCGACGTGACGCTGCGGGTTATCAACGGTTTGCTTGAGGAAGGCGCACTCGTTAAAGAGGGGCGCGCTCGGGCGACGAGATATCGCGCTGTCGGGCAGGTTTAGGGACGGGCGGTCCGGCCCCCTGGGTTATTCCTGGGCAGAGGCCAAGGGCCGGGTGCCCGGCGCACCTTGATTGAAGGGGTACTTAGAGCGTGCCGCCGTACATGTAGACGATAAAGCCGTCACCGGTGTCTTGGCTGTGGTCTTCTAGGATGCGCTTCATGTTGAGGTGCTCGTAAAACTGCCAGTCGGAGTTGCAGTCGCTCATCAGGAAGAATTTGGTGCAGCCTGCCTTGGCGAGCTCGGCGCGCGCAAGGTCGATGAGCGCGCGGCCGAGTCCCTTGCCCTGCCACTCGGGCACAATGATGATCAGGTTGAGCTGACCCTGGGCGTACTCGTTACCTGTGGCGGCAAAGCGGTCGGCCGTGGCCTTTTCGCGGCTATCGCCAAAGAGTGAGCCCTCGAGTTTGGCATCGGCGGTCTTTGCCATCTCGGTTGCCTGGATAAACAGCTCGTCGTAACGGGGCTCCCAGGTGGGATTGGTACGCGGCTTGCCGTCCTCGAAGATGCCGATGCAGCAGGCGGCGATAATGCGGCCCTCGGTCTCGGCGACGAGTGCGATGGGGGAGCGCTGCAGCTGCATGGCGATGTTAAAACGCGCGCAGAAATCGGCGGCTTCGACGTCGCCGCGGTTGCGCAGTGTGTTGCACCACAGCTGGTTGTAGATGGCAGCGATGCCGTCCAGGTCGTCGAGCGTGGCGGCGCGCAGGGTTATGTTGTCAAGGCTCATGGAGGCTCCTTCCAAGTTGGGTCAGGCCACCCCTGAGTGTGACATGGACGCAGGACGGCCGCATCGACCATTCGGCAGGCGAGCCTCGAATCCTCGGGGACGGAGGGCCCTAAGAAGGAATGAGGGCGGATTTTCGGACACTTGCTCGATGAGAGTGGATAATCTCCCACTTTTAGCGCTGGTATAGGCCAAAAACGGGAGATTATCCACTCTCATTCTGGCCAGTTTCGCCCATGCGCTGGGGTGGGGGATATGCGTCTTCCACCCCTCCTTTCTTTGGTTAAATTTTGCGCTGAAGACAGCGATCTGCATGTCTTTGGCGCAAAATTTATCCGTAGCACATATCAATAAGCGAAAGGCCCGATAGTGAGCGCGTTCTACTTCTTCTACGGAATCACGTTCGTCTTGGTTTGCATGGTGGCGGTGTGCGTATCGGTATGCACGTACCTCGTCTCACATCGAACAAGCTACTTGACGGTCTCGGCCTTCTTTTTCTTCGACATGCTCGAAAGTGCCATCGTATTCCTCGATGAGTATCAGGGCCGTAAGATGATGGCAGATATCCTCAGCAGCCAATTTCCCATGACTCACCCCATAACGAAACTCGTCCTATCGATTGGAATCATGGCGAGCATGTGGGCATTTGCATTGGCGATCGTAAACAAGACGAGCCGGCTTCACATGCTCGTGCCCTGCATCGCCTTTTCTGCTTTCGAGGCCATGTCGCTTGTGTTGCAGCCCGATTCAATCAAACAACTCGCCTTTTATGCGTTGCGTTCCTTGTTCATGTTCGTGGCGTTTGGCATGATTTTCGTCTGCTACCGCAAAAGCAAGCCGTTGGCGCGAAAGAGCTTCTACGCACGCTACGGCAGGTTTCTTATTGTGATGGCTGTGTTGACGGCGTTTGTTCTGATCGAGGATGTACGCGTTCTCGGGCTGAATATTGGGCGGATCGAAGTCATCGATTACCTGTATTTTTCCTACGGCAGAAACATCCCAGAGAACATCATGAGCGTGGTGGCCGCGATATATACCGTTCGTACGGCGTCGCAGATCTTGGCGTTGCGCTTTTCTGCTCCGCCCACAACGTTTGGCACCTCTGCCAAACAGATTGCGGAGGTCCGCTTCTCGGCATTCTGCGACCAACACGATATCTCCGCGCGTGAACGCGAAGTGCTCGACCTTCTGCTCGATGGCCAGGATAACCGCGCCATAGCGAATGATTTATTTATCTCTGTCGGTACGGTCAAATCGCATGTTCACACGATATTCCGTAAATGCGGTGTCTCATCGCGGTCCGAGCTTCTTCAGAACTTTTGGGCAGGTTAAAGGCAGGGTTATAGGGGATATAAGCCTCCGCTTACGGCAATAACCCCGTTTGTGCAGACAAGTTTATACCGGGGGGTGCTATTCAGGTGATAGCGAGCGTCGCGAAAGCGCGGCGATGTCAACAGAAAGGTGGGTTATATGAAGACCTCTATCCCTCCCGTTTCCCGTAGAAGCTTTCTCGGCCTGAGCACGTTGGGCGCCGCGGCTGTTGCGGTGGGTGCCGCCGGCTGCGCCAACAATTCTTCAAATGCCGGAAGCACCGGCAGCGCGATTTCCGATAAGGCATCCATCGTCTTTCGTAACGGCACGATTCAGACGATGGTCAAAGAGGGCGACACCGCGGCCGCCCTGGCTGTCTCGGGCAACAAAATCGTATATGTAGGCGAAGACTCCGGTGTTGACGAGTACATCGATGACAACACGCGCGTCATCGATCTCGATGGCGGTATGGTGACTCCCGGCTTTATGGACGGCCATATCCACGCTCCGGGCAACTGGGTGACCGCACTGTACGAGATCGATCTTACCAAGAGCACCACGATCGATGAGTATAAGAAGGTGATCAGTGATTTTGTAACCAAGCATCCCGATGATGAGGCTTACGTTGGCGGCTCGTTCATGATCAACGCCTTCGAGCAAGAGGATGGCACCAATCCCGGCCCCAACAAGTCCATTCTCGATGAGATCTGCTCCGATAAGCCCATCATGCTGTGCGATGTTTCCTATCATTCGGTGTGGGTCAACAGCCGTGCGCTCGAGCTTGCGGGCATCGATAACGATACCCCCAATCCCACGGGCGGCATCATCACCCGCGATGCAAACGGCGAGGCGACTGGCTACTTGATCGATTCTGCTGCCACTATGGTGAGGGAGGTTGTCTCCGTCGAGCATACGGACAAGGAGCTTGAGAACGCTATCGACAAGTACCAGCAGGTGGCTACGAAATACGGCATCACCGGCATTACCAACATAAGCGTCGTGGGAAAGTCTACGGCACAGGATTGCCAGTTCTATACTGACCTTGAGAAAGATGGCAAGCTTAACCTGCGCATGCGAGTACTTCCTACCATTGTGCCCGGCATGACGGCTAAAGAGGCCCTTAAAACCGTGAAGGACCTCAAGAAGTTCGATAGCAACATGATCTCTACCGGTACGGTCAAGATCTACTCCGATGGCGTTACCGAGGGCGGCAGCGCCGTGATGCTCGAGCCATATACCTCCGCCGCCGGTAAGGGAGATAACTGGCACGGCGAGTCCGTCTGGGATCAGCAGGAGTTCAGCGACATGGTGGCCGCCCTCGACAAAGAGGGTGTTCAGATTCATGTTCACGCGATCGGCGACGGCGCCGTCCACAATACACTCGATGCCTACGAGCGCTGCGTCAAGGAGAACGGCGAGCGCGATGATCGCCGCAACACCATGACGCATGTGTGCGCAATTACCGACGAGGACATTCAGCGCGTCGCCGATCTCGACATCGTGTGCGCGCTGCAGTTCCTGTGGATGTATCACGATTCTTTGTGCGACCTCGAGATCGCCATGGTGGGCGAGGATCGCGCCATGAAGTTCTACCCCGTCAAGAACATGCTCGAGGCCGGCTGTTTTATCTCCGGTGCGAGCGATGGCCCGGTCACCGGCTATGCGCCGCTCGAGGAGATCGAGGTGGCCGTTACGCGCAACAGCCCGTATCCCGAGGAGGAGGACACCGATATGTACCGTTGGCCCGAGCAGGCCATCACGGCATATCAGGCGCTCGAGGCATATACCAAAAACGTTGCCTTCGAGAACTACATGGAGGATAAAATCGGTACGCTCGAGGTGGGCAAGCTCGCCGACCTCACGGTGCTCGACCAAGACATCCTTCATTGCGATCCCGAGAAGATCTCCGATACCAAGATTCTGTTCACTGTCTCCGATGGCCGTATCGTATACGAGGGATAATCGGTCGATCGAGGTGAAGAGCGGACGGTCTGTTCGGCAGAACACTCGGTTGCTAGTCTTCGCGATTTAGCGCAGGCCGCCGCGGATGCGTGAGCGTCCGCGGCGGCGCTTTTATGTTATGTGCATCGGTGCGTGGAATGGGCCCAAGCCGCTTATGGCAACAGGAGGGCTGTGAGACCCATACGATTTGAGACACCAAGCTTGTGGTAGATAGCGTTGGCGTGCTTCTTTACGTTCGATTCCGAGATAAAGAGCGTTGCGGCCCGCGCAGCGTCGAGTAGTTACGCGGTTTGGTAAAACCGCGTAACTAAACCCGCTCTGCGATCTCGTGGATGAGGTAGTCGGTCTTTTCCCAGCCCAGGCACGGGTCGGTGATCGACTTACCAAAGACACCGCCATCGACCGGCTGGTTGCCGTCCTCAAGGTAAGACTCGATCATAAAGCCCTTGACCAGCTTGGAGATGGACTCGTTGCGGCGGCAGCTGTCGAGCACCTCCTTGCAAATGCGGTACTGCTCCAGCGGGCGCTTGCCCGAGTTGTCGTGGTTGCAGTCGATGACCGCCGCCGGGTTGGCGTAGCCGGCATGCTCGGTATAGCGCTCGGCCAGGCGCTCCAGGTGCTCGTAGTGGTAGTTGGGGTAGGTGCGACCGTCGAGACCGATGTAGCCACGCATGACGGCGTGTGCGAGCGGGTTGCCGTCGCACTCAACCTCCCAGTTGCGGAAGATGAAGCTTTGATGTGCCTGGGCGGCGTAGATGGAGTTAAGCATGACGGTGGTGGAACCGGCGGTGGGGTTTTTCATGCCGACGGGCACCGAAATGCCGCTCGACACCAGGCGATGCTCCTGGTTTTCGACCGAGCGCGCGCCCACGGCAACGTAGCTCAGCAGGTCGACGAGGTACTGGTAGTTGGACGGGTAGAGCATCTCATCGGCGGTAAAGAAGCCGGTCTCCTCGATGACGCGCAGGTGCATGTGGCGGATGGCCTTGACGCCTTCGAGCAGGTCATCGGGCGCCTCGGGGTCGGGGTTGTGCAGCAGGCCTTTGTAGCCAGTGCCCTTGGTGCGCGGCTTGTTGGTGTAGACGCGCGGAATGATGATGAGTTTGTCCTTGACCTCTTCGGCGACCTTGGCCAGTCGGTTCATGTACTCAAGCACCGAGTCCTCGCGGTCGGCAGAGCACGGGCCGATGATGAGCGCTTTGCGTGCGTCCTCGCCGGTAAAGACCTTGGCGACCTCGGCGTCGAATGCCTGCTTTTTGGCGGTAAGCTCGGCGGAAAGCGGCATTTCCTCGCGGATCTCCATGGGGATCGGCAACCTGCGCTTGAATTCCATGGCCATATGGGGCCTCCTTTATCAATTAACGGCAACAATTGGCGAATTCTCGAATGCTCGGCATTATCCGCTGTCGCACGCTAAAGTGCAAGCGAAACCTGCCGAAAAGGGACAGGTTTATTTTGGTCGGTTTTATCTGGGGAAATGTCGGCGCTTGCCGGAAGGGGAGGGCCAGCGTACGGCACGCTGGCGCAAGTTGGATCTTCTGCGGCATACCCTGTGGACAAAAAATGGCAAATATGAGTACTGTTGCTAGCGTAGTATCATATCGATCTTACAAGATAATAGACACAACAGTAAATATGTTCATTAACGTTGGCACACAGAAGCATGCTACCGGGCATTTTGATCAATTTGAAGGCATATCTAGGCCGCAAAGAGGTCGTTTGGGGCAGTTTTGGCTGTTACTAAAAAGGTGACAGTACTCATATTTGCCATTTTTTGTCCACGGGGCCTTGAGGGAGGCCGTTAATCAGGTCCCGGGGGAGGCGGTTCGAGGGCCGCAGAACAAAAAACGGGGGCGCAGTTCATTCTGCGCCCCCGTTTTTGGGTATTGCGGTTGTTTGCCGCCGGTTTTACGCCGCCTCGTCGAACTGCGAGTTGTACAGGTCGGCGTAGAAGCCGCCTTGGGCGAGCAGCTCGTCGTGCGTGCCCTTCTCGACGATGTCGCCGTCGCGAATCACCAAGATTACGTCGGCGTTGCGGATTGTGGACAGGCGGTGCGCGATGACAAAGCTCGTGCGGCCCTGCATCAGCGCATCCATGGCGCGCTGAATAAGCTCCTCGGTGCGGGTATCGACGTTGGAAGTCGCCTCGTCCAAAATCAGCGCCGGACGGTCGGCCAAAATGGCGCGGGCGATGGTCACGAGTTGGCGCTGGCCCTGTGAGAGGTTGGTGCCCTCCTCATTGATCATAAAGTCGTAGCCGCCGGCGAGCGTATGGATAAAGTGGTCGCAGCGTGCGGCGCGCGCGGCGGCCTCGACCTCGGCGTCAGTCGCATCGGGACGTCCGTAGCGGATGTTCTCGCGGATGGTGCCGTTAAACAGCCAGGTATCCTGCAGCACCATGGCAAACTCGCCGCGCAGTGCCGCGCGGTCCCAGTCGCGCACGTCGACGCCCTCGACGCGCAGCGAACCGCCGTCCACGTCGTAGAAGCGCTGCAGCAGCTTAATGAGCGTGGTCTTGCCGGCGCCGGTGGGGCCGACGATGGCGATGGTCTGACCGGGCTGTGCCTCGCAGCTAAAGTCGTGGATGATGGTCTTGTCGGGCGTGTAGCCAAACTTGACGTGGTCGAACTCAACGTGGCCGGGGCGCTTCTCGGGAATCTGGGCGTCGGCCTTCTGCTCCTCCTCGGGCGCGGCGAGGAACTCAAAGACGCGTTCGGTTGCGGCGGCCATCGACTGCATCGTGTTGCTCACGTTGCCCAGCTGCTGCACGGGTTGCGTAAAGTTGCGAACGTACTGGATAAAGCTCTGGATGTCGCCGGGCGTGGCATTGCCGGTCAGCGCGAGCTGCGCGCCCACCACGACGACGCCCACGTAGCCCATGTTGCCCACCAGGCTCATGAGCGGCATCATCAGGCCCGACAGGAACTGCGAGCGCCAGCCACTAATAAAGAGGCGGTCGTTTTGACGGTCGAACTCCTCGATCGAGGCCTCGGCGCGGTCGAACACCTGAATGACATTCTGACCGGCAAAGTCCTCCTCGATAATGCCGTTGACGGCGCCCAGGACTTGCTGTTGCTCGCGGAAGTACGGCTGCGAGAAGTGAATCATCACGGTCAGGATAATCGCGGCAGCCGGCAGCGTGAGCACGGTGACGCCGGTGAGCGGCAGACTGATCGACAGCATCATGACGAGCACGCCGATAATCTGCGTGACAGACGTGATGAGCTGCGTCACGCTCTGGTTGAGCGACTGGCCGAGCGTATCGACGTCGTTGGTGATGCGACTGAGTACGTCGCCCTTGCTGTGGCCGTTGAAGTAACTCATCGGAACGACGGCGATCTTGGCGGCGATCTCCTTGCGCATGCGATAACAAATCTTTTGCGTGACGCCGGTCATGAGCCAGCCTTGGATCAGGCTGCAGGCAGAGCTCGCCAGATACAGACAGAGCAAAAAGCCGAGCGTCTTGGCGATCCAGGCAAAGTCGACATCGCCGGTGCCGTTGACCTTGGCAACCAAGCCCTCGAACAGCTTAGTCGTAACCTGGCCGAGCACCTTGGGCCCCACAATGTTAAAGATGACCGAGCACACGGCAAAGGCGACGGCGGCAAACACGGCAATCTTGTGCTGGCCGATATAGCCGAGCAGCTGCCTCATGGTGCCCTTAAAGTCCTTGGCCTTTTCGCCACGGCGCATGCCGCCCATGCGGCCCATGGGACCACGCTGACGGGTGGGCTTGGGAATCTGAGTCTTGGTCTCGTCTGCCATTAGCGCTCGCCTCCTTCCATGACGGCTGCAATTTCTTCTTGGGTAAGCCCCAGCTCCTCGGCGGAAAGCTGCGACTGTGCAATCTCCAGGTACGCCGGGCAGCCGTGCAGCAGCTCCTCGTGCGTGCCGGTGCCCACTACGTGACCGTCGTCGAGCACGATGATCTGGTCGGCGTGCATGATGGTCGCGATGCGCTGGGCCACGACCACGAGTGCGGCGTCGGTAACGTTTTTGGCCAGCTCCTCGCGCAGGCGCGCGTCGGTCTTGTAGTCGAGGGCGCTAAACGAGTCATCGAACACCACGACCTCGGGCTTCTTGGCCAAGGCGCGGGCGATGGCCAGGCGCTGACGCTGACCGCCCGAGACATTGGAGCCGCCCTGGCTGATGGGGGAGTCGTAACCGCCCTCACGTTCGGCGATAAAGTCCTCGGCCTGTGCGATGCGCGCTGCCTGGTGCATGTCATCATCGCTCACCATGTCGCCGGCAAACTTGAGGTTGCTCTCAACGGTGCCCGAGAACAGGCGACCCTGCTGCGGGATGTAACCGATGCGGCGGCGCAGCTCGGAAAGGGTCATGTCGCGCACGTCGATGCCGTCGAGCGAAATGCTGCCGCCCGTGACGTCGTACAGGCGCGGAATCAGCTGCACGAGCGTGGACTTGCCCGAGCCCGTGGAGCCAATGATGCCGAGCATCTGGCCGGCGTGCGTGGTGAAGTTCACACCGCTGATGACATCGGCGCGGGCATCGGGGTACTGGAAGCTCACGTCGCGGAAGGTGAGCTCACCGCGCGGCGCGCTGGCTGCGGGCAGTTTGGGCGAGGCAGGGTCGTTGATGCTCGTGGGGCAGGTGATGACCTCTTCCACGCGCTCGGCTGCGACCTCGGCGCGGGGCAGGATGACCGAAACCATGGTGAGGATCATAAACGCCATGACGATCTGCATGGTATAGGAGATAAACGCCATCATGTTGCCGACCTGCATCACGCCGTCGGACACGCCCCGCGCGCCAAACCAGACGATAAGCACGGTGATGCAGTTCATGACGAGCATCATGAGCGGCATCATAAAGCTCATGGCGCGGTTGGTGTAGAGCTGCGTGGTCATCAGGTCGAGCGAAGCCTTGTCAAAACGCTCGAGCTCATGCTCCTCGCGGTTGAACGAACGGATAGGCATAAGGCCGTCGAGCAGCTCGCGGGCGGTAAGGTTCACACGGTCCACAAAGCTCTGCATCTTTTTGAACTTGGGCATGGTGAGGCCCATAAGCACGCCGACGACGGCCGAGACCGCGATGATGGCCACGGCGATGGTCCACTCCAGGCCGGTGTGGTTGGCCAGGACACGCATGACAGCGACGATGCCCATGACGGGGGCCATCAGGCACATGCGGATGAACAGGGTTGCGGCCATCTGGATCTGCTGAATGTCGTTGGTGCAGCGGGTGATGAGCGAGGCCTGGCTAAACTTGCCCACCTCGGCCGGCGAGAAGTGCATAACCTTGTTGAAGGTCTCGCGGCGCAGGTCGCGGGCGATGGAACAGGCGGTGCGCGAGGCCACGGCACCGGTCAGGATGGTGGCGACGAGCGACACGAGGCACAGACCAAACATCGTGGTCGCCATGCGGCTCAGGTAGGCGTTCTGCACGTCGGCGGGGTCGATGCCCTGTGCCTTGTACTCGTCCTGCACATAGCTCACGGCGCGTTGGGTCACGATGGAGCC
Source organism: uncultured Collinsella sp. (assembly GCA_902479135.1). Lineage (GTDB taxonomy): Bacteria > Actinomycetota > Coriobacteriia > Coriobacteriales > Coriobacteriaceae > Collinsella. Next base: position 25,431 of record CABSNU010000001.1, on the reverse strand, counting down.
CGACATGGAGCCCATTTTGTCCGCCATACCGTTGGCGCCCTCGACGAGCTTGCCCTGGTCGATGAGGCCACCTTCAACGCCTAGACGCAGGCTCTTCATGGTGATCTTACCGCCGTCGGCATCAATCTGCTTTTGCATATTCTGCGCCGCTGCGGCCTTCTGCTGCATCTCGGCGAGCTGCTCGGGCGTCATCGCCGCCATCTGCTCCGGGGTGGGCATGGCCTGGGCGGCGCTGTTATCTTTCTCGCTGGACGTGCCCATCATGTCGTCCATGGAGCTGGCGTCGATGCCCTGGTTGAGCGAAAGGACGACAGTCTCGGGCAGGCTCATGATATCGGCAATCTTGCCGCCGTCGGCGCGCTCATCCTCGGTTCCCCTGTACGTGCGAATGCCGTTTTTGTCTGCCTTGCCAAACGCAGCTTCTACTGTCTTGGCGTCCTTGGCGCTCATAAAGAGTTCGAGGTCGTCGAGCGATTCGGCACGAATGGTGTCGGGCACGGGCGAGGCGATGCCGCCTTGCTGCACGCCCACGTCGACGATGTCGCTCATATAGGTAGGCAGTGCCAGATCGGCGTTGCAGCTGATTACGATAAGTACGATAGCTGCGAACAGTGCTGGGACATGCTTTTTAAAGAGCTTGAGAATCCTCACTCGGCATCTCTCCTTTCTTGATTGCGGTCGATAATTTCGTTGAAACGCCTTAGAAGGCGCACCATCTCTTGGGTATCTGTTTCGCCGAGCTGCTCGAGGAAGGCCGCGGTGCGGTCCTCGAGTTCCCGACGCTTGATTTCGAGATCATGGAATCCCTTGTCGGTCACTGTGACGTGCACGCGACGACGGTCGGTCTTTGAGTGCTCACGCTCAACCCAGCCCTTGGCCTCTAGGGCGCGCAGAATATTGGCGGTGCGAGCGCTCGAGACCCAGGCGCGATCAGCGAGTTCGCTCGGCGTGAGCGAACCACCAGCGAGTATGAGGGCGCGCATGACAGCCATCTCGCCGCCGAGAGCTTTGTCCGCAAAGCGCGAAATGCGCTGATGCATGCTACCAAACTCAGTTAAGAGCTGACGCCCAAGCTCATAGAAATCGGTATCTTCCACCGAAAACCCCTAACACTAGAAACTATTTTCAGTGAAAGATGATACCCATGTACGCGCACCCTAACCGGCAGATTTTGAGGCATGTCCCAAAAATCTACGTGGCTGCCAGTCAATATAAAGAGCGTATAAAGACTTAAAATCATTCAATAATTGTAGCGTTTCAAAGAATTATCATGCACGCGGTTAGGCGAGGGGTTGTCACCACCATGACGACTGGAACTCATATAATCGCCACGTGCGATGCTCCAACTTCCCGCAAGGAGACACCTTATATAAAGGGGGATGGAGTCATGGCATTTGACTTCACGGGCAAGACCGCGATTGTCACAGGCGGCACTCAGGGCATTGGCCTCGAGATCGCCAAGGGCATCGTCGCGGGCGGCGGACACGTCGCGCTCATCGCAAGGAACGCTGCTAAGGGCGAGGCCGCTGTGGCCGAGCTTGGCGAGGGCAACAAGTTCTATCAGCTCGATGTTGCCGATGCGCCCAAGGCGCGTGAGACCGTCGAGCAGATTTTTACGGACCTGCCGCAAACCAACATCCTGATCAACTGCGCTGGCGTCATCAGCACCAAGAAGTTCGACGAGATCGATGACACCGAGTGGCGTCGTACCATCGACATCAACCTCAACGGTACCTTCACTATGATGAATGCTGTGTACCCGCACTTTAAGGCGGCCCATGCCGGCACTATCGTCAACGTGAGTTCCGTTGCGGGCAAGATCGGTGGCGGCCTGCTCGGCACCGCGGCTTACGCGAGTTCCAAGGCCGGTGTTAACGGTCTAACCAAGGCAGTCGCCAAGGAAGGCGGCAAGTTCGGCGTCCGCTGCAACGCCGTGTGCCCGTCGCTCACGTTGACCGATATGACCTCGATTCTCTCTGACGAGAACTCTCAGCGCATCATCAACGGTATTCCTCTGGGCCGCGCCGCTCAGGCCAGCGAGCCTGCGCAGATGGTGCTGTTCTTCGCTTCCGACCTCGCCAGCTTCGTGAACGGCGAGATCGGTGACTGCGACGGTGGCATCGTTCTGGACGGGTAATACCCCGCGACGATAATTCGGCGACGGCTCCTGCGACTCGGGACCGTCGCCTTCTTTCTGACAAAGGCGCGTGCGGCTACGATTCGCATGCATCCAAAGGAGATATATATGAGTGAATCGACTGCGGTGGAGGCGCCGGCGGCAAAGGAGCCGTTCTTTAAGATGTCCTCCATCCCGGGTGCCAATATTTTGGTGCCGCTTTTGTTGGGCTGCCTGCTCAACACGCTGTTCCCCGACCTGTTCAAAACGCTCGGCAGCTTTACGCTCGGCATGACCCAGCAGGGCGCAGGCCCGCTTGTTGGCGCTTTTCTGCTCATCGTCGGTACGACGATTTCGTTTAAGAGCGCTCCTGCCGCCGCTGCCCGCGGCGCCATCATCATCGCCGTCAAGCAGATCGTGGTTGTTGCCGTGTCGCTGCTCATCCTTTATGTGTTCAACGACAACCTGTTTGGCATCTCGGCCATGGTGATGCTGGCCGCTTGCACGGGTGCCAACAACGCTATGTACGCCGGACTGATGGGTACCATGGGCAACGAGGCCGAGCGTGGCGCCGTCGCCATCACCACGCTGGTTGTCGGCCCTCCGGTCACGATGATCGTGCTCGGCGCTGCCGGTCAGGCTCCGATCGGCTGGTCGCTCGTGGGCGCCATCCTGCCGATCGTCGTCGGCATTATCCTGGGTAACCTCTTCCCCAGCTTTAAGAAGATGATGGCACCGGCACTTTCCGCCATCATCGTGCTCGTCTTCTTTGCCATGGGCTCGACCATGACCTTTGGCCAGCTTATCAACGGTGGTCTTCCCGGCATCCTGCTCGGCGTGATCTGCTCGGTGGTCTTTGCAATTCCCGTCATCGCGGTCGATAAGCTCACGGGCGGTACGGGTGTCGCAGGTGCGGCCATTTCGAGCTGCGCCGGAGCCAATGTGGCCACGCCTGCTGCCATGGCAAGCGTCAACGAGGCCATGTACGGCGGCGCGGTGCTCGCGACGGCTACGGCGCAGGTCGCAGCATGTGCTATCGTGACGGCCATTTTGACCCCGCTGGTCACCAGCTGGTGCTACAAGCATTTTGAGGGTCAGGGCCACAGCAAGGCAACGACCGACAAGGCCGCCGCAGCCGCCTAATGCCAAGCGGCAGTCAAAGCTAAATAACTAACCATGCCACAGGGCGGTCCCGGGGGAAATCCCGTGGCCGCCCTGCAGTTTCTGCGGGGTCTCTGGGGCACTTTACCCTGCTAAAACTGGCATAACAGCTAGAGTGAACGTCGTACAAAGGCAAGGAAAAATACCAAACAAATCGGTGAACGGTAGTTGTTCGCGCTCGCATTTCCTGCGGATTTGTTAAAAACGCACTAATGGTATAAAAAAAGAAACATATAACAGCCCTGATGAAGGGGGTGGCTATGTTATCCTTCTCAAACGGGTGAAATCTTGGGTTTTGGGTTGCAGTTCCAAGGCGGACAAACGTTTTTCCCTGTACCAACGTGTGGTGAAGAACGAAAGAAGCCGGTAGTGCAAGCCGATAATTCAAGAATTCAATAAGCAGCGGTGTGAGAGAGCGCCGCATTACACGTAACTAGGAGCGTGGTTACACAATGCAGGAGGCATGGGAAGGCTTCAAGGAAGGCATCTGGACGGGAGAGGTTGACGTCCGAGACTTCATCCAGAAGAACTACACCCCCTACGAGGGCGACGAGTCGTTCCTCGCCGGCCCGACCGAGCGTACCAAGGAGCTGTGGGGCGAGGTTCTCGACCTGCTGCTCAAGGAGCGCGAGCAGGGCGGCGTCCTCGATATGGACACCAAGACCGTCACGGGTATCGTGAGCCACCCCGCTGGCTACATCGATAACGCCCATCGCGACAAGGAGACCATCGTCGGCCTCCAGACCGACAAGCCGCTCAAGCGCGCGCTGCACGTCAACGGTGGTATCCGCATCGCTTGCCAGGCTGCCAGCCAGCACGGCTATAAGGTCGACGAGAACGTTGTCGAGCGCTACACCTTCGAGCGCAAGACCCACAACGCCGGCGTCTTCGATGTTTACACCCCCGAGATGCGTGCTTGCCGCTCGGCTCACATCATCACCGGTCTGCCCGATGGCTATGGCCGCGGCCGCATCATCGGCGACTACCGTCGTGTTGCCCTGTACGGCGTCGACTACCTGATCAAGGACAAGGAGGCCCAGAAGGCTTCCACCCCGACGGTCATGACCGCCGACAACATCCGCGACCGTGAGGAGCTGCAGGAGCAGATCCGCGCCCTCGGCGAGCTCAAGATGATGGCCGAGACCTATGGTTTCGATATTTCCAACCCTGCTACCAACACGCAGGAGGCCATCCAGTGGATGTACTTCGCCTACCTCGCTGCCGTCAAGGAGCAGAACGGCGCCGCTATGTCCATCGGCCGTACCTCCACGTTCATTGACATCTACGCTGAGCGCGACCTTGCCAACGGCACCTTCACCGAGGAGCAGATTCAGGAGTTCGTGGATCACTTCATCATGAAGCTCCGCATGGTCAAGTTTGCCCGTACCCCCGAGTACCAGGCCCTGTTCACCGGCGACCCGCAGTGGGTCACCGAGTCCATCGGCGGCATGGGTGTTGACGGCCGTACGCTCGTTACCAAGATGAGCTACCGCTACCTGCACACGCTCGAGAACATGGGCACCAGCCCCGAGCCCAACATGACCGTTCTGTGGTCGACCCGTCTGCCCGAGAACTTCAAGAAGTTCTGCGCCAAGACTTCTGTCGCCAGCTCCTCGATCCAGTACGAGAACGACGACCTCATGCGCGTTTACCACGGCGACGACTACGGCATCGCCTGCTGCGTGTCCTCCATGCGCATCGGCAAGGAGATGCAGTTCTTCGGCGCCCGCGCCAACCTGGCCAAGTGCCTGCTCTACGCGCTCAACGGCGGTGTTGACGAGGTCTCCAAGAAGCAGGTCGGCCCCAAGTATCGCGCCGTCGAGGGCGATACGCTCGATTACGACGACGTTGTGGCCAAGTACAACGACATGATGAAGTGGCTCGCTGGCGTGTACGTCAACTCGCTGAACATCATTCACTACATGCACGACAAGTATTGCTACGAGCGCATCCAGATGGCTCTGCACGACAAGCACGTGCACCGCTGGTTCGCTACGGGCATCGCTGGCCTTTCCGTCGTGGCTGACTCCCTGTCCGCCATCAAGTACGCCAAGGTCCACCCCGTCCGTGATGAGAACGGCATCATCGTCGACTTCGAGACCGAGGGCGAGTTCCCCAAGTACGGTAACGACGACGACCGCGTCGACCAGATCGCTCACGACGTTGTGCACCAGTTCATGGAGTACATCCGCATGAACGACACCTACCGCAACTCCGTGCCCACGACCTCGGTTCTGACCATTACCTCCAACGTCGTGTACGGTAAGAAGACCGGTTCCACGCCTGACGGCCGCAAGGCTGGCCAGCCGTTCGCCCCGGGTGCTAACCCCATGCACAAGCGCGATAGCCACGGCGCCATCGCTTCGCTGTCTTCGGTTTCCAAGCTCCCGTTCCGCGATGCTCAGGACGGCATCTCCAACACCTTCTCCATCATCCCGGGTGCGCTCGGCAAGGAGGACCAGGTGTTCTTTGGCGATATCGACCTTGATCAGCTGGGCGAGTAACTATTGTTAGTGCTATACTAACAATAACGATTACTGATTAGCGCGCCGGTTTCGGCCGGCGCCTATCGATCGAAGGAGACACATTATGAAGGTTTCTGAAGTTTCCGAGACTCAGGCCGATAACCTGGTCCACATGCTCGACGCTTACGCCGAGAAGGGTGGCCATCACCTGAACATCAACGTCTTCAACCGTGAGACGTTGCTCGATGCTCAGGCTCACCCCGAGAAGTACCCGCAGCTGACCATCCGCGTTTCCGGCTATGCCGTGAACTTCCACACGCTCACCAAGGAGCAGCAGGACGAGGTCATTTCGCGTACCTTCCACGACAAGTTCTAAAGGGGTTTAACTCCCGCAGGATCGCGAGGGCGTAATGGGCTTCCCCCAGAACGTCCTCGGACATGCAAAGAGGTCCCGCTGCGCGCTTCGCGCTGCGGGACCTCTTTGCGTCCTGCGGAATGTTCTGGGGGAAGCCCATTACGCCCTCGCGGGGATCCTGTGTAGTCACCCTTTAGGCGGAACTCTCCTAATGGTTTGGTGCATAAACACTTCCTTGGTGGCGTTACCGTTTATCGCGTATAGCTACCGTTTGCGGAGTAAGTAACACTTCTTAATAAACCGTGTAGAATCTCTGATAAGCACGGAGTTTTCCAGGGAGACGCTGTCCTTTGTTATGTGCAAAGGGCGGCGTCTTTCTGGCGCTTACATGCCGTTGCACAACAGTGCGGCAGCAGCGTGTCGAACAGTGAACATGTCAACGACTAGATTGGTAGTGATGGTAATGGGCAAGTACGTAATCGTGGTCGAGTCAGGCTCGGATGTGACGCCAGAGCTTTGTGAGCGCTACGGTATCGTGCGCGTGCCTATGCATGTCACGATTGGTGACGAGACCGTCGAGGACGGCTCGATCGATCCGCTCGAGATTTATTCGCGCTGCAACGAGTTTGGCGTTATGCCCAAGACCAGTGGCTGCGCGCCTGCGGATTTTGCTCACGTGTACGACCGTATCCATGCCGAGCAGCCCGATGCGACCATTCTGCATCTTGCGTACTCCGAGGCCACGACCTGCTCGCATCAGTCCTCTAAGATTGCAGCTAAGGGCCGCGACTACGTGTTCTCCATGGACACGCGCTTTGTCTCGGTGGGCCAGTCGCTCGTCGTCGTCGAGACCGCCAAATACATCGAGGCTCACCCCGATGCCACCGTCGACGAGATTTTTGCTTTTACGAATTCCGTCATGGACCGTGTGCTTCTGGGTTTTGTTCCTACCGACCTAGCCTTCCTTAAGGCGGGCGGTCGTCTGTCCAACGTGGCATTCCTTGGCGCCCACCTGCTCAAGATTAAGCCCTGCATTGAGGTGACGGGCGGCAAGTTCGTGGCGACCAAGAAGTTCCGCGGCTCTATGCTCAAATGCGCCCGTGCCTTTATTGACCACATGGTTGCGAAGGGCGAGATCGACTACTCGCACATTGGCCTGGCGTATTCGGTGGGCCTTTCCCAGGAGCTGCGCGACGACATGGAGGTCTATGCGCATGACCTGGGCTTTAAGGATATTACCTGGACTCAGGTTGGCGGCGTCATCTCGAGCCATTGCGGCCCGACCGCCTTCGGCGCGGTGCTCACGCTCAAGGCGTAAAGCCTGGCGTCTATCGATTTCTATTGCCTTGACGGCGGGCGGGTTGCGACAACCTTCCCGTCGCTTTTGCATGGCGCCAAATAGGACAATCCAATTGACCGCTAAACCGTTTCGCCATCAAGCATATAGGCTAGAATGACTCTGGCATTTATGTAGCTAAAACCAATGAGAGGCAAGGTAGCGGGAATGGCTGAGATGACGCTCGAGGGTGTGGACGCTCGTCCTGAGGACTCCGCGTTTGCCCTGGGCCGCGTGCATTCGATTGAGACGATGGGAACGGTCGATGGACCCGGCATCCGCTTTGTGGTGTTTGTTCAGGGCTGCCCCATGCGCTGTGCGTATTGCCACAACCCCGACACCTGGTCGGTTAACGGCGGCACCATGGTGACCGTCGAGCACCTGATGGACGAGTTCCAGAGCAACCATGAGTTTTACCGCAGCGGCGGTATTACGGTGTCCGGCGGCGAGCCGCTCCTGCAGCCCGCGTTTTTAGCCGACCTGTTCCGCGCCATGCACAATAACCCCGATGGTCGCGTGCATACCTGCTTGGATAGCTGCGGCTATGCGTTCGATCCCGCGCATCCCGAGAAGTTCGATGCCGTACTCAACGAGATCGACATGGTGCTGCTTGACATTAAACACGCCGATCCCGTCGAGCATAAAAAGCTGACCGGTTGCGATCCCGCACGCATTCTGGCGTTTGGTGATGAGCTCGCGCGTCGCAAGATTAAGGTCGTTATCCGCCATGTGGTGGTGCCGGGTATCACCGATACGGTTGAGGAGTGCGAGGCGCTCGGTCGTCTAATCGCCCCGTGGCATAACGTGGTTGGCCTGGAGATGCTGCCGTATCACACGATGGGTGTCGTCAAGTATGAGCAACTGGGCATTCCCTATAAGCTCGAGGGCGTTCCACAGATGGATGCCGCGCGCATGCCCGAGCTGCGCAACGCCGTCATGACGGGCATGAAAAAGCGCCGCGCGGAACTCAAAAACGCCATCGGCTAGCGAGCCATTTTCGCTCCCCAAGGGCACTCATTGGGGACAGACTTAAATGAGTGCCCCTGGGCGCCAAGTTGATTGCCAAAGAGCCCCGTCAAGTTGCGGTGGAATAGTTCTTGTTTTTCGGCTTATGCCGCCCAAATAGGAACTATTCCACCGCAACTGCGTTTTGGGCGGAGATGCGCAACAGAATCGTGCCATTTGGATAAATACGCTTGTGGTTTCTTTAAAGACACCTTAAACGCCGCTGAATATCTTTGGAAAGAAATGCCTGCTCGGTATTATGCTGCTCGTATATGAACGGTAGCAGTCAGGAGACCACGTGCGAAACAACGCATCGCGGGACGAGTATGTGCCGCAGCATAGCAGCAGATATGAGACGAAGGGCACGTCTTCGCGTGGCCTTGCTGGCGCTCGCATCCGCGTGACGAAGATCGCCGCCATTGGGATGCTGACGTTGGCGGTTATTATCCTCGGAATTACCGCCAAAACCTACGCGTCGGAGCGAATGGCACACTCAGATGCGTCAACGGTACAGACGTAAAACAAAAAGGGCTCTGAATCTAAAGCCACCGCAAGCCAAACTCTGTCGACGGCGAGTCTCAAGACGAGGCTTTCGAAGGCGGACTTTAACGATATTCCCTCAGGCGATACCGTGCAGACCTTCTCACTGGTTGATGACCAGATCCCCGCCCTGGAGGATGAGAGCCTCGTCGTGCTCCAAGATGCCCTGAGTCAGGCGCAGAAGCTGGGGGATGTGGGCGTAGTGTTCTACGACCTATCGAGCGGCAAGGGCGTGACGTATAACGCGGACGCCGAGGTGTACGGTGCGAGCAGCTATAAGGCGCTCTATGTACTCTACGTCTGCGAATCTCTGGTCGAGACGGGCCAGGTCTCACTCGATGATTCCCTTGGCACCTATGGCGGCTACAACATGGGCTGGCAGACGGTGCGCGACCTGATCGAGGCCTCGGTCGTTAATTCGGACAACGATTCGTTTATCGCGTTGCGTGCGGCGTTTGACCGTGTCGGTTACGAGGATTGGATTGTCGGTCTTGGCGTCGATTACGATACCGCATTCGATCCGATGAGTGATTTTCCCACTTATTGCCCGCGCACCTCGGCCAAGTTGTGGCGCGAGATGAGCGAGTATCTGAGTTGTGGCAGTGAGACCTCCCAGTGGTTATCTGAACTGCTGTCATCAACATCGCGCTCATTTATCCGTGATGGGATTGCCGACGACCAAGCCTTGGTGCGCAACAAGGCAGGCTGGATTAGCGAGGATGGTTGCTATTCGACATGCGATGCGGGCCTTATCGACATCGATGGCCGTACCTATGTCATGAGCATCATGACATCGATGCCGTGGAGCGACCGCTCGAGCGAGGTTACGGCTGCGATTGCAAAGGCTCTGTTTGATACGCGAGCTGCACTGGCCTAGCGTGTTCGTTTGACGAGGTCAAACAAAATGCTGGTACCATACCGTGGTTGAGAATTTCGTATAGGTTTGGGGAATGGCATGGCTACCATCGCGATTATCGGTGCACTCGAAAAAGAGATCATGCAGATTAAGGAAGAGCTGAGCGACGTCTGCGAGGCACAGGAGGCGGGCCTGACCGTTGTGAGCGGTGAGTTCGACGGCCTGACGCTTGTCGCCACAACGGCGGGTATGGGCACGGTAAACGCTGCCGCCGCAACACAGCACCTCATTAGCAAGTATGCTCCACAGGCAGTTGTGCTTTCGGGTATCGCGGGCGGTTTGAACCCCAAGCTCCATATCGACGACGTGGTCATCGGCAAACGCCTGCGCTATCTGGATACCGATACCGCGCTTATCGCCGAGTCTGCACCGGGGCTCGAGGAGTTTGGCTCGACGCCTGCGCTGGTGGATATTGCCGCCGATGTGCTTTCTGAGCGTGGCTTTGTCAACGCTTCGACAAATGCAGCCGCCTCGAGCGAGGGCGCAAAGCAGTTCCTGGTCGGCACGATTGCCACGGGCAACCGTTTTGTGACGGGTGCCGCCATGCGCAATGATGCCATCGAGGCGACGCATGCCGATTGTGTCGGCATGGAGGGCGCGGCGATTGCCCATGTAGCAACTAAAAATGGTGTCGATTGCCTGGTGCTGCGCGCTATCAGCGATAATTGTGATGAAGCGTACGATGCGATTTGCGACCGCGAGTTCGACCTGTTCGAGTATGCCCGTACCGCGAGTGGCATTACGCTCGATATCGTTCGCCGTATCGCTGCTATCTATTAGCGCGCTCTTTTGTAAGAACCTACGACCAAGGAGTGTCCATGGCCGATTCCATTAACTACCAGCTTGCCAAGTTCGTTGCCAGCTATGGCAAGGTTTCGCAGATTCCCGAGTCCACCTGCCCCGAGGTGAGCTTCGTCGGCCGCTCCAACGTGGGCAAGTCGTCGATCATGAACAAGCTTTTTGGCCGCAAGAACCTCGTCAAGGTTTCGAGCACACCGGGCAAGACGAGCAACATCAACTTCTTCGAGGCCGACGACGTGCACTTTGTCGACCTGCCGGGCTATGGTTTTGCCCGTCGTTCCAAGGCCGAGCGTGACCGCTGGGCAGAACTTATCGGCGACTTCTTCGACTCGGAGCGCAGCTTTAACCTGGTCGTGTCGCTGGTGGATATTCGTCACGACCCGAGCAAGCTCGACCATGACATGATCGACTACCTGCAGGGCAACGAGTTCAACTTTATCGTCTGCCTCACCAAGGCCGACAAGCTCAGCCGCACCCAGCAGGCTCGCCAGGCAGCAGCCATCAAAAAGCAGCTCAACGTCCCGGCCGAAAACGTAATCATCACGAGCTCCCAGACCGGTACCGGCATCGACGAACTCAAAAAGCGCATCGCCGAGGCCTGCCTCTAGGGCATGCCGCACTGTCAAACAACTTTTGTCTATCTATATCACCCCAGTGATAGTTATTGGTAAACTATCACTGGGGTGATATTTTTGTTTGGAGGTCGATATGGAGCTTTGGCACGGGTCGGAGGTTGTTGTCGAGCATCCGTCGTTGGATAAATGCAGACAATTCAATGACTATGGGCGCGGGTTTTATTGCACGCCACATGAAGAAATGGCGATGGAATGGGCATGCCGGACCGAGTCGGATGGCATTGCAAATCGATATGAACTTGATTTAGATGGCCTTTCGGTCTTGGATTTAGAGTCTGGGGAGTTTTCAATCCTCAATTGGCTTGCGATTTTGGCCGACAACCGGGAGTTTAATGTCTCGACGCCGCTAGCACGCGACGGACTTCGATTTCTGCTTGATAACTGTTTGATTGATATTTCTTCTTACGACGTTATTCGGGGCTATCGTGCCGACGACTCGTATTTTTCTTTTGCAAGGCAGTTTGTTAATGGCATGATTTCGCTCCGACAACTTCAGCGCATTATGCGCCTGGGCGATCTAGGCATTCAATATGCTCTTATGAGTGAGCGCGCATTCTCGGCGATTAGATTCTGCGATTGGAAGCCGGCTTCGGGATCTGAGTTTTATCCCAAGCGTTTTGAGCGAGAGCAGAACGCTCGGCGCAAGTACTTGGACACGGTAAATGGATTTGATTCTGAAGGTATCGACATCAAGGATTTAATGGCGGGGAGGGTTGATTTGGATGATCCAAGAGTTAACGAGTTGTGGTCCGAGTAGGACGTACCCCGTCTACTACCTCGAGGACGCAATGAACAACCTTGGCGACTGCTTTGACTATGCCGTGAACGACTATGGAGCGGAAGGGTCCGAGATCGCTGAGCTCTTTTGCCTGAGCGGCGTAGCTCGCGAGTTTGAGCGCGGCAACGCATGGGTCGTATCGGGAAAATCAGGTGTTGAGCTGTTCGCACTTATCGCCGAAAGGTCGGGATATCAAAGCGGGTCTATACCGGACCGCACCTATCGTTTTGAGAAGACGCCGGAGTATTGGACGGGCTGGATATTGGCATATCTGCAATGGCGTCTGGGCGAGTCTTTCGAAGACCTGCTGCATGCCGTTCCGTTCGATGCGCTGTGCAATATGTATTACCCCTGGCACGAAGCCTCAGAGGAGCGTGTGGCGCGTCTTGTTTGCGATATAGCGAAGAAAACACCTCGTCAAACCAAACTGGCGCTAGCAAGGAAGATGCTTAAGAAAACCCAGCAAGACCTGGCATACGAATCGGGCGTATCACTCCGCTCAATCCAAATGTACGAGCAGCGCCAGAGAAACATCAATGAAGCTTCGGTAACAAGCGTAAGAGCCATAGCAAAAGCCCTCCACTGCAACATCGAAGATCTCCTAGAGCCAGTCTTCGAATACAAAGAAACCAGCGCAGCCTAACCCAATTTATTGCCGAGGTTTGTATCTAGTAAGCAATCCTTACCAGCAAGAGTCCCTACCAATAGAAAGCGGCTTAAAGGGCCGAAATCGTATGAATGGCATTGCGACTTCCAAATGGGTGACAGCTGCTTGAAAAGCTATAGAAATAGGGGCCGATTTAACGGCCCCAAGCATCGCATAAATGGCATATACGTTTTATCAACTATTTCTTGTTATTAACCCATTTGCAGATACGCCAAATAAGCACTCCGATGAGAATCCAAACGAGAGCGATCATAATGTCTGAGCGTGCAGGAATTGGGATCATTGAACTTCCTCAATTGATGTGAGTCTAGTTTGCATAGGTGTGGAGCGTGCTGCCTTCCATGGTCGCTTGCAACACGGCGATACCGGACGTCATCCCCATCGATTCATAGTTGAGTCGATATGTCGCCTGTTTCGAGTTCCATATAAAGGACTCGTTAGTTACCGTACAGCCGATAGTCGTATAGTTTTGTCCCCAAGCGCTGGTAATGAGCGAGTTCGCTATCTTGATCTTGAATTCGCGATAAATAAAAGGACTGTTGTAATAGATAGTCCAAGTTCCAGATGCGTTGTTGTAGTAACTGTCCCATATCAGGCTGGGCTCATTGGTTTTTTTAATTCCTATTACTGCAACGGTCCCATCCTTAAGCTTGATTTGATGAGACTGCTCGGGACCTTTCGTTAAATCAAAATCTTGGGTTGCGCCAGAAATTGCGACAGCATCGCTTTCTGCAGCATAAGCAGTCGAAGGGCTAAACGAGAAACATATCGGTAATATCAAAAGTATCGAGAGGAAAAACGAAGCTTTGAGTGTGCGTAACTCTTTGACCACCTCCATACTGCGATGCCTAGTTAAATAGTAGCATAGATAAACAGTTTATTATGTAACTTAAAAAGCCCCTATCTGCCCGGCGCCCCTTCAAAGCGTGGGTTCCTGTAGACATCCTCAGCAAGGTAAACGCAGGGATGGTCGGGGTGTTCCCCTCAAAATTATTCCGCAGCGCGAAGGCCTCTCGTCCGTGGCTCCGTTGGAGCACAAGATTAAATCAGCGAATGCGATTATCCTTTCGAGGCTGCGCAGGCCCCCTTGGGGCTTCCCCTGAAAACAATCCGCAGATCGAATTGCCCCGTCGCGCGAAGCGCACGACGGGGCAATTCATGATCGAGGACGTTTTCAGGGGAAGCCCCAAGGGGGCCGGTGAGAGCAATGAGGCAGGGCGCTACAGGTACTCGATTTGAGCGCCCTCGGTGTCGCACGTCAGAATATGCGTGTCACACTTGGGGAACTGCTCACGCAGCTTGACCTGCAGGAACTTTGCCACGATGGTGTCGTCAGTCACGGCCATGAGGGTCGAGCCGGAGCCACTGATCCAGATGGTCTTGGCGCCTCCGTTAAGGCAGGTGTCGCGCACGGCGTTGTAGTCGGGGATGAGGCGGCGGCGATAGGGCTCCTGGATGCGGTCGTCGTTGGCGGCGGCAATCAGGTCCAGATCGCCGGTCTCCAGGCCGCGCGTCATACCGGCGATGCGGCCCATCTGCCACACGGCGGTGGAGAGCGGAATCTCCTGCGGCACGACCTTGCGCGCCTCGCTCGTGTGTACCTCATAGGGCGGAATCACGGTAATAAAACGCAGGCGATCGCTCACCTCGTAGCGCAGGCACTGGGGGAGCGAATCGGTCGGCGTAAAGGAGCAGACGGCGCCGCCCAGGATAGCAGGGGCGACGTTATCGGGATGGCCCTCGACCTCGGTGGCAATGCGGACGAGCTCAGCGCGGTCGACGGTGTGGCCTGTCAGTGCGGCGGCGGCCATAATGCCGGCGACAACGCAGGTGGAGCTTGAGCCCAGGCCGCGGGCGACGGGCACGTCGGTCTGAATGTCGATAGCGACGGGGAAGGCCGGCTCGCCCCATGCGGCCAGTGCATCCACAAAGCTCACGTAGACCAGGTTATTTTCGTTTTGGAACTCCTGGGGGCAGCCCGTGATGGTGAGCTTGTCGGCGCGCTCGAAGGTGAAGTGCGAGTAGAGGCTGACGGCCATGCCGAGGGTGTCGTAGCCGATGCCTAGGTTGGCGCTGGTTGCTGGGACGGTGATCTTGATCATGTGAGTCCTCCTGGCGTGCCTGGCTGTTTAGTTCGCTGCTCGGGCAGTCCTGCGCAAGACGGAAAGCACATTAAGTGCTTTCCTTTGCGTGCGGAACTCGCGACGAACTAAACAGCCAGGCACGCTGTGCGCGTTCGTCATCATCCCGGGGGTTATCTGATGAAAGAAGGTGCGCCGGCTTTCGCCGGCGCTTAATGAGGGGTTTAGTTGGTAGCCATCTTTTTTGCTACGGACTCGACGTAGCTCGCCATCTCGTCGACGTCGCAGACGTCTTCGAAGCGGACGGGCTTGGACTCGAGCTCGGCGAGTTGGACCGGGGCAACCGTGTTGGTTGCCTGCTCGAGCACGCGCATAGCCTCAAAGTCGTCCTCGGGAACGTCGAGCCCCAGGGCGTCGCAGCAGGCGCGTGGGAACTTGTAGGGGCTGGCGGTCGAAAGCAGCACGCGGGCCTTGGCGCCCTCGGCGGGAGCGACCTGCTCAAAGACGTGATAGCCACAGGCGGTGTGCGGGTCGATTACGTAGCCGTTGGCGTCCCAGCAGCTCTTGATAGCGGCGCGGACCTCGTCCTCGCTGGCCCAGCCGCAGCCAAACACGCTCTGGATCTTGGTCAGCAGCTCGGCGGGCACCTCGTAGCGACCGGTCTGGGCGAGCTGTTCCATAAGGCCGGCAACGAGCTCGCAGTCACCGTCGGACAGGAAGTACAGCATGCGCTCCAGGTTGGAGCTAATGAGGATGTCCATCGACGGCGAGATGGTCGTGAAGAACGGGCGGTTGCGGTCGTAGACGCCGGTGGTCAAGAAGTCGGCAAGCACGTTGTTCTTGTCGCTGGCCACGACGAGCTTGGCGACGGGTAGGCCCATGCGCTTGGCATAGTAGCCGGCCAGGATATCGCCAAAGTTGCCGGTGGGCACACAGAACTCAACAGCGTCGCCGGCCTCGATGGCGCCGGCGCGCAGCAGCTGCGCATAGGCGGCAAAGTAGTAGACGACCTGCGGTACCAGGCGGCCGACGTTGATGGAGTTGGCGCTCGAAAGCACCGTGCCAGCGGCCTCCAGGCGCTCGGCAAGCTCCTTATCGGCAAAGATGCGCTTGACGGCGCTCTGGGCGTCGTCAAAGTTGCCGCGGATGCCGCAGACGGCGACGTTGTCGCCCTCCTGCGTGGACATCTGCAGGTTCTGGACGCGGCTGACCTTGCCCTCGGGATAAAAGACGGTGATGCCCGTGCCCGGAGCGTCGGCAAAACCGGCGAGCGCGGCCTTGCCCGTGTCGCCCGATGTGGCGGTGACGATCATGATGCGCTCGGTGCCGCCGTCCTTGGCGGAAGTGCGGGCCATCAGACGGGGGAGCATCTGCAGGGCGACGTCCTTAAAGGCGCTCGTGGGGCCGCCAAAGAGCTCCATCACATAGGTCTGGGGGGAGTCAGCGCCCGGCGCAGCGTCGAGTTTGACAAGCGGCGTAACCTCTTCACTCGCAAACGTGCCACGGTATGCCTCGTCGACACACGCCGAAATTTCTTCGGCCGTGTAATCATTCAGTAACATTCCCAACACATCTTGAGCGATTTCAAAGTACGATTTATCTGCAAGCGAGCTGATATCGACCTGCTGGGTGCCAAGCTCGTCCGAGACAAACAAACCCCCGTCGGGAGCGATGCCGGTGCGGATTGCCACCTTACTTGAGCACGATAAAGTGCGTCCTCGTGTACTATGATAAGTTCCCATATAACACTGCTCCTCGGATGCCTTGGTCCCAATCGGTGAGACCATGGTATCAGAGCGCGCAAAATAGGTTCGCAGAGGCTTTTTAGAAAGGTAACCTCCAGCCCATGATTAAGATTGCCAAGTTTGGCGGCTCGTCGGTCGCCGACGCCGAACACTTTAAGAAGATCAAGGCCATCGTCGATGCCGACCCGGCTCGCCGTTTTGTGGTGGTTTCCGCCTGCGGTCGCCGCTTTAAGGGCGACACCAAGGTGACCGATCTGCTTTACCTGGTTAACGCACACGTTAAGTACCACGTGTCGTGCGAGGAGCTGCTCGAGGACATTGGCCAGCGCTATTTTGATATCGCTGACGAGCTGGAACTCACCTATCCCATCCGTGAGGAGTTCGCGGCCTTTGCCGAGCGCGCCCGCTCGGGCGGCTACTCCACCGAGGAGCTCGTGAGCCGTGGCGAGTACTTCACCGCTCGCCTGATGGCCGAGTACCTGGGTTTGCCGTTCCTGGACGCCGCGACGGTTGTGGCGTTCCATCACGACGGCACGCTCAGCATGAACCGTACCTCCGAGCTGGTGCAGGAGTACGGTCAGCGGGGCGGCTTCGTTATGCCTGGCTTCTACGGCGCGACGCGTGAGGGGCAGATCAAGCTGCTCGACCGTGGCGGCGGCGATATTTCCGGTTCGATCCTGGCCAAGTGCTTGGGTGCCGATCTATACGAGAACTGGACCGACGTCTCGGGCTTCTACTCTGCTGACCCGCGCATCGTGCCCGAGGCTCAGCCCATTGCGCGCGTTACCTACGAGGAGCTGCGCGAGCTTTCGTACATGGGTGCAAGCGTCCTGCACGAGGAGGCCGTGTTCCCCGTACGCGAGGCGGGCATTCCGCTGGTCATCAAGAACACCAACGCGCCGCAGGACCCCGGCACCATCATTAGCGAGACGGCTGACGAGGGTGAGGCAGAGCCCATCATTACCGGCGTGACCGGCAAACGCGGTTTTGTCGCCATCAATGTGGCCCGCGACCGCACCAAGCCCCGTGTCGGCTTTATGCGCCGCGCGCTTTCGGTGTTCGAGCGCTATGACGTTTCCGTTGAGCACATGCCCACCGGCGTCGACCGCTTTGGTGCCGTGGTGCAGGAGCAGGACGTTCACGATTCGCTGTACTCGCTTGTGGGCGACATTCAGCAGGAGGTCGAGCCGCTCGAGATCGAGGTTGTCGAGGGTCTGGCACTTATCGCGACCGTCGGCCGTAACCTGCGCGGCCGCGCAGGTATCTCGGGCCACCTGTTTGGCATGCTTGGCCAGGCTGGCGTGAGCGTGCGTATGATTTCGCAGAGCTGTGACGAGATCAACATCATCATCGGTGTCGAGGAGAAGGACTTTGACCTGGCGATCCAGACCATTTACCGTGCCTTCTCCGACGAAAACGGCATTGTGAAGGTCTCCGACCTGGAGGCTCCCGCGCCGGCCGATCCCGCTCTGGCTGCGCTCCACAAGTAGCTGCTATCTCGCTAGATTTTTGGGACTCGCCTCAAAAATCTACGGCGGGGCGTTTCGTTTCGGTTTCGTTTCGACGGGGCGGGTTTCGTGCCTGCCCCGTTCTTGTATACACTGGCAACAATAATCGGCCTGCTCGGCGTGCGGGCAAAAGCCACAACCTTTAAAGGGGGAAGCATGAAACAGTACACGGTTGCTATTTTGGGCGCGACGGGAGCCGTGGGCACCCAGATGCTTGAGTGCCTCAACGAGCAGGAGTTTCCGGTCGGTAAGCTAAAGCTGCTGGCGAGTGCGCGTTCCGCGGGCAAGACCGTTGAGTTCCGCGGCGAGCAGATCGTGATCGAAGAGGCTTGCCCCGAGGCCTTTGAGGGCTGCGACATCGTACTCGGCGCTGCCGGCGACGACATCGCGAAGGAGCTGCTGCCCGAGGCCGTCAAGCGCGGCGCCGTCGTGGTCGACAACAGCCATGCCTTCCGCATGGACCCCGAGGTGCCGCTGGTCGTGCCCGAGATCAACGCCGACGACATCAAGTGGCATCACGGCCTTATCGCCAACCCCAACTGCGCGACCATCATCGGCCTGGTTCCCACCTGGCCGCTGCATCAGCTTGCAGGCGTGAAGCGTATGATCGTCTCGACGTATCAGGCAGCTTCGGGTGCCGGCGCCCCCGGCATGGCGGAGCTCGAGGCTCAGCTGGCTGCCCTGGGCCGTGGCGAGGAGATTCCCGAGCCGCGTGCGTTTGCCGCTCAGCTGGCGAGTAACCTGATCCCGCAGATCGGCGGCGTCAAGGAGGAGGGCTTTACCTCCGAGGAGATGAAACTGCAGAACGAGGGCCGCAAGATCATGCACCTGCCCGAGCTGCGCGTGAACTGCACTTGCGTGCGCGTGCCCGTGCTGCGCTCGCACTCCGAGAGCATTACGCTCGAGTTTGAGCGCGACATTACGGTTGATGAGGCCCGCGCTGCGCTGGCTGCCGCTCCTGGCGTCAAGCTGGTTGACGATATGGCTGCCGAGGATGCACACGACCGCTTCCCCATGCCGATGGATACGTCCGACCAGGACCTGATTTGGGTCGGCCGCGTGCGTCGCGACATCTCGAACCCCGAGGCCGCGCGCGGCATCACCTTCTGGTGCTGCGGCGACCA
The DNA here is from genome assembly GCA_902479135.1 of uncultured Collinsella sp. Classification (GTDB taxonomy): domain Bacteria; phylum Actinomycetota; class Coriobacteriia; order Coriobacteriales; family Coriobacteriaceae; genus Collinsella. Next base: position 6,198 of record CABSNU010000001.1, on the reverse strand, counting down.
AATCCGTAAGGGCGCGGCAACCAACGCCGTCCAGATCGCTAAGCTGCTCTGCGAGTAGCGGTGGACCTGTCCGGCGGGGGCCGGGCTTAGTTTTCAGAACGTCCTCGACCATGTGTGGCGCCTTGTCCTGCTCCTTCGGAGCCGCGGACAAGGCGCCACACCGGTCTGCGGAGTGTTCTGAAAACTAAGCCCGGCCCCCGCCTGCGGTGACGCTGCTGCGAGCGGCCTGCGATGGGGCCGTTGTTGGTTGGGGCCGCTGGGCTGATGTGGGGGCACGTTGCTGTTGCGGGCCCTGGTCCCGGCGGCGGCCTCGGCGCTTCGCGCCTGCCGCCTTGGGGGACCTTGGGGTCGTGCGGCAGCGGCGGCGCTGACGCGCCTGCTGCCTGAGGTGACTTTGGGGCTGAGTAGGGTTGTCTGCACAATTCGCGGTATCATGTTGCGGAGTTTTGAAAGGAGCCGCTGGTGGTCACGACGACGTTTGCTTCGCCTTTGGGCGAAATCCTGCTTGCCGCTGATGGCCGCGGTTTGACGGGGCTTTGGTTTGAGGGGCAGAGCCACTTTGGCTCTACGCTGCTCAAAGAGAATGCAGAGCATGTCGAGGGTGCCGATGCGGTTTCTGGTGCTGGGGGAATGTCTTCGGTGAATCCGGCGAATGGCGCGGCCTCATCGGTGCTTGAGCGTTCTTGGGCTTGGCTGAATGCTTATTTTGCGGGTCAGGAGCCTCGGTTTACGCCACCGTTGCATATGATCGGCACGGCGTTTCAGCGTGAGGTTTGGTTTGAGCTGCTTTCTATTCCGCGTGGTGAGGTCGCTACGTATGGCGAGATCGCCCAGCGCGTTGCGGCGCGGCATCGTGTGCCGGGTAACGAGGCCCCCGTTGTATCTCCCCGTGCTGTGGGGGCTGCGGTCGCGCGCAATCCTATTTCGATCATCGTGCCGTGCCATCGCGTGGTCGCTGCCGACGGCTCGCTCAATGGATATGCCGGCGGGCTTGATCGCAAAGAGTGGCTGCTTCGGCTTGAGGGCGCATACGAGGAATAACGCTCGAACGCTTTGCATGAATAAGGTGCCGTGAAAGGACGAGTCGCTGTCCTTTCATGGCACCTTTTGTTTGACGGTAAGAAGCCTCAATTACTCCTGCAGGTCGTAGACGGTTGTATTGCCGATGGTCTGGGCCGTGTAGTTTTGGGCAACCACTTTTCCGAATGGTGCCCCAAGCGGAAACCGCGACCCAGAATATCGCCTCAGAATGGGATGCCGTTTCCGGATGGCATCGTCTACGGAAACGGCGTCCCCTTTTGATTATGCAGAATGAAAAAAAGAGCTGGAGTTGCGCATCGTTGAGAGGCTTTCCAGCTTTAGTAAAACAAACTTATAGGATGCGGCAAATCGCGTCAAGAAAACCACCGGATGAACCTGAAGCTGTCGGCCGGCTAGCTTCAAACCTGATACACGGTACGGCACCCCACGCTACCCAGCGCGCTTGATGGGATGACGAACCACGGTCTTGAGCTTTTCCGGCGCGCATTTGCGTGGGTCGGAGAGGTAGATCTCGTGATGAAGGCGAACATCGGAGAAGTCGAGGGCGTAACCCTGCTCTGCCGCAAATTCATGCATGGCGTCCACGGTCGCCGGTTCGTTGTCGTAAGGTCCGGTATGCATGCACTGTACGCACAGGCCCTCGTCAACCTTAAGCAGCTCGACTGCGGAAAAGTCCAGTTTCTTTTTGGCTGTGGCTTCCACGACGGCCCAGTCAAAGTCTGCCTGGGTGACGAAATCGGGCAGACGGATGCAAGAGATGAAGTTGAAATCGTCCTTGCGCACATAGTCGATGTCGCTGCTAGGGGAGTCTTGCCACCAGAAACCCTCGAGCGGCGGTACCACAAAGTCGAAATAGCCCTCGATACTCCTTGAGCCTTTCTTCGACATCTTGACGGTATAGGCGATGCCGTAAAGCAGCGACAGGGCGTTTTGATACTCGCCACCTTCGGTATTTGGGTCGCCCTTGCCGCGAACGGCAACGTAGCTCATAGGCGGGACAGTTACGATACTCGGCTTGCTTGCAGGTTTGTAGAGCTCCTCGCATTCCTTCTTAAAGTCGAACGCCATGTTGGCCGCCTTTCTGCGTATTGGCCTGCTTAGATAACGGAATCATATCATAGAAACGAACAGCTGTTCGAATGATTTGGCTGACAGATTGAGATACGTGCGTTGTGTTTGGCGGTCGGCCTGACCCCGTCGATGATTTCTCTGCCTTCCCGGCGCCTTATCTATAGCCGCCATTTCCCCATATAAAACCTGCCAAAATAAACCTGTCCCTTTTTGGTAGGTGGGAAATGGGTAATACTAAAGAGTTATCCGACCAGATGGGAATTAATCGATGGCCTATATCGAATTCAAAGACGTCATCAAGGCATACGGCGAGGGCGACGCCCGCATTCACGCGCTCGACGGCGCGAGTTTTACGGTCGAGCGCGGTGAGCTCGCCATTATCCTGGGCGCTTCGGGTGCCGGCAAGACCACGGCGCTCAACATCCTGGGCGGCATGGATACGGTAACCTCCGGCACCGTGACGGTGGACGGGCGCGACGTGAGCTCCGCCAACGAGGCACAGCTCGTGGAATACCGCCGCGCCGATGTTGGCTTTGTCTTCCAGTTCTACAATCTGGTCCCTAACCTGACGGCGCTTGAGAACGTCGAACTCGCGGCGCAGATCTGCCCCGATTCGCTCGATGCCGAACAGACACTTCGTCAGGTTGGCCTGGGCGAGCGCCTGGGCAACTTTCCGGCACAGCTTTCGGGCGGCGAGCAGCAGCGCGTGTCCATCGCCCGCGCGCTGGCCAAGAACCCCAAGCTGCTTTTGTGCGACGAGCCTACGGGTGCACTCGACTATAAAACCGGCAAGCAGATCTTGCAGCTGCTACAGGATACCTGCCGCAAGCAGGGCATTACGGTCATCATCATCACGCACAACTCCGCGCTCGCACCCATGGCCGATCGCCTGATCCGCTTTAAGAGTGGTCGCGTGGAGAGCGAGACGGTCCAGCAAAATCCCGTGCCGATCGAGACAATCGAGTGGTAGCGCCCATGAATCAGGACCGCCAAAACAGCCTACGCCGCGACGCGCAGAACACGGAGCGCGAGCAGGATTTTACGACCTACCGCACTGCCCAAAGCTCAAACGATATGGTGCCGGCGGTGTTTCGCCGTGGCATCTACCGCACAATCCGAGGCAGTCTTAAGCGCTTCTTGTCCATCGTGGTCATCACCGCGCTCGGCGTGAGTGTGATGTGCGGTCTTAAGGCGGGCTGCGATGATCTGTGTGATTCGGTCGACGCCTACTTTGACCAGCAGAATGTCTACGATATCAACGTCCAGTCGACTTATGGCCTGACCGACGATGATCTCGCCGCCATCCAAGAGGTCGATGGCGTCGAAACGGCCGAGGGCATCTATACCGAGACTGCCTATACCGCCGTTGGCACCACGCGCGAGCGCGTAATCGTGCAGAGCCTTTCCAAAGAGAATATCGATCAACCGGTGCTGGTGAGCGGCGATTTGCCCGAGAGCGCCGATGAGGTCGCGGTGACTTCAAAGTTCTTGAAGGCTTCGGGCAAAAAGCTCGGCGATACCGTGAGTTTTGCTGCCAATGACGCAAGCTCGTCCAATCAAAGCGCCAAGGACCAGTTTGCCGCGGGTGATTACACCATTACGGCTGAGGTCCTCGACCCCACTGATGTGAGTTCCGATTCGACCGTCAACGCCTTCCGTGCCGCTTCGGCTGCCGACTACAAGTTCTATGTGAGCGAGGACGCCGCGACGTCTTCGTCCTATTCTGCAATCCACGTGGTCGTTGAGGGGGCCAAGGACCTTAACTCCTATTCCGATACCTATACGGCAAAGATTAATGAGGCCAAGGGCAATATCGAGAAGATCCGCGAAGAGCGTGAGAAAGCGCGCGCTCAGGAGCTGACGGTCGACACGCCGGCAAGCTTGGATGCGGCCGAGCGCCAGGCGAATATGCTCTTTGGGATCGAGCAGGATAACATCAACCGCATGGCAGAGGGCAGCGAGGAGCGCGTACAAGCGCAGGCCGACCTGGACCAGCGTCGCGCCGCCGCCGACCAACAGTTTGCCGATGCCCGCGCCGAGCTTTCCGATCTAGGCGAATGCACGTGGTACATTCAGGACCGCGGCAATATCGCAAGCTACTCGAGCGTGGAGAGCGATAGCTCGTCAATTGAGGCCATCGCCACGGTGTTCCCGTTCATCTTCTTTATCGTCGCCGTGCTCATCAGTCTCACCACCGCCACGCGTATGGTCGAGGAGGAGCGCACGCTCATCGGCCTGTATAAGGCACTCGGTTATTCGCGCGGGCGCATCCTGTCCAAATACGTGGACTACGCGCTGTGGGCTTGTCTGATCGGCGGCGTGCTCGGCAATATCATCGGCTTTGTGGGGCTACCACTCTTTCTGTTTACGGTGTTCGATGACATGTACACGCTGCCTCAGATGCGGCTTTCGTACGACATCGTGTCGTCGATTGTGTCGGTGGCGCTGTTTGCCGTGGGCGTGGTGGGCGCCACGATTATCGCCTGTCGCCACGAGATGGCCGAGACCCCTGCCTCGCTCATGCGCCCCAAGGCTCCGCGCGCCGGCTCACGCATTTTGCTTGAGCGCATCGGCTTTATTTGGCGCCGCATGGGCTTCTTGAACAAGGTGGCAGCACGCAACCTGTTCCGCTACAAAAAGCGCGCCTTTATGACCGTCTTCGGTATCGCCGGCTGCACGGCGCTCGTGATCTGCGGTATGGGCATTCGCGACACGTCGGTGGCGCTTTCGCCCAAACAGTACGGGCATATCACGCGCTATGACTTGCTGGCGGTCGCCAATCCTGACGATTTTTCGCAGACGTGCGCGGCATTGGATGAGCGCAGCACGGCCAATGATTCCAACGTGATGGTGACCTCGACCCTGCCGATTATGACCGACAACGTCACCTTTACGTTTGGCGGCAAGAGCGAGACTGTGCAGCTCATCGTGATTCCCAACGACCGCACGGGTGACTTGGGCGATTACGTGCGCCTGGAGGATGAGTCCAAAGAACCGCTGTCTTTGCGTGACGGAGACGTGTATCTGAGCAAGAGTTCACAGCTGGTGCTGGGGATTCAGCCGGGCGATACAGCACACGTCCAGGATTCGTCGCTCAACGTTGCCAAGGTCAAAGTCAGCGACATTTCGCTTAACTATCTGGGCAACACGCTCTATATGACGCAGAGCACCTATGAGCGCGCGTTCGACCGAAGCGCGCGTCTTAACGGCATCTTTGCGCTGCTTAAGGGCTCATCTTCTGACCAGATTGCGTTTAGCAAGAAGCTTAAGAGCGACGGTTGGCTCACCATCTCGAGCACGGCTGAGCATTGGGAAAACTATGAGGCGAACTTCACTATCATCAATTCGGTCGTGGTACTTGTGACCTTTATGGCGGCGTGCCTGTCGTTCGTGGTGGTGTTTACGCTGTCCAACACCAACATTTCGGAGCGCGAGCGCGAACTGGCGACTATCAAGGTGCTCGGTTTCCGCCGCGGCGAGGTACACCATTACGTCAACAAGGAGACGTTGATTCTTACGGCAATCGGCGCCGCGCTGGGCGTGCCGCTGGGCGGCTTGCTGGCCGAGAGCTTTACGTACATTCTGCAGATGCCGTCGCTGTACTTTGACGTCGAGGTTGAGCCGCTGAGCTACGTGCTCGCCGTGGTGCTTTCCTTCGGCTTTACGATTGTCGTTAACCTCGCTACCAATCGCACCCTCAATAAGATCGACATGGTCGGTGCCCTCAAGAGCGCCGAGTAACCTGCCAAAAAGGGACTTTGGCAGGTTTTATCTGGGCAAACGCCGGACAACCATTAGGTGGCCCGGCGTTTGCCCCGTTTTGCTGGGGATGTCTGTCGTTCAGCATCTCAACGTACTGGCCGATGAGCTTTTCCATTTGCCTTTCATTCTATTTGGTTTTCGCTCACAGGCGTGGATGAGAGGCTCTCTTTAGCCTTTGAGATTGGGCTTGTATGGGTCGTATGCCACAAAATGGGCCTATCTACTACGTTTGCTACCACACCCTCGACCATGACAAAGATAATGAAATTAAAACCGACGCTCCTATAAGTTGTCAAGAGGCGGTTTGCGGGAGCGCTCCCTGCA